>JAFDXN010000024.1 GCA_018267915.1 Bacteroidota bacterium | reverse complement strand
TAGTAGTTAGTAGATAGTAGTTAGTAGATAGTAGTTAGTAGATAGTAGTTAGTAGATAGTAGTTAGTAGATAGTAGTTAGTAGATAGTAGTTAGTAGATAGTAGTTAGTAGATCGTAGTTAGCAGATAGTAGTTAGCAGATAATAGTTAGTAATTAGTTGGGTTTGCCGGTTATGCCCGATCCCGGCATAACTTTTAAAATCGGGCGCCAATTTTTAATAACTTGCTGATAATTAATTGTTTATTGTTAAAGTACATACCCGAGTCGTGCCCTGTTTGTGCCTGATCCGACGCTAGTGTCTCGTCCTGATTTTATTGAAAGTTTGGTTAGATAATCCTGTCTGCACTTGACGGTAAGACCATTTACCTGCCAATATCTTTGCCGTGGTAATATGTTAAAGATCTATACGCCCAGACCAAGTTTTGATAAGAAAACTCACAGGACGACACAAAGGTAAAATGACGCTTAGGATAAACCTGAGATTGTGGATAAGTAGAGATAAAAATAAAATTATTAATGGGTATGTGGTTTGTTGGAGAAGGACACGGGCAAAGGCGTAACTGAACATCAACTACAGTGTCCTGATGCCGTTGAGTCTTCTGAAGGGAGAGACGCAACGGGTAAAGAAGAAGCAATCTGAAGATTGCCTGCCGGTGCGACGAAGTCGGAAGACTTCGCCGAACGGACGGAAGATAGGTCATCAACTGTAGTGCCCCGATGTCCGTTGAGTCCTCTGAAGGGAGAGACTCAATGGGTAAAAAAGAAGCAATCTGAAGATTGCCTGCCGGTACGACGAAGTCGGAAGACTTCGCCGAACGGACGGATGGACAAGAGCTGGGCTCAAAACATGTAGGTAAAGAAACATAAAATTGAAATTGTTAATGGTTGGGTATTTTGTTACTCGCCGGGCTTAAGTGTGTCGTATCTTTAGAATATGGGGAAAGTTTCCGACAGCATACAAGAAAGCCATAGGGCATTTATTGAAGATCAAAAAGTGTTCTTTGTTGCAACGGCACCCTTGAGCGCGGAGGGGCACATCAATCTTTCGCCGAAGGGGCTGGATAGTTTCCGGGTTTTGTCGCCGGACAAGGTGGCTTATATGGACCTCACGGGCAGCGGTAATGAGACATCGGCGCACATTCTTGAGAATGGAAGGATCACTTTTATGTTTTGCGCTTTTGGTGGACCACCCAATATACTGCGGCTGTATGGCAAGGGCAGGACAGTATTGCCCGGTAGTGAAGAATGGGCGGAGCTGTCGCAGCATTTTGCCTTGCACATGTCTACAAGGCAGATAATAGTTGCGGAGATAGACAGGGTACAGACTTCCTGTGGTTTTAGTGTGCCCCTGTATGAATATGCCGGTGAGCGCGACCATGCGAATAAATGGGCCGAGAAAAAGGGTGTAGATGGATTGGAAATATACCGACAGGAAAAGAACCGGGTAAGCATAGATGGGCTGCCAACGGCACTGTATTAAATAATCACCCTCCCGGAACTCGTCGCGACAGGCGGCCATTCTTTTAAATGGCAAGGAATCTGTTTGAATGGCCACCCCTGCCTGCATAGAGGCTTTCGAGTGAGTAATGATTAAAGTATTTTTAAGAAAGAGTAGAAAATATGTTGAGATCAAAATCCGGGGTATGGCGTGTTGCTTTGTCGGTTGCTGTACTGGTATGTTGCGGCTTTAGGGGCTACGCTCAAAAAGATGCTGTTATGGATGCAGGTGAGGCGACCCCGATGAGCTGCAGAACGGAGGGACAAATAGTCAGGATTCTGAAAGCAGGTGACCCGGATAAGAAGAACCTGTGCTCCAAACATGCGTGCAGGGCCTTGGTGAAAATAATATCGGTGGATGCCTGCGGGGCAGGTGTAAGCCTGCGTTATAATAGCGGGGATGTGGTGGAGATGTATTTTGCGTATAGTCTGTCCAACACCAGGAAGTTATTCCCCAATATGAAAGTAGTTTATCCCGGTTTGAAGAAGGGGCAACATTTCACTGCGAGAATAGAACAGCGATTGCGGCCCGGCAGCGACGGGGTATTTGTGGTATATGGATACAGAAGGCGGTGAACTTCTTTATATAATTCGTAAATTACCATCTTAAAATTCCAGGTACGTGAATAAAATTTACATTGCGTTGATCGCTGTCATTGGCATAGCGGGTGCTCAATTTTTCCTTGGGGCAAATAGTTATAAAAATGTTCCGCGCTTTATGGGCGATGCCGATGCGATAGGCAGTGAAGATGACGCGAATGCAAGGCTGAATTATGATATTATGCGCTTGCGGGATCCTGAGACAGGAAGGATACCCGCGAATATAAGAGAGCAGGAACTGGCGTATGCGGCTACGCTGCCCCATTCGGATATCAACGCGCAGTTTCAAGCGAAGAGCAGCGCGGCTGCATGGCAACAGCGCGGCCCATGGAATGTGGGTGGGCGTACGAGGGCGATAGGGGTTGACGTAAACAATGAAAATGTTATCGTGGCCGGGTCGTGTTCGGGCGGTATGTGGAGGTCTACTGACCAGGGCCAAACGTGGACGCGCACCAGTGATGCGAATAACTATGAGAGTGTATCGTGCCTGGCGCAGGATACAAGGACCGGCCATACCAATGTATGGTATTATGGCTCGGGTGAGGGATATGGGGCTTCGGCGAGCGCGACCGGGGCTTACTACCTGGGCAATGGCATCTACAAATCGACGGACAACGGACAGAGCTGGACGCTGCTAGGCTCTACCACTACGAATAATGTTACCGGCTTTGACAACTGGTCTGACATGAGCTGGAACATTGCAGTGAACAAGGCAGACATGGTGAACGATGTGGTCTATGTGGCTGCATATGGAGGTATTTACAAATCCCTGGACGGCGGAACAAGCTGGACACTGGCAAAAGGCACCTTTGGCGGCAGCGATTCTTATTTCACCGATGTAGCCGTCACCAGTACGGGCGTCATCTATGCAACATTAAGCAGCGATGGATCGCAGAAAGGCGTCTATCGCTCGACAGACGGTATCACCTTCACCAATATCACACCGGCCAGCTTCCCGGCAACGTATAACCGCCTGAAAATAGGTATATGCCCGGACGATGAGCGCCAGGTGTATATAGTAGGCAACACGCCCGGGTCGGGCTATCCAGACACCAACTATCTGGGTGATATTGAATGGAACAGCATGTGGAAGTACAACTACAAATCGGGCGACGGCAGTGGTGCGGGCGGCAACTGGAGAGACCTGAGCAACAACCTGCCCAGCACCGGGGGGGGGTTTGATAAGTTCATCACACAGGGCTCCTATGATATCGTGGTGAAAGTGAAGCCCGGTGACTCGAACACTGTATTCCTTGGTGGGACAAATATGTACCGTTCAACGTCGGGCTTCAAAGACAACACGCATACCACATTCATCGGCGGCTACAAGCAAGGAGCGGCATTGCCGGTAGTGGACATGTACCTGAATCACCACCCGGACCAGCATGAGCTGCTTTTCCTGCCAAGTAATCCGAATAAGATGATCTCCTCGAACGACGGAGGGATCTTTAAAACAAATGATAACACAGCCGGAACGGTGGTTTGGAACTCTCTTAACAACGGCTACCTAACCAGTATGTTTTATACCTGTGCAATAGACCACGCAACGACCAGCGACATAGTGGTAGGGGGGGCACAAGATAATGGCAGCTGGTACACCAACTCGGCCAACCTGACAACACCATGGGTGACACCAAGAAGCGGCGACGGATCGTACTGCGCAATTGCTGATAACCAGGGTGCTTATTACTTCAGTATACAGAGCGGTAAAATGATGCGTGCGCAACTGGACGCGAACGGAGCAGTGACGAATTTTGCACGTATAGATCCCAGGGGCGGCAAAGGTTACCTATTCATCAACCCATATGTACTGGACCCGAACAACAATAATGTTATGTACCTGGCCGGGGGTAAATACCTGTGGCGTAACAACGACCTTTCCGGCATACCATATGCGGCTAATTGGGACTCGATAACGACCAACTGGGTACAGTTCCCGGACTCAGTGCCAACGGCAGGAGCGACGATCACGGCACTTGCTATTTCGAAAACGCCGGCTAACCGCCTGTATTACGGGACATCGAACAAGCGTGTATACCGGATCGACAATGCGAACAGCGGCACGCCCACGGCAACAGATATTACCTGTACCAACCTAACCGCATTATTTCCCGGTGGCTATGTAAGCAGCATAGCAGTGGACCCGAACAATGCCGACCATGTGATGGTGGCTTTTTCGAATTATTCCGTGTATAGCATCTTCTACTCTGAGAATGGCGGCAGCAACTGGAGCAAAGTGGCGGGAAACCTGGAGCAAAGTCCGACAGGGGCCGGCGGAGGTCCATCGGTGCGCTGGGTAAGCATCATTCCCGTAGCGAATGGTACCGTATACATGGCGGGAACGAGCACCGGCCTGTATGCAACCACTCAACTATACGGCCCCGGTACTTACTGGACGCAACAGGCACATAATGAAATAGGTTATGACATAGTGGACATGATAGACTACCGCGCTACGGACGGACTGGTAGTAGTGGCCACCCATTCACATGGCATATACTCGACGCACATAACCGATGTAAACGACATAGTGGGTGTGAAGGAAGTAACCGCGCTGGCGCCCGTACTAAACTTTACCAACTACCCGAATCCATTCCGCGATCAGACCACATTGAGCTTTAACCTGAATAGCAAGGCCGCGGTAACAATAGCAATGTATGATGAGATGGGACGCTATGTAAGGACCATAGTGCAGCAACAGATGGACGCAGGCGATAAGAAAATAAACGTGAGTGCCTCGGGGCTAAGCAGCGGGGTGTATTACTGTAAGCTGACTGCGGGTGAATACACGGAAACAAAAAGAGTGGTGGTGACGCGCTAACAACAATATTAACCGGGCCATAGTATCCCGGTGAAAAATTCCAAGACAATATGCCTTGGAATTTTTTTTATTTGTTGGTTTTAAAACAATATTTTGCATGTTTAAGGGCGTGATATGAAGATCAATAGCGAATGGCACCTGGCGCATAGAATGCCAAAGAATGCGACGCTGGACGAACGTATCGAGTGGCATATAGCGCATGCAAAACATTGCAACTGCAGGGAAATGCCCGAGAAACTGAAGGAAGAAATGAAAAAGCGAAATATCAAAGTGCCTACAAAAGGCAAAAACTGAGTATTTAAATCTTTTACCCCCAATAATAAAACATGGATAAAAACTACCTGAAACTTATTTGTGTGGCGCTGAGTTGCCTTTTGGCCAGCGCAGGCTATGCCCAAACGAGCAATTGGAATAACCCTGACAGCGCTAAGAATGTGTCGAAACCGGCAGTGCCATGGAGCGTCACAAACCCCATCGGGAACAACCACGACACGATGACCCATACTCCGTACAATGCGGCACTGAACGACAGCACTGACTTCCTGTACATGTACGATTTTGGCTTCAATGTGCCGGCCAATGCCAATATTGACGGCGTGGAAATGATCATAGCACGAGGCGCATGTAATGCCGGCTCGTATTTCCTTGATACCGTATCGCTGGCATACAATGGTATGGCTATCGGTAATGGTGTTGTGGACTCAGCGGGTCCGGCATCGGATATCGACACCTTAGGAGGCGCGAACGATCTTTGGTATAATACATTGACACCGGCAATTGTTAACTCCAGAGCTTTCGGCGTGTTTTACAGCGCACGCTCGGTGGGCATTTGCACATTTGGTTTGTTTGACTGCAAGCTCAGGATCCATTACAGCATCCCGTCGGGCATTGCCGGAATGGCAACATCGGCCACCATTGCTATCTATCCCAACCCTGTATCGACCGATATTGTATTGAGTGGGGGGGAAATGCCGGCTGGCACGTCCTATTATATCCTCAACGCGATAGGGCAGGTGGTAGGGCGTGGTGTGACAACAGGCACAGATACAAAAATTGATGTACATACGCTGCCAGCGGGCATTTATACGCTGAGAGCCGGCGCGACCGTAGCAAGGTTCATGAAAAAATAGGCCAAGCCAAACATATTGTGAAGCCCATCCCGCAGCGGGTGGGCTTTTGCATTAAAAGGGGAAAAATAGCAAGTAGCATATTGACTTTAAGGATGAATAGGACTTTCTTTGTACAAAACAACCATATGAAAAATATCTTTCCGACGCTTACACTCGGACTATCGCTGGCCCTGATTTTAGGAGATGCCAGCAGCTACGCTCAGACGACACCACCACCAACACCGGTACCCGCGCCTGCCACCGCTGCAGCACCTGCACCAGCCGCCGCTCCGACCGCTGCGGCTGCAAAACCTAAGCGTAAAAAGCCATATGTAGACATTGCGAAGCTGAAGCACGATAACTACACATCTTACTACTCAAAGTCGCAGCATATACCCGTGCTGGTTACCTATACTGTGACCGCCGATATGCTGTGGTGCGAGCCGCATGTGCCACAGAGCAATAAGTTTGCGGTTGACCCACAATTGCCCGGGTCGACCAATAATTTGAAGGACTATGTGCGCAGCGGCTATGATAAGGGACAGAATATGGGTGCAGCTAACAATATATGCAGTGAAGATGGTATGGACCAATCGTTCTATTTCTCGAATGTAACGCCAATGCCGCATTTTTTCAACACCGGTATCTGGGAAAACCTTGGGAAGTCTGAACGGCAGGAAGCACGCACGCATGGCGAAGTAATGGTGTCGGTGGGCGCACTGGGCAAAAAGACAACTATTGGTGCACACAAGATAGTGGTGCCGAAGTATATCTGGAAGGTAGTGTATATACCTTCGGATGACATGTATTACGCTTATATGTTCCCCAACTCAGATGCCATTGCTGATGACAATTTCAATAGTTACAGGGTGAAGCTGAGTGATATTAAGACAAATGCCGGTGTGTATTTTGAGAATGGCCTGGCGGTACCTAATAAATAATTGTTGCCAATATGATATTGCAGAGCCCTCTAATGAGGGCTTTACTTTTTTCTGGCGATGGGAATTTGACGTTTCCTATTCATTATTAGGATTTTGAGCTATTTTTGCTGACACCTTTAAGTTATGGAAGATTTTAAAGTTACCCTCAAGCAACAGATCATAGACTCGCTGAACCTGCAAGGCATGAAGCCGGCAGATATCGACGATAATGCGCCGCTTTTCGGCGAGGGCCTTGGGCTGGACAGCATCGACTCGCTGGAGCTGATGGTGCTTTTGGAGCGCAATTACGGCATCAAGATAGAAGATGCCCGTGAGGGCCGTAAGGTTTTGACATCGGTGCAATCCATGGCCGATTACATTGAGCAGCACCGTAAAATATAGCAGTATCCTTTAGCTGATGGCGGAGAAGATCGTAGTTAGCTCTGTTGGGCTTGTGACTGCATTGGGTCTTGGAATAGAAGCCAATATGCAGGCCATGCGCCAGCTGAGAAGCGGGTTGCGCCATCCCGTACATCTACAGACAATACATGCGGGAGAATTTGTGATGGGCGAGGTTGAATATAGTAACCGGCAAATGGCTGAGTTGCTGCAGCTGCCTGCCGACCACAACTACTCGCGAACTGCATTGCTGGCCCTGGTAGCTATGCAGGAGATAATTAACAGTTTTGACATAGAGCTACTGCGCAAAGAGCCACTGGCACTTATCAATGCCGGAACGGTGGGTGGCATGTGCACGGTAGAGGACCTGTACCCTGATTTTATTGCACCGGGAACAGGCGATTACATCAGGTATATCGACTCGCTGGACTGTGCGGAAAGCACGGAGGATATAGCTGCTTACTATAAGCTAAAGCCGCTGATGGCCACTATCAGTACAGCCTGTTCATCATCGGCCAACGCGCTAATGTTGGGTGCGAGGATGATAAAGCAGGGGCTTGTGAAAAGGGCTATCTGCGGAGGATGTGATGCGCTGAGCCGCTTCACCCTGAACGGGTTTAACTCGCTGAAGAATGTAGCAAAAGAGCCATGCAAACCTTTTGACAGGGATAGAGTAGGATTGAACCTGGGAGAAGGAGCTGCATACCTGCTGTTGGAGACAGAGGCAAGCGCGAAGGAAAGAGGCGCTAGGATACTGGCTGAGCTGAGCGGTTATTGCAACAGCAACGACGCTTATCATCCGACGGCGCCGTCGCCGTATGGTGAGGGTGCATATAATACTATGCAGCAGGCGATGAAAATGGCAGGACTGCAGCCGGGTGATATAGGGTATATCAATGCGCACGGTACAGCCACTATTAACAATGATATTGCGGAGGGCACTGCGATCAGCAGGCTGTTTGATGGCAAGATACCTTACTTCAGCTCGACCAAACCTTTTACAGGACATACGTTGGCCGCTGCCGGCGCTATAGAGGCGATCTTCAGTATAGCGGCTATGCGTGAAGGTATAGTACTGCCTAATATGAACTTTGACACACCAATGGAAGAATTGCCACTTGCACCTAATACACAGCTTGTGGAGCATGTGGATATACAGCATGTGCTGAGTAATTCATTTGGTTTTGGGGGCAATAATGTTTCACTAGCATTCAGCGCGTTATGAGCAAGGCGATGTACATTAAAGCAGCGAGTTGCATATCACCACAGCATAGCTATGGAGAGGGACCAATGCTGGAACCGCTGATGAGCAGTGATACGGGAATGCTGCATGTGGTGGAGCAGGATTATCGCAAGTACATCTCCCCTGTCGCCATACGCCGCATGAGCAGATTGCTGAAAATGAGCATTACGGCAGGCATGCAGTGCCTGGCTGATGCAGGTGTGCAACCGGATGCGATCATAACAGGAACAGGGCGAGGTAGTGTGTCGGATATGGAGCATTTCCTGAGCGATATGATAACCCTGAAGGAGGAGGCTTTGAACCCAACTTATTTCATACAGTCCACTTACAATTCGGTGAACGGCTGGCTGGCCTTGCAGACTAAATGCACCAAGTACAACGAGACCTTTGTGCATCGCGGGCTGTCGTTTGAGCTGGCGCTATTGGATGCGCAGCTGACGCTGAACGAAGCAAATGACACGCAAAATATCCTGGCGGGTGGTTTTGACGAGATGACGGATTACTACCATGTTGTCAAGGGTAAAATAGGTTACTGGAAAAAGGAGCAGATCGATAGCCTGGAGTTGTTGCAACACGGTAACACAGATGGAACTATCGGCGGCGAAGGTGCAAGCTTTTTTGTGTTGTCAAACGACAAAGGGAATGCCCGTGCAGCTATTGCTGCTTTAAAAGTGCTGCACAAACCCGGCGTGGCCGAAATGCAAAATGCAATCAATGAAATGCTGGAGCAAAACGGCTTAGTGGCTAACGATATAGACGTAGTATTGTCGGGGATGAATGGCGACGCGAAACAGAAGAAGCTATTTGAGGCAGGGACGGGAATGTTTGGAGATGGTGCAACCGTATGCGCCTACAAGCATCTCTGTGGCGATTTTGATACGGCATCCGGCTTTGGCCTGTGGTTGGCTAATAAGATTGTTTCGGAGCAAAATATCCCAACCGTCACTATTCAAAGCGGAGTGAGAAGTGATGCTATCGACAAGCTACTAATGGTGAACCATACCATTACCGGCGATGCCTCGCTGATACTGTTGAATAGCTGTAAGTAGGCAGAAATTTTCTATTAGGATGTTTTACCCAATACGTAGACCTCGGTAGGGGTGGGGTTGCCACCTTCCTTCTCGAGGGAGATAGCGAAGGCCTGGCCGTCTTTTACGTTCATCGGTAACTTGGAAACTGTAGGGTTCTCCAGGAGGTGACTGTCGATAACGCCCATGCTTACAGGTTTGCCATCTTTTATCACCCACATCTGGTATTGCTTGCCTTTTTCTGGCATGGGGAGTTTTTGCATGGCAAGGTAGGCATCGCCGCTGCCTTTATTCCAATATATGGTCGCGGCCATGGGGTGACCGGGTTTCATGCTTTGCATCACGACCGTCTTCATATTGGAGTCGGCCAGCATGTCACCCTGCTTGCGGGCGCTTGACTGGAGCATGGCCAGCTGTTGCTGCATGGCGTCGAGCTGTGCTTTGAATGCGAGCTGGGCATCCATGGTATTATTGCGCTGGCTCCAAAGTATGAAGTTGACGAGCACGCTGCCAATCAAAGCTATCCAAATGGCTGCACGGGCCCAGCGGAGCTGGTAACTACGCGATGGTGTAAAAGGTATTGTTTTGCCAGAAGAGGTATCAAATTCAGTTTCAACATTGCCGGCGTTAAAGGACGTCTGTGCGTTTAGCCCGGACCATATCTTTTCTTTAAGCGCGGCGGGCGGCTCTTCAGCCCCGGCTTGTGCCATCATCCACATAGTTTCCTCGATGGCGGCCACTTCTTCCGCCAGTTCGGGATAGCGGGCAATATCGGCCTGGACGCGGGCATGCTCCGCTGCTGAGAGCGAGCCCAACACGTAGGCCTCCAAAACGCCCGATTCTATGTATTCGTTTACGTTCACTTATGTTTTAAAATATGCTCTTAATAATTGCATGGCATGCCGCATGCGGGTTTTTACTGTGCCCAGCGGAATGTCAAGGGTTTTTGATATCTCGTCCATTGTATAGCCTTTGAAATATGCCAGTTCCACAATAGCCCTGTACTGAGGCTCCAGTTCTCCCACCACCCGGCGCAGGCCGATGGTATCAGTAGCCTGTTCGGTCTTCATAGTTCGGCCTATATTATCTACGATATCGTCGCCTGTCCGGATTTTGCCCTTCATTACCTCGCCTTTGGACCGCAGCTTGTCGATAGCTGCGTTGCGGGCAATATTGAGCATCCAGGTGTAAATGCGTCCCTTGGCGGGGTCGTATTGGCTTATATTATTCCATATCTTCACAAAAACCTCCTGGAGGACATCCTGTGCGGTCTGTTCGTCGAAGATCACTTTGTGCACGATACCGTAAAGCACTCCCGAATAGTTCTGGTACAGGTAGTTAAAAGCGGCTTCGCTCCGTTGTTGCAGTAACAGTACCAGCTCTTCCTCGCTATATATGCTAACGGTAGGCAAAGGGGGATATTGACGGCTTAAAAATAAGCCTTATTTCACAAATAACATCTTATAGTCGACCTTGATCCTGCCAACACTGATA
Source organism: Bacteroidota bacterium (assembly GCA_018267915.1). Lineage (GTDB taxonomy): Bacteria > Bacteroidota > Bacteroidia > Chitinophagales > Chitinophagaceae > MKUN01. Next base: position 52,395 of record JAFDXN010000024.1, on the reverse strand, counting down.
TCGTCGAGTTTCTTTTTGATGAGTCGTTTTTTCAGAGGAGGCAGATAGTCGATGAAGAGTTTGCCGTCGATATGATCGTACTCATGAAGAATTACGCGGGCTGTGATGCCGAAGAACTCTTCTTCATGCTCTTTGAAGTTCTCATCCATGTAGCGCAGGCGTACTTTTTGGGAACGGCTGACATCCTCCCTTACTTTGGGAATGCTGAGGCAGCCTTCGTTATAAGCCCACTGGTCGCCGGTTTCTTCTATTTTATGAGCATTAATGAATACACGTTTTGCAGGTTTTTCATTGGGATAAAGCTTTTTGTCTTCATCGTCGAAGCCTTCCACTATCTGTTCGGTATCGATAACAAACAGGCGGATGGGGCGATTGACCTGGGGGGCAGCTATGCCTACGCCATTGCTGTGATACATGGTTTCCCACATATCGGCAATGAGTTTTTTAAGCTCAGGGTAGTCTGGATTAATATCCTCACACATCTTCCTTAGTACTGGGTTGCCATATGCCACTATCGGTAAAACCATCTTTTCGCCTATTGTTTATTATAGAATTTGCAAAGATAAGGATCAAGAGCGACTTTCGAGGTATTCCTGGAGCATGATGACCGCGCTTACGGTATCGACCAACTCCTTCTTTTCGCGGTCTTTTTTCTTTAGGCCCATGCCGCTAATGGCTGCGGAAGCCATTTTGGAGCTCAGGCGTTCGTCCCATTTTTCGATAGGTAGGTTGGGGAAGACGTTTTTGAACTTGCCAATGAACTTCTCAACCAGTGGGGTGGCGTCAGTGGGGCTATCGTCCATATTGAGAGGGTAGCCGATCAGCACCTTTTCAACAGGCTCGGCGGCCATATACCTTTTGAGGTAGCCAATGAGCTCGTTAGTGTCCACGGTTTCCAGGCCAGTGGCTATGATCTGCAAAGGATCGGTGACGGCTATCCCCGCCCGTTTTTTACCATAATCCAATGCGAGTATGCGTGCCATGGTGCAAAAGTGCGAAAGATTTGTTTACACTTCTATTTGGCTTTACCTTAGCAGTCCCAAAGAAGGAAACAGATGTCAATAATTCGTCATGATTGGACAGCTGAGGAGATCAGCGATATCTATAATAAACCTTTGCTGCAACTGATAATGGAAGCCGGCAATATGCATTCGCAATATCACAAACCCGGTGAGGTACAGATAAGTAGCCTGTTATCAATAAAGACAGGGGGGTGCAGCGAAGACTGTTCCTATTGTCCGCAGGCGGCACGCTTTCATACTGATATCAAGGTGCAGGCGCTGATGAAGACCGACGAGGTGGTGAAAGCTGCGGAGAATGCAAAAGCAGGCGGGGCGTCTCGCTTCTGCATGGGTGCAGCCTGGCGGGAAGTGCGCGACAATCGCGATTTCGACCGGGTGCTGGATATGGTGAAGGCCGTAACAGCCATGGACATGGAAGTTTGTTGTACACTGGGCATGCTTACCGAATCTCAGGCACAGAAACTGGCAGATGCGGGATTGTATGCTTACAACCATAACATCGATACATCTGCCGAGCATTACGAACAAATCATCACAACCCGTAAATACGAAGACCGACTCAACACGCTGGAGCATGTGCGTAATGCAGGCATCTCGGTGTGCAGCGGTGGTATCATAGGCCTTGGTGAAACTGATGAGGACCGTATCGGTATGTTGCTTACGCTAAGCAACCTGCCAAAGCATCCCGAATCGGTGCCTATTAATGCGCTGGTGCCTGTGAAGGGTACGCCGCTGGCGGATAACAAGCGTGTGCCTTTTGACGAACTGGTGCGCATGGTGGCTACTGCGCGTATCGTGATGCCGGCATCGGCAGTGCGCTTATCAGCAGGCAGGCTGGAAATGTCGATTGCAGAACAGGCATTGTGTTTTCTTGCTGGAGCTAATTCCATCTTCGCTGGCGATAAACTGCTGACCACTCCAAATCCTGAGTTCAACGAAGACATGGAGATGTTCCGCATACTGGGTTTAACACCAAAAGCAGCTTTTGCAGATAAGCTGGTGATGCAATAAAATAATTTTGCGATGCGCCCTATTGAGCAGTATCTAAACAAAAAGCTCACAGAGAGGGAACAGGCAGGTAACCTGAGGCAGTTGCGTACGCAACGTGCCGCGGTTGATTTTTTTTCCAATGATTATTTAGGGATCGCGACGAATGATTTGCTGCAGCCATTCATGGACGGCATGAATATGGGAACAGGTTCGACAGGGTCAAGGCTGTTGTCGGGTAATACGAAAGAGGCTGAAGACCTTGAAGACAGGATAGCAAAATTTCACCGTGCTGAAGCTGCATTGCTTTTCAATTCGGGTTATGATGCGAACCTGGGGTTGATAACAGCGGTGAGCAGCAGGCATACAACGATATTATATGATGAACTGTGTCACGCGAGCTTGATAGATGGTATACGACTTAGCCATGCGAGCAGCTATAAGTTTTTGCATAATGACCTGGACGACCTCGAAGAAAAACTTGAAAGGAATAGAGATAAAGGGCCGATATTGATCGTGACAGAATCGGTGTTCTCGATGGACGGGGATATGGCGCTGCTTGAGCAGATGGCGGAGACAGCAGAACGATATGATGCTGCTATGATAGTGGATGAGGCGCATGCCACGGGTGTTTTCGGGGAGCGGGGAGAAGGGCTAGTATGCAAGTTGGGATTGGCAGACAAGGTTTTTGCGCGGGTACATACCTATGGGAAGGCCATGGGTTGCCACGGGGCTGCAGTATTGGGAAGCAGACAACTAAAAGCCTTCCTGGTCAATTTTTCGCGGCCGTTTATTTTTACAACGGCATTACCACCCCATACGATCAGCAGTATAAATGCGGCTTACGAGTATTTATCAAAACAGGATTTTTCGAATGCCGGGCTGCATGAACTTATCGGATATTTCAGGAGTAAGATATTAGGTAGCGGCATTGATGGCTGGAAGGATAGCAACAGCAGTATCCAGGCACTTGTAGTAGGCGGCAATGAGAATACAAAGACTATCGCGACAGCTTTACAAAATGCCGGGCTGCAGATCAACGAGATACTGCATCCCACAGTGCCGGAAGGAGAGGAGCGGTTGAGAATATGCCTGCATGCATTTAATACAAGGGAGGAAATAGACAAGGTGTTCACAATAATCGAGGAAGCGAATGTTTAAACAAATAGCTATAGCAGGCATCCATACTGATATCGGCAAAACCGTGGCATCGGCCGTTATTGCGGAAGCAACAGGAGCGGACTATTGGAAGCCGGTGCAGGCCGGAGGACTTGATAATAGCGACACAGCGGTCGTGCGTTCGTTGGTCAGCAACGGAGCGGGCAGGGTGCATCCCGAGGCGATAAAGCTGACGGAGCCTATGTCGCCACATGCTGCCGCTGCGATAGACGGCGTTGTGATAGACCATAGGACGTTTACGTTCCCGGCTACCGACAAGCCTTTGCTCATTGAAACGGCTGGCGGCTTGCTATCGCCACTGTATGGTAATGCAACCATGGCTGAGTTTATTGAGTACTATAAGCTGCCGGCGATATTGATAAGCAGCAATTACCTGGGTAGTATCAACCATACGCTATTGACGATCGAGGTGATGCAGAAAAGGAATATACCCATCATAGCATTAGTGATGAGTGGGCGTCAAAATAAAGAGTCGGAGGCTTATATCGAGTCGTATAGTGGGATAGGCATTTCGGCAAGGATACCTTTTATGGAACACCTGGATAGCAGAGCCGTTGCGGAGAGCGCTGCAATGATAAAAGACAAATTGTTAAGAGACATCAATAAGGCATATGCTAAGGGATAGAGACAAGGAGGTGATCTGGCATCCGTATACGCCCATGAAGCTACGGCCGGAGTCCATTGGTATAGTAAAGGGCGAAGGCGTGTATCTTGAAGACGAACAGGGCAACAGGTATATAGACGCCATTTCGTCGTGGTGGGTGAACCTGCACGGGCATTCACATCCGTACATCGCCAGTAAGCTAAGTGAACAGTTAACTATCCTGGAGCATTGCATATTCGCAGGCTTTACACATGAGCCTGCTGTAATGCTGGCGGAGCGGTTGCTGCCATTGCTACCGGGTGAGATGAAGAAGATCTTCTACTCTGACAACGGATCGACGGCGGTAGAAGTGGCTATAAAGATGGCCCTCCAATACTGGAGTAATAAAGGCCAAAGGAAACAAAAGCTTGTAGCGATAGAAGGCGCTTATCATGGGGATACCTTTGGCGCTATGTCGGTGAGTGAGCGGAGCATATTCACGGAACCGTTTAATGAAAAGCTGTTTGATGTGTCGTTCATTCCCTTTCCCGAAACAGGGAGAGAAGATGAAGGCTTGAGAGCCCTTGAAGCTCTGTTAAACGAAAATAATGTAGCTGCATTTATTGCAGAACCGCTGGTGCAGGGCACTGCGGGAATGCGCATGTATAATCCTGAAACGCTCGAAGCATTTTTCCGGCTGTGCAAGCAGTATGATACTTTGATAATAGCCGACGAAGTGATGACCGGCTTTGGCAGGACGGGCGCATTGTTTGCCTGCAATGGTTTGGAGACAGGTCCGGATATGGTATGCTTGTCCAAGGGTTTGACAGGTGGTACCTTGCCGATGGGTATTACGGCTACCACGCAGGAAATGTATGATGCGTTCTATGACGATGATATATTAAAAACGCTGTATCATGGCCATTCTTATACAGCCAACCCCATAGCCTGCACCGCAGGGCTTGCCAGCCTGGACCTGACGCTGGATGAAACCTGTGAAGCCAACAGGAAGCGGATAGAAGCAAGGCACAGGGAATTTGCCGCCTCGGTAAAGGGGAATAATAAACTAAAGAACGTACGCATACAGGGGACAATACTGGCGATGGATATAGAGACGGGTGCGGCTACATCGTACACGAATACACAGCGTGATATAATCTACAAGTTCTTCATCGACAGGAAGATATTGCTGAGACCTTTGGGAAATATCATATACCTGATGCCGCCCTATTGTATTTCGGATGCAGAGCTGGAGTATATTTACAGTGCGATAAAGGAACTGACGGATAAAATATAAACGGAAGTGAAGGACGTTAAAAACACTTTTAGAGAACAACTGGAGATCATCGTAGCATCAAACGAGCTGCATGCGAAGTGGCTGAACAGCCTTTCGCTGATGGAGAATAGCGGGGCACGCAAGATATCGCGCTACGAAGACCCGGTGAGCACGGACATCATAGTGCTGAAGCACGCAGCCGAAGAGGCAAGGCATGCATACTACCTTAAGAAACAGATAGGCAAGCTGGGGCAGGAGTATCCCAACTATCATTTTCAATACCTGCTGGCGCCGATAGAAAGTTACCTGTACCTGCGCAAGCTGGATGCGGCTGCCAGCCGTTACCTGAAAGAGGAAATGAAGTACAGCGGAAGAGCAGTGCAGCATGGTGCTTACTTGCTGGTGACCTATGCCATAGAAGTGCGTGCTGATGAGCTATATGGTATATACCAGGATGTGCTGACTGCGCAAAAATCGAAGGTGAATGTGAAGTCGATCATTGCAGAAGAAGAAGGGCACCTTGCAGAAATGACAAGGATGCTGGAAACCTTCCACCCTGAATGGCAAAAGCTGGCGGCGGACATTTGCAAAATAGAATCGACGCTATTTGAAGAGTGGCTGACTGCGGTAGGTAAAGAAGTTGGCTCAACCGTGGCTACGGCCTGCTAAATAAAACCTAAAAATGACCATAGAGACAACGACTCTATATCGCCCTACCGGGCCCGAGGAACTGGCACTCATCGAGCAGTCGGGCTGGAAACGTTTTCCTCCTCGTCTGCCCGAACAACCTATCTTTTATCCGGTAATGAATGAAGCTTACGCGATACAAATAGCGCGGGACTGGAATGTAGCTGCTTCAGGAATAGGATACTTAACGAAGTTTGACGTAAAGAGAGACTGCCTGCGAAAATTCGAAGTACATAACGTAGGCGCGGAAATGCACGACGAGTTGTGGGTGCCGGCCGAAGAACTAGCGGATTTCAATGACAATATAGTCGGCTTTATCGAGGTAATACACACCTTCAAATAAGACCACTACCTACCTCGCCATTGCGGTTTTGAACTCAGAAGTAAAGTGGAACTCAATATCCGGGTTGTTTTGGCGCTCAGTATTGAGGAACCATTCGCTTTGGGCTAAATAAACGAGGTTGCCGTCTTTGTCTTCCATAATATTGCTTTGCTTGAAGCGGGCAAAGTTTTCAATGGCTTTTTTATCGCCGGTTATCCAGCAAGCTTTATAAAATGACAGCGGCACGAATGCACAAGATGCACCATACTCCTGCAAAAGTCGGTATTGTATCACTTCAAATTGCAGTTCGCCCACACAACCGATTATTTTCCTGTTGCCGCCGTGCTGGGTGAATAGCTGTGCTACACCTTCGTCGGTCAATTGGTTGATACCCTTTTCCAGTTGCTTGGTCTTCATCGGGTCTTTGTTCACCAGTTCCTTGAATATTTCCGGGGAAAAGGTTGGAATACCTGTGAACTGCATTTGCTCGCCTTCGGTAAGCGTATCGCCGATCTTAAAGTTGCCGGTATCGAAAAGGCCCACCACGTCGCCGGGGAATGCTTCTTCGATCACATCTTTTTCACGAGCGAGGAAAGAATAGGGGTTGCTGAAACGTACGTCCTTATCGGTGCGGGTATGATGAAAATAGGTATTGCGTGCAAACCTGCCGGAACATACGCGGAGGAACGCAATACGGTCGCGATGACGGGGATCGAGGTTAGCGTGTATCTTAAAGATGAAGCCGGTAAATTTTTCTTCGTTGGGTTCTACATGGCGTTTGTCGGTATCGCGGCCTTGCGGGACTGGCGCAATGCGGATGAAGGTATCGAGCAATTCCTTTACACCGAAGTTGTTTACGGCACTGCCAAAGAATACCGGAGCGATCTTGCCTTGCAGGTAAGCCCGGGTATCGAGGTCGCCATATACACCTTCCAATAGCTCCACATCTTCGCGCAGTTGCTGCGCATCCCTTTCGCCCACTTTGTCGTCGAGGAGCTTGTCGTTTATGTCGGGGATAGGAACTGTATTCTCTTCTGTGGCCTTCTGGTTGGCTGTGAAGAGGTTCAGGCTTTTATCGTAGAGGTTGTACACTCCCTTGAACTCCTTACCCATATTGATGGGCCAGGAAAGCGGGTGCAGGGAAATTTTCAGTTCTTTCTCTATCTCGTCGACGAGGTCGAAAGGATATTTACCATCGCGGTCGAGCTTGTTCACGAAAACGATCACGGGCGTATCGCGCATGCGGCATACTTCCATGAGCCGGCGGGTCTGCTCTTCGACACCGTTCACGCTGTCTATCACCAGTATTACGCTGTCCACAGCCGTGAGGGTTCGGTAGGTGTCTTCGGCAAAGTCCTTGTGGCCGGGCGTATCAAGGAGGTTGATCAGGACGTTTTTGTACTCAAAGCTCATAACCGAGGTAGCCACGGAGATACCACGCTGGCGCTCTATTTCCATAAAGTCGGAAGTAGCGTGCTTTTTGATCTTATTGCTCTTTACCGCGCCGGCTACCTGTATAGCGCCGCCAAAGAGCAGGAGCTTTTCGGTAAGGGTGGTTTTACCAGCGTCGGGGTGCGAAATAATGGCAAATGTCTTGCGCCTGTTGATCTCTTTTTCGTACATATTTTAGTCGTAAGTCAAAAGTCGTAGGTCGAAAGTGAAGAACCGCGGCTTTTATCCTTAAAAGATTTGCAAAGGTCGGAAAATTGAAGGGTTTATCCATGATTTATTACCAGCCTGTGGAATAAATGGTTTGACTTGTTTAGGTTGCCTAGTGTATATTTGTTATAAGGAGGAAATGTTATATGGCAAGCCGCCTAAATGATGACCTGCTCCATGACTTCAAAGAGCAGAAGGAACTGATCAACGAACAGATAAAAATATTTGAGCCTGTTGCAGAATCGTTGAGCCGACCGGCAGCGGTGCATTTGCTGGGGCAGGGTACCCTGATCGTAATGGAGATCATTTGTTACCTCTTGTTTGCCGGGACTGTTGCTTTTGCTTTCCTATTAAATATGGTTTACCCCTTCTATGTGCTGCGCGACCTGAGCAGTAATCCGGCGCTGGTGGGGAATGTAGGAATGGAGAATGTGCTTTACTTCAATTTTGCATTTTACGGACTCATCATATTGATCGCACTGTTATTCCTCATCGTGGGGTTGAATCTGAATGCTATAAGGAGGAAGAACCGAATATTGAGTGTGGCAGGTAAAAACCTGAAAACACTGGTGGGCCAGCACCTGCGGCGCAAAGCTGCCATAGACACGATAGAACAGCGCCATTTCATGGAACTGCCCGTGGTACAAGTGAGCCAGCGGGTAAATGAGGTGCCCAATCCCGGTTATGGCGACTAGCAAATAGCCTTTTATCCTGTAACTTAGCAAAATGATAGCTCCCTCGTCTATACAGGAGGTTTTGAACCGTGCGGACATAGTAGATATAGTGGGGCAGTTTGTGCGCCTGAAGAAACGCGGCGCCAACTACATTGCGAATTGTCCTTTTCATAACGAAAAAACGCCTTCCTTTTCCGTTTCAGCATCCAAGGGTATTTATAAGTGCTTCGGCTGTGGAAAGGCGGGAAATGTGGTGACGTTTATTCAAGATCATGAGAAGCTTTCCTATCCCGAAGCCATCCGATGGCTGGCCGACTACTACAAAATAACACTCGAGGAGAGCGAAAAAACACCGGAGCAGCAACAACAGCAATTGGCTGAAGAAAGCCTTCGCATACTGAATGAATTTGCCGCCCAGTTCTTCCATGATACCTTATTGCAGACAGAAGAAGGGCAGACCATTGGCCTGTCTTACTTCAAAGAGAGGGGATTTCGGAAAGATATTATTGAGCGCTTCCGGCTGGGATACGATCCGGAAGGTGGAGACGTATTTTTCAGAGCGTCACTGCAAAAGGGCTATGGACCCGAACTGGTGGAGAAAGCTGGGCTGGTGAAGAACCGGAATGGGATCCACTACGACACTTACCGCGGACGCGTGATCTTCCCCATACAGAGCATGACCGGACGGGTGCTGGGTTTCGGCGCACGTATTCTGAAGAAGAATGACAAGGCACCTAAGTATATCAACACGCCCGAGAACGAGCTGTATGTCAAGAGCCGTGTGCTGTATGGCATGTACCAATCGCGGCAGGCGATAGGCAAGCAGGATGAGTGTTTCCTTGTGGAGGGCTACACCGATGTGATATCCCTGCACCAAGGCGGCGTGGAGAACGTTGTTGCGAGCAGTGGTACATCGCTCACAGAGGACCAACTCCGCTTAATAGGTCAACTGACCAAGAACCTTACAATACTGTATGATGGCGATGCCGCAGGTGTCAAAGCCGCGTTGCGGGGTTTGGACATGGCCTTATCGCAGAGCTTTAACGTGCAACTGGTGCTATTGCCCGATGGAGATGATCCGGACAGCTTTATCCAGAAGACGGGATCGGGCCGCTTTCATGAATATGTGAAGGAGCATAAGCAAGATGTGATCGGGTTCAGGTTGGAGGTGGGATTGCAGGAGGCAGGAAATGACCCCGTGAGACGTTCCAAACTCGTTAACCAGATAGCGGAAAGTATATCGCGGATCAATAAGGCGGAAGATTTTTCGCTGCAAGACTATTACATACGCGAGGCATCGCGGAAGCTGAATGTAGACGAGGCGGGATTGGTGAACCTGGTGAATAAATTCATCAGGGATAAAGTGGAAACGGAACGCCGCCACCAGCGCAAGGAAGAAGTGCTGCCGATGCCGGAGCAGATAGAGACTGCTACTGAAGAACCTGCCCAGCAGATGGGTACGGACGAGCAGCAGGAATGGCAACTGGTGCGACTGCTGCTGGAGTATGGCGAGAAGCCATATGAAGGCTACGATAATGTAGCTGCACTGGTGTATAGCAGGGTGGACCCGGACCTTATAGAGACAGCGGATGTGCGCAAGGTGTTTGATATGTATTTTTCGCAATTGCATAATAGCGGGCAGCCGCCATCAGCAGATCAGTTCGTGCATTTTGCCGAGCCGCAGTTGCAGCAAAAGGTAGTGGGATTGCTGCACAATAAACATGATTACAGCGCTAACTGGAAGGAGAACTACGGGATAGAAATATTGCCGCCTGAGCTGAACTATGTGAACGAGGCAGACAGCACCCTCACCTATTTCGAGCTTAAGAAGATCATTCAACTGGAAGCTGAGCTGACCAGGATGATACAACAGGAAAAAGACCCGGCAAGGGTTACGGCACTGCAGCAAAAGTATATGGGCCTGAAAAAGACCGAGCGGGAGATATTAAAGAAACCCGCTACGGCCATTCTTGGTATCCGTAAACGTTAGCCTTAACCTTAACGCAATAGCATCACATTTCCCTGTTTCTGTTCTGTGGTATTGTCCTTGTATATCACATCAACAATGTAGGCATAAGCGTCGCTTGGCTGAGGCTGTTTGTTGTAGGTGCCATCCCATCCGTCTTCAAGGCTATCACTCTCAAAAATCACTTGTCCCCAACGATTGTAGACGCGGAACTTGACTTTGCTTATGCCAACACCCCGTACGTATAATATGTCATTATTGCCGTCGTTATTGGGGCTGAAGGCCTTCGGCACATCGACCAGCTTCGTCCGTAGTGCATCAATGTACTTGCACACTATGCCGGGACAGTCGTTCGTATCGCTGGCAGTGAGGCATACTTTGTAGTGGCCGCTGGCATCGTAGAGCTTCTTAGGGTTACGCAGCGTGCTTGTAGTCCCGTCACCGAAGTCCCAGGAAAAATTCACTGCGTTCGCCGGAGACTGATTCACAAAAGTAGTGGGTACATCTAATTGGGGTGCCAGGGGGAACCAGGTGAAGTCAGGCGTGAGGGTATAGATGATGGTGAAGGGATGCACCATGGTGTCTCTGCAACCCTGCGCGTTGGTCACTATCAATGTCGCTGTGTTCTGTCCGCTGAGTTCAAACTTGTGTACTACGGGTGCAATGCTGTCGGTAGTATTATTGTCAAAATACCAAAGGAACTTAGCCGCAGTATCGCCCGAAATATATATTGCATTGAACCAGGCTGATTTGCAATCGAGTACTGAATCGCTGACATCGTAGTGCATATTAAGCGACAGGGGTGCTGTGTGTGTGAATGTATCGGAGCAACCGGGCACGGTGGTAGCGATAAGGGTAATGTCGTGCTGACCTGTTTGAGGGAAGGTATGCGTGATGGGATTGCCTGTGCCTGTGCTATCATCGTCAAAGAACCAAGTGAATGTACTTGCCGCATCGCCGCTTACAAAATTAGCTGTCAGTTTGCTGGTTACGCAATTTACTTCCGAGTCGCTGATAGTATAGTTGATATTTACACTGAGGTTTACTGTGTAGGTGAAGGTGTCCCTACAGCCCTGGGGGCTGGTTAGAACCAATGTCACATTATGCGAGCCGCTCTGCGGAAAAATATGGGTTACCGGGTTAGTGTTAGCCGTCGTATTGTCGTCGAAAAGCCAGAGGTATTGGGCGGCGTTGTCGCCGCTAACGTATGTGGCTGTTAGTGTTGTGGACAGACAGCTTGCCGGGACATCGCTTATGGTATAGTTCATTCCCGGTGGGAATGTAATATTGACTGTAGTGGTGGTGGTGTCGTTACAGCCATTTTTTGTGGTAATGAGCCGGACGGTGTAAGTGCCTTGCGAGGTGTATACGTGCTGCGGGTTTTGCTGTGTTGACGTGCCGTTGTCGCCAAAATCCCATGCGTACTGGTCGGGCGTATCACCTGCTACGGACGAGGTAAAGTGAGCCGTGGCGCTGCCGCAGGATGTTGTGATCGTATTGGTAATGGAGGGCTGCATGCTGGTCACCTTAATATAGACTGAATCGGTACTCTTACAGTGTTTTTGAAACTTAATGTCGTCGATGGTGAAATCATTACCTCCCAGCGCCGTTTGCGCATCGTAAATGCATATCGTAACGCTGGTGTTTGCCCCACTGTTCCATGTTGCAAAAAACTGTACCCACTGTCCGGTTGCCAGCGGTAATTGCAACGGACTACCGAAAAGGACGTTGTTTATCTCGAACTGGAGCTGCGCGGGGTTACCGGCACCCGAGCAATTAGCGCCCCAGGCCGACAGATCATAATCAGTATTAGGCTGTACCGCAAATGTCTGGCACCATACGTTAATAGATGTGGATGCTCCATTGATCACCATCATATTGCCTGTTCCTGTGGTATGATCGCCATAAGATGCAAACCCATCATGTACGTTATGCGGATTGGTAGTTACAGTATATAAACCCTCGGGATATAAGGCATTTGGCACCGGGGCGGTATAAGTATAAGCGCTACTGAAGCCGACGTTCCCTTGTTCAAAATCGCCATTCAGTACCGAGTTGGCCGTTTCCACGGCGTCAACAGTGAGCGTGTACATTATTGAACTGTTACCCACTGTCGCAATGGGGTTAAGGATGTTGGGATTGGAAAGGCCGGTGGATGGCGTCCAGGTCGTATCTGTGGTACGATCCACATTCGCCAGGTTCAGTGTGGGGCTAAGCTGCACCTGCGTGTTGTGGCATGCCTGGATGGTATCGGGCAAGTTAAGAATTGTAACACACTGCGCGGTGGTGTCAAAATATGCCAACAGACATATTAATGATGCAGAGATTAAATGTTTAAGCATACTGTGGTTATACAAAAATCTATACAAAGTACTGAATATTTCACTTTTTATACCTATAAATAGACGGCAGTATTGTATTAATGGTGGGGCAGCACATTTTTGGGTGTACAGAGAACGCATAAGATTGTTAATCAATTTGTTGCGATGCCAGATCCTGTTCTACGCGAACATTCCATTTATTTTTTCCAGCTAAAAAAAATGTGGATATGTTTCTTGTGGGCGCTTTTGAAGCCGCTGTATCTTGCGGCCAAGATTTTTTACTCATGTTCGTAAAACGCGAGGCTGCTTTAGGATTTATATTCGTTACGCTGCTGGTTGATAGCATTGGCTTTGGGATCATAATACCTATTATGCCCAAACTACTGCAAACGCTGGGGCATACAGATATCAGCACTGCTGCCAAATATGGCGGCTGGCTGATGTTTGCCTATGCTATTATGCAGTTTATCTGTGCACCCATCCTTGGTGGCCTCAGCGATCGTTACGGCAGGCGGCCCGTTTTACTGGTGTCTTTGCTAGGTTTGGGCGTCGACTACTTATTTCTTGCATGGGCCCCGTCTTTAGCATGGCTTTTTGCAGGCCGTCTTATCGCGGGCGTTTGTGGCGCCAGCTTTACAACCGGCTCTGCGTATATAGCTGATATCAGCACACCCGAAAAGAGAGCGCAGAACTTCGGTATGATTGGCGCCGCCTTCGGTGTAGGCTTTATTGTGGGACCCGTGATAGGTGGCTTATCCAGTGGCTGGGGGCTTCGTGCCCCATTTATAGTCGCGGCGGTTTTATCGTTGCTCAACTTTATTTATGGCCTTATTGTGTTACCAGAGTCTTTACCGCAAGAGAACCGCCGGACTTTTGAATGGAAGCGCGCCAATCCTATCGGTTCGTTAATGCACCTAGGCCGTTATCCTGCTATTTCCGGCCTTATCATGTCGATAGTGCTCATTTATATTGCTGCATTTGCCGTTCAGTCGAACTGGACTTTTTATACGATACAGAAGTTCCAATGGACGGAGAAAACCGTGGGCTATTCGCTGGGGGTGGTAGGGGTATTGATCGCTGTTGTTCAAGGCGGCCTTATTCGTAAGATCATTCCTGCATTGGGGCAAAAGAATTCGGTGTACGTCGGACTGTTGTTATATACAGTAGGCTTTGTCCTTTTTGCGCTTGCTACTCAAGGCTGGATGATGTTCCTTTTCCTGGTGCCCTATTGCCTGGGCGGTATTGCCGGCCCGGCGTTGCAAGGTATTATGTCGAACTCCGTACCGGCCAACGCGCAGGGTGAGTTGCAAGGCGCGCTGACCAGCCTTATGAGTGTTACATCGATCATCGGACCTCCGCTGATGACTAATATTTTTTCTTATTTCACGAGCGATAAGGCGCCGGTGCATTTTCCAGGAGCAGCTTTTTTATTGGGAGGGATATTGACGCTTGTTGCCATCTTATTTTCAATCCCATCACTGAAAGCATACCACGCAAGCCAGCAAGAAACAGGACAAGAACTTAAAGAATAAATCAAAGGTTATGAAAGACAGGTTATTAAAGGTACTAAAGCACAATTTCGGTTACGACAGTTTCAGGTTAGAGCAGGAGCAGGTCATCAGCTCCGTATTAGATCAAAAAGATGTATTAGCGATCATGCCCACGGGCGGCGGCAAATCCATTTGTTACCAGCTACCTGCGCTAATGCTGCAAGGGTTGACGGTAGTTATCTCGCCACTTATCGCACTGATGAAGGACCAGGTGGATGCACTGCATGCAAATGGTATTGCAGCCGCTTTTCTAAACTCTACTCAATCGTCGCAGGAGCAGCAGAAGATCATGCAGCAGGCGCGCACGGGCGGGTTGAAGCTATTATACCTTGCCCCGGAACGACTAAACGGGGGCAACGGCCAATATTTTTTCCGGTTCCTGAAAGAAGTAAACCCTGTACTCTTCGCGATAGATGAGGCACACTGTATATCGCAATGGGGGCATGATTTCAGGCCGGAGTACCTGCAGCTTTCAGTGTTAAAAAAGCAGTTTCCTGCTACGCCGGTAATAGCCCTCACCGCCAGCGCAGACAAGCTTACACAGAATGACATCATCGAGAAGCTGGAGCTGAGGCAGCCAAAGGTATTTATCTCGAGCTTCAACCGGCCGAATATATACTACTATATAGAGCCAAAGCGCAACGCCTTCGGGAGCATTGTAGAATACCTGAGGCATCATAAGGACGATAGCGGTATTATTTATGCCCTATCGCGGGCATCGACAGAGGGTATTGCGGGCAGGCTGCGTGAAGTGGGTATCGCTGCTATGCATTACCATGCCGGCATGGACAGTGCAGAGCGTAATAAGGTGCAGGAGCAATTTCAAAGAGATGAAATAAAAGTGATCGTGGCGACAATAGCCTTTGGTATGGGTATAGATAAGTCGAACGTACGCTTTGTGATACACCACGACGTGCCGAAAAATATCGAGGGCTACTATCAGGAGACAGGGCGCGCAGGTCGCGATGGATTGCGTAGTGATGCCATTCTGTTTTATTCTGCAGGGGACATAGTGAAGCTGAAGAAGTTCATCGCCATTGAAAATAACCAACAACAAACCGCGATAGCGGAGAAGAAACTGCGCCAGATGCAGGAGTTCTGTGAGCATGAGGGATGCAGGCGGCAATACCTGCTGCAATATTTTGGCGAGTCGGCGCCGGCCTATTGTGGCTCGTGCGATTACTGCCTAGGAGAACTGGAAGAAAAAGATGCTACAGTGGACGCGCAGAAACTGCTTTCTGCCATTTCGAGGACCGGTGAGCGTTATGGGGCTAACTATGTAATTGACGTATTAAGAGGCTCGGCTGCCGAAAAGATATTGCCGGAGCATAAGGAACTGAAAGTTTACGGCATCGGGAAAAACCTGAAAAAAGAGGAGTGGGCCTGGATCGTCAAGCAACTATTACAAAATGGCTTTATCACCAAGAGCGATGATATGTACAGTGTGCTGAAGCTGAACGAGAAAAGTTGGCTGATACTCAGAAGCGAATCGCAGGTGAAGCTGGTGATGAAGAAACACAAAGCGCAGGCTGTAGCCGAGGATGCCCCAGGCTACGAAAAAGATCTTCTGAAAATGCTTAAGGAGGTGCGCCTGGAGTTTGCTGAACGGGAGCATGTGCCTGCATATAATATTGTGGCGGATACGGCACTCATCGAGCTGGCTACATATTTGCCGCAAAACTATGATGAACTGAAGCACATATCGGGCTTCGGGGATTATAAAGTGGGCAAATATGGCTCGGGCTTTATCAATGCGGTGAAAGCTTACAGCAAAGAACACGGCCTGGAGTCGCAAATGCATTTTAGAAAGCAAAAAAAAGAGCGTAAGGAGAGAATTGCTCCTGCAGGGCCGAGCAACACACAGATGGTATCGCTGAAGATGTTCAAGGCTGGGTTGCCTCTCGATGAGATAGCTGAGCAAAGAAATATGACGGTGTCAACTGTAGAAGGCCACCTGGCTGCTTTTATAGCTACGGGTGAATTGAATATTTCCCAGTTCATGCCGAGAGAAAAGGCGGAGACGATCATGAAAGCTATAAAACAAACGGGGCAGGTGCATGCCATTAAGCCAATTAAAGATCTGTTGCCTGAGGATGTGAGCTACGGGGAGATCAGGATGGCAATGGAGCACTATAAGCGTATGCAAATGAGTTAGGAAAAAGGGTTAGCATTTTGCTAACCCTTTTCGTTTTGCAGGAGTATCATCTGGATCTGGATGAGATCGCTCAAGGCGTTATACACTTTGTATGAGTTGCCAGTCTCATTAAAATCAACAATGTTACCTGTTACAGGCAATGCCAGTTTTGTGCCGGCAATGCTATTGTTGTATTTTGTTGCGGTGGTTGCTAGTTCCTTTAGTTTGGTAAAGGCTCCGGGTGTATCGTGGAAATAGTCCATAGCGGAGTGGTCCCTGATGAAAATATCATGTTGCTCGAAATCCTCACCTATGACGTCCGTACCGGTTTCACTTCTTACCAGGAATGATTTGAGCTCGTTGCATAAGGTATAAACATCATTGGCTAATTCCGACTGACCAACAGTATTATGGCCCAGCGGTGTTTTGACGGCTTCATTTTTCAGGATGAGTTCACTGCGCAAGTAATTTTTTGTTGTTCGCGCATCGGCGATCCTGGCTGCACGTGGTGTCATTACCAATGTGAAATACAAACCACAGCCCATAACTATGAATACCGAAGAAACTACGGTATTGATCCTCGTGGCGGGATTGCGTATGCCGGCGAAAAAGTAGATGGGGAGGAACAACAAGAGTAAAATAGCCAGGGAGAGGCTGCCCAGCATGTTCGCACCCGGCCAATGCTGCACTTTGAACAGGGTAGAGAAGGCCAGCGCTATGGCGAATATGGAACCGACCCCCCATAGGGCCTTGTCGGCCGTGTTTTGTTTTTCCCTGATCTTGTAAATGCATACCACCGGGACAAAAACCATTGTAGCGATGCCTATGCCAAGGGTAATAAGCGCGGCAGCGCCTGGTAAAAATTTGTACTTCAAAATAATGCCTGCTGTTAGCAGGAGGGCGCAGAGGGCGCCCGCGATCGAGATCATGCGTTTCATACCTAACTGTCTGTTTAAGGTTAACAATGTGATTAATTCTGTTTCTATATCGTACATGCCATCTGGTGTGATGGCTTGAAAAGCTTCTTTGTAGGCACTCTCAAAGTCTGAACCTTCATTCATCTTGTCTTCTATGAAACAACAAAAGTGATCGAGCAGGTCGTTTTGCAGGCCTTTGTTGCTCACTCCACCCTGATAAATGCGCTGTTCCAGCAGGGCTACCTGTTTTTCACTGAGCTGTGTCATAAGTTTTATCTAATGAGTTTATGTATAGTCTGTAAGTGTAGAGCGGCATGAATGCGCAGGCGGTAACCGCCAAACCTGCTATACCGAGGATTTTGCTTAGTGTAATTGTACCTGAAAATTGCATCATAAATGCTGTGATGACCAAGGTGCAACCAACAACCCCTGACGCCACCTGCAAGGTGTAAATAAGAGAGCGTGGATGGCCTGCTTCCAGAAAGTGAGCTAATACAATGCCGGCAAGAACAAAAAAGGACGTCGCACAAAGCGCAAGAAATATCATGGCTTCGTGGCGACCTAGTATTACCAGGATGTCAGCGAAAAAGAGAAAGAATGCGCCAAGGAAGCCTGCGATGTACTCTTTCCGATGCCGTCTGTCGTTCTCGTAGCGATCGAGAAAATACAACGGGAGAAAAAGAAAGGCAAGGATGGCGAAACCTAGAATAGTGTAATAGTAGGCGTAGTCATACAAGTATATCTGGATCATAGTAGCCACGGCTATAAGTGAACCTCCAATGATGCCAGTTGAGGTATACACTTTTCTGAACAGCGACAAACTCTTGCGTTTTTTTATTGCGTCAACCATGATAAGCACGATGGTGACGAATAATAGAAAATGTCTCGCAAAGCCTATGAAGTTGAAACTGGGCCAGTGGAAGATATTCGCAGTGAGGCTCAGTGGGTATAAAAAAGCGCTGGCAAACCCCGAGATGTAAATAAGCCGCTTCATGCCTATTTGTTTATTGATGGTCATCAATAGCAGCCGCTCAGTTTCAATGTCATTACCACCATGGGGCGTTATCGCCTTGTAAGCATCAGCATAGGCAGTCTCAAAATCTGCCCCTTTGTCTATTTGCAGTTCAATAAAGCAGCAGAAGTGGTCGAGTAACTCGCTCTGGAGGGATGCGTTTTTCAGTCCGCTATCAAGCAGGCGCTGTCGTACCATTTCTATTTGTGCCTCGCTAAGCTGGTACATAAGCTGTCTTTGGGTTTGTGGTCACCAGGTTGTGTATCGTTTTCAGGAAGCCGAGCAATTCTTCTACAGAGGCCTTAGCGACATTCTTGCCGGGTTTGGTGAGCTTATAATATTTGCGCACCCGCTTTCCGATAAAAACCTCTTCGGATATGATAAGTCCATCGGCTTCCAGTTTGTGAAGGGCGGGGTAGAGCGAGCCTTCCTTTATCAACACCTTCCCATCCGACATGTTCTTTACCATCTGTGTGATCTCGTAGCCATACAGCCTGCTGTGCTCATTGAGTAAGCGTAGTATTATGGTACCTAGTGTTCCTTTCAATAATTCTTTCTGATTCATCGTTTATTGTTGCATTTATCTTCAATGCATCACAAATCTATGTATTAAAAAGCAAAGTTCCAAATAAAATTAAAGGCCGTTGTTATAACGGCCTTTTTGTTGTCAGTATTGTGTGTTTTTAGATATGGAACTTGATGCCCTGCGCCAATGGTAGCTGGTCGCTCCAGTTAATAGTATTGGTCTGGCGACGCATGTAGGCCTTCCAGCTATCCGATCCGCTTTCGCGGCCGCCGCCTGTTTCCTTCTCGCCGCCAAATGCACCTCCTATCTCAGCGCCGCTGGTACCGATATTGACATTGGCGATGCCACAGTCGCTGCCCGCATGGGAGAGGAATTGTTCGGCTTCGCGCATGTTCAGTGTCATGATAGAAGATGAGAGACCCTGTGGCACGTTATTCTGCATAGCGATCGCTTCGTCGATGCTCTTGTACTTCATGATGTACAATATGGGTGCGAAGGTTTCATGCTGTACTATTGCCATATCGTTAGTGACTTCGTAGATGCATGGCTTCACATAGCAGCCGCTTCCATAGCCCTTGCCTTCCAGTACACCACCTGCTACAACTGCTTTGCCACCTTCTTTTTTTATTGCAGCCAGGGCATTGAGGTAGTTCTGTACCGCATCTTTATCTATAAGCGGGCCCACATGTGTGACCTCACTCAATGGATCACCAATGACCAGTTGTTTATACGCAGCAACGAGTTTCTTCTTGAATGCATCATAAACGTTCTCGTGTATAATAAGCCTGCGGGTTGTGGTACAGCGTTGTCCTGCCGTGCCCACTGCGCCAAATACGGCAGCGCGCATAGCAATATTCAAATCGGCGTTCTCAGTAATGATGATGGCATTGTTACCGCCAAGCTCCAGCAAAGCACGGCCAAGGCGTGCGCCTACGGCGGCACCTACGGCTTTGCCCATACGTGTAGAACCGGTAGCAGATACTAACGGTATGCGGGTGTCATTGCTCATCCACTCGCCGGTTTCGCGTGCGCCTACTATCAATCCGCAAACACCTTCCGGTACATTATTAGCCTTGAATACATCCGCGATGATATTCTGGCAGGCGATTGCTGTAAGTGGCGTTTTTTCTGATGGTTTCCATACGCAGGTATTGCCGCATACCCAGGCTATAAAGCTATTCCAGCTCCATACCGCAACCGGGAAGTTGAATGCACTAATGATGCCCACAACACCCAACGGATGCCACTGCTCATACATGCGGTGGCGGGGGCGCTCGCTGTGCATGGTAAGGCCGTACAACTGGCGCGACAGACCAACAGCGAAATCGGCGATATCTATCATTTCCTGCACCTCTCCATATCCTTCCTGCAGGCTCTTGCCCATCTCGTAAGAGACGAGTTGCCCCAGTGGCTCTTTGTATTTCCTCAGCGCTTCGCCGATTTGACGAACTATTTCGCCGCGCTTGGGTGCAGGCCACATGCGCCATTCGGGAAAGGCGGCCTGGGCTTTTTCTATTACGGCATCGTAATTCTTTCGTGTTACGCCGGTAACGGTAGCCATATGCTTTCCATCTACCGGCGAGTAGCAATCTATTTTCTCACCGCCTGCTTTCAGCCATTTTATGCCTGTAGCGGCGCCATCATTATTTTTATCAATTCCTAATTGCTTAAGGACTTTATCCAGTTTCATATATAAAGTGGGATTTTTAAAAATAAGAGGTAAAGGTAAGACTTTCCCTTATGCTTTAATGTGCATCAGTATGATGTACACGATGCATGCGACAATCGCTCCGGCTACCACTGCTATGTATTTCCTGGTTTTGGACATTCAGACTATTAGAATGGTGTGCCAAAGTTAGTGATTTTTTCAAAAGACAGATCCCTCGCTGATATGATGGGCTTCTCTGTTTGCCAATCAAAGCCAAAGCTATCAAACCGTATTCCGGTGTCATGCTCCCTGCTGTATTCAGAGGAGACAAGGTAGTAAGTTATGGCATCGTCAGTGAGCGCCTTAAACCCGTGTGCAAAGCCCTCAGGTATATAATAAGCCAAATGGTTTTCCGCAGATAACTCCTGTACGCAGTATTGTCCGTAAGTTGCTGAGCCTTTGCGCAGGTCGATAATAACATCAAGTATAGCCCCCTGCGGGCAAAAGACAATTTTACTATGCTGGTGCGGTGGGGTCTGAAAGTGCATGCCGCGTATCACGTCCTTCTTCGAGAGTGAGAAATAGCTTTCCTTCAATACAAAATTGATCCCAGCTGCTTTAAGCAAAGTGTCGTGGAATGACTTGGTAAAAAAGCCTCGCTCATCCTTTGCATGAGGAAGTGTGATGAGCATAGCCCCTTCAAGCGGTAGTCTTTGAAATTCCATTTACGAAAACTCCCCGAAATATTGTTTTATCTGCATCATGCATTTCTCGTGCGCATCGTTGCCTTTGTCTGCATACCAGTCTGCTGTCCATTGTATGGCAGTACGCGCATCCAGCTGCGGCACCCAGCCTAACATGTTCTTTGCTTTGTTACTATCCAGCAATAGCAGCTTCGCTTCATGCAAGGCATTTTCCACAGTGAGATTCTCGTAGCTACCGGTTCCGAAACGCTGCAAAAATATCTGTGTCAGTTCTTCCACCGTAAGCATGTCATCGGCATTGGGACCAAAGTTGAAGGTAGTGCTATATTTCACCGGGTCCTCAGTCATTTTTGCAGCAAGCATCAGGTAAGCGCCTAGCGGCTCAAGCACGTGCTGCCACGGTCGGATGGATTTTGGATTACGCAAGCCAACGGTCTCGCCAAATTCCAATGCCCTCACAATATCGGGTACTATACGGTCGTCGGAATAGTCGCCACCACCTATCACATTGCCCGCCCGCACCGAAGCGATCGCTTTCCGATGATTGCTGTACCGGCTATGGTGAAAAAATGAACGGCTGTAAGAAGCGATGGCTATTTCAGCCGCTGCTTTACTGGCAGAGTAGGGATCGTGGCCCCCCAGCTTTTCATCCTCTGCAAAGGGTATTCCACGTTCGGGGTTTTCATACACTTTGTCGGTGGTTATCATCAGCGCAGTGCAGGGTTCATGGAGGCTGCGCAGGGCTTCCATTACATGTACTGTACCTTGCGTATTTACCATAAAGGTATCAACGGGTGTGCTGTAGCTGCGGCGCACCAATGCCTGTGCAGCAAGGTGAAAGATAAAATGGGGTTCGTAGCGCACTATCTCGCCTTGCAACTTATGCAGGTCGCGCAGGTCGCCTATTACGGAACTATAGCAGCGCTTATCGCCAAATATCTGGTTGTAAAGGTCGTTTTGCTTTTCGGGTTCCAGCGAATAGCCTTTTACGTCGGCCCCGAGCCATTGCAATATCTGCAATAGCCATGCCCCTTTGAAGCCTGTATGCCCTGTTAGAAATACGCGCTTGCCGTCGAATACCGACCGTAAGTAATCTGCTTTTACCACTTTTTCCATAAGGGTTCTGTTTGCCACATGTGTTCCAGTTCTTCTTTGTCGCGCAGCGTATCCATGCATTTCCAGAACGTATGGTGGCGGTAAGCCGCTATTTGCCTGTCCTTCGCAAGGTCGTCCATGGGCTGGCGCTCCCACATTATATCGTCTGCATCATTTTGCAGGTATTTAGCTATGCCCGGCTCTATCACAAAAAAACCGCCGTTTATCCATGTGCCTGAGTCTTCAGGTTTTTCTTCAAAGCTGTCTATCGTTCCGTCCTCCTCCATTTTTATCACCCCGAAACGGCTGGTGGCCTGTATTGCTGTCATGGTGCATATTTTGCCGCTCTGCTTGTGAAATTTGATTAATTCGTTAAGGTTCACATCGCAAACACCGTCACCGTAGGTAAGCATGAAAGTTTCATTGCCGACGTAGGGCAGCACGCGTTTTAGCCTTCCTGCTGTCATGGTATCGAGGCCCGTATCTATTAGCGATACTTTGAAGGGTTCTGCATTGTTCTGGTGTATTTCCATCGAATTGTTCGACAGATCGACAGTCATGTCTGCATTGTGCAGGAAGTAGTTGGCAAAGTATTCTTTGATCACCCAGCCCTTATAACCCAGGCATATAATGAACTCCGTGTGGCCGTAGGCGGCATATATCTTCATGATATGCCAGAGGATGGGCTTGCCGCCTATTTCAATCATAGGTTTCGGTTTCAGGGTCGACTCCTCAGATATCCTGGTACCTCGGCCACCGGCAAATATTACAACTTTCATTTATTGGTAAGATATGCTACAAAAATAGCAGGAATATTCAATTAGCCGTCTTAGGGCAAGATTATTAATGAATGTTTATGAATAGTCGCGGATGACAAGCGCTTTTTCATCTAACTTGACGCGGATTTTAATTATTATGCGGAGGATCTTTTTATTGTTATTAATAGTAACGGGACAGGCAAGCGTTTCACACGGACAGTGCCGGCTTGACTATTCGAATTACGTACCTGTTTTCATAGAAACATTTGACGATATAGACAGCGTCAATCAACTTTCCAAATCGTGGAAAACCTGGTATCCGAACGATAGTGCCACCGGGCAATATTATAGCTGGGGCCCTGAAGTTTGGTCGAATAAGAACTTGACGTTCATGCATGAAAATGGTCAAAGCTACGTAAGGCTTTTGGCGAAGCGCCTTGCCAAGCCTGTTCATTGCGACAACTGCCCTGAAGCGGCCAATTTTAAGGGCGATAAAAAGTATGTTTCAGGTATGCTCGAACTGGTGGCTGGAGAGGATAGCACTCCCGGATATACATATGGTATATTCGAAGCGAAGCTACGGTTCTCAAACAGCTCGGGTTCATGGCCAGCCTTTTGGATGGTGGGGGTATACGCTGGGCCGCCGTCCACCACCGAGATTGATATCGTTGACGGATATTTTAATGGCGATCGTGTATGGAAATCAAATCTTATAGATTGGAGCTATCCCGGCGCCGCGAGTTACCAGGTTGCTAATAAATGGCGAAATAACGACCTGACGGAAAATTTTCACCTATTCTCTTTGGTCTGGACTCCTCAAAAACTTGCGTATTTTATAGACGGGAGAGAACTGTTCACCCTAAGCAATCCTGTGGATTCGAAGGAGAAGCCCTCGAAAAAGGTATATACGAAGCCGGAAAAGCTGATAACGCTTCTTACCATGCAAATGGCTGACTGGTCAAATGCTGATAGCGCATACATGGATGTGGACTATGTCAAGGTATACAAGCCTTGCAGCAGGGAGAATGGTGGCTGCAAGCCCTTGCCGCAACTTACTCCTTACGACTATAATACCACACCTTATATCAAGTGCGGCCCGTAGCGCCAAGTGCATTAAGATATATGCCTAACCTCATGATTTAATAAACAAATGATTTAACAATTTGTTAGCTAAATGCTTCTAAATGATATAATTAGCTTTACGCAGTTTTATGCGTAGGCTGGTCGCATTGGTAATATTGTTGATTCACATCAATACATCGATGTTCATACCCGTGATGGATGAGGTAGATATCTATGACGTACATGGCAACCAGGTGAATGATATCAATACGGTAGTTGACTACGTTGACCAGGTAATTATGAAGCATAAACCTAAGCCACATCCGGATAGCGATGATGACCAGGCGCATTTCTTCAATATTATTAAAGCACAACAATTTATTATCAACCCTTTCATCATTATTCATCGCAGACCCGAGTTTATAGCCGAATCGAAGCCAGGCTACACGGGGTTTAGAGAAAAGAACTTTTCTTCCATTACGTACGATGTAACTGCACCGCCACCCAAGGCCTGATGCAAACGTTCCGGCAAATTTTCTGATCGTGGTTGCCTGGGTACTGTACCCCGGGAAATGAGCATTGTATCCGGGCAATCCATTTTGCCCCGACGTCACAGAACCGCCAGTGCCGGGTTATCACTTCGTTTTTGTTTTCTGTATAACAGGTTATCGACATATGCTTCCCGCACCTGAGGACCACCTACGTTTCATTCTCGATTAAATTATTTTATGAACAAGTTTATAAAGCAGATCATATTTTTTTCACTGCGGCACCGTTACCTCGTCTTTTTCATGACTGGAGTGCTCGCAGTTGTTGGTTATTTCAGTTATCGCAGCACAGCAATAGAAACCTTTCCCGATGTTACTAATACACAGATCATCATTATTACCCAATGGCCAGGCCGGAGCGCCGAAGAAGTAGAGAAGTTCGTCACAATACCTTTGGAGACCTCTTTAAACTCGGTGCAGAAAAGGATCAGTTTGCGCTCAACCTCTTCATTCGGGCTGTCGTATATCCGACTGATATTCGACGATGATGTTGACGACGCATTTGCACGACAGCAGGTGTTCAGCAGGTTAAGTGATGCTGATCTTCCGGATGGTATAAAACCTGAAGTGCAACCACCATATGGGCCTACAGGAGAGATATACCGTTATACGCTAAAAAGCAAAATAAGAAACATCCGGGAGCTCAATACCATACAGGAGTGGGTGTTGGACCGACAGTTTAAATCTATACCCGGTGTGGCCGACGTGAACACTTTTAGTGGCGGGGAAAAAATATACGAAATACGGGTAAATCCTTACCAGATATCTAATTATGGTCTTACGTCGCTGGATGTTTACAACGCTGTTGCAAAAAGTAATATCAACGTCGGTGGCGATGTGCTGACGAGAAATGGCCAGGCGTTTATTGTACGAGGCATTGGATTGCTGAACAACATTGATGAGATCAATGATATTATTGTTACGAAGATCAATGGTGTTCCTATATTGATCAAGAACCTGGCAACCGTGGTCGAAACAGAGAAGCCAAGACTTGGGCAGGTACATAGAGATAATGATAATGACGCAGTGGAGGGCATTGTAGTAATGCGCAAAGGGGAAAATGCCGAAGAGGTGCTGAGCCGCATTCACGAAAAGGTAAAAGAACTGAACGAGCATATACTCCCCAAAGATGTCAGGATCGTGCCCTTCTACGACAGAACTACTCTTATGGACTATGCAACGCATACGGTACTGCACAACCTGCTGGAGGGTATCGTGCTTGTGACATTGATCGTACTCGTGTTCATGGCGGACTGGAGAACGACTTTGATCGTAGGTATAATAGTACCCCTGGCGCTTCTTTTTGCATTTATGCTGATGCGGCTGAAAGGGATGACCGCAAACCTGCTATCTATGGGCGCCGTGGACTTTGGTATCATCATAGATGGAGCAGTAGTTATGGTGGAAGGTATATTTGTCGCGCTGGACCATCGCGCCAAAGAGGTGGGTATGGAAAAATTCAATAAGCTGGCCAAATTGGGATTGTTCAAACAAGTAGGCACAGAGATGGGTAAGGCAATCTTCTTTTCAAAGATCATCATTCTCACTTGCCTGGTGCCAATTTTTGCTTTTCAGAAGGTGGAGGGCAAAATGTTCTCACCATTGGCATTTACGCTTGGGTTTGCTTTACTGGGCGCGCTTATTTACACGCTCACTCTTGTGCCGGCTTTTGCGAGTGTGCTGCTCAAAAAAAATGTCAGGGAGAAACACAATGTCGTAGTCTCATTTTTCGAGCGAAATATCGGCAGGGCATTCCGCTGGGTATATGCGCATCAATGGATCAGCCTAATAAGTGCGGTGGCATTCATGTTGCTTACTTTTCTATCAACAAAGTTCCTGGGTTCTGAATTTCTGCCTGAGCTGGACGAAGGCGCCCTTTGGGTAAAAGCACAGTTACCCATGAGTGCATCGCTCGACCAATCGAACGAAATGGCCAGAAAGATGATGGATATAATAGCGAAATTTCCGGAGGTAAAGCACACGCTTGCGCAGGTCGGCAGAACGGTAGACGGTACCGATCCGAAAGGTTTCTTCAATGTCGAGATAGCGGTGGACCTGAAAACTAAAGATGAATGGCCAAAAGGTGTGACAAATGAAAAACTGATAGACGACCTGAACAGGCAACTGGGCAAGCTGCCTGGCATACTCTATAATTATTCACAACCCATCAGGGATAATGTGGAGGAAGCAGTGGCGGGGGTTCCTGCATCGCTGGCCGTGAAGATATTCGGTAAGGATTTCGGGACGCTTGATAGTCTTTCGAATGATGTGATGGGACAATTAAAAACGGTACAAGGCATTGAAGATCTGGGTGTGCTTCGCAACCTGGGACAGCCCGAATTCCGCATAGAACTGGACCAGAAAAAAATGGCGCTTTACGGGGTGAACATTGCCGACGCAAATGCAGTGATCGAGATGGCTGTAGGCGGTAAGGCAGCTACCCAGTTATACGAGGGTGAGCGCAAGTTTGATATAAGAGTGCGTTATAGCGAAGAGTTCAGGAATACCCAGGAGAAACTGGAACAACTGATGGTGCCCACACAAGATGGTTCAAAAGTCCCCATAAAAGAAATAAGCGATATCAGGGTGCTTACAGGTCCTTCATTCGTTTACAGGGACAATAACGCAAGGTATATACCCGTAAAATTCTCGATACGCGGCAGGGACCTGGGCAGCACGATAGCGGAAGCGCAAAAGAAAGTGGAGAAAAATGTGAAGTTGCCCCAAGGTTACTCGATGACGTGGAACGGCGAATTTGAGAATGCACAGCGGGCATCTAATACGTTGGCGCGCGTAGTCCCTCTTTGCCTCATTGCCATTTTCCTGTTATTATTCATAACCTTCGGCAACGTCAAGGACGCAGCTCTCACCATTATGAACGTGCCGTTTGCGCTTATCGGTGGTATTTTAGCATTGCATATCACAGGTATGAACTTCAGCATCAGCGCCGGTATCGGTTTCATTGCACTATTTGGCGTTTGTATCCAAAATGGTGTAATACTTATTAGTGTGTTCCGTAAAAACTTAACCGACAAAATACCATTGGATGAGGCAATCGAAAAAGGTGTCGTGTCAAGGGTAAGGCCCGTGGTAATGACTGCATTGATGGCTGCTATAGGCTTGTTACCAGCCGCCGTGAGTACAGGGATAGGGTCTGAAACTCAAAAGCCGCTTGCAATCGTAGTGATCGGGGGGCTGGTAACGTCTACGTTGCTAACCCTTTTGATACTGCCTGTAGTATATGCACGTGTGTATAACCTGATACACAAAAGAGAGAATAGGAAATTGCTAAGCCGAATAGGAGCAGTAAGTAAATAAAATAAAATAAAATGTCCCCTCATTCATTTGAGGGGACATTTTATCAAAGCTACAATGATCAATGAATCTCCAGAGTAGCTACCTGGTTCTTGACGCCGCTCAGATGAAGAGTGTCGACAAGCCAGTAGTGTATCGGAGACTCCATACGTACGTTCGAATTACCATAGTAATAGTAGTAGCCCACGTCATGCGAGGCGCTATCGTTAGGTATGTTCACAACATCGTCTATTTGTCCATTCCCACCGTAGTTTGCGCGGCATTTGATCAGTGTCTCTGCGCTCTTATTGATAACTTTTACAAAAAAGAGGCTTCCGGGTACGCTAAGCGGTAGTATCAAGGTATCCCTTGCAGGAAACTGCGCGCTGAGTGTGCCCCAGTTATAGGTTATGCCCACGGGGTTACCTAACGAATTAATGCCAGTTGTTGTTGCTGAACCCGTGGCGCTTGTGCCGTGCATGGCAGTGAAATAACCCATACCCCCGGCAGGTATTGTCTGCGTCATACCATTGAAAGTGATATGCACCGGCGTAAATGTCTTGTTCTGGTAACCGATCGTGGTGCTGTCGGAGATGACCGTACTGGCCGTTTCACAATTGGCTCCCTCAAATCCGGATGGGCAGCTACAGGTTCCATCAGTACACGTGCCGCCGTTCTGGCAGGTCACATCTTTACATTTGTCCTTCTTGCAAGAAGTATAAGTTGTCGCCGTAAAAACTGTCATTGCCACAAGGCAAAATGCAAATAACTTTTTCATTTTATTTGATATAATATTTTATTGCCGGAAGGTTAAAGATACAAGGATATTTATTAAATAAAAGGGATGCTGGCCTGCCGAAAAAATTATTTCGGGGGCTACCACTTGAGCCCGGCACGGGTCAAAACTTCTTTTATGGCATCGTATGCTTTGAATACCACCGGACCGAGGTTTTTTTCATCCACCCACTTCGCTTCCAGGATGTTCTCTTCCTTTTGGGGTACCAGTTTTTCCTTGTGTGTACCATACATCCGGAACCAAACCGTGTGCTTCAACAGGTTCTCCTTGTTTTGCGAATAGACATGGTAAGTGTCGCAGATCTTTTCACCTAATGTAAGCTGTTGCAGACCGGTCTCTTCACTCACCTCGCGCAGGGCGCAGTAGTCTATTGCCTCGCCGTCGTCGCGCTTGCCTTTAGGAAGGTCCCACTTACCGCGGCGGAATATCATTAATACTTGTCCGGCTTCATTAAAAACAAGCCCCCCTCCGGCATCGATGGGCTGGTAGATATCGTGTAGTTCGCTTTGCAATGACTTTTCGGAAATATCCTCAATGATTGCGCCCATAGTGCCGGGTTTATCCAGGTGCTCTATGGCCAGGCGGTAATGCCTTGGAAATGCGCCTACGAAAGAAATGTAACCCTCGGCTACCGGGTATTCATCGAGGTAGGCATCCTTGTTGGTGGTAAGGATGAGCGGCTTGTTGTTGTAATATATCTTCTGTACAAAATCCTGCATACTTGTGGGCTATTTGCTGTAGGTTTGCATCCTCGATGAGCACACAAAAACATTTCGCCGAAAAACTGCTGCAAATTAAGGCTTTACAGGTCAACCTGCAAAACCCATATACGTGGGCATCGGGTTGGAGATCGCCGGTATATTGTGATAACCGCAAAGTATTGTCTTACCCATATGTGCGCGATTTTGTAAAAAGCGAGCTTGCGAATATGGTGTTGGAACACTATCCTGACGCTGAAGTAATAGCGGGCGTGGCTACGGCAGGCATAGCGCACGGCGTAATGGCTGCCGATTTGCTGAAATTACCGTTTATCTACGTGCGCTCAAAGCCTAAAGAGCATGGCATGGGCAACCAGATAGAGGGTGTGCTGGAAAAAGGTCAAAAGGTTGTAGTAATAGAAGACCTTGTATCGACGGGGAAGAGCAGCCTGCAGGTAGTTGATGCCTTGCGCGAGGCCGGGGCAGAAGTAATGGGCATGTGCGCGCTGTTTACCTATGGTTTCCCGGTAGCAGATAGGGCATTTGAAGAGGCTGAAGTTTCCCTGCACACGATCAGCAATTATACAGCGATGATGGAAGTGGCTGAGGAGAAAAAGATCGTGCAGCCTGAACAGCAGGAACTTCTAGGGCAATGGAGGCTGGACCCGGCTAACTGGAACCCAGCCTGATAGCTATTCCTTCCCCTTCTCCAGTGTGAAACCGAAAGAAGAACCAACGCCGGGGGTACTCCTGACATTAACAGTCTGGCCGTGAGCTTCGACGATGTGCTTTACAATGGCAAGGCCAAGACCCGTACCGCCTATCGAGCGGCTGCGGCTACGGTCGGCGCGGTAGAAACGCTCAAAAATGCGGACCAGGTGCTCTTCAGCAATGCCCGGCCCATTATCAGATATTTCGACGTAGGCATGCCTGTCATCCATCTCGTAACAACCAGCCGAAATAATGCCGTGCTCATTACCATACTTTAGGGCATTCTCCACCAGGTTAATGAGTACTTGTTTGATCTTTGGTTTGTCGGCATAAACTTCAAGCGGTCTTTCGGTGCCTTTCTTTATTTCCAGGATTATGTTACGCTCCTTAGCCTGCAAAGACAACTCTTCGTACACGTCCTTCACCAGGTCCTGTATCACAAAGTGTTCCTGGATGATAGGAATACGGCCAGATTCGAGCTTGGAAATCTCGTCCAGGTCGTCGACAAGGCGGACAAGCCTGTCTATACTTTTAGACGCGTTACCTAAAAACTTACGATTCACATTTTCATCTTCCAATGCACCGCCCAGCAATGTATCAACGTAGCCCTGGACGTTAAAGATGGGTGTTCGCAATTCGTGGGCCAGGTTCATCAGAAATTCCTTACGGAATTGCTCATTGGCCCGCAGCATATCGATCTCATCCTTTTTCTGGTCGGCCCAGCGCTGCACATCATGGCTTACCTCCTCCAGTGACTTGCGCGGCAGGATATTCTCGTAAAAAAATTCCTCTTTTTTAGTCGCTTTTGTCTGGTATATGAACTTATAGATGAGCTTGATCTTCCGGTAGATAAAGCGCTGCATGGTGTAATGATACAGCCAGTAAGTAATGATAAAAGTGAGCCCAAAAACAATAAAGGGCATGTACCAATGCGGCTGCAACGTGAGGCTGAGCAGTGCATTGACCGTTGAGATGACGAGGGCTGTAATGAATGAAAGTAAACGAGGAGACGGATTTTTGGTATCGAATACGGACATAGATACTAATCTACTCCATTTCGAACTTATAACCTACACCTTTGACAGTGGTGATCAGGTCGATGCCTATCTTCTGTCGGATCTTGCGAATATGTACGTCGATGGTACGGTCGCCTACTATAACATCAGTACCCCATACGCGTTGCAATATCTCGTTGCGAAGGAACACGCGGCCGGGTTTCGATGCCAGCAGCGAAAGCAATTCAAACTCTTTTTTAGCAAGCAGTATTTCCTTGCCCTTATAGTTTACTGTAAACTTGGTCTTGTTGATCTCCAGGTCGCCGAAGGTGAGCTTTTGCTCCTGGTCTTCATCTTTACGCAGGCGGCGTAGCGCGGCGCTGATACGTGTGGCGAGCAGTTCGGGCTTTATCGGCTTGGCAATGTAATCATCCGCACCGGTTTTGAGGCCCTCTATCTCGGAACGCTCATCGCTGAGCGCGGTGAGGTATATGACAGCAGTGTGCTCAAACTCGGGCATGCGGCGCAGTTCTTTCAGCGTTTCTTTGCCGTCTTTGTTGGGCATCATTATGTCGAGCAGGATCAGATCAGGACGAAATTCCTTTGCCTTCCTTATCGCTTCCACGCCATCTCTGGCCGTGCCGATCAGGTAGCCTTTGCTCTTCAGGTTATAGCTAATGAACTCCACTATATCCGGCTCGTCGTCAACTATCAGAATCTTACCTGGTAATACATCCATAATGTCCTGCTAAATCGTGAGCAAAATTACCGCCGCCTTTGTGAACAAAAAAGAAAACTCATATTATCTTATTGTTACCGAAAGGGGTGTTTGCGACAGCCATAAAGGTAAAGAAAAAGCGCCGGAGGTCAAGTCCGGCGCTTTTTATGTGCGTTTTTTCTATTCTTTTATTTCTTCATCGTTACACTGCCGCTGCCTATTTTATAGCCGTCATTGTAGATCTCGATGTTATAAGTGCCGGCTTTATAGTCTGCAGTTTGGTGCCAATCGACTGTCACATCTTTCACAGGCTGTGCCTGTTGCAGGGCGATATCTTTTACCAGCGTGTAATTCACGGTTTGCCCGCCTTCTGCCATGGTAAAGGAGCCTGAACCGTAGGCCGGATCGCTAAATACGTTGCCATCGGGGCCGGTTATCTTAAGTTGTACCTGTTTGGTGCCACTTTCGGCTATCCTGTTCTCATCGATATCAAAAGCAATGCGGAGTATGTCCACCTTACGGGCATGTTCCGTTTCGCTTTCTTTTTTGCCGCCTTTTTTCAGGTGGATCGGGGTCATGCGGATGTTGGAGGCATGCAGTACAGATCCGAGTTTCTTGAGTGCTATGTTCTTCGTAACCGTGGAGTCACGCTCCTGTGCCAACACTTCGTTTTTGCCGGTCAGGTCCTTGTTTTCTCCCTCGAGTTCGGCAATACGTTCTTCGTACGATTTAGTTGTTGCGTTCAGTTTAGCTATCAGGTCGCGCGCCTTTTTAAGGTCACTTGCATTTGCACGGCTGTCGCTCAATATACCATTGATCTGGCTTTTCAGTTTGGCGATCTCGCCATTCTTGTTATTGATGGCACTGTCCATTTGCGCATTCTTCGACACCAATTGGTCGAGACGGGCAAGTGCCGCATTATAGTCGCCTTCGATCGCCTTCTTGCTTGAGTCGGAGCTCACCAATTGCTCCTCGGTTTGCTGCTGTTTATTGGCGGTATTGTTGTTCCGCACGAAAAGGAAAATGCAGATCACCAATAAAACACCTATAACTACCCAATACACTATCGTATTTTTACGTGGCGGCTGAGACGAGTTGCCGGCAGGCTGTTGTGAGGAAGGCTGATTGATATCCTGGCTCATAAACTTTTAGTTTTGGTTATTTTAGATACAAATATAAATATGTAGACGAGTAATGGAACAATTAAAAAATATCCTTTTCATTGACATAGAAACCGTGCCAGTTGTTCCGGAACACGCGCTGCTGCCCGAAGGTATGCAGACCGAATGGGCAAAGAAAGCTAAATACCTGAAAAGCAGCAATGATGCAGATCATGATCCGGCAAGGCTATTCGAGGAACGCGCAGGTATATTTTCTGAGTTTGCGAAGGTTGTTTGTATAGGTTTTGGCAGTTTCCACCAGCATAGCGATGGCTGGAAATTCAGGATGAAATCGCTGACGAATGACGATGAAAAAGTTTTGTTAAATGATTTTTGCGAACTGCTTACCAAGTTTATTGCGCACAACAAAGAGGTGCGTTTTTGTGGGCATAATATAAAAGAGTTCGATATCCCCTTCCTGTGCCGGCGCATGGTGATAAACGGCATGCAACTGCCGGAATGCATGCAACTAAGCGGCAAAAAACCATGGGAGATTAATCATCTCGATACACTGGATCTCTGGCGTTTTGGCGACTATAAGCATTTTACGTCGCTGGCTTTGCTGGCCGAGGTATTGGGCATACCTTCGCCGAAGGGCGACATAGATGGCAGCATGGTGAGCCTGGTGTATTGGCAGGAGAAGGACCTGCCGCGCATCGGCAAATATTGTGTAGGCGACGTACTGACCACGGCCAAAGTATTTTTAAGATTGAAGGGCGTTGATGGAGACTTTCCCGAGCCTATATTTGTGAACGATAATGACCGCTGACCTCAGAAAATTATTCCAGTCGCTGCAGGCGAAACAATATGCACCCATCTATTTGATAGACGGAGAGGAACCTTATTACCTCGACTTGGTTACGCATTATTTCGAGAACAACATACTGCAACAAGGTGAGAAGGACTTTAACCTGATGGTGCTCTATGGCAAAGACAGCGAGTGGGCCGATGTGGTGAATGCCTGCAGGCGCTTTCCGATGTTTGCTGAAAGGCAGGTGGTGATCTTGAAAGATGCGGCCCAGTTGAAAGGTTACAACGAACTGGCGGGTTATCTCGAAAACCCGGCGCCCACTACTATTTTTTTGGTGGAGTACCGCGGCAAAAAGGCCGATGGCCGCAGCAAGACCACCAAGCTGGCAAAGGATAAGGGTTTTTACTTCAGCTCAGAAAAAATACGCGATGACCAGGTGCCGGGCTGGATACAGCAATACGGTGTAGAGATCAACTTTCATATAGGCGAACGTGAATCGCAGATATTAGCTACTTACCTCGGCAGCGATCTGCAAAAAATAGTGAACGAAGTGGAGAAGGTGCGCATCAATGTGCCGGACGAGAAAGCGCTTTCTGCCGACCTGATACAGAAGTACATCGGCATCAGCCGTGAGTACAATGTTTTTGAATTCCCAGAAGTGCTTACCGGGCGCGACCACGATAAGCTCTACCGGATGCTCACCTATTTTATTGCCAATCCTAAATCGGCGCCTATGCCATTGGTGATCGGCTCTTTTTACAATCATTTCAACAGGCTGTACCAGGCAAATTTTCTAAGGGGCAAAAGTGATAAGGATATCGCCGCTGCCCTGGGCACATACCCAAGCAAAGCTAAAGAAGTGATGATGCTGGCACAACACTGGCCGCTTGCAAGAGTGGAGTACTGCATGATGCTGCTTGGCAAATACAGCACCATGGCCGTGGGCATAGAAAGCAGTGCCCATGATGGTGAACTGCTGAAGGAAATGGTGGGACAAATGATTGCGTAATGAGTTAATTCGAGAGTAATGCTCTCAAGCTGGAAGTTGCTATATTGATAGTCGCAAATTGTAGTAACTTAGGTTTATGCGGTCTTATTTCGTCGCCTTTATTCTTCTACTTTTATCTCTGAATCTTTTCGCGCAAAAGAGTTTTGATCCAACATTAAAACGACAGTTGGACAGCGTAATGGCGGTGGATCAGAAATACAGGAATATAATCGAGTTTGGTAGTGCCACGATCAAAGATTCAATTGCGGTAAAATGGAGACTGGAAAACGTGAAAAGTGTGGACGATTCACTTTGGTCTATTCAAAAGTCACTTGACTCAACTAACCTATTGTTTGTTGAAAGGACAATTAAGAAAAGAGGCTATCCGGGTAAATCAATAGTTGGCGAACCTGCGAGCGAAACGGCTTGGTATGTGATTCAACATTCAAGGAAGATTAAGCAATATTTTTCCACAATACAAAAGGCAGGGCGAGACGGGGAACTGGAACAATACCTTGTCGCGAAGATGGAGGACCGGCTACTGACTGAAGAAAACAAACCACAAATTTACGGTACACAAGCAATTGGTTTGCCGGTAATGGATAGTATAAGCCACAAACTAGTTAACCGGAATTACATATGGCCGATCAAGGATGATCTGCACGTTAATGAGTTGCGGAAGAAAGCCGGATTCAAAGAGACCATCGAGGAAAATGCCAGAAGACTAAATGCAATATATGACCGGCTAACGATGGAAAAGCTAAAGGAGATGTCACGGGTTGTGGTTTACGAAGGCGACAACGCGAATATCAAGGAAAAAGTCAAGTTGCTTGATAGGGTGACGCTCCCCAGGGAGGAATTGAAAGGGTCGTCTTTTTATTGCCTGAAACAATTGGATAGTCTTTCAAACAGTAAGGACAGCGTAGCTGCCGGTTCTTGCCTGCTGAAAATCGATCCCTACTACCTCATGTATCAAGGCCAGACTCCGACGAAATTGCGTGCTTTTTTGACGCGTTATTAAATCACAAAGGGTGCCTGTGCTCAGTATGAAACCATATTTGCGGCGGTTTATGAAACTAACCAGTCTAAAGAATATGATACGTTAAGGCGAATGCAGCAACGTACGGCACTTTTACTTCGGGCATTGGATTCGGTTCCTGCCAAAATGAAAGGAGCGGTAGAAGCGGAGATTCATATAGCAGACTCGGTGCATTTCAGGTTTTTGCGCCGGTATATTAACGAGACCGGGTGGCCAGACCTTGCACATGGTTCATTGTATGCGGCTTACATCGCTGCCCGCGACGTAGAACATGTTGCTGATTATGTGCCTAAAGCCTATTTGGCTTTTCAAAATGGCCAACTGGGCATGGCCGCAGTAAACAGGTTGTACCAGAACAGGTATTTTCTGTCGAATGTTCTGACTGTTATGCCGTTGCTGCAGGGACATGGGTTGAAGTTCGACGTCAGTAGCTTCTTAGAAGGAGACGTGCCATCCAATTTGCAACAGGTATTGAGCGCCGTGCATCAGCACTGCCCCATAAAGGATATCGTCTGCGTTTTGGAATGTAATTGGTCACAATCGGCTCGCCAGGCGTATGGCCTGATGTACGAATTCAAAAATGGTGCAGATAATTGGCTGCGCTTTGTCAGTGGGGTCGGTGACGCATGCCCTAGCTGGAATAACCGAAGTTTGGTGCACGCCATTATGACTTATAGAATGCCTTACGATAGGAAGGCAAGCCGGCTTATTGCATATGTTTTATTTGATTAGGCTAGCTGTTAAGGATAGCCACTGCCATAGCCTTATCCTTATGCAACTGCTCTTTCAGCGCATCCAGGGAATCAAACTTCTGCTCGTCGCGCAGGTATTCCACAAATTCAATCTCGATCATGTCGCCGTAGATATTCTGGTCGAAGTCAAAAATGTTCACCTCAATTTTGATGCTGTGGTCATCGGTCACGGTGGGGTTGCGGCCGATGCTGAGCATGCCCTTGTAAGTGCTTTGTCCCCATTTTACCCTTACCGCGTAGATGCCGATGGCAGGTAGTATCTGGTCGGGCTCGGACTGGCGGACGTTAGCGGTGGGATAGCCCAGTTCTCTCCCTAGCTTTTTGCCTTCTACCACGGTGCCGCTAATGCTGTAGTTGCGCCCCAGCATATGGTTGGCATCCCCTACGCGGCCTTCGCTCAGCGCATTGCGTATTTTAGTCGAACTGATGGCTGCCTCGTCTATCAGTTGTGCAGATATTTCGTACACATTGTATCCATACCGCTCCGCATATTCCTTCAGCAGGTTGATGTCTCCTTTGCGGTCGTGCCCAAAGTGATGGTCATAGCCTATCACAATGCTATGCGGCCTGAACTTCTTTATCAGGAAGTCCTTGATATACTCCTCTGCCGATAATTGCGAGAACTCCCTTGTAAAGGGCGCTACTACCACATTGTGTATACCTCCCCTGATAATGAGGTCGAGCTTTTGTTGAAGCGGCGTAATGAGTTTAATAGGCTGGTTTGGAAACAGCAGTTTGCGTGGGTGCGGCTCAAAAGTTACGACGATGCTTTCGCCCTTTACTTCCTTAGCATGCTTTATCACTTCGTTAAGGATGGTCCGGTGCCCCAGGTGCACGCCATCGAAGGTGCCGATGGTGACCACAGCATTCTCAAACTTCGGTAAACTCTCTATGTCAAAAAATAAAGCCATTTTATTATTGCATGCCCATCAGTATCTCATAAAACCGGTACACGTCTTCATAAGTATTGTAGAGCGGCACAGGGGCTATGCGCACCACATTGGGTTCGCGCCAGTCGGCTACCACGCCATTGGCTGTCAGCTGTTCAAATACCTCGCGCCCGCGCTCCGCAAATAGCAAAGACAGTTGGCAGCCTCTGCGTTCGGGTTCCGATGGGGTAATTATTTCAAAAGGCAGGTGTTTTATTTGCTTCAAAAGATATTCAAGGTATGCGGTCAGTTTCACGCTCTTTTCGCGTAGTACTTTTATATTGGCCTTGTCAAAAAGGTCGAGCGATGCATTGTGTGCCACCATGTTAAATACCGGCGCATTGCTCATTTGCCAGCCGGCCACACCTTTTTGTGGTATAAAGCCCTTCTCCATTTTGAAGCGTGTCTTTTCGTCGTTACCCCACCAGCCCGCCAGGCGGAAGGTTTTGGGGTTATTGCCATGATGCTCATGTACGTACATGCCACCCACCGCACCGGGGCCTGAGTTGAGATATTTATAGGAGCACCAGCACGCGAAGTCCACGCCCCAGTCGTGCAGTTGCAGCGGCACATTGCCCACCGCATGCGCCAGGTCGAAGCCCGCAAAGGCGCCGGCATGGTGCGCGGCTTCCGTTATCTTTTTCAAGTCGAAGAACTGACCGGTGTAGTAATTGACGCCGCCTATCATCACCATTTGCAGTTGCTCCCTGTTATATTCTATAGCGTCCAGTATATCCTGCTCTTCTATGATATGTGCGCCTTCGCGTGGTGCTATCTCTATAATGGCATCCTCCGGGTCGTAGCCATACATGCGCACCTGCGTTTCCACTGCATATTGATCGGAGGGGAATGCGCCGGCTTCCATTAATATCTTGTACTTCCCGTTCGCGGGACGGTAGAAGGATAGCATCAGCAGGTGCAGGTTTACGGTCAGGGCATTAGCTGCCACAACTTCGGTTGGTTTTGCACCCACCACTTTTGCAAGGCGCTCTGAAAAAAGGTGATGGTAGGAAAACCACGGATTGCGCGCCCGGAAATGCCCTTCAACTCCATGCTTCGCCCAGTCGGCCAGCTCTTTTTCCATCAGGTACTGCACGCTTTTGGGTTGCAGACCTAGTGAATTTCCGCAAAAGTAATATACATCCCTGCCATCATGTTGAGGAAAGAGGAAGCGTTCACGGAACGGAAACAAAGGATCTGTCCTGTCTTGCGATTGTGCATAGTCTAGTGAAGCTTCGAAAGAAAATGGCATGAATGTGAAGATTTTGGACAAAAATAGGACAATGTTAAAGTTTGGCAATAACTCTGCATTAATCCTGCTCATTTCCGCTTTGGCACAGTTTGTTTAAAGATTGGGAAAACGGATCTGTTATGAAAAAGATATGTTTGTTCACTACGGCTTTATTGATCACTTTATTTACAGCCTTGGCGGCTAACGCACAGGTGGGCCTCGGCCTGAGGCTGACACCCGATGGTGGCGGCTTTACAGGTAAGTTCTTTGTAGACCGCCACGTAGCCGTTGAAGCTCAGTTGAATGCCGGCGGCGTGTTAGGATGGGAAGACGGTACCAGCTTTAATGCGGTAGGCCTTGTAGAGTATCATATATACCTGCCTCACCCGGGGTGGAGCATTTTCTTTGGTGGTGGCGCGCATGCCGGCGTATGGAACCACGATGGCCGCATATACAATTATGAGACAGCCCGCTACGACCGTAATGACGAAGGTATATTTGGCATTGACGCCATAGGCGGCGTAGAATACCGTTTCCGCAGGGTGCCGATCGGGCTTAGTGCTGATATTAAACCGGCTATCAACCTCCTGACCGATGTAAACTTTTTTCCGCACAATATGTTTGGGTTTAGCGCCCGCTTTTACCTCTAGTGATACTTTGTTAATTAATAAGAAGATAAAGCCGGTCGGTCGACCGGCTTTGTCTTTTGCATATTAAGAGGGATACCTTCGTCCGCACGAAACCGTGCTTTACCGCGAAAAAGGCGTAGTTCCCCGAAATGCCACTGTTTTCAATCCCGTTTTTTATGTAGGTTTGGTAAAACTTTTTAAAAATGAAAGGCTTATATGTAGTTCTGGGCATAGTATTGCTCCTTGTATTAATGGGCGGCTGCAGCTATAATGGCATGAACAGGATGAGAGGCGACGTGAATGAAAAATGGGCTGCTGTACAAAGCAGTTACCAACGCCGCGCCGACCTGATACCCAACCTCGTAGCTACCGTGAAG
The DNA here is from genome assembly GCA_018267915.1 of Bacteroidota bacterium. Classification (GTDB taxonomy): domain Bacteria; phylum Bacteroidota; class Bacteroidia; order Chitinophagales; family Chitinophagaceae; genus MKUN01. The sequence continues at coordinate 12,697 of JAFDXN010000024.1, read as the reverse complement.
GGCGCTGCCGACTTCGAGAAAACTACACTTACACAAGTAATTGAGGCAAGAGCGCATGCCACGCAAATGAATGTGAACGCCGGCGACCTGACGCCCGAAAAACTGCAGCAATTCCAGCAAACACAAGGCCAGTTGAGCCAGGCGCTGGGCAGGTTGATGGTGGTGTCTGAGCAATACCCTCAATTGAAGGCTAACGAGAACTTCAAAAGCCTGCAAGACCAGCTGGAGGGAACAGAAAATCGTATCAAGGTTGCGCGGGATGATTACAACGCGGCGGTGAAAACGTATAATGTGAAGATCACATCCTTCCCGCAAACCATATATGCCGGAATGTTTGGCTTTAAGCAAATGCCATGGTTCCAGGCCGACCAGGGAGCGCAGAATGCACCTAAAGTACAGTTCTAAAAGTACCCGTTATGTCTTTCTGGAAAAAGAAACCGATACTCGACCAGGATTCGCAGCAGCGTATCGTGGCTTCTATCAAGGAGGCTGAGGGCAAAACTACCGGCGAAGTTAGGGTGTTCGTCGAGCACCGCTGCTCTTACATGAATGCCATGGACCGTGCGGTTGAACTATTTGCGCAGTTGGGCATGTTCAAGACCGAGCGTCGCAACGCTACCATCGTCTATATTGCCGTTAACGACCGGCAATTTGCCATATTTGGCGATACCGCGATATATGAAAAAGCGGGCGGTCCCGTCTTTTGGGAAAGTGCTGCAGCGCGTTTAAAGGAATATCTAAAGAAGGATCAGATCACCGATGGCCTCTGCGCTTGTGTTAATGAATTAGGAAAGGCACTGGCAACACATTTTCCCTACGATCCTGCTGTTACAAAAAATGAACTTCCTGACGAAATAGTATTTGGCAAATGATAGGTGTAGGGCATAAAATATTTAGCAGGGCACTGGCTTTCGTGCTGCTTGTCCTTGCTGCCTTTGGGGTACGCGCAGATGATAACAATTTTCCTGCAAGGCCTAATCCTCCGCGCCTCGTCAACGACTTTGCCGGGATGATGAATCCGCGTCAGCAGGAGGAATTAGAGGCAAAGCTTGTTGAATTTGACCGGACCACGTCTACTCAAATCGCAGTGGTGACGATCAAGTCGCTTGGCGACTATGATGTGAGCGATTATGCCGTCAAGCTGTTTAATCAATGGGGCATAGGCCAAGCCGGTAAGAATAACGGCGTGCTGATCTTTGCCTCCCTTGGCGACCACAAAATGTGGATCACGACCGGCAGGGGAGTAGAAGGCGCTCTTACCGACATGCAATGCGGCCAGATAGTACGCAATGAGATGCGCCCGGCGTTTAAAGAAGGCAATTATTATGAAGGCTTCTCAAAAGCCGCTGATGCCGTAATAGCTGCAACCAAAGGAGAATATAAAGCTGACAACAAAGACAAAAATGGCTCGCCGGCAACAGGGCTTATTGTCCTTATCATAGTGCTTATCATAGTTTGGATCATCAGGCGGCGCGGTGGAGGCGGTGGCGGCTCTTACATGAGCGGCCGTGGTTTTGGCGGCTTCGGTACCGGCTGGCTGATTGGCAGCATGATGAACCGTGGCGGCAGCTGGGGTGGCGGTAGTAGCGGTGGCTGGGGCGGCGGAGGCGGCTTCGGTGGTTTCGGTGGCGGCAGCTCCGGTGGCGGTGGCGCCGGCGGTAGTTGGTAATTCAAAAGAAAAAAATGCACATCAATAAGAATATCCTCATCGGCAATAATGGTGGTAAGTCCATTATTGCCGATATTTTTTACCTGCATACCGGGCAGCCAAAGCCGGTGATCATTTACTCACATGGATTTAATGGGTTTAAAGACTGGGGTAATTTTGATCTGATTGCAGGGCAATTTGCATCCGCCGGTTTCGTATTTATTAAATTCAATTTTTCGCACAACGGTACTAGCCCGGAGCACCCCGAAGAATTCGTTGATCTGGAAGCCTTCGCCAATAACAGCTACACGAAGGAACTGGATGACCTTGGAAAGGTGATCGATTGGGCTTTATCATCCGAAAATGAGCATGCCGATCAAATAGACAGAAATAGACTGTACCTCTTAGGGCACAGCCTCGGTGGCGGCATTTCCATACTGAAAGCGGCCGAAGACGAGCGTGTGAAGGCAGTAGCTACCTGGGCCTCTGTTCATAAGTGCAAAACGCCCTGGGGTGGCTGGCCCACGGATAAAGTAATAGAGTGGAAGGAGAAGGGAATAGCTTATGTTTCCAATAGCCGTACGAAGCAGGAGATGCCACTGAACTATCAACTTTATGAAGATTACCAGAACAATCGCGACAGGCTGGACATCCAGGACGCACTCCAAAAGCTCGAGATACCTCTGTTGTTTTGCCATGGGATAGATGACACCTCTGTTCCTGTTGAAAAGGCATACGATCTGCACCGCTGGCAGCCCTCTGCAGAGTTATTCCTGGTCCCGTCCGACCACGTTTTTGGCCGCAAGCATCCATGGACGGAGAATCACCTGCCAAAAGCCATGCAGGAAGTTGTAGATCATACTATAGAATTTTTCGGCGGTGCCTAATGCAGCGGCATTGGTCATATGGAGATTTATATATGTATATAATTCGGGCCTGAATTTTGCCGTACAACTATTACCTTTGCCCTGTTTTTAAATCATCCCGTTATTTCTTTCGTTCAATGTTGCGTGAAGAGCCCATAAAGGCCCGTGGCCAGGCAGTGATAGTGGATCGTGTCAAGGATTATGCCCAACTGCTGAAGCCCAACCTTAGCTTCATGGTCGTGTTCTCAAGCGTAGTAGGTTACCTGCTGGCGCCGGGTACTTCCTTTGCATGGAAGGAAGTCATAGTACTCTTTGCAGGCGGCCTCTTGGTAACAGGTGGTGCCAACACGATCAACCAAATACTGGAGCGCTATAGCGATAAGCTGATGAGGCGCACTATGAACCGCCCGATGCCTGATGGCAGGATGGGCACTACCGAAGCCTGGATATTTGCTGCACTTACAGGCGTCACCGGTGCTTCGCTGTTAGCTTATTTTTTCAACCCCCTGGCAGGCATCCTCAGTTTCATATCCCTTTTATTATACGCATTTGCCTATACACCCATGAAAAAGATCCACCCGGTCGCGGTGCTTATCGGCGCCATCCCGGGCGCATTGCCCCCGCTTATTGGTTGGGTAGCGGCAACTAATACGCTTACCGGTCCGCTGGCGCTGGGTGGCTGGGTGCTTTTCCTTATACAGTTTTTCTGGCAGTTCCCCCATTTTTGGGCTATCGCATGGGTCGGTTTTGACGATTATGAGAAAGCAGGTATCCGCATGCTGCCCTCAAGGCAGGGCAAAACCCGCTTCACCGGCCTGCAATGCATGTTTTATAGCCTGGTGCTCATACCCATGGCTGTTATGCCCCGTACGGTAGGTATCAGTGGCAATACAGGCATGTTTATCTGCATCGCCTGCGGCATACTCTATTTTGCAGCCTCATTTGTATTCTACAAAAATAATGATCATAAGTCCGCCAAGCGGGTTATGTTCTCTTCATTTATCTATTTACCCACCGTTTTGCTTGCCTTGCTTTTTGATAAAATGTGAAATTGAAACTTATGGATAAAACAATGGAACAAGCCACGCCGCAACGAAAAAAAATACACCCCCAGAAGTTCATGCTGTGGGTCGCAATGGCCAGCATCATCATGATGTTTGGTGGTCTTACCAGCGCCTATATGGTACGCGAAGCACAAGGCAACTGGGTGATCTACAAACTGCCAACAGTGTTCTACATATCCACTGTGGTTATTATTGCCAGCAGTGTTACTATGGCATTGAGCCTCAGGGCATTTAAAAACAGGCTCATGCCCCGTTTCCGTGCGCTGACGACAGCTACCTTGATACTCGGCATATTATTCGGCATATTCCAGGTCATCGGTTTCTATCAGCTATATGATATCAATATCCGGCTCGATGGAAACCCCAGTGGTTCATTCCTGTTCATCATCGCAGGTCTGCACCTCGCGCATATTGCGGGTGGCATTATTGCGTTATTAATTGTATTTTTCAGAGCTTTTAGGACCAAAGTAAAAATATATAACTCTGTGGGGCTTGAAATGGTGTCGACTTACTGGCACTTTGTAGATGTATTGTGGATATATTTATTTGTGTTCTTTCTGGCAAATCAATAAAATTGTTTCGAAATTCGCAGCCAATTCACAACTTGTCTTAACCTTAAAATAAAGTATGTCACAAGCTACAGCAACTACAGCACCGGAAACCAAATTGTGGGGCGGAGGACGTTCGCCTTTCAATGTGAGCTACGGAAAGATCATGATGTGGTTTTTCCTCCTTTCGGATAGTTTCACTTTCGGGGCCTTGCTTATCTCTTACGGTACTACACGCTTTTTCAGCGCTGCATGGCCAGACGCTAACCAGGTGTTCAAATCATTCCCTTTCCTGGAAGGCCAGAACCTGCCACTGCTTTTCGTGAGCTTGATGACCTTTATTCTTATCATGAGTTCGGTTACCATGGTATTGGCGGTGCATGCCGGCCACTATGGCGATAAACAGGGTGTCATTAAATGGATGTTATGGACCATCGTAGGTGGTATCTGCTTCCTTAGCTGCCAGGCGTGGGAATGGACACACCTGCACAGCGAAGGTGCCTGGTGGGGATCTTTCATCAATGCTCCGGTTGAATCTTTCCGTCATTTCTTCGATCACCACAAAACTACTGAAGCGGCACTTGCAGCGCATGGCTCCCAGGCCACTCACGATTTTTACAATTACTTCTTCACGATAACAGGTTTCCACGGTGCGCACGTTACCAGTGGTGTGATATTTAATATACTTATCCTGATCAATACCGTGAACGGCACTTACGAGCGTCGCGGCCACTACGAAATGGTTGAAAAAGTAGGCCTATACTGGCACTTTGTAGATCTTGTATGGGTATTCGTGTTCACGTGCTTCTACCTGCTCTAAACAAAAAAAATCGTTCACAACACTAACTATTATAGCTAATGTCTCAGCATCATAACCAAAACGAGATACAACATTATTACGAGGGCGATCAGTCCAAGCTCTACTCGGGCATCATGGCGCATCATACTGATCTTAACTCGCCTGAAAGCAAAAAGCAAGTGGGCCGTATTTGGAAGGTATTCTGGATATTGCTGGTAGTTACTGTTACCGAAGTGATCCTGGGTATGTTCTTCAGTCACGAGATGCCAAAAGCACTTGTTGCCTTCTTTTTCCTGGCGCTTACCATTCTTAAGGCTGGCTATATTGTGGCGATCTTTATGCACCTTGGCGATGAAATAAAGAGTTTCCTTATAACGGTGTTGATACCATTGACCTTGTTCATATGGTTTATCATTGCCTTCCTGGCCGATGGCGGTTTCTGGTTATTCATGAATAGTACTTCACCCACAAGGTAAAGCGATGTATCTTTGCGGCAGCAAAGGATAAAATGTCAAACAACAAAACAAAACGATACTTTCTTGGGATAGCGGCGGCACTTTTGCTGCCGCTTTCTTTTTACCTCATTACGCGCAGACTGGCTGAAGGGGTTGTAAAGCTGCCCAAATACTATGTGATAGATAAGATCGATAGCAGGTCGGTGAATGGCAAGACACAACTCGATACTGTCTATCATAAAGTTGCCGATATCACCCTCATCAATCAATTAGGAAAGACTGTTTCTCTGAATAATGACCTGGCAGGCAAGATACTGGTAGTGGATTTCATCTTTACCGGTTGTCCCGGACCTTGCCCTAAGTTGACGCGCAATATGGCCATCCTCCAGAAAACCTTTAAAAAGAACGATACGTCTTTGCAGTTCATCACCATCACAGTCGATCCTGCCCGGGATTCTTTTCCCGCCCTACGAACCTATGCTGACAAGTTCGCTGTGAATCACGACAGGTGGTGGTTCCTTACGGGTGACAAGCAACAGATATACAATTACGCAAGGAATGAATTGCACGTTTCGTTGCAGCCCGGCGAAGGTGGTGAAAATGATTTTATCCATACGGAAAAGCTTGTGTTGCTTGATCAATACCGCTATATCCGCGGCTATTACGATGGCCTCGATAGTGCCCAACTGAAGTATTGTGCGGACGATATCGTGTTGTTATCCGTAGAAAATAAGCACCGCAAATAAATGCCAGGCCTGCTATAATAGATTTCAATTCTCAAATCATATGTTGACTCCTTTTATCAAAAGAAATGATCCGCAGGCTCGCCTGCTTATTGTCACGTTGTCGTTTATCGTATTCGCTGCAGTGGCCTTCCTCTCCCGGTTTCACATGCACTTGAGCCTTGGGTTTGATATCCATGTGTTCGCGCTCATCAATGCTATTATCAACTCAACCGTGTCGGTTTTACTGATCTGGGGCTACATCGCTGTTCGGCGCAAGAGCTACCTGGCACACAAGCGGGTAATGCTTACTGCCATTGCCTTATCAAGTGCCTTCCTGATTTTCTATATACTGCACCACCTCTTGGCGCAGGAAACAAAATTCGGCGGCGATGGCCCGATTCGCTATTTCTACTACACCATTCTGGCTACGCATATTGTGCTGGCTGCCGTTATATTGCCATTCATCCTTTTTACAGCTTATCAATCGGCTACGGGCCAATACGAAAAGCATAAAAAACTAGCCCGCTATACCTGGCCTTTATGGCTGTACGTTAGCATTACCGGTGTTTTGGTTTACATTCTTATTTCGCCTTACTACACGCCCCAGTTATAGTGTTTGGTATTAGCAAAAGAAAAACCCCGCAGCTTGCTGCGGGGTTTTTCTTTTGCTGGGTGTATGATATTATTGCTTGATCAGGTTCACTGTCTCCGACCGCTTATCATCAGTGTATTTGATGAGATACATGCCCGAGGCCAATCCGCTGAGATCTGCGATAGCCTTGTCGTTGTCCATCGGCACGCTCATGATGAACTTGCCTGTGAGGTCAACCAAGGAGATAGCACTGTTATTGCCGCGATAGCCCGTTACCTTTATTGTTACTTTATCAGTTACAGGGTTAGGCCATGCAGCTATCGAGAAATCAGAACCTTTCACAGTACTCAGTTGCAGCGGGAAGCTACCCGTGTGAATGTAGAAGCCGCTGAAGCCATTTGCAGCAAATGATAACTGCCACCAATGCTTAGCCGTATCCCAGTAAACAGCAGGGTTGATGTATTCAACACCACCAGGGTAGTTGCCAGGCTGTGTGCCCACACCATGGAATTGAGTGATCCTGATGTTGCCATCGTAAATCCAGTCAACAGGCATTGGGGGTAGGCCCATCGGAACCGCAACAGCATTGTAAGCATCAAATTCTTCCTGGTATGCATACATTGTAATGATCGACGTAGCTGTAGTAGGATTATTCACCGGTTCAATATCGAAGTGGCGCTGTAAATAGGGTTGGCCATTGTATGACTGTATAGCATTATCGATGGTTACCTTCACGTTAACCCTGCCATTTACAGGATCTGAACCTTGGGGCTCCATCATTACCATTAACTTGCATTCAGCATCGTGTATGAAGTTCTTCGCATATACGAGTCCGTAGTTACGCGAAATCACATTGCCCGGAGTGCCTGACAAATAAGGTGATTCCGGCATGGTTGTAATATGCAGCGTGTTACTTGTTACAACATGGGGGAACGCGCACAGGTAGGGGTTGATGAAGATACACTTAACAGAATCACCTCCTACAAGCGAATTGTTCTGGTACGTCGGGCTGTTAGTGCCTGCGGGTGATGTATTCAACATCCACTGTAACGAAGATCCAGGACCGCCATTGCTTGTAGTGGCAGTAAACACAACATCTCCTCCCGGGCAAACTTCAGTGCCTGGCGTTGCCTCGATACTGATGTCGGGTACTGTGACAGGCAATATTGTCATCGTCAACGCATTACTTGTTGCATTGGGAGTTGAAACGCATGGGTTGTTACTTGTCAGTTGGCATGTTACGACATCACCGGTTACCAGGGTTGAAGTTGAATACGATGCCGAGTTGGTACCCACCGGGTTGCCATTAACGTACCATTGGTAAACAGGTGAAGGGCCGCCTAAAGTGATGGTACTATTAAATGTCTGGGTCACGTTTACACAGCCACTGTCGGTGTTGCTTGTAAAGATCGTGATAGTTGGAGGCACAGGTGGTGTTACATCCATGTTGATCACATTGCTGGTAGCGTTCGGGGGATTCACGCATGTTGCATTGCTGGTTATCTGGCAATAGATCAGGTCGCCGGTAGCCAGCGTACTGTTGGTATATGTTGGTGAGTTCGTGCCAACAGGGTTGCCGTTCAGGTACCATTGGTATGTAGGGCTTGGTCCACCGTTCGTGGTGGTTGCAGTAAATGTAGCTAGCTGGTTGAGACATATTGCCTGTCCCGGAGACACAGCAATTGAGACACCGGGTGCAACAGTTGTGTTGATCGTAATGTTACTTCCATTGTCAGAGCCTATGTACGTCGCATTGCTGGCAACGGTCCGGATGCGATAGCCTGTGCCTGTTATTTGTGAAAGAGGAATCGTACATGGTATCGTTCCCGTTGGATTTGTTGAAGTAATGCTGCCTATAGCCGTTGGGGTAGCAAATGAACCGGAGGCGTCACTGAGTTCCACTGTGAATACATTACCTGCATTCAACGTAAGGCCTGTTGAAGTGTAGCTGATGGTTGGCGTTGCCCCTGAACAGTACGTAAGGCTTGGTACAGTCGTGGTGAGACTTTGCAGCGGGAAGTTCCATACCCACATGAAGATGTTCTGCCACACATTGATGCCCTGTGGATTTGGGTTCCACCAGTTTGGCTCAGTGCAAGCACCGAAGAACACTATACCTGCACCCCATAATTTATAAGATAGTACAGGACGCACATTTGGTGAATACGCGTTGTCATAAAGCGTGTGTGTCAAGCCTGTACCGTTGATATAACCGTGGGCAAAATAATTGCCGGTAAATGCAGTAGCCGTAGGCGTGTAGGGACCTATGAATATTTGATCGGTAGGTACCGTTGTAGATACCGACGGGGCGTAAGACGGGTACATCAGCTGCGTATTGCTAAAGCCCCAGTTCTGGTTAGTTCCGTAGTTAGGCGCCGCATTGATGAAAAGACGCCCACCTGCTGCCACCCAGTTCTCTATCACTGTTTGGTTAGCGGTGATGTACCCGGGTAACCCACTGTTTTGGTCGCTTCCCTCCATCATTACAAACGGTGTGGTAGGGGCAAAAACAGTAGCAGCAGGCGTAGTAAAGTTGCCCTGTGTCCATCCTCCCACACCAAACACGTTATTCATGCAGGTTACGTCTTGTGGGTTACCCCAGGGGGCGGAGGTAACGAGGTAATACGGGCTTGCTTCAGCCTTGAACTGAGACAAAACCAATAAGGTTACCAATGAAAAAATCCGCGCAAATAGGGGGATTCTGATCTTGGTTTGAATGCTGGTTTCTTGGTAAAGAAATTTCATGTTTGTACTTTTTTATTGATCTGTTAGTGTAAATGAAAAAGTAATGGGTGATCCTATTTATTGCATGTTAAATTAGCAATTATTGCCCAATGTAACACATCCTTAACATATTTATTTATTACGTATTTGTTTAATAACTATTCTTAACGTAGTAGGGTGACATTACTATGCTTCTTTTCCTTGCTGCCATCTAAAAAGGTGACATCTATTACATAAGCGAACACGTCGGACGTTGCGGGTTTGCCACCGATAGTTCCGTCCCATCCTTTCGATAAACTGTCGCTTTCGAATACCTTATTACCGTACCGGTTGTAAATACTCATTTTTACCGTTTTCACGCCAAAGCCCCGCATATACAAGACATCATTTTCTCCGTCACCGTTTGGTGTAAATGCTGAAGGAACATCGACAAGTTTTACGATATCGGCCTGTAGTTCCTTGCACGTGGTCGATGTACAGTCGATTGTGTCTGTAACAGTTAAGCACACGCTGTAGATGCCACCTACCTGGTACTGTTTCACAGGGTCCTTTTCACTACTCTGCGTGCTGTCGCCAAAGTCCCAGCTATACGATACAATTCCTCCTTGGGATCTGTCGCTGAAGTATATAGGTGCATTTTGCTTAGGGATAGGTGGGGCATATGTGAAATTAGCAACGGTCCAGTAATGCAATACCACGTTGTAAGGAATCGTATCATGGCAACCTATCTGATTGATGAGTACAAGGCGTATCGGATTCGGAGCACTTTGACTGAAATCATGTACCACAGGATTGTCAGCTGATGTATCGCTCGGGTCTTCGCCAAATAACCACACTAGCCGTACCACTGTATCGCCGCTTTCGTGTGTTGTTCTAACAAGTGCGCTCCGGCAGTCAATGGTTGAGTCGGAGACAGTGTAGGTCATGGGGACCGAAAGGTCTTGTATACTTACTGTATCTGTTGTGCTACAGGTATCGGCATCAGTAATCGTTATTGTATAGATCCCGGCGTCCAGCCCTGTCGCCGTGGCTGTGGTGATATTGCCTGGCGACCAGAGATAAGAATAGGGCGGATTACCCCCCGAGGCTGATGCTGTAGCTGTACCATCGTGGTGTCCGTAACAAAGAATATTTGTATGAGTGTTGACTGTGCTAACCGGTGGCACTTCTGTGATGGTAACAGTTGCCGTAGAAGTACAACTGTCATTATCCATAATGGTTAGTGTGTATGTTCCTGCACTCAGGTTGCCGATAGTTGCGCTCGTATCACCCGTTGACCATAGGTAATGAAAGGGGCCGGTGCCTCCGGTATGCTGGGCAGTGGCTGATCCTGAGGCATTGTGGCAATTAATATTTTTATGCGTTGCGCTCGCCACAAGGTTAGGAGGGCTGATAATATCCACAACGTGGGTTGCCACGCAATTCTTCGTGTCGGTAACGGTACATGTATAATATCCGGCCGATAAATTGCTCGCCGTCGGTGTATTGCCGCCCGTGGGAGTCCATGCGTACGTGTACGGTGGTGTCCCACCCGTTACTGTGACGGTAGCTGACCCCAGGCTAAAGGCGCAGGCAATATTTTGCTGGGTAGAGCTGATATTTAATGGCGGGGGAACTGTGACACTTATAGTTTTTATTATTGAGCAGCTATCGTTGTCATATACAGTGCATGTATAGGTTCCCGTAGTGATGTTTGATATCGTAAGGGTGGTGTCGCCCGTAGACCAAAAATAATGATAAGGCTGTGTGCCACCGGTTACATTCATGCTTAGTTGACCATTGTTCGCACATTGGGCATTTAATTGGGAAATAGTGGCCGCAAGGTTAGCCGCATTCACGATAGTGAACGGTTGGTAAACATGACAATTTTTCGAGTCGGTAATAGTACAGGTATAATTGCCCGCTGCCAGGTTATGAGCAGTATCCTGCGTCCCGCCGCTAGGTGTCCAGGCATACGTATAGCCGGGATTCCCACCGGTCACTGTCACTGCCGCGCTGCCAAGCGCCGCATGGCAGCTTATGTTGCGCTGCCATGTGCTCACATTGATCTGTCCGGGTTCTGTTACATGAAATACATGCCTGAACGTATCATTGTTGGCATCTGTTAAATATAGTGTGTATGTGCCCGCTGCGAGGTTGGATACATTGCTGGTGGTATAATTGCCGGGTACCCATAAATAATGATAAGGTGCGGTGCCCCCGTGAGCTATCGCACCCAGTGTGGCATCATTGGCCTGGTAACAGCTCACATTTGTCTGCGACAGGGTGGCCGTTAGAAAAGGCGGCACAGCTTCCACCCTGATATCATCGAAGTAGTAATAAGCATTTAGCCCGGCGTTGTTCAGGTTCATGGCCTGCACATTCGTGGTTAAGTTGTCATGAAAATTTCCGACAACAATAAATTTATAGGCCGAATCCGCATAAAATGAATCCTTTAATGTAACCCAGTTCACGCTATCTGTGATGACACCATAGCCCGAATAATCTATTTGTGGAAAAGCGTTAATTGGTGTTGCGAAATTGGTATCTCCAAAGCCGTATTTATGAAAGAATACTCCGAAACCGTCGCATGCATATCGTTCCCCTTCTGCGCGTGAAACATGTATTGTTACCCTGTAAAAATTTCCGGCGGTCAGCCACGTAAGATTTCCCATCATGTATTCACGGTAATTTGCAGAGGCATACACATATGCACCGGCATAGGCATTACCGTTATATGCAGCCTGGGTACCCACAAAGTTGGACGGTATACCAACATCTATAGTATTACAGGTGTTGAAATAATCAGCGGTACCCTGCGTAGGTCTTTCCCACTCTGAGCAGTAAGCATAGGTCAGTAAGCTGTAAGTTATGGGGCAGCTTACCATCACATCAAATCCGGGGTTGTGTACCATATTTTGAGCTGGTACGGCAGTCGGTAAAAAGATCGCGAGTATAAAAAGGTACAGGTACTTCATCTTTGTACAGAGGGTATTCTGTACTAAAGATAAAAAAAAATTGTTAAAATATAATTTTCTCTTATCTCAGCAGCGTTATACTGCCATTCACCTGTTTGGAGCTACCATCTAGGTAGGTCACATCCAGTGTATAGGCATATACCTCTGCGGGTTGCGGCTGACCCTTGTAAGTGCCATCCCATCCCTTTTCTTTTGTATCTGTCTCGAAGATCACATTGCCCCAGCGGTTGTACACACGCAAATGCAGCGTTTTTATCCTGAAGCCCCTTACGTAGAGCACATCATTTTCGCCATCACCGTTCGGGCTGAAGGCCGAAGG
>JAFDXN010000023.1 GCA_018267915.1 Bacteroidota bacterium | reverse complement strand
CGCACCTGCTACATATACACCATTACCGGGTGCAGTTGCCAGCGCATAGGCACGCTCATCTGCTGTGCCTCCAAGTACGGTGCCCCACAATTTATTGCCGTTGCTGTCAACCTTTAATACCCATAAATCATCATTGAAAACATTCCCATGATGGAAGCCTACGTCACCATCACTTGAATTAGTAGTGCCAAACATAACGTAACCTCCATCCGAGGTCGCTAGCATATCTTCGAGTATTTCTCCTCCGCTGCCGCCATACTTTTTATTTCCCCAAATTGGGTTACCAACAGCAGTTTCCTTTCTAAGTAAGAAGTCCTGATCTGTATTTGTAAAGCTATGGCCACCTAAAACGAAATTTCCGCCAATTGTCGGAAACAAATAGTCAAAAGAACTATCGGCGACGCCAGTGTGACATCTGGTCCATTCTAGTATTGTAACATCTGAATTATATTTCTTGAATACTGATGGAACTGGAGTTGTATCGCATAATATGTCTCCTGTTGTAGATGAAGTGTAAAGTGCCAGAATAAAACCTCCATCTGAAGTTGGAACTACTCGTGAACTTATTTGGTCATAGCTATTTCCGCCAATTCCTTCAATAGACAATAGAGCAGGTACTTGTTGTGCATCTATCGAAAATGTCCATAAACATAACAATATGGTAATTAATGATTTCAAATACACAACAATTTATAGTAAAGTTAAACACATAATTCCATAAAAATATCGTGAAAAACACCTTTTTAGGAGATATTCTGTCTATCTCAGATCATTTAGTAACTTAATTCTAACAATAGCCCCTTTTTCTGAATTGTATCGAACTGACTATTTGGTTATACGAATGGTGCAGTTGCCTGCGCATAGGCACGCTCATCTGCTGTGCCTCCATGTACGGTGCCCCACAATTTATTGTCGTTGCTGTCAATCTTCAATACCCAAAGATCATCTTTGAAGTGTCTATAATAACAGCCTCATCATCATTTTTTTGTAAATATTTCTTAGCTAACGATAAATAATCTACCAATCCTCTTTGCTTGACATCGTTTGCTTAATCGAACCTACAATCGATTGCATAGTCTGTCCTATCTGTCCAAATGACTTCTTTGTCACTTCCCAGTTGTACCGGATGTTCCGCAGGGCATCCGGTACACGAAATAAAACCCCATTTGTAATGCCTGCCCGTCCGATAGGCGGGGCATTCATTGATATGTTGTTTAATGATGATTGACATAGTAAAATAGCTACGGGAACTTCAGTTTGCACCTCACTTACGCTCTGTCTTCACCTCACAGATTTCCGTTTGAAAAACGGCTTCCTATCCCAAGTTCAGGATATCCCTTCAGAACATCCGGAATAGCAATTGGGATCAACCTATCAACATGTCAACCTGGTAACCTATCAACCCCCACCCATTAAAAATTTCAATTTTATCACTTCTTATCCACAATATTTGGGTCGCCCCTATCCGCCATCGTAACTTTATCCTGCGGCTGGTGTTTTGTAAACCTCTTTCAGGACTAATAAAATGTCATGTAAAGTAAAATCAGGATTATCTCACCAAGGTGTAAAGTGATTTCAGGACAAGGCAAACTTCCGGACCGGAAGTAAACCGGAAGCAAATCGGAAGTAACAGGAAGCTGCATTCATATTCAATAACCCCCTCTAAATACCTAAATATCAATGAACAATCACACAAAAAACCCCCAGCCGACTTCCGGTTTCGCTAAATCGGCAAAAACAAGAAGCGGCACAGTTTTAATATCATTACAGAGCCACCCTGCCGGATCATGAATTGTCATGGTGAGCTCGCCAAACCACAACCCAATCAACCAATCAACCCAATCAACTTAATCAACCTACCAACCTATCAACTTAACAACTATCTTTGAAATCACATATGGAATTGGACTTTCAGCACCTGTTATTATATATATTAGGATGTATTTTGCTCATTGGCTTTTTCGCAGGCACGGAGATCGCTTTCATATCAGCCAATAAACTCAATATCGAGCTGCGCAAAAAGCAAGGCACCTTCTCGGGCAGGATACTGGCCCGCTTCATGGAGAACCCTGCCGAGTTCATAGGCACCAGCCTCATAGGCGTCAATATACTCCTGGTCGTTTACTCCCTGCTCATGACCCAGATGACCGACCCTATACTCAACCGCCTGCCCCCGCCCTTCAATTCGCAATACATACACCTCCTGCTCGATACCTTCTTTGCCACCCTCGTCATCCTCATATTCGCAGAGTTTCTGCCCAAGGCTATATTCAGGCTGAAGGCCGAGCAGGTGCTCGTCATCTTCAGCGTGCCCATCCTGCTCATGTACTACATCCTTTACCCTATGGCAAAGGTGTTCGTATCCATTTCCGAGTTTATACTCAAATACCTCTTCAACGTGCGAATACGCGATAACCACCAAGTCTTTAACCGTGTCGATCTTGAGGTCTTTGTGAAGCAAAGCATGCACGGTCATGAGAACGAAGTGAAGGAACTGAATACCGAGCTGTTCGAGAATGCTCTTTACCTGGTGAACGTGAAGATCCGCCACTGCATGGTGCCGCGCAACGAGATCGAAGCGCTGGATGTGAGCACCCCCATAGCCGAAGTAAGGGAGAAGTTCATCAGCACCAAGCTCTCCAAGATCATCGTTTACGAAGGCAATATCGATAACATAGTCGGCTACCTGCACCACCTTGATCTCAACCGCCGTCCTGCCGGCATACGCGACATCCTGCATACCATCACTGCCGTGCCCGAGGCCATGAGCGCTGTCGACCTTATGAACCGCTTCACCCGCGAGCGCAAGAGCATTGCATGGGTGGTTGATGAGTTTGGCGGCACAGCCGGCATCGTAACGATGGAGGACGTGCTCGAAGAGATCTTCGGCGATATTAACGACGAATACGATGTGCAGGAGTATGTGGAGAAGCAGATATCCGAGAACGAATACATCTTCTCCGGCCGCCTCGAGCTCGAGTATCTCAACGAGAAATATCACTTCAACTTCCCTACCGAAGAGTCTGAAACGCTGTCAGGTTACATCATCTCTGAGCACGAGACGATACCAAAGATCAAGGAGCGCATCATCATCGGCAACAATGAGTTCGACATACTCCTGGTTACCGACACCCGTATCGAGACGGTGAAAATGAAAATATTAGTAAACATCTAAAGAAGAACATATGCCGGTAACACGTCCCTTTAACCTCAGCAAATGGATAGAAGACAATCGCCACCTACTGAAGCCACCCGTTGGCAACCAGTGCGTGTATAAAGACGCCGGCGACTTCATCGTCATGGTGGTAGGCGGCCCCAACAGCCGTAAGGACTTCCACTACAACAATACCGAGGAGCTATTCTATCAGCTGGAGGGCGACGTGGTTGTGAAGATCCAGGAAGACGGTAAGATCGTGGATATACCCATTAAGCAGGGCGATATGTTCCTGCTGCCGGCACGCGTGCCCCACTCCCCCCAGCGCGGCCCCAATACCGTGGGCCTCGTTATAGAGAAAGTGCGCGGCGGCGATGAGCAGGACGCCTTTATGTGGTTCTGCGAAAACTGCGGCAACAAGCTGTACGAAGAGCATATGAACGTGAGCGACATCGTGTCCCAGCTACCTCCCGTCATGGAGGCCTTTTACGCCGACGAAGACAAGCGCATGTGCAAAATATGCGGCACGCTCATGCAGCCTCCCGCTAAGCTTTAACCGGCAACATATTATTCCATTTAATCTTTTATTAACCTATTAGGGAAATAAGCCCAAACGATTATTTTTGCAGCAATACAAATAAAAACAACTACATGTCTCACGAAACTCATAACGAAAACCAGGGCGGAGAAAAAACATCTAAAACATCAATGCGCTCCTCCTTCTGGCTGGTTGTTATCCTTGCATTCCTCTTCATCGCTGCGCTCAATTTTATTGAAATAATGGGCAAAAGCGAAGGAGAAGAAGGAGCAGGCAAAGAGAAGACCGAACATCCCATCGAGAAGCCCGAATCTGCTACAGCTAACGAAACAATGTCTGGTGAAACAGGCATAGGCAAGCCTACAGAAAACAGTGGCGCCAAAGCGGCCAATGACACCGTACAAAAAGAAGTTCACTAATTACATTAGCTGCAGTGCATGCAGATAGAGGATAACATAGCCATCACAGGTGCCGCGGGCTTCATAGGTAGCTACCTGGCAGGCTATCTCAACCAGCTCGGCTACGACAACCTCATCCTCATCGACGACTTCAGCGACGAGCGCAAGGCCATCAACAATGAAGGCCGCCAGTACCTGCACAAGATAGAGCGCAACCAGTTCTTCGACTGGTATGCGGACAACCCGGGCAGCATACAATACATGTTCCACCTCGGCGCCCGCACCGATACCACCGAGCCCGACTACGAGATATTCCGAAAGCTGAACCTGGAATACTCAAAAAAGATCTGGGAGCTCTGCACGGCCAATAAGATACCACTGGTCTATGCCTCCTCCGCCGCGACATACGGTAATGGCGAACACGGCTACAGCGACCGCATGGCCAATATAGCCGACCTCAAGCCCTTGAATCCCTATGCAGTATCCAAGCAGGAATTTGACCTCTGGGCACTAGCCCAAAAGACTTGTCCGCCAACATGGGCCGGCATTAAGTTCTTCAACGTATATGGTCCTAACGAGTATCATAAGGGCCGCATGGCATCAGTGGTATATCATGCATATAAGCAGATAAAAGAGAAGGGAGAGGTAAAGCTCTTCAGGTCGCACAACCCCGACTATAAAGACGGCGAGCAGATGCGTGACTTCATCTATGTGCGCGATGTAGCAAGGATATGTGTATGGCTGATGGTACAAAACCCCGGCAGCGGCCTATACAATGCCGGCACCGGTAAGGCAAGAACATTCAAAGATCTTGTAAAAGCCATATTCAAAGTGCTCCAAAAGCCCGAGAACATCACCTACATCGACACCCCAGAAGACATCCGCGACAAGTACCAGTACTTCACCGAGGCTGACATGGGTAAGTTCCTTGAGAGCGGCTACGACAGGCCTTTCTGCAGCATCGAGGAAGGAATCAGGGAGTACGTCCTCTTCTACCTGGAACGCAACAACTGCTTTTAACATTACTAAAAAGCACGAAGGTGGTCATCCAAACGACCACCTTCGTGCCTGCTATATCGAATATTACCTCACAAGCGTCACTTCACCTTTCTGGTAAGTATCCTTGCCGTCGCAACGGAACTTAACTACATATTGGTAAGTACCCATTTCCTGGGCCACCCCATTGTAGCTACCGTCCCATCCGTCTTTCTCATTACTGGTTGAGAATACCTCCTGGCCATAACGGTTATAGACCCTCAGGCTCTCCAGGTGGTGCCTGCCTGCGTTGATGATCCTGAACAGATCATTCTTGCCATCACCATTCGGCGAGAAGGCGCTCGGCAGGTAAAGTTCACAGCAAGGTTTTGTGTTTATCATTACACTGTCGGTGCTTTCGCAGCCGTACTCGTTGGTCACTTTAAGGCTCACGTAGCCGGAGGCATCAACATGTGCTGTAACTACCGGACTATTATAATCGTAGTCGAAGAATTGCTGCGGTTGCCAGTTGTAGGTGTACCTGCTATTATTCACACTAGCCGACAGGTCTACTTTATCCCCGCTGCATATCTCAGCCGTAGTCGCACCGCTGATCTTTGCCTCCGGATGTTCGTGTACCACTACAGTATCAGCTACATCTGCACTGCAATCTTCTTTAGAACTTACATGCAGGTTCACCACATAAGTGCCCGGCTGGTTCCATATCAGGTAGTATGGCCCACCGCCGTTTGCAGAGTTTGAGCCATCGCTGGTATGAGCGTGGTTGAAGTTCCAGAGGTAATTGGCGATCTCCATATTCTGGTATCCTATCGACAGGTAAACAGGATCGCCAGTACATACAATATTGTTGCGTAAAGATATGCTCACTTCTGGCGTTTGCTTCACGTATACGGTGTGGGTAGCCGAAGGACTCGAACAGCCGTCCTGGCTTGCTACCAGTGAAATGGTATTCATACCCATTCCGTTCAGTTGAACTACATAAGGTCCCTGTGCTGTTCCGCTAAGGATGTTGGTACCCGCGGGCCATAGCCAATCATAAGTGGTCAGCTGAGTGCCGTTTCCGATATAGCTCACGAGTATCGTATCGCCTTGGCAAAGCGCATCGCGGGAAGTAGTTATTTCAGCAGTTGGCTTGTAGTACACGATGACGGTGATAGCTGACAGATCACTTTCGCAGCCATTCACCGTTTGGCTTACATACCATATAGTGGTATCGGGTAAAGCTGTAGATGGTACAGGCGCCGCAGGTAAAGGCGTTCCACCTAGCGGGCTGCTATACCACTTCAGGCTGTCGCCTATTGCAGTGAGGGCAACCGGCTGGTCGAACTGGCAATAAGTGATATCTTTTACAATGGGTGGCTGAGGCTTGGTTATGATAGTTACCTGTATAGCCATCCTGTCGCTCTCACAACCATTGATGGTTTGTGACACATACCACGTAGTAGTGCCAGCTGTTGTTGTAGAAGGAGTAGGCGCAGTGAAGGATGGATTGCCTCCTACCGGTTGCGTGTACCATTTAAGCGAGTCGCCATTTGCCGACAATTGCACCGCGGTGCTATCGAACTGGCAATATCTATATGCAGAGGTCGGCGCCGTAGGAACCTGTGGCTTCACTTTTACAAGTACCGACTGCGGCACCCGCTGGCTTTCGCAGCCAAGGGAGTCGGTTTGAGTTACGTACCACCCAAAGGTGCCGGGGGTGTTTGTTGAAGGGACGGGGGCATTGGTAACGCCGAGTCCACCCGAAGGAACGATATACCACTTCAAAACATCCGTACCTGTTGCCGTAGCAGAAAGGGGCAATGCAGGATCAAACTGGCAATAAACTACATCGTTCGGTATCGGTGGATTGGGCGCATTCGGATCTGACAGGACTACATGCGTTATCACATTCGATGTACAGTTGACGCGCATCACGTAAATGCTGTCGTAGTTGCCGGCAGCAAGATTCGTGATGGCGAGGTTACCTGCCGCGTTGGTTGTAATATTCTGGGGAGTAGATGCATTGTTATAATACAGATCATAAGCTGTGTTAGGAAGCAATCCCTGCAAAGTGATACTCCCGTTTGATGCACCACAAGCTGTGGGGTTTGCAGGTACCGTTCCGCTTATTGACGGTGGCGGAGGATCATTAACCGTAATATTCACGACGTTTGAAGTACATGCATTTTGTACGACGTAGATGTTAGTGTACGTACCCGCAGGCAGGTTAGTTATCGTATACTGCCCTACTCCATCAGATGTGATGCTTGCAGTATGCGTTGTAGCGTCTGTATAGCTCATGGTGTAGTTCGCATTGGGCAGCATGCCGCTGATAGTCACAGAACCATCGGTACCGCTGCAACTATTAGTGTTGTTTGCGGCTACATTTATGGCCGGCGTCAGGTTCACCACCACATTTGTGGTGCCCGTTACCGAACAACCTGCCGATGTAGTAGCCACAACAGTATAAGTGCCAGTGTAAGATGTTTGTGCGTTGGCTACCACAGGATTCTGGTTTGGGTCCGGCGTGCCGAAAGCCGGGCCGGTCCAGCTGTATGTGCTGCTTGCCGGTGTAGTGCTTACCGAGAGGTTCAGCGTATTACCCGAGCATACTGGGCTATTGCTTGAAGGCATGCCCGCACTCATCACGGGCAGTGGGTTAACAGTTATTGTGCTGCTTGTATTATAGTTGGTAACGCAGAAGTTCACCGCGGTAACGCTTATGAGTTGATAAGTAGTGTTGGAGCTGAGCGGACCAGTAATAACCATAGCATTGCCTGTTGAATCAAGCACAACTGTCTGCGAAGGCCCCGCATTGACATTGTAGGTTACTGTAGCTAGCGGAGTGCCGGTGAATATCACTGTGTCACTGTTGCCGCTGCATATCGAAGTTGAGTTAATCGACATAGAACCCGATGGCCCCGGATCAACTACAACGGTAGCGCTGGCAGTTACGCAACCGGGTGCATTCGAAGTGACCGTATAAGTATAAGTACCACCTGCAGTTGGTGTAACTGTAATGTTATTATTTGCCTGCGACAATGTTTGCGCTGCGGCAGGAAGACCGGAATTCAATGATGGTGTTGCCGTCCAGGAGAAGGATGGTGTACTGCTTAATCCTGACAACACAACATCATCAATGGCCCACCACCAATCCCAACCAACTGTATAGTTGAACCTAAACATGAAGTTGGGCTGATTTACATATGTGTTAAGATTAACGGATGCAGGAACAAATGTTCCGTTTGTGGCATTAGTAGTTGAGGCGGTAAAGGCTTGCGCTGTCGACCAACTGAGGCCACCATCTGTTGATACCTCTAATAGCACAGATGGGCCAATATATCTCAAGCAATGGTTAAAAGTCAACGTGAGCGTATTAAAGCCGCTTGTGTTTATCACCGGGCTAATCAACCGTGTGTTAGCCCCTTGATTAGCTGCATCTGAAATGGCAGAGAAAAAGCTGGTATTTGTTGGTGGAGCAAATGTAACGGTGGAGGAACCGACGTAAGTATAGGGATATGTGTGTTGAATAAAACTTGTAGAAGCAGGGCCCGTGTTATTGACTGTCATTAACGGAGCGTTATTAAAGTCGTCGCTGAATAGCGTTACGTTGACCGGCGGAGCAGTTGCAGTTAGTATCTGACCCGTACCGAGGCATATGTTTGAAGTCGCCGGCGACGCAGTAGTGCCGGTAACAGTAGCGGTAACAGTGGCAGAAATAGTACTTTGGTTGGTATTGGTACATACCGCTATTACGCGATAGTCAGTGTTAGCAGTAATAGCGGGAGCCGTAAAAGAAGTTGTGGTCTGCGGACTGCTAATGCTGGTCCATATGTTCTGGTTAGCGGGGGATGATTGCCATTGATATGTGATACCGCTTATGGTGGCCGCCGGGTATGTTGTGAGGTCCAGCACGGGCGCGCCTGAGCAATTGAATGAAGACGGTGTTGCGGTTGGCCCGGCAATAGCAGGGGCAGCATTACAGGGAATTGGCGGGTCAATATGCACATTGTCCAGCCCGATATCTGTGGCTCCGAAATCTGAAGTAGCCATGAACCGTAGAATCGCGGGGTTGGCGACTGCAGGTGTTGTAACCGTAGTGCTACTCCATGTACCCGAAGTCGCTTTCGTTACAAGAGTTGTAAAAGTAAGCCCTCCGTCAGTTGACACCTGGACATCAAGCTTATCCGTTCCACTTGTATTAATATAGTCGAAACTAATACTCTTTGAACCAATTGCACTGAAGTCGACATACAGATCGAGCTTGCCCTGTGTGCCTGAACTGGCCAGGAAACTGTGGAAGCGGGCTGAATGGGCGCCTGCAGTGAACACGGGAGAATAAAGTCCGCTACCCACAGATCCCCATGCTGCTGTAGCTCCCTGGTCATCACGACGCCATGAGTTGTTGCCCGTAGACGGTGTATTGCCCCAGACAAAGGATGTCGGCACATCGGATGTAGAACAGAAGTTTACCCAGCTCTCAAAACTTTCGGTAAACGGCAATGTAGCAGTAGTATGTGCGGTAGCCGACAACAATATCGGGGTTGTAGTGGCCGACTGGCCGCTATTGGTACAGGTGACAATACATTGATAATAGGTGCTTGTATTGACAGTAGCAACGTATGTGGGAGTTGTCGCAACATTCGTCCATGGTCCGGTAGCCGTAGGACCCGATTGCCATTGGTAAGTAATGCCGGCAGCATTGGTGGCGCCAGTGAGTGAAAGTGTAGACGTATAACCAGGACAACCAGAAGTAGCCGTTGCGCTGATAGTTCCCGCAACGGGGGTACCAGAACAAGGGGGCGGGGGGCTCCACCGATATAGCTGATTGGTAGCCGGCTTTGTGCTGATGTTGGTAGTGAAGGTTGCAGTCTGTGCGGTAGGCGAAGCGGTAGCATTGTTCAGGGTCTGCCAATCGGTGTTGGTATTAAAGATACCAATAGTAGCGGAAGGAGATACTGCGGCTACTGCACCCTGACTGTAACAAAACTCGATCACATTCGTGGTCTCGTATAACTTCACCTGGAAGGATATCACATTCGGGTTGCTTGAAAAGGACCAGCGCCATGTGGCCCACTGCATAGTGAAAACACGATTAGGAGCGGTGCCCGTAGTCGTGTAGGTAGCGACTGGTGCGGGCGTACCTGTTTGCCCGCCCAAATCATCCCAAAGCGGCATCAGCATTGCACCGATGGTGTTGGCATTGGCCTGTGTGTTAGTACGACCGGTAGCTGCTGAAGGGTTCGCATTACTGAAAGCGATCCAGCCATTGGAACAGGCAGAAACCTGCGTATAGTTGGTGCCAGCGAAGTTGAACGTAAAATTCAATGGTACGTTAACCGAAGTAGCATCATCGGCTTGTATAGCTGCCAGGTTAGTGCCCGTAATAGAGACATAAGGCGTACTATTGGCAGTAAAAATGTATGATGCAGCTGTTTGTGCAGAGGCTCCGGTACTAACCAGGAAAGCAAGAAATATAGTGGCGAATACGGCGTATAGCTTGTTCGCATGGTGTGCAGAGAACTTTGTCATATGCAAGGGATTTAAGTAAGCAGGTTGATTATTAATTATTTTTTTTCGTTGTTACATGTTTTTTATATTATTACGTTTCGGTTAAAAAAAATAGCCATCTTTACAAATTTCAGTTAAATTTTTAAAGAAAAGATAACACAGCGTTGTTTGCAGAGTTAAATAAAAAGTTAAAAAACGTATCCTGTTGAATTACAATAGGAAGCAAATGCGAAGAGTCGCTGAAGCAGGAAAAAAAGATGCTGAAATGATTTTTGCGCTACTCGATTTACAGACGTTTATGCACAAAAAAAATTGTCATCCGTTTTGGATGACGATTAGTGCTGTTGATAATTCAGATTGTCGGCACAACACCTTTTTCGGCGCTGATGTAGTTGTCTTGCCATCGCATTTGTACTTCGCTATATACTGCCAGTTGCGATTTCCTTCGCTGCACCATTTGAAGGGATGGGTTACTTCAATATCTAAAATGTTACCTGAGAATAGTAACCGGCAATACACTTTCATCCTGTCCCGACACCACTTTACAGAAGTACGTGCCAGATGGGATATCACCTATACTCAATGCGGTGCCCTGTGGAGAATTATTTACCGTATGCTCCACTAATAATTGCCCTGTAGCCGCATATATCATTATGTGTACGGGCGCTTGTGCAAACTCCTTAGTCCACGATACATACAGCATGTCTTTCGCGGGGTTCGGATACACTCTCACGCCGGTCTTATTGCCTGCGCTAAGGGCCGCGTTATTGATAGTAGCCGCCTGGTTTTGTGAATAGATGGTAAGGCCGCCCTTCAGGTTGCCGATCACCATTTCGTATTTGCCGTCTCCGTCAATGTCGGCCACGGCCGGGGCACTGCGCACACCGTCTTTGATGAAGGAGTACATAGTGTCTATCGTAGGATAATTGATAGCTGTGTTACCGGCCTGGAACCCATCATACCGGTATATAGCGCCGCTGTTACTGCCACAGAGGATGTAGTCGTTGCCGGTGTTGTCCATTTTTCCTATAAATGGAACAGAATAGTTGATAAAGTTATTCGAGTCAGGGTTCACGTGGCCCACTTGCATATTCCTCAAAGCCAGTTTCACCTGTCCAGGCGTTGTACTTATGTTTTCATAATAGGCCAGGTAACCATAACGGCCACCAATGAGCAGATCGGGCTTGCCGTCTTTATTCAGGTCATAAATAAAGGGCGCGGCGTTAGCAGATACAGTTATAACAGTGTTGCTGCTGTCCCTGAGCTGCATTTGCGTGTTGGCCGAGTGACTCCAGTTGGGCTGCACTGCCTGCGAGGCTGCTGTGTTGGGGAAAAAGGCTAACGTACCGTCCGACTTGCCGAGTACCAGGTCGTCTTTGCCATCGTTATTGAGATCGCCTGCTGCAGGAGCTGCGCCCTGCATATTTTCTGCAAAAAGGCTGTCGAAATCTGTTCCCTGTAGCGTTAAGGAGGCCTGGAAGCCTGAGCTTGTGTTCTTGTAATACGACAGATGGCTTCGCATAGTGCCATTGGCCTGGTAGTAGCCATCAGAGCCGACTATAAGATCGGGCTTACCATCTTTATCATAATCGTAGAACATGGGATACGAGCCGCTGCCTGCATCGATCATCTTATCCATCAGGAAAGTGTCGGACTGGAACGTGAATACGGGACTGGCATCGCTGCCGGTATTCCGGTAAATGGCAATGCTCTTATAGTTTTCCGTGCCTTCGAAATGGGGGGTGAAGAGGAGGTCTTTATCGCCGTCCTGGTCTATATCCAGCCAGAAGGTTGCCGGCCATTGCGGCATATTCAGCACATGGCCGTTTTTTTGCCAGGTAGTATCCTGGCTCACCATTGTATCGACGGGATAACTATTCTCGACCTTCCCATTTTTTATGAATTGGATGTCCGAGTAGGATATGTTGCCATCCATATAATCGTAGTCACCGTCGCCATCGGCGTCAAACATACAAAGGCAGTTGCCGGTGTGCCTGTTTTGGCCTGATTGCTTTAAACCTGTAAGTCCGCTGTTATCACAAGTGACGCCAAGGTTGTGCGTGCGCAAAAACAGTTGGTCGAGTCTGCCCCAGCAGCGGTCAGCCAGTTTCATTACTATACTGTCCGCAGGCCAACCATCCTCCGCCTGGTAGTTTTTATAGTAATACATCTTAGCGCCACCCGACCAGTAAGCCAGCATGTCCAGGTCGCCGTCGCCATCCATATCCAGCAGTGCCGGTATGTCCGAGGGTTCCACATATACATTCACCTGGCCAATTGAATGCGTGTCATTACTGTAATAGAGAGACTTGTAGTGGGTAAAGCATAGCTCGTTGTTTCCGTTATAGTAGCCTTTATACACATCAACACCGGCAAGGCCTTTATGAAAAAGGTCGGGAACACCGTCGCGATTATAGTCTTCCATCTTCAGGTATTCGTCTACTACCGGAAAATTTTTGGCGTATTGAGGCTTATATCTATAATCGGGGTTGCCTGCCGTTCCGTAATTGATGAATGTCTTTACCTGCTTATAATCGCGCTCGTACACCACCAGGTCTTTTTTCCCGTCATGGTTCAGGTCGGCAAGTGCTAGCTGCGGATTGTCGAAACCGCCACACCAGGCCATCGTCTTCTCCTGCGCACCGGCCATCACCTTCACACCCTCATCCATGAAATAGGTTTGTCCCTGGAACTGGGCATTGGCGTGTGTGCCACAGGCGGCGAGAATAAAAAATACCGGTAAAGCCTTGATAGTCATGTTCAGCAATTATCTAATAAAAATACGGATTTTCAGCGGCTTCATGTTAAAACGCAGATCCTTATTCTAAGACGTGTATTCCAGGATATGTGTAAGGCTTAACGCTCATATTTTTGAAGCGGCGATCCGGGTTCGGCAAGGAAATGTTTGTGCACCAGTTTGTCGGCAAGGCCGGGAAGTAATTTATTCATCCAAACAGTCAGCTTACCCTGCCCGGTCATGACGATACTTCGCTTTTTCTTTTCTATTGCATCCAGGATGATCTTCGCACAGGTTTCGGCGCTCATCAGCTTGCCTTCATCCAAGGGGGTCTCTCCCTGCACCTTGCCGCTGGCGTTTCTCGCAGTATTACGGATATTGGATGCAGTAAACCCCGGGCATACCCACATGACATTTACCCCCGTATTAAGCAGCTCGGTTCTTAGTGCCTCAAGAAAGCCCTGCATCGCAAATTTAGATGCCGAGTAACCTGTGCGTGCCGGCAATCCCCTGTAGCCCGCAATCGACGATACGCCCGTTATGTTGCCTTTATTCCTCAATATGGACGGGAGCGCATACTTACTGCAATAGGCTGTGCCCCAGAAATTAATGTCCATCAACTCTTTGATCACATTAATATCCGCGTCTTCAAATAAGGCCCTCATGCTGACGCCCGCGTTGTTGATGAGCACATCTACCCCGCCCCATTTAGCGCTCACTGCATCTATGAACGTTTTGCAATCTACTTCCTTGCTCACATCGGCGGCATACAGCAATATGCTTTCATTGCCTGTCTCAAACACTGCCTGCAGCTTGTCCATGTTCCTTGCGCACACTGCTACTCTGCTGCCGCGCTTCAGTGCTTCTTTTGCCAATGCCTCACCTATGCCCGATGAGGCGCCCGTTATCACTACTACCTTATCTTTTAATGAATACATATGTCCGTTTGCGGCCATAAAGTTAAGAGTTGCTTAACATCATAATAAATAAACCTAACAAATGCGAACAAAAGATATGCACAGCTGTTAACAAATAAAGCCGTTCCGTATTTAACTTCGCGGCGCATATTTTTTTATTTTCACTTAACCACAATAACAGATCTGACAATGAAAGTAATGATCATTATGGGTTCCCAGACCGATGAAGCAGTTATGAACGAATGCCGCAACTGGCTCAACTGGTTTGGTATCGAGAACGACATGGTGGTGGCATCGGCCCACCGCAATCCAGACAAGGTGCGCGACCTGATGGTGAACGCAAAAAGCAATGGCTTTGGCGCGGTTGTTGCAGCAGCTGGTATGGCAGCAGCCCTGCCGGGTGTGTGTAGCGCTTATACCTCACTTCCCGTTTTGGGTGTACCGCTGGATGGCGGCCTGCCCGGTGGCATAGATGCTTTATACAGCATTGTACAGATGCCTGCAGGATTACCGGTAGGCACGCTGGCAGTAGGTAAGGCCGGAGCCCGCAACGCAGCCGCACTTTGTGCACGCATGTTTGCGCTGAGCGACGAAAAGATAGCTGCCAAAGTAGAAGAGTTTAAACAAGGTGGTTACCGGATATGATGATAATATAACAATGCTTTAGCAACACCCGGGGCCGCTTGTTTGTAATTTTATATTCATCAAACCTTAAAAAAAGGAGAACAATTGACAGAAGCGATCATTAACCTCGAAACAGTTAATCCCATTGAATTCTTCGGCATTAACAACAGTAAGTTCGATATCCTTAAACGCAAGTTCCCGCTTTTAAAGATTCTATCACGCGGATCCCAGGTGAAGCTTTCAGGCCAGGCAGATGAAGTAGCCAGTGCGCAAACTAAAATAGGCCAGGTCATCAAGTACCTGGAGCGCAACGGACACCTTTCCGAGAACTATTTTGCACAGATATTAGGCGACGAAGAGCAGAGCGACATTGTGACGCTCGAGGACCCTAATAGCAATGACATTCTCGTGTTCGGCCCCAATGGCCGCGTGATACGCGCCAAAACGCAGAACCAGAAACTGATGGCCACCGCCTCGGAGAAGAACGATATCATCTTCGCTGTGGGGCCTGCCGGTACGGGTAAAACCTATACGGCTGTGGCACTGGCAGTGCGCGCGCTCAAGAACAAGGCGGTGCGCAAGATCATCCTTACCCGCCCGGCGGTAGAGGCAGGTGAAAGCCTTGGCTTCCTTCCCGGCGACCTGAAGGAGAAGATCGACCCTTACCTGCGGCCGCTCTACGATGCACTGGATGATATGATACCCAGCGACAAGCTGAACTATTATATGACCAACCGCATCATAGAGATAGCGCCGCTGGCTTACATGCGTGGCCGGACGCTCGACAACTCGTTCATTATCCTGGATGAGGCGCAGAACTCTACTGACCTGCAGTTGAAGATGTTCCTTACACGTATAGGTGCATCAGCCAAGGCCATCATCACGGGTGACCTGACGCAGATAGACCTGCCGAAGAACCAGAAATCGGGCCTTTACAAAGCCACCCGCATTCTGAAGAACATTGACGGCATAGCCCACATCCAGCTCGACGAGGCCGACGTGGTGCGCCACCGCCTGGTGAAGCAGATCATACGCGCCTACGACAAGGAGCAGGAACGCGAAGAGCAATACGAAGAAGAAAAGAAAAAGGAAAGACAAGCTAATCAGGCATAATAAAAAGACCGGCGAATGCCGGTCTTTTTATTGCCCTTTAAATACATTTCTTTGAGCTAATATCCATGTATGCTTTGGATCGTTATAATTGTTGTAGTGTTTTTCTTTCAGAGAAATGCGTTACGTCGCTACAGGGAAAAGACAAGGAGCAGATCAAATAACAGATAAGCCAAACGGCCTAATTGTTCTATATCCGGTTCAGCTTCTTTTTATTTTTGTCCGTTCTGCTTTTCTCCCCTGGCGACTCTCACGTAGAAGACCGATCGGGTCAACCCACAAATCCCGACCGTTCACTGACACTAATCTCTCTGGTCGGTCCGAAAGCATCAGCCAATAAAACTGAGGTAAGAAGCAATGGTGTGATGAACAAATACTTATACGGTATCTGGATAAACACATAAAAAACAGTGATGTAAATCTTTAACGAGAAAAGTAAAAACCGTTCAGAGGATATATTGAGTTTGTTATTCCGGTACCACCAGGTAAGTCCAATAACGGTCGCAACGCATAGGAAGATATGTAACAATTGATAGTAGTGAAGTCGCTGTTGAAGATCGGATAAGGGAAAAAATTGATGGGCGAATGCAGCCATACCGAGACCGTTGTAAAGATGCATGGGGCGGCCATGTCGATCGATATGCCCCCACTCCCCAAGGGCAGCGGCGCTGTGATAAGCATAACCTTTGAGAAAAATCCGGCTATCATGTCGCATGAAGGGTAACCAGTAAATGAGAACGAACGCGACTAGAACCGCGGCAACCATTTTCACGGCAACGACAGAGCCTTTGTTCCACGATACGACTGCCAACAGGCAAGGCACCCAAAAAATTATAGCGTAGCGCGACAATAGAGTAAGGCAAAGCCCAATGGTTATCGGCATAATTTTGCCGCGTTTAATGGCATTTGCAGTGAAGAGATAGTAGGAAGCAACGAGGCTCTCTACTGTGATGCCAAAGTTATCACTATCATTTTTTATTAGCAGTCCCCATAAGAGAAGTGGCCACAGGGCAGCAAGGACATTGTATATACTACGCTGCCTATATGGTTTCGCAGTAAGAAAATGATGCGTACAACTCAGCCAAAGAAAAACTACGGGAACCCATCGGTAATCTATCTTTGCCAACTCCGCTATCGTATACGGTAGCCACTGCAATGGTAAATAGGTAGGGTATAAAGTATAACCGGAGAACTCTATCGGAGCATATGGCATCCCGCCGTGTACGAAACGGCGCGTCAGCTCTATTATCTGCGGAATAACATCTGATACAGCGGCCGCATCTTTTAACGGCATATCATGAACAAATATTTTTCTTAAGCTGAAAAGGATAATACAACCTGAAGCGGCGAAAAGTAACACAGAAACAACCGTAGGTACTTTAATCGCGCTATTGCCGTAAGTATATAAATCTGCATATCCCGAAACTCTCATATAGAGCAGAGCCAGTGATATGCTACAGCCTAAAAAAATAAGGGGGCTTACAAAAGGGCCAAAAACGTTTTGAAATTTGGTAGCCATCAATGCCTCCAATATGGCAAAAAGTATAAGCAGGTACTTGCCTGTTTTAGCAAACATGCGACAGCAGTTTTTATATAATAGACCTAAGATAAGCTTACTACAATAAATAAAAAGCGCTACGTCCCGCTAATTACTTCGTCAGTGTTCTGAACACATCTTCCAGCGACTGTGTCTCCTTCTGTATGCTGGCGATGCTGAGATCATGTTGCACTGCCCATTGCATTATTTCTTTACGCAGCTCATCGGGCTTATTGCTCTGAAGCTTCCAGGTCTTGTTACCTGCACTGGCATAGCCGGTCGTGTTCTTGAGTTCCTTAAAGAGTGCCTGTGCCGGCTCCTTATCAAAGGTCACCACGATAGCGCCCTGCGTATTCACCTGCTTAAGGCTTTCTATATTATCGTCCGCCACTATTTTACCGCTGGCGATAATGATAACCCTGTTGCACATTGCCTGCACCTCCTGCATGATGTGGGTGGAGAGTAGCACCGTCTTTTCCTTGCCTATCTCCGCTATCAATTCCCTTATCTCCACTATCTGGTTAGGATCAAGTCCAGATGTAGGCTCGTCGAGTATCAACACTTCGGGGTTGTGTATCATGGCCTGGGCCAGGCCCACACGCTGCTTGTAACCTTTGGAGAGGGCGCCTATCTTCTTATGCGCTTCTTTGGTCAGCCCCGTCTGGCTGATCATGGCCTCGATGCGTGGCTTAGTCTCGCTGCCCAGCTTGTGTATGCCCGCTGTGAATTCAAGATACTCCCGTACATACATGTCATAATAAAGCGGGTTAGCCTCCGGCAGGTAGCCGGTCTTCTTGTGCACGGTCATCGGGTCCTTAGCCACATCTATGCCGCATACGCTGATACTGCCACCGCTGGGTGGCAGGTAGCCGGTTATCATCTTCATAGTGGTTGATTTGCCTGCACCGTTCGGCCCAAGGAAACCCACTATTTCACCTTTCTTTAAGCTAAATGATATATTGTCGACCGCGCGCTGTGTACCGTATATCTTGGTGAGCGAAGAAACACTTATTGACATGCCGGCAAAAATACTCATTTTCGGCTGCCATGCTGTTAAAGGCAACAAAAAAGCCCCGCCGGTGGCGGGGCTTTTACAATTATGTGAATATTGCTATTGAGTCTGGAATTTGTAAGCGCGGGTACCCATGAAGGTGATCTCCGTCTTTTGGATAGTGGTGTCTACGTCCAGCAGCTCTTCACTCTTGTAGGTAAGGCCGTTTGCCTTGAGCTCCACAGTATAATACCTCCTGTCCTTACCTTTTACCACGGAGTCAATATCGATATAACGGCCATTGATGAAGCCATAAACAGTATCCCTGGGGTTAGATCCCTGCCTGTCGTTCTGCCTTACCACGCCTACCCTGTTAGGCTCGGGCGTCATAAAGATTGCGACAGTATCGTAAAGCGTAGGTATTACATCAGTTGGATAAGTGCTGATAACACTGGTACCATAATAAAGTCCCTGGAAGCGATCGGCAGCAAGCAGCTCGCACTCGGTACCCTCATAGCCTGTAGGGCAATGGCAAAAACCGTCGGTACAGGTACCATTGTTTTGGCAGTTAAGGTCGGCGCACGCATCCTTAACGCAGGCGGTATACAGCACTGTGCTGGATATGCCTATGAAAGCAAATGCCGTGAGAAGGGTATTTTTCCAAAACTTCATGTATGTGGTATTTACGCTCTAAAATACGATTTTTTTTGAGCTTATATAATTTATGGCCGTTTTTTTAGCCCTCGAAGGCGTTCCATCCCTGGGCTTTAAGGGGGTGCTTATTGCCCTGCCGCGTCAATAAATGACTCCCTTCCGATGCGTCTGTTATATACCCGATCACGCTCACCTGCTCGTTCAAGACTATTTTCTCATATTCCTCCTGGGGTATAGTAAAGAGCAGTTCATAGTCTTCCCCTCCGCTCAATGCACAAAGTGTCGGATCGATCTGGAATTCGAAGGCCATTTCCCTGGTTTCGGTATGCATAGGTATTTTATCTTCATATAGCACACAGCCGACGCCGCTTTGCTTACATATATGCAGCAATTCCGAGCTTAGCCCATCGCTTATATCTATCATTGATGTAGGTTTGATACCCTTCTCCTGCAGCCAGTTCACTATGTCGGCCCTTGGCTCCGGCTTCAATATGCGGCCCACGATATAGGCCTTGTCATTCAGCTCAGGTTGCACACCGGGGTTCTCAAGAAAGATGCGCTTCTCCCGCTCCAGCAGTTGCAAACCGACATACGCTCCGCCCAGGTCGCCACTCACGCAGATGAGGTCATTTTTCTTCGCTCCGCTACGTGTCACATACTCGTTTGGGCTCACTTCTCCTATCGCGGTTATACTCACGATAAAGCCCTTCTGCGAACTGCTTGTATCGCCGCCCACAAGGTCGACGTTGTACCTCCGGCAGGCGGCATATACCCCTTCGTAAAATTCATCTATAGCCTCCAGCGAAAACCGGTTGGAGATACCGATGCTCATTAATATCTGTGTAGGTGTCGCGTTCATGGCACATATATCCGACAGATTCACAGCTACTGCCTTATAACCCAGGTGTTTCAAGGGCGTGTACATTAGGTCGAAGTGAATACCCTCTATTAACATATCGGTACTGACTACACATTGCTTGCCGAATTGGTCTATCACAGCCGCATCATCGCCCACGCTCAGCAGCGTGCCGGCCTGCATGGTTTCATTGTTTTTGGTCAGGTGGTCTATTAAGCCAAACTCTCCCAACGACGCTATCTCCGTCCGCTGTTCATCCATATTTAATCGCTATTTTTTCTTGTTGTGAATGATGCTTTGCATTGCTTCATGTATCAGGCCGTTCGTCGCCAAAGTTTCCTTGTCGAACACGGTATAGGGCGCCCCTGCAAAGTTGGTGATCTTGCCCCCGGCTTCCTCCACGATCAGGTAGCCTGCGGCTATGTCCCATGGATTCAGGTTATATTCCCAGAAGCCATCAAATCGTCCACATGCCACCCAGCAAAGGTCTATTGCAGCGGAGCCCAGCCTGCGCACAGGCAAACCCTCCAGTATAAAACGCTCAAAAACCCTTATCGGGTGCTCTGAGGTTTGCGGCCAGTTATAAGGAAACCCCGTCACCAGGCAAGCCTTGCGGAAATCCGACTTCTTCGATACGCTTATCGGCTCATCGTTCAGGAAAGCGCCCTTACCCTTCTCTGCAAAGAAGAGCTCATTCATCATCGGGTTATATACAGCACCCAGCAGCATACTGTCCTCGTGCTTCAGCCCTATGCTAACACAGCATATAGGTATGCCATGCGCAAAGTTAACCGTGCCATCTATCGGGTCTATGATCCACTGGTAAGGCGAGTCCTTTTTCAACTCACCTATCTCCTCGCTCATAATAGCATGCTCCGGGAAATACTGTTTTATAACCTCGATGATCCTGGTTTCGGCGTGCTTATCCACTTCCGTCACCAGGTTGTTCACCGTATCCTTGTTCTCTACCTTGAAGCTGCCCTGGAAATAATGTTGTATGATCTTGCCTGCCTCCCTCGTAGCCTCCAGTAATACCTCTTTCAGTGTAGCCATGCTTATAATTTTAGTTCTTTGCCCAGGTAATAATCGATCACCTTCAGCTTGAAGATTAGATCGTACTTGGCACTTACAAGATTGGCTTCAGCCGAGTATTGTGTGTTCTGTGTTATCAGGTAGTCCACCGCGCTGGTAAGGCCCAGGTCATAGCGTTTTTTGGCAAAGTCCTGTGCGCGTTCTGCTGCCTCCGCAGCATGCAAGGCAGCATAATACTTCTGTATCGAGTTGACGGCATCATTATAGGCCTTATACACGTTTGTCTTCAGGTTCAGCTCTGCTTGTCTCACATTCAGCTCCTGCGTGGCGATGTTGATCTTCGCCTGCCTGGTATTGTATTGGGCTTGCCAACCATTAAAAAGCGGCACGTTCAGGTTGAGCGATAGCGTTTGCCTGAAGTTATTGTTCAACTGCTTTCCAAATAATACGTCCGAATATACCTGGTTCACGGCCGGCCGGAGCACAAAATCACCTGTCGTAGTCAACCCAATTGTGTCGAAGGCAGTTGTTGTTTGATACGACACTTGTTTGTATGTGCTTGCCCAATTGGTACCCATCTGTGCTCCAACGCTAAGTTGAGGCAATAGCGCCCCTCTGGCAGCCCACCAGTTTCTGCGAGCCGCCGACAACCTGAATTCTGCCCCGCGCACGCTGCCGAAATGTTTCTGCGCCTCAGCATATATTTCCTCGGGCACCATTGCAGAGACCTTCACCTGGTCCGACACTTTTACATCAGGTGCCAATAATTCGAAGGGAGTTGAGAAGTCCAGGTTAAGGAGCGCTCTCAAGTCGAGAACAGAAGAGTTGTAGCTCGATATCGCTGCGATCAGGTTTGCACTGTCAGTGGCTACCTGCGATTCCAGTTGTGCCACATTCAGCTCAGGCACACGACCTACGTCCGCGAATTTCTGTGTTTGCGCAAGCTGCGCTTTCGAAAGCTCCACCTGCTTTTCACTCACCGATATTTGTTCTCTCGCAAGTAGCGCTCTCAGGAAGCCTGTAGCCACGTTGAGCGATATGTCGTCCTTCATTTGGTCCAGGTCGGCTTTCGCAGCCTCAAGACTATATTTATTTCTGCTAATACTATTACGCTGCTGAAACCAGCCAAACAAAAGCACGTTGGCTGAGCCGCTAAGACTCACGAAATTATAACTGGCATCAACAAATGAGTTACTTGTAGGATCTATCGACCGGCCATTGCTGCGTCCATAGCTACCATTCACATTAGCACTCGGCAATTGTGCCAGTTGACTCTGCTGCAAGGTCAGTTTCGCCAGCCTCTCGTTCAGCACGTTTTGCTGTATACTTAAATTGTGGTCTTGCGCATATTGCACACATCGCTGTAGGGTCCATACATCGCTGTTATCTTGTGCATTAGAAAAAGCCGATACAAATATGAATACGCTAAGGAGAAATACCCTTTGTAGCCGCTGCATGACACAAAAATAGCTGAAATATGAGAACGACCGAAGAATATTAGCCGGTTACACGCATGCGAAAAATTCGCCTATTTCTATGCCACCGGGCCAATAGCGGCAGTGCCGGATTGTTGTGGTGGCAGTGCCGCCTGGTTGCTTTCACCTGAGACAAGCGAGGTGTTTGTGGAAGCTTGTTGCACGGGTTTGTCGTGCACGGCGGCAAGGTAGTCCGTGTAACTGCCAAACTGCGACATCAACTGAAAACCGGCTTTTGTAAGCGTTATTTTCCCGGCATTGCCAAAACCGATCTTAGGGCTCACCCAGCCCGAGCTTGTAAGCACATCCCACACACGTTCCTTTTCCCGCACAGGCAGTTTTATGGTCATGTGCGACAGAACGTCGTTATCCAGGTCCAACACGTTCTTGTCGGCATTTATATAGAGGTATTTGAGCACTACATCAAATATGTTCCTGTCCATTTCGTTGCGGTCTATCTCGGGTATGGGTCTTACCTTCATCCTTTTCATCGCCCTGCGTCCTTTTTGCTCTTTCATGGTGTCTTGTTTTGATCACTCTTTATAATAGCAGCTTCTGCAACGTGGCTCGTATACATCCTTTTCACCAAGCAGTATCTTGTCGTCTATCTTGGCTTTACGGTACGAGTAGGTGGCAATATCGCCGCATTTCATGCAGATGGCGTGCAGCTTGGTTATGTAGTCGGCTCTTGCGAGCAGGGCGGGTATGGGTCCGAAAGGTTTTCCCTGGTAGTCCATATCCAATCCCGCTACTATTACCCTGCAACCTCTTGCCGCCAATTGTTCCACTACTTCCGATAGATCATTATCAAAAAACTGTGCCTCGTCCACACCCACCACATCTACATCAGAACTAAGGAGCAATATATTATGCGAATTTTGCACGGGAGTGGACCGTATACGTTTATCATCATGTGATACGATATCGAACTCATCGTAGCGCACGTCAATGGCCGGTTTAAAGATCTCTACGCTCTGGTTAGCAATCTGTGCACGCTTCAGCCTGCGGATCAGCTCTTCCGTCTTACCGCTGAACATCGATCCGCATATCACTTCTATCCAGCCCTTCCTTCCCTGTCCCCGTGGTGGTTCTATGAACATATCGTAAAGGTAATTTGAGGCGCAATGTAGCAGATTTGTCGAATTAACGAAAACCTATACCATACATCCCTTATTTTTGTTTTAAACGATAGTGGCATGCAAAGGATACCCACAATATTGAAGAAAGTGATGGAACTGGCAGAGAAGGGCGATAAGAATACGGTGATCGATATCGACCTGATGCTCGACTATACCCGTGTGGTCTATGCCGACCTGCTGGAGTGGCGCAGCCGCAAGGCATTTGTATCCACTTTGCCGGTGCATGAGGGGGTTGAGGCAAAACGTGAAGCGGCCCCAACAACTACCCCTCTACCGCAAACGCCCGTACCGGAAAAGAAGGTCGAGGTAGCCGTACCCGTGGAAGAACCGCAAGTCATCAGCACACCTGAACCGCCCATAGCTCCGAACGCAACCCCGACTCCTGAGCCAGCTAAAATTGAAGCGACTGCAAAGCCTGCAACGCCCGTTCATGATATCCGCCAGTCAATCGGTATCAATGATAAGTACCTGTTCATGAGCGAACTCTTCGGCAATAACCGCGATGAGTACGAGAAGGCTATGGACACGATCAATGCTTTTGAAAATTACCGCGATGCCGAGACATGGTTTTACAACAACATCAGCCTCATAAACGGCGATGACGACGACAATGGCACCCTTGAGCTATTCCGCGGGGTGCTGCATGTGTTCTTTAACACCAAATAATTTACTGGAAATAGATGTCGTCCGATTTGCGTTTGAAGATCGGGATGTACCAGCCACCACGAATGCCAAACAGTATATCCAGCCGGTGCTTATTGTCAGGACGCGCAACGTCCAGCAGGTAATCGCGGCGACCACCGGTAAAACCTTCGGCTATGTCCAGGCCGATGTGGAAGTTGATCAGCCCGTCGTTACCGAAGTAATTATAACCCACGAACTGTTCTAGGAATATACCGTTGGTAAGGCGATCATAACCCTTTTTGTAGTCGCCTCTTATCTGCGAAATATTATTGTCCTTGGTGAAGATGTTGATCTTGTATTGCATAAAGCCCGCACCGGCCATCACCAATATTCCGTTGTCAGGGTTCTTCTTATCGATGTTAAATATCCTGCCCGCTTCCAGTCCTATCATGTAGCCCCTTTCATAGGTAAGCGGTGCTTCGCTTTTGCCATCCTGGTTCAGCATATACCCTTCACTGTCTTTCAGGTTGATCATTAGCGAATCCTCGCGCATCTTGTTGCCGAGTATAAAATCGCCCTTGGCACCGAACAGCCAGTTCTTTTTAGTTTTATAAAGGATAGATCCACCCAGTCTGAAACTCATCCCGAAACGCCTGGCCATATCAGCGCCGGGCAGGTCCCAGTCGCCGTTCACGCCTATTACAAAGCCTTTCTTTGCATCTGTCTTTGTTGTAGTACCAAACAGGTCATCCTGCGCCTGCGCCCTATGAGCCAGTGCCAGCATCAATACAAATGAAATAATAACACGCTGCATGTATATCCGTTCTGGCGTAAAAGTATTGAAAAAATACTCCAGTCACTTCAACGCGCCGGACATCTCCGACGCGTTACTCGACTAATATGACGCAATTTTTACAAGCCACCCGCGTTTTGACTAACGCAGCCTAAAATGTAGGTTTGCTTAATTTTCCGCTATGCACAACCTGCAAATGGTCGACCTCAAGGGTCAGTACCAGAAGATAAAGCCTGAAATTGACGCTGCTATTCAAAAAGTGATCGATAGCACAGCTTTTATAAAGGGCGAGGATGTTGGCGCTTTTGGCAACGAGCTGGCGGCCTACCTGGGCGTAAAGCATGCCATTCCTTGCGGCAATGGCACGGACGCATTGCAGATCATACTCATGGCGCTGGGACTGCAGCCGGGTGATGAGGTCATAACGCCGTCATTTACCTACATGGCAACAGTGGAGGTGCTTACATTGCTGCGCCTTACACCTGTGTTTGTCGACGTAAATGCGGAGACCTTCACGATGGACATAGATAGCCTTAAGCCGGCTATTACACCGAAAACAAAAGCCATTATTCCGGTGCACCTCTACGGACAGAGTGCCGATATGGAACCCTTGCTGGAGTTTGCAGCCGCGCATGATATTCATGTGATCGAAGACAATGCACAGGCCATCGGCAGCAACTATACTTTTTCCGACGGCAGAACAGTGAAGACGGGTACAATGGGAATTGCCTCGAGCACATCTTTTTTTCCGTCTAAAACACTGGGTTGCTATGGCGATGGTGGTGCTATGTTCACTAACGATGACGCGCTTGCCGAAAAGCTGCAAATGATCGCCAACCATGGCCAGCGCACACGCTATGTACACGAACTGGTGGGCTGCAACAGCCGCCTCGATAGCATACAGGCTGCTGTGCTCAGGGTGAAGCTCCGATACCTCGACGACTACTGCCTGGCACGCCGCACGGCCGCCGATTTTTACGATGCAGCCTTTAGCGAATACGAGCATATCGTTACACCACGTCGTGCATCCTACAGCGATCATGTGTTTTACGCGTATACGATACTACTCAGGAATGTGAACCGCGATGAACTGCGCAAAGAACTATCAGCAAAAGGTATCCCCACGCAACTGCACTATCCCCTGCCCTGCCACAGGCAACCCGTCATTGCAAGCCTTGGCTTGCCGGAATACAAACTACCAGTCACCGACATGTTGCAAGACTGTATGCTTTCGCTACCCATGCACACAGAACTGAGCAATGAAGAACTTGCCTATATTTGCGACAATTTGATCGCACTTACTAATCGATAGCCCCGGCTTTATGAATATTATTACTACTCCCATTGACGGTTTACTGGTACTGGAACCCAACCTATTGAAAGACGACAGGGGTTATTTTTTCGAAGCTTTCAACGTTCGCACACTGGAGGAGAAGGCCGGCTTTTCAAATACGTTCGTGCAAGACAACCAGGCTCGTTCATCTAAAAATGTGCTGCGTGGCTTACACTATCAGAACAACCCCCATGCGCAAACTAAACTGGTGAGAGCACTTGAAGGCGCTATATGGGATGTTGTGGTTGATCTTCGTCCCGGCAGCAGTACATACGGTCGCTGGTATGGTGTGGAGCTCTCGGCTGAGAACAAAAGACAATTACTGATACCCCGGGGCTTTGCACATGGCTATTCAGTTCTTACAGATACAGCCGAGGTATTCTACAAATGCGATAACTTTTACAGCAAAGCTTCAGAGGGCGGCATCTATTATGCCGATCCCGCATTGAACATCGACTGGAAGATAAATATGAATGAGGCTATAGTTTCTGATAAGGACAAAGTGAATCCCACGCTTAAGGAAGCTGTGATCAGCTTCAACTAAACGTTTTGATTTTTTGTCCTTTGAATTAAGATTTCATATTCACATACTGCAGCGGCAGGTCGAGGCCCGATGACCTGCACAGTTGTATAACCTCTTGCAGGTCGTCTATCTTCTTACCTGTCACCCTGATGATATCATCCATGATGGCAGCCTGCACCTTCGATCCGCTGTCCTTGATCATCTTCACGATCTTTTTAGCGTTTTCTTTATCTATACCGCTTTTCACCGGTATCGTCTTGCGTATGTATTTGCCTGAAGGGGTTGCCTCCTTGCTCATATCAAAGGTGTTCGCTTCCAGGCCCTGCCGCATGGATTTGGTCAGTATCACGTCCTCAAGCTGCTTCAGCTTCATATCGCTTTCCACCTCTACTTTTATCTGCATTTCCTTCTTGTCCAGCTCTATCGACACATGCGTGCCCTTAAAATCATAGCGGTTTTCGATTTCCTTCTTCGCTACGTTCACAGCGTTATCCAAAGTCTGCGGATCAACTTTGCTTACTATATCAAATGATGGCATATTTATTAATTATCAAGTAAAAGTATAAAAGAGAACAGAGATATACAACCTCGCTACTCCACTTTGACCATTGCATAATAGATACTGTCTGATTTAGCCCAAAAGGTATCGTCGATATTCGTTAAGGTCTTGGAACTTGAAAAAGTTGCGAAAATTCCCCCGAAGATTCCTAACTCGGTAGCACTTTTTGTTGCATACAAAGCAGGCTTAGATTCTATAACTGAACCCGCGCTATCTTTAGATCGGCAGACGCACCAATAATATTTATGAAACTGAATTTCTTTAAATCTCTCATTATCGCTCAATTGCTGCCAAATTGATGAGGAATCGATTTGCTTTTTCGCATCGACTGCATGCCACAATGTATACGATTTGTTGCCATCCAGCAATACCGATCGCCAAATGTTTTGAGGAACATACAACTGTATATAATAAGCATGCTCAGTGTCGAAATCAAGAAACGGATAAAATAAAGTAGAGTCGCTGGCGCCATAGGCACCGAGGTTCATCCAGCTACTACCGCGGTAGTCGTCCTGGTACCAATCTATTATATAGCCTTGCCCCTGTTTAAACGTGGACAACGGAAATTGAGATACACTCTTTGCAGGGATCGCCCATGCAGGTACACATTTGTGCAGGAGTCATAATCCGGCTCCGTGGTGTATATATCAAAACTTACAGGTTTGTCTAATAAATTTTTGATAGTATAGCCAGAATTAATGACTGCATTTTTATCCACGCCATAAACCCCAGCCGACTTTTTACATGAAATAAATAAAAGACAAGCAAAAGATATAAATAGGAAGTATCGCATCGTGCTACTTTTCTTTGACCATAACGTAATTCATATTGCTTGTTACATACACTAATGTGTCAGCACCGTCCTTGGTGTGCGAGCTGGGAGCAGGTGGTATCGCACTATTTAGATTGAAGCCCGTAGTATTGTCCAGACTTATATCAAACCAGAATCCGTCTGCAATAATCTCCCGTGAAGTCCACTCATGAGCATTTCCATAGCTATCTGTATGATAAAACTCGACAGATCTTTTATTAATTACAATCTCAAGAGATTTTTCATAGGCTGACAGACTATCGAATGAGCTTCCAAAAGCGCCGACGGCATCGACTAATTTCCATCGCGAAGGGCCATTGCTTAAACATATTTTCCTTGCATAACTAAGCGGAACATCTTCTATCGTGCCTATATTCTTTTTCCATGAAAGGCCGTAATGAGGTATCATCCAGTTGGTATATAGAAAGTCTTCGCTATACCAATCGATATACGAGCCATACGTTATTACTTTTGAACGCGGTATTATCAGTTTTTTCTTACTCTCTACATAACCGCTTACAAGGCAATTTTGACCTAAACTGTAGTCCCGGTCGCTACCGTACATATTAAAATATATTCTCCTTGCTGTATTATTGACTAACGTAAGATCGTCATCGTGCTTCTTACAACCTGCCAGTGCAGCTAGTATTAACAGGAAAAACAGGTAGTTAGGTATATGCCGCATTGTTACGCAAATATATATGTTTAGCCAATCTTCTCCTCCAGCTCCATCATCTTCTCAAAAGCTGCTTCATGCTCCTTACTAAGCTGCTCATACTTTGCACTGCACTGTTTATACTGCTCATCCAGCGCCAGGAATTTGTTCTTGTCGGCATATACCGAGGGGTCACCAAGCTGCGCCTCCAGGCTGCTCTTCTCTCCTTTTAACTTGTTGACCTCTTGCTCCAGCCTTTCAAACTTCTTTTGCAGGTTCTGGTAATCCTTTTTCAGTTGCCTCAGCTCGGCATCATTGGCGTTCTGCTTTGGCGCTTCCTGCACCTTAGGTTTCTCTTCCTTTTTCTCCTGAACAGGAGGCTTGGCTGCGGCCTGCAGGCGCTTTTCCCGCTCCTGCTGAAATGTCACCCACTCGTCATATGGCCCCACGAATTCCTTTACGATCCCATCCTCGATATTCCATATCTTATTGGCTGTGCGGCTGATGAAATAACGATCGTGCGATACAAGGATCAAGGTACCCTCATACTTATTGAGGGCATCTATCAGCATCTCTACCGATTGCATATCCAGGTGGTTGGTAGGCTCGTCAAGCAACAGGAAGTTGCCTTTAGCTGCAATGGTCTTCGCCAGTGCCACCCTGGCCTTTTCACCACCCGATAGCACCTTTATCTTCTTGAACACATCATCGCCACTAAAGAGGAAGCAACCCAGCAGTTGCCTCAGTTCCAACTCCGTCTTACCGGTACCGGCCTGCTTCATCTCATCCAATATCTCATTTTCTATGTTCAGCGACTCCAATTGGTGCTGTGCATAGAAGCTTTCTTCTACATTATGTCCCCATTTGCGCTCACCCTCGAAGGGTTCCGTACCCGCTATGATGCGCAGCAAGGTCGATTTACCGCGTCCGTTGGCGCCTATCAGGGCTATCTTGTCGCCTCGTAGTATCTCCGCATTGGCATGTTCCAGTATTTTCAATTCACCAAAACGCTTGCTGATATCTGTTAGCGTAACGATGATCTTGCCGGGCTGCACACCTACGTCAAAGTTGATGTTCATCACGGGCATGGTAGCATCGGGGGCTTCTATCCTGTCCAGTTTATCCAGCCGTTTCATGGCGCTCTGTGCCTGTGCCGCTTTGGTAGCCTTAGCCTTAAAGCGCTCGATAAAGCGCTCCTGCTGCCTGATATAGTCTTGCTGGTTCTCAAAAGCCCTTTGTTGCAGTTCCATGCGCTCCGCCTTCTCCTTCTGATAGAACGAATAGTTACCACTATATTGATAAAGTCCCTGCTGCCATACCTCCACGATCTTCGTCACCATCCTGTCGAGGAAGTAACGGTCGTGCGATACGATCACCACGCTGCCGGGATAGCCCTGCAGGTAGCGCTCCAGCCACTCTATCGAGGGGAGATCAAGGTGGTTGGTAGGTTCGTCAAGCAGCAGCAGGTCGGGCGCTTGCAGCATCATCTTGGCCAGCAGCACACGCATGCGCCAGCCACCGCTAAACTGGTTGTAAGGGCGCTGCAGGTCAGCCGTTGAGAAACCCAGGCCTTCCAGCACCTCTGCCGTTTTATGTTCCATCTCATAGCCACCTGCCACTTCAAAATCGTGCAGTGCATGACTATAATCGTCCAGCAGCTTAGCATCATCCGGCTTGCTCTCCAGTTCCTTTATCAGGCGTTCCATCTCACGCTCCACCTCGTGTGCCCGGTCAAAGGCCTGCATACCCACCTTCAGTATGCTTTCATCCGTCGAAAAGCTCAAGAGGTCCTGGTTAAAAAAACCAAGTGTAACATCCTTCGGCTTGCTTATGGTGCCCTCATTCGGCGTATAAGCGCCCGTCATCAGCCTCAGAAGGGTAGATTTACCTGCGCCGTTGCTACCTACAAGGCCTATCCTTTCGCCGGTACCTATCTGCCAGTTCGCTTCCTCGAGTATTACCCTCGCACCGAAATAAAATGAAATATTTTGTAATGAGATTAACATAAGCGCGCAAATTTACGATGAATGCGCTTAGCATTGATGCTTAGCTTATTTTTGCACAAATTTTTAATACATGAGGCAGGCACTCGCACTTCTCACGCTTTCGGTTTTCGCCCTTTTTAGCTGTAACAACGCGACTAACTCCACTTCCGCTGCTGTCGGGGACTCCACTTCTGCAGCTACATCCAAACCAGCCACTGCCGCACAAAGCAAGCTTGGCGATGCCGGCACCCAAAAGTTAATGGCGGTGGTGAACGACTACTACAAACTGAAAGATGCACTCGTTGCCACAAAGGCCGGTGAGGCAGATGCCGCCGCCAATAAACTGATAGCCAGCGCCGGCGACCTTCAGCAAGCCACCGCACAAGATTCGTCGGCAGGTCTGAAAAACTACCTCGACACCATTGTGTCCGAGTCCAAAGCTATGACCGCGATGATGGACGAAGGCTGCGAGAAGAAACGCGTCAACTTCGAAAGGATATCAACAGCGATGTTTAATATGCTGAAGAAGGCCGACCTGAAAAACGCTGGTGTTTACCGTGAATACTGCCCCATGGCCTTCAATGAAAAAGGCGCATACTGGCTCAGTAACACCGACGTAATAAAGAACCCTTACTTTGGTGACAAAATGCTTGAATGCGGCGAAGTAGCCGACTCCCTGAAATAATTTAGGCCTTCATCGTTAATAACCGGATCTCGTTTTATGAAACTAAGGATTGGACTTGTTTTACTGCTTTTATTGACATTGCCATTCACTATGCTGGCACAGAAAAAGGTGACCCTAAGCGGTTACCTCCGCGATGCCTCCAGTAGCGAGACGCTCATCGGTGCTACTGTTTACTTCAAGGAAAACCAGCAGGCTGTGCAAACCAATGCTTACGGCTTTTACTCTATATCTGTTCCCGCGGGACAGTACACTGTCATATTCTCCTATGTGGGCTACGGAACAAAAACAGAATCCATTGCCCTTAACGAGAGCCGCAGTTATGACGTAAGCCTCGAGAATCAAACCGTGATGAAAGAGGTGGAGATCACCTCTACCCGAAAGGACGAGAACGTCAAGGGCACCGAGATGGGTACTGTGAGTCTTTCGGTGGATAAGATCAAAGCCCTGCCGGTACTCTTCGGTGAGGTGGACATACTGAA
Source organism: Bacteroidota bacterium (assembly GCA_018267915.1). Classification (GTDB taxonomy): domain Bacteria; phylum Bacteroidota; class Bacteroidia; order Chitinophagales; family Chitinophagaceae; genus MKUN01. Next base: position 21,608 of record JAFDXN010000023.1, on the reverse strand, counting down.
GACACTGCAACTGATGCCCGGCGTACAATCAGCCGGCGAGGGCAGCGCCGGTTTCTATGTGCGTGGCGGCGGCCCCGACCAAAACCTGGTGCTCCTCGATGACGCCGTTGTGTACAACACAGGCCACCTCTTTGGCTTCTTCTCCGTCTTTAACTCCGACGCAATTAAGAATGTAACCCTGATCAAAGGCGGTATGCCTGCACAATACGGTGGCCGTCTGTCTTCTGTTGTAGATGTATCGATGAAGGACGGCAACATGAAACAGTACCATGCCGAGGGTGGCATTGGTCTTATAGCCTCGCGCCTCACACTCGAAGGACCGATCAAGAAAGATAAGGGCTCCTTCATGCTGGCAGGCCGCCGTACTTATATAGATGTACTGGTAAAGCCATTCGTGAAAGGTGCTGCTAAAAACTCAGGCTATTACTTCTACGATGCCAACCTTAAGGCCAACTACGCCCTGACACCTAAGGACCACCTTTACCTCAGTGGTTATTTGGGCCTTGATAAATTCAAGTTCGAGGGCAGCAGTGGCAACTTCAAAGCCAACATACCCTGGGGCAATACTACAGCTACCCTGCGTTATAACCACCTATTCAGCGACAAGCTTTTCTCGAATACCACGCTTGTTTACAACGACTATAAATTCGCATCCAACTTCGATCTCGACCAGTTTGCCATCAAGTTCGCATCGGGTATCCGCGACCTCAATGCCAAGACCGATTTCGACTACTTCACCAGCTTCAACCACCACTTCAAGGCAGGTGTAGCTTATACTTACCATACGTTTACTCCCAACCAGGTATCAGGCCAGGCCGATACTTTGGTGATATTACCGAATAAGGCCCTCATCAAATACGCCCACGAACTGGGTGCATACATTCAGGACGAGTTTGATGTCACCAAGTGGCTCAAAGTGAACGCCGGTATCCGCTACTCATGGTTTGGCCAGGTGGGCCCATACCACTACTACCGGTATGACGATGCCCAGCGCAAGACCCCCGACAGCAGCTTCTATCCAGCAGGTAAGCTGGTGCAGAGCTACGGAGGCTGGGAGCCGCGCCTCAATGTGAACTTCGAGGTGAGCAAGACCTCGTCTATTAAAGCCAGTGTCACCAGGACCTACCAGTACATACACCTCACCTCCAACAATGGCTCCACCTTGCCTACCGATGTATGGGTGCCCAGTACTTACCTTGTAAAGCCCCAGATGTCGTGGCAGTACTCATTGGGCTATTTCCGCAATTTCCTCGATGATAAGCTCGAGACTTCGGTTGAGCTGTACTACAAAAACATGACCCACCAGATCGAGTACAAGGACGGCTTCGTGCCGGGTGCAGAGGATCCCGAGATCGACTACGTATTTGGTAATGGTGAGGCTTATGGTGCTGAGTTCTTCATCAACAAGACCCGCGGGCGCTTCACCGGCTGGATAGGCTATACCCTGTCGTGGACCTACCGCAAGTTCGCCGACCTGAATAATGGCGATCGCTTCCCTGCCAAGTACGACCGCCGCCACGACCTGTCACTCGTTGGCAGCTACGAGCTCAGCCCAAAGTGGACTCTCTCCGGGGTCTTCATCTATGGCTCGGGCAATGCTATAACACTGCCTACTAACTACTACTTTGTGAATGGTACCCTTGAGCAGCAGTACAGCAAACTCAATGCTTACCGCATTTTCCCATACCATCGCCTCGATCTCTCGGCAGTTTACAAACCTAAACCTAAAAAGAAGAAACGTTGGGAGAGCAGTTGGGCATTTTCAATTTACAATGTTTACGACAGGCACAATCCATACTTCCTGTACGTAGACACTCAAGGTTCGGTGAACAATGGCATCAATGTGAAGGTGATGGAGGTTTCCATCTTCCCGATTCTGCCAAGCATCACCTACAACTTCAGGTTCTAGCTTACTCCGGCTTCCGCTTATACACCCTGTCCAGCAGACTCATTATCGGGCTGGTCATGAAGGTAGTAACGAGGGCCATGAGCACCATCATGGTAAATACCTGCAGCGTCAGGATGCCAAGGTCGTACCCTATATTGAGGATCACCAGTTCCATCAGCCCGCGCGTATTCATCAGTGCTCCTATCGATAACGATGTATGCGTGCTCTCACCCGAGATTCTTGCCACTATAGCGCTGCCACCAAACTTACCGGCAATAGCCACCAGTATTATTACAGCACACATGCCCCACAGCGAGGGGTCGTTCAGCAAGCCTATCTGCGTGCGCAGGCCCGTGAACACAAAGAAAAGGGGCAGCAGCATCACCAGCGCCACATCCTCTATCTTATCGATGATCAGCTTGCGGAAGCTCCACTCCGCCGGCATACATACTCCCGCAATAAAAGCGCCGAACAACGCATGTATGCCTATCACCTCGCTACAGTAAGAGCTGAGCAAAAGCACTACAAATACCAGTGCTATCGTCGACCGTTTCAGCAACCTGTCCTCCGTCTTTTGCTGTGACAGCTTTTTAAGCAGTGGCCGCACTATGAAGAACATTACCAGCGCATAGCACGCCGCCGCTATCAGCGTATATAGCGACGTCCCCAGCGAGCCCGCCTTGGCTATCGCGATCACCAGCGCGAGAAGAAACCAGCCCGCCACATCATTAGCTGCTGCACTCGTCATAGCGATCACACCCAGCTTGGTACTTCCGATGCCGCGCTCGCGTATGATGCGTGCCAATACCGGAAAAGCCGTGATGCTCATGGCAATGCCTATAAACAGTGCAAAGGCGTAGAAAGGCACATTAGCAGGTGCATAGTCTTTATACATAAAGTAGGCAAGCCCTATGCCCAGTCCGTAGGGCACTATGATGCCCGCGTTGCTGATCAGCACTGCCGTGGCCGCCTTCTTCTTCACCAGATTCATGTCGAGCTCCATGCCCACGAGGAACATGAAGAGTATTAGCCCCACCTGCGCCAGCATCTGCAGGTTGCCCAGCGATGCCGCAGGGAATATAAAAGCCGAAAAGCCCGGCGCTATGGCCCCCATAAGGGATGGGCCCAACGCTATGCCCGCCAGCATTTCGCCTATCACGGCCGGCTGCCCCATCTTGCGAAACAGGTAAGCAAATAGCTGTGATACGGCTATAATTATAACAAGCTGTAGTATGAACACCGCCAGGGGATGCGAAAAAGCGGCCAGTATCTCCTTCCACTCAAATTGCGCAGCCGGTCCCCTGGGCGACACCACGCCCTTCGGCGCCAGACCGCTGCCAGCCTGCAGCGCAAGGAAAGCCGCCGTCAGCACGGTAACGAACAGTGCAGCTATTGATGCCCTTTTTACCACTTTAATGCTCATGTATTCTTATAACTTTTTACGCCTAAATATAATGAATTGACCGATTTACCGGCGTTATCCCTGGTTCCTGCCATTCGCTTCCATTTACAAATTACGAAGCGGAAAAAAGTCATATCCAAATAATGGGGATAAGTTTTGATAGGACTAAATTTATTATATGCATTTGAAAAAGCAGCGGCACAGTACCAGACCCTCGTCGCGAATATGGCTTTGTACTACTTACATCCGTAACAGCATTATCTCAAAACGCAAAGTATTCTTATCCCTGTCATTTCCACGGTGTCTTTCCTAATTTGCGTGCTCTTCAAAATGGATGGTATGGTTACCAAAGACAGTTCAAAGAAATTAATGGAAAAATGGGCCGAGGGAATAACCCGATGGGTGGGCTCTACCACATCGGTACTGCTGCATACCATTATGTTCCTTGTTTGCTTCATTCTGCCTCAAACAGGATTGGTGAGCTTTGAGCGCATGTTGCTGGTACTGACCACTATAGTATCGCTGGAGGCCATCTACTTATCCATATTCATTCAAATGTCCCTTAACCAAAACAACCAGAGCATTGAAGAGATACAACAGGACATTGAAGAAATAGGCGAAGACATCGAAGAGATACAAAAGGACGTGGACGAAATACAGGAAGATGTGGTGGAGATACAGGAGGACGTAGTGGAGATACAGGAGGATGTGACCGAAGACCAGAACAATGAAAAGAAAGAAGCTGAAATACTACTTTCCATACAGGCCACATTGCTGCACCTGCAAAAGGAGATAGAACAGCTAAAATCGGGTAAATAACCCGCATCCCTGAAATATAAAAATACATATAAACCACTGCTATTCACCTGTGGCAGATAAGGCAATTATCAATTATGCGCGATCTTGCTTATCTTATCGCAAATTTTCTTTACTGAAACGCTTTGCCCTCATATTATTGCTCTGCTTTGGCTGGCTGTATAACTATGCCCAGGAACGGCCATTAAAACTTAATTCGTACGCCGAACGGTTCTTTTACGTTGATAGCGTTCGCAGCAGCATGTCTGACGCCACACCGGCACAGCGTATAGAGCGCTACCTCGTGCTCTCGAAAAAGGCAGAGGATGCCGGCGACCTGGAACTGGCAGGCAAACTAAAACTGCAGGCCTATGAGGGGGAGATGAGACAGCCCAACATGAACAAGGCGGACATGGAAAAGAAGTTTGCCGACATGATCGCCTACGCAGACGAAAACGAGCTACCCTATTTAAAAGCCGATGCGTTGGAATATGCAGGCGACTTCCATTGGGAGTTCAGCCGGCACGAGACCGCTGCGATGGAAAACTTTGTGGCGGCCTATAATATCTACAATAAATTCAGCCCGGACGAGTTCCCTGCCAAACAGCAATATATAACCTCGCTGGGAGGCGCCTACTACAGGTATGAGGATAATGAGAACTGCATCAGGTATATGCAGGAGGCGTTGAACACCAAAGCGCCCAAAGGCCACAGCATATATCTCACCGTTAATAACACTATAGGCCTTTGCTACCGGAGGATAAAAAATTATGACAGCGCATTGCTTTATTTCAAGAAAGTGTATGATAGCGCCTCGAGGTCGAAGGAGCCAAGGGAAAGTATCTGGGCTACCATTGCCGGTGGCAATATCGGCATCACTTATTTTCAGCAGGGCAAATATGACGAAGCTATTCCGTTACTGGACACGGACATTGAACGAAGCCTGGCTACCAACCAGATAAAAAACGCAGCTGCCTCCATGAGCACGCGCGCAGCTATCTATTACTATAAAAAAGACTACGACAAGGCGGAGCAATTGCTACTGAAAGCGCTGCATATATGTGAGAGCAAACCGTTCTGGCCTGCTTATAATTTAGCTGCTGATATGTATACCTGGCTATACAAAGTGTACGCTGCCAAGGGCGATATCCGTCATGCATACATCTATGCCGACTCGGCGATAGTGGCCAAGGACAGTAATGAGGCCTTGATGAACAGCCTGAACCTGGCCAAGGCAAACGAGAAGCTAAGCTATGTGCAGAAGAAGCTGGACGAGGAGAAGCTGAACGACCGTATAAAGCTCGATCAACTAGCCCTTTCTAAAAAGCGGATAGAAGCGACCTTTTTCTTTGTTGGCATAGTGGTACTGTTGCTGGTGATCGTATTCATCGCCCGCGAGCGCCGACGTTCGGAAAACATATTGCTGAACATATTGCCGGAGAAAATTGCAGAGCGGCTCAAGAAACGTGAACATCCTATTGCGGACTATTTCGAGAATGCGTCGATACTATTCATCGACATGGCGGGTTTTACATCCTTCGCTGATGGGCGAAATCCTAAAGATGTAGTGAATATCCTGAACAGCGTATTTACGGAGTTTGACAGGCTGGCCGATAAGCATGGCCTGGAAAAGATAAAAACCATAGGCGACTGCTATATGGCAGTGAGCGGACTGCCCGAACCCAATCCTCATCATGCTGAAGCGGCAGCTGAGATGGCCATCGAGATAAAGAGTGAAATGGCCAGGTATAAAGCCGACGACGGTACACCCATTACCTTCAGGATGGGCCTTGATTGCGGCCCCGTAGTTGCCGGTGTGATAGGCAGACGAAAATTCATTTACGACCTCTGGGGCGACACGGTCAACACTGCAAGCAGGATGGAAACTACGGGCATAGCAGGCGAGATACACTGCTCCGACCGATTTAAGAAGCAGATAGATGGCAAATACAAATTTACCAGCCGCGGCTCAATAGAAGTAAAAGGCAAAGGAATGATGGAAACCTGGCTTATGATCGAGCCAAAATAAACCCCCTTAAGCCATTGCCATTGCGTCTTTATTGTACTTGTGCTTATACTCTAAAGGCGAAAGACCGGTGATCTTTTTGAATGTGGTACGGAATGCCTTGATGTCAGAATAGCCCACCTCGTACATGATCTCATTCACGGTTTTGCGGCTGGCTTCCAGCTCCTTCTTCGCTGCTTCCACTTTCACCCTTTGTATATATTCGGCCACCGTATTGTCGGTAGCTTTCTTGAAACGCCGCTCGAAGCTGCGACGACCAATTGCAAACATCCCGGCCAGTTCATCAACCGTGGTTTTATCCTGGTAATTGCTTTCTATATACTCCTGCGCTTTCTTAACCGGTTCATCGTCATGTTCCTTTTGTCCCTGGAAAATGATGAACGATGCCTGGTTCTCTCGTTCTATTTCGATGGCAAATATTTTAGCACAGAGCACTGCCATGTCATGGCCTGCATACTTATCGATCAGGTGCAGGATAAGATTGAGGTAGGAGAATGCACCCCCGCTCGAGTAAATACCCTGCTCTTCGGTAATGATCCTTTCCGTGATCAGCTCCACATCAGGGAACATCTTCCTGAATTCATTGGCTGCGCCCCAATGTGTAGCCACTTTGCGGCCCTTTAGCAAGCCCGTAGATGCCAATAAGAAAGCCCCCAGGCACAGGCTGGCAACCTCGGCCCCACCCTTATATTGCCTGATGATCCAGGGTATGAATGCACTGTTCTGGTCGATCGCACTCTTCAGTTCCCCGTCGATGGCCGGAATGATTATGAGGTTGGTCTTTTTTATATCCTGCAGCAATACATCTGCATTCACAGTATACAGTCCACCGGCTGCAGGCGTTGCCTTCTCCAGGCCCACCAACTGCACATTGAACAAAGGAGGCATCCCCCGCATCTTGCATACCTGGTTGACCTGTGTGAACAACTGCCTCGTTCCCTCCAGGCTGCCGAGAATTGCTGCTTTTGGTATCAATATCGATATGTGCATCATAATCCAAATTTAAGTAAAGCTCCTGTCGCAACCAACCCCTCCAATTGCCGTATTTACACCCCGCAGTAATCGTAATGCGTATCTAGCTTTGCAACAGTAAATACATTCTTCAACAACAAAATAAGATTTAACAATGGCTAAGATCAATCCCTACCTGAACTTTTCAGGAAATACCGAGGAAGCTTTTAATTTCTACAAGTCGGTCTTCGGCGGCGAGTTTCAAACAATTATGCGCTACAAGGACATGCCTCAACAGGCTCCTCCTGGCGCGCAGGCATCCGAACGCATCATGCACGTTGCCCTTCCGATCAATAATGACAGCCTGCTGATGGGCTGCGACCGGCCTGAAGCATACGGCGAGGGCACGCGCGGCGACAACTTCCATATCTCCATTCAAACGGAAAGCGAAGAAGAGACCAGGAGAATATTCAATGCGCTGTCGGAAGGTGGAAAAGTAACAATGCCACTGGAGAGAGCGTTTTGGGGGGCCTACTTCGGCATGCTTACGGACAAGTTTGGCATACAATGGATGGTCAGCTACGATACCAACCAACTCAGCGCCAACTAGCGTCCTGAATTTTTTTGGCAAAAGTTTTGCGAAACCAAAAGGTTGCATATATTTGTGAAACCAAAAGGTTGCACAATTATGAGAAGAGACGTTTTCCAGGGTATTGCCGACCCTACCAGGAGAGAGATACTGAACATGGTAGCGCACCGCCCGCTGAATATGGACACCGTTGCCGAGCACTTTGACGTGAGCCGCACCGCAATCTATAAACACATTAAGATACTGATAGAGTGCGGACTGGTGGATGTGAAACAGCAAGGCAGGGAACGCTACTGCGAGGCCAAGCTGCAAAAACTGGGTGAAGTATCGGACTGGATCGACCAGTACAGGGAATTCTGGGAGACCAAACTGGATGCGCTGGAAAAATACATCAACGAACTACAAAGCAAAGCAAATACTGAAACCAAAAAAAAGAAGAACTATGGCAAACAAAAATGAACTGATAAGCGAACCGGGCAGCCGTGAGATAATAAGTCGCCGAACAATAAATGCACCTCGCGAATTGGTATTTGACGTATGGACAAAACCTGAGCATGTTGTTAACTGGTGGGGGCCGAACGGCTTTACCATTACGATACATGAAATAGAGGTGAAACCCGGCGGCACATGGCGCTTTATGATGCATGGGCCCAATGGCATGGACTTCCCGAACAAGATAGTATTTACAGAAGTACTTAAACCGGAACGTCTCGTTTATGTACACACAGATGATACGGAAAATGGCAAACGCTTCCACGTAGTTGTAACGTTCGAAGACAACAATGGCAAAACCGATCTCACGATGCATGTAGAATTCCCAAGCGTGGAAGAGCGCGACCTGGTAATAAAGGAATATGGCGCGCTGGAGGGCAACAGGCAAACGATGGATAAACTGGAAGCATACCTGGCCAAAATAAACGAGGCGCAAAATGAACTGGTAATCGTGCGTGAGTTCAACGCGCCCCGTGAGCTCGTATTTAAAGCATGGACGGAAGCCCAACACCTCGCTAAATGGTGGGGACCTAAAGGCTTAGACTTGATGGTCAACAAACTGGACCTGCAACCCGGCGGCATTTTCCACTATCGCATGATAGCGCCGGACGGCACCACACTGTGGGGACGCTTTATCTACAAAGAGATCGTTTCGCCTGAGAAGCTGGTCTTCATAAGCTCTTTCTCCGATGAGAAAGGCGACATAAAATCAATGCCCATGTTACCGGTGTTCCCTGCAGAGATACTGAACATCGTAACGTTCGAAGAGCGCAACGGAAAGACGATCCTGACCCTTAAGGGACACCCGGTAAATGCCAGCAAGGAAGAAATGGATGTGTACCACAGCATGTTCGAGAATATGAACGCAGGCTTTGCCGGCACGCTGGATAAGCTATACGCCCACCTGGAGGCTCTTAAGGAAACTGTTTAATCATCCGCGGTCAATACAATTAATAACCAACAAAACATAAGATCATGAAAAGGTTGAACATCATTTACTGGATATTCACGGCAATTTTTGCAGCACTTATGCTCTTCACAGCCATACCCGATGCTATGGTCAGCAGTAATTCGGTGAAGTTTACACACGAGTACCTGGGTTATCCCATCTACTTCATTCCATTTCTGGGCATAGCCAAGACCTTAGGTGTTGTAACGATCCTTATACCCGGCATATCGCCCCGCCTGAAGGAATGGGCTTACGCCGGCCTGGCCTTCGACCTGGCTGGTGCGATATACTCCAACCTCTACCTTGCGCCCAATCCGCAGATGGTAATGATGCTGCTATGGGTAGCACCCGGCATCGTATCGTATATCTATTTCCATAAAAGACTGGCATATGTTGGCAAAAGCAGCATGGCATAACACATCGGTACCTATCTCAGCCCTGGGTATAAAAAAAAATCAGCGCAATATGGTTGAAGTATTTAAAACGGACGTTGAGAAAGCAAAGGAGCGCATTCTGCTTACACTCCTTATGAATACTTTCCCACACTGCCGCATCAACTTCGACCTTGAAGATTGTGACAGGGTGTTGCGGGTGGAGGGTAAGGATATCTGTTGCGATACCGTTATCAGCCTACTGAACACACAAGGATGCTACTGTGAAATATTAGAATAGACAAATAATATCAGGCGCCGGAAGCGCAATATCCTATTTTCGCGCGACACTTTGAAAACCAAATGGCCAAAGCAAACAAAATATTAGCTATCGTCCGCTCATCGCTTAATGGTGAGGAGCACGACTATACGCAGGGCAGCATTCCCCGCGCCGTATTCCTGCTGGCCATACCTATGATACTGGAGCTGAGCCTGGAAAGCGTGTTTGCGGTTGTCGACATGTTCTTTGTGAGCAAGCTTGGGCAGAATGCAATAGCGACAGTTGGGCTAACCGAGTCCGTCATTACGGTACTCTACTCTATTGCAATAGGCCTGAGCACGGCGGCAACCGCGATAGTGGCCCGCAGGATAGGCGAAAAGAATTCCGGAGAAGCGGCACATGCCGGCGCCCAGGCCCTGATCGTGGCACTTATTGCTACAATAGTTATAAGTATCTGCGGTGTAATATTTGCCGCCGATATACTATCGCTGATGGGCGCCAGCAGGGAAGTGGTGCACGACGGCGCTATCTTCACCCGCATCATGTTTGGAGGCAGTCTCGGTATCATGCTGCTGTTTCTCATCAATGGCATTTTTCGCGGCGCCGGCGATGCAGCCATGGCCATGCGCAGCCTCTGGATAGCCAGCATCATTAATATCATTCTCTGTCCCATCTTTATTCACTTTTGGGGGCTCAGGGGTGCAGCCATCGCTACCGTCATAGGCCGAACCACAGGTGTTACCTATCAGTGTTACCACCTGTTCAAAGGAAGTGGCATATTAAAGTTTCACAGGAATAACTTCAGGTTCGATACCACGGTCATCAAATCCATCATTAAGCTCGCGTGGCCCGCTACCCTGCAGTTCATTATTGCCAGCGGCAGTTGGATCATATTGGCACGCATAGTGGCACAGACAGGCGGCACCACAGCTTCAGCAGGTTACCAGATAGCCATCCGGAATGTGGTATTCTTTATCCTGCCTGCATGGGGCCTTAGTAACGCAGCGGCGACCCTTGTGGGCCAAAATCTCGGGGCAAAACAGGTAGAGCGAGCGGAGAAAAGCGTTTTTCTTACTGCCAAATACAATGCCATCTTCATGAGCTTCGTAACGCTGTTGTTCGTATGCTTCTCCTACCCCATTATTCACTTTTTTACGCAGGACGAAGCAGTGATAGCATTCGGCTCACGCGCCCTCAAGATCATCGGCACGGGCTATATATTTTATGGCGTTGCTATGGTAATGACACAGGCGCTCAATGGTGCCGGCGACACCCGCACGCCCACTGTTATCAATTTCGTTTGTTTCTGGCTATTCCAGGTGCCACTGGCTTATTATTTGTCCGAAGGGTTGGAACTGCATTCCACCGGTGCATTTATAGCTATACCTACCGCTGAAACGTTGATCGCCATTATAGCCTGGTTTTACTTCAGGCGGGGCAAGTGGAAAGAAGTAAAGGTCTGATCGAGGACTGCGCCAACGTGCCCGGACATCGAAGGATCATAAGCAAGCACCACTTCATAAGGTTCTTTCTTAAGTTCGCGCGACATTTTGCCTATAGGCAGGTCCTGCGCTTGTGGTGTAGGCTCACAGATCGAGTATTTGCCTCCATTGTACTCGATTAGTTGCTTACCCACCGGCTTATCAAATTTAACAGCAACAGTAAGGTGATGAGGATATGCCAGTACCACCATGGGCAGATTATAGATCTCTTTTATCAGGTAGTAGAATAGCGCAGCCCTGTCCTCGCAATCGCTGTGGTCATACAGCAGGGTCTGTTCTGCCGAAAGATGTTTCTCCTTCCCAAAGTTCTCTTTGTCGGGTTCGTAGGCAAAAGCATAACGGGTAAACTGCATCAGGTAGTCTACGCCGTCTTTCTCCTTCATTTTTTTTACATGATCCCTCAATTGCGGTATCAGGGATGCATAGGTGCCATTGCTAAGCGGCAGGTTAAAATAATCCTTGTAGTCGGTGACCGGGTAGTTGGCCAGTATGGCTTTCACCTGGTCATTGGTCTTGAGTTTGATGTGGTAGGCTACGTCGTGATAGTTGAACTCCAGTTCCTTCTCCTTGTAGTCAGCAGGCGTGAAGTTGGGCATGTGGGTAAGCTTATAAGAAAAAGTGGTCTTTTCGCCGGGCACGTCTACGCTTACTCTATGCAATGCTGTGTTTACGATGTCAATATTCCCATAGTCGTGGTAGTTGAGGCATACGTATTGCTTACCCTCGCTCTTATAATACGGGATGTCAAAAATGTTCTCATCGCTTTGTACATAGAAAAGCAACTTGTCGCCGGCTATGCACAAAGTGGCATCATAACCCGACTGATTGAGAAGAAACCATTTATAGAGCGTGTACCGGTAATAGTTATCTTTTTTGGGGCTGGCCATTTGCGCAGTCTTGCGGATAAGTTGGTAAAAAAGCCAGTCATCCGGTTGGTTTTTCAGCTTGTAGGCCAGCAGCATCTGCACTACCTGCTTATAATCGGTGGCGCATATTCTGGTGTAAAAGTCACGAATACTTTCATCTGACGGCGCCCCATTGTAGTCAACTACGGCAAGATATTTAGAAGGGAGTTGCAGCGTATCGCCGTAAAAATCTAATGGAATAGTTTGGCTACTCTGACGGCTAAATGACTGCAGGGATATTAAGCTGAACAATACAACCCAGGGCAATATGGCAAACCTCACATTCAATGCCTCTTGACTTAACATTAAAGTTACATAAACTTAACAGTAACTTAATATTAAATTTTGCCTGGCGCTGTGGAAAATGATTTTTTTTACTATACTAGCGCATCGTAGAGGTTATCCCGTTCAATTGGCTTCTTCAAAAACCCGTTAAAAAAGCTCTTATACTCTTCGTCCTGGTCAGCGGTTATATCGGCAGTCAAGGCAAAGACGGGTGTATGGCTATTAAGATTATCGGGCTGCCTGATGATTTTAGTGGCATCAAAACCGTTCATCTCGGGCATATGGATATCCATAAGAATGAAATCATACTTCCTCTGTTTCGACATCTCCACCGCCTCCAGGCCATTTTTGGCATGCGTGGTAATAAGGCCCCAATTCGATAGTAGCTTGCCAGCCACCATGGCATTCACCATGTTATCCTCAGCCAGTAATACGGTTTTGTCCTTCAGCTTGCTTAAGTCTCTTTCCGGTGCTTCGTACACGATCCCAGATCTTTTCAGTTTGATATCAAATGTAAATATTGAGCCCTCACCTGGAATGCTGGTAACCTGTACTTTACTGCCGTGCAGTTCCACGAGCTTCTTCACGATCGCCAGCCCGAGGCCCGAACCGCCTTGCTTACGTGTGGTAATAGAATGTATTTGCGAGAAGCTTTTGAACAGTTCGCTAAGCCTGTTTTCAGGTATCCCTACGCCGGTATCTGTAATACGGAATCGAAGTACCGTGTAGTCGCCTTCATCCCCGGTTTTTTCCACTTCCAGCCCTATCCTGCCGGCGTCCGTAAACTTGATGGCATTGCTGATAAGGTTGCCCAATATCTGCGATAGCTTGGCTTCATCAAGCTCATAATATACAGCCACTGACGGCGCAACATTCAGCTTCAGCTCAAGGCCCTTTTCCTGCGCCATGCTTTCATAGGTGCTCTTAATATTCTCCAACAGTTGCATGAGGTTGCCAGGTCGCAGTTCCAGGCTGGCCTTGCCGGAGTCGAGCTTCGTGAAGTCAAGTATATCGTTGATGATGTAAAGCAGGTTATTGGCTGCCAGGCGAAGGGAGCTCAGCAAATGGCGCTCTTCCTCTTCAGGGCTGCCTTTGATCAGTGAGCTTATAGTAATAACAGCATTCAGCGGTGTCCTGATTTCGTGGCTCATAGTTGAGAGAAACTCCTGGCGCACTTTCCATGCCTGTTCGGCAATATTCTTTTTTTCGATGATCTCCGCCTTTTCCTTCTGCATTTGCGCCTCTTTCTCCATAGTCTCCATCCTGGTGATGAGCTCATAATTCTCGATCACCTGCAGGGTCTGCGCATTGATCACCGCTTCCTTGTACCTAATATACTCTTCCAGGAAGCGAAGTGCCTGTTCAGGCTTTTGCTCAAGCTTATATACCTCATAAAGATGGTAGTGCGACCGGAACCTGGTTATAGCAATATTATATTCATCCGATACCTCCAGCGCCTTTTCAAAAGCAATTTTTGCCTCCTGCAGCCTGCCGGCCTGTTGATACAGTACGCCCAACTTCCGATAAGCCATTGCTGTGCCCAGCCTTTCGCCTGCTTCGTCGTGTATCTCGAGGGCCTTCTCCAGGTCGGCTTCTGCCTCCTCGAAGCGTCCCATCGCCGTATAAACCTTTGCGCGGCCATATAGCGAAAAAGCAAGCCCCCTGACATCCCCTGCCTGCTCCTTCATCGCAATCGCACGTTCGATGATCTCTCGCGCTTCGTCTATTCTATCTTGTTTCAGGTAAATGCCGGAAAGCGGGTTGTATGCATTCGATTCCAGGCCGATATCGCCCGCAGCTTGTGCTGCCACTATCGCCGACTCATAAGCCCTTATCGCATTTTTCTGGTCGCCGAAGTATTCGTAAATAGTACCCAGTGACTTCTGCACCCTCGATTGGTTGTGGAAGTCATTCAGCTTTTTGTAAGTACCCAGGCAGTCTATCAGGTTTACCAGGCCCAGGTGAAAGTTATCGGTCTTGTAATAAACACCGGCTATGTTATACTTTACATCGGCGATACCTTTTTCATCCTTCAACTCTTTAAAGTAAACAAGGCCCTCCTCCGCCATCGCTATTGATCTGGGATACTCTCCCTTGATCATGTAAAAAAGCGATAAATGGCTGAGGCATTTTGCCTGCAACTCTATGTCTTTACTTATACGGCTCCGGGTAAGTGCATCTTCCGCTATCTGTATGCTTTGCTTAAGGTCGTTGCCGCGGATATTATACGCATGCTGTAATAAAACAGCTATATTTCCCTCATTCTCTATAACAAATTGACTCGTGTGCACTAATAACAAAAATATACACAATAAGGTGAAATGCGTCTAACAGATACCGTTATTTTTATCAATAATATGTACGATGCGTAGCCTGTCAGTGCCGATGAGAATGATTTTTTCTATTTAGCCCGGTTCCTGTTTTTTGCCTTCAACACCCAATAAATACCCTTTACGTTCGTGTGCCAGCTATCCAGGAGATATACCAGGAGTATCTCTTCCAGCAGGTCCATGATGGTTATGCCTGCAGCAATGTAAAAGAAGAGCAGCGGCATATTCTGGATCCAGAAGAACAGGATCAGGTAAGTACCCTGTATCAAAGCACCTGCCTTGGCAATGTAGGTATGAAAGCCACTCATCTTCTTATACTTGTACAACGAATAGAAAGTTTCGGAGAGATACATAATGAACATAACAATGATCCACGCCTGCTGCTGCCGCACGAAATCAGGAGCTACAACAAAGACCCCTATAACACCTGCTGCAACCGTGAGATCATCTGCAATGGAATCGATGAGGGCACCAAACTTACTTATCGTCTGATACTTACGGGCGAGATACCCATCCAGCATATCGGTAAAAAAGCTAAAAGGCAATAGCCACTTGAAGAGTTCCTGTTCCCCTTTCACTATCAGCAGTATCAATAGCGGGGCCGCTATCAACCTGTATAGCGTTATCCCATTAACGATATAATAGCTATTTCGATGACTCATACACCTGGTTGTACCGTAGCAAATTCCCGCCTACTTTTCCGCAATAACAAAGAGGTAATCGCCCAGCTCATTGCTAAAATCCTTTATCACCTCATCTATCTTGCCTGTCCGGATGTCTTCCGCCAACTGAAGCAAGCCCTCTTCTATCTCCTCCTGGTCGGCAAGCGCCGTAAAGCCCGACGTATTCTTCCGCATCTCGGGGTCCAGGCAGCGTTCGGGGGCGTGCTTACATGAGTACATAAAATGATCTTCAAGGTCGGGCAATACAAAGTAGCTTTCAAATTCAACGGTCTTAAAGCCGGTCTCCAGCAGCAAGGTTTCCAGCTCTTCAATAGACGGTACCACAGCAGCTGCCCGTTCTATCATCTGAGGGAAGTAATGCGTCAGCCAGTAACCTTTCACTTGTTCGGGCGTAAAGCTGAATGCTACCATTTTACTGCCCGGGCGTAACACCCTGTAAACTTGTTCCAGGCCTTTGTCGAGATTGCCCCAATGGTGCATGGTCAGTATTGCTGTTGCCCCATGGAAATATTCTGACTCCAGCGACAAGTCTTCGATCTTATTGTG
Organism: Bacteroidota bacterium; assembly: GCA_018267915.1. Lineage (GTDB taxonomy): Bacteria > Bacteroidota > Bacteroidia > Chitinophagales > Chitinophagaceae > MKUN01. The sequence continues at coordinate 5,614 of JAFDXN010000023.1, read as the reverse complement.
GTATAACTTAACATCGGGATTTTTCAGGCCCGCTTCCTTCAGCATTAATTCCGAAGCATCGACACCATGAAAATTAAGTCCCTTCCCCACCAGCGCCGAAAGGTAGTTGCCTGTACCGCAGCCCACATCCAGGTATATCCCTCCCGGCACTATTCCGAGTAGCTCATAAAACCTGTTGGCCAAGTACGGATCCGCTTTCCGGGTCGTGTTATAACCAACACCTATCTTATCGTAAAGCTGCATACGAGAGCTTATTTACTCACAATATAAGCAATGCGCATGCACTTTCAATGGTTAGTAACTGTCCAAGGCATCGATGTCGGCCTGTATTGCATCGGCAGTAGTTTCCGTCAGTGTCAGCACATCGGTCTCATTAACTGCCGTCACAATATCCTTTTGCGCCACGTAGTAATGCCCGTCTTTGATGCTGAATGCAATTATCCTTGCTGGTATGCCGATTGGTATGGTGTTATCGTAACTCTTAACCCCTGCTCCATCCGGAGTATACATTTGGGCAACTACATTGGTGCCGGACAAGCACAGAAATACATAGGTATTGCCGGTAGTGCCGTAAAACGTGGCAAAACTGCCGGGGTTATTCGTCAGCGACACGTGCATTGTGGTTTTAGGCAGATCGATACCATAATATACGTCGCAATTGATCCATCCCAGGTTGTTGAAATCAAATTCAAACCCATCGGGACCTGCTTTTACACTTCCACCGTTACGTGGGTTCCAGCCAAGCTGGCCGCTTCCATTTACGCTGGTATCACCACGCCATAAAAGTGTACTGTCTCCGGGCGACGCCGCCATTACAATGTGCATTGGAGTGGTCAGGTAATTATCCACGTTACGTCCGTACGATTTAACATTCACATAGATAAAGCCTTTAGACTTCAATAACTTGCCATCACTGGTATTGGTATTAGTTCCGCTGAAAAGTATATCACTCCTCCTCAGTATCTCCACCGCTTCAACTGTTATACTTCCATTTACCGGTTGGCCATTCACTGTTATTCCACCGGGTATGGTCACCTTCGTCCCCCCTAAAAGGGTGATGGTTTGCGGGAGGTTAGCAACATCGATCCTGAAGACCTGCAACCCGGGCCCATACTTATTTACAAAGTCCCTCGCATTGTTCAGCTTTGGAGCTGTAACTGTGGTCTTACTTTCCTTTCTGCATGAGGCAAAAGCTATCATGCACGTTGCTGCTACAGCAGCAATGAGTAATTCTTTTCTCATAATGGACATATTTTTTGTTGCGCCTACTCTCTTATGGCTTTTCGGCATCCGCCGTTATGTGTTTTTCTAACGAACCTGAATATTTGTCTCTGATAAAATTCGCGGTGGGAATACCAGGTATTGATAAAATCGCAAAGAATATGCCATTGCCTTTCTCCAAAAGGGGGATTTTTCGCAGGAAGAATACACTACATTACGGCCTTAAGCTGTTGAACGGCAATGCGCGATGTTTCCTCAAGCGGTGCGGCATTTATTGATCGCCCCATGGCACATTTGCCGCCAATATTCCTGCGTTTACCTACAGCAAAACTTTATCAGCCGAAAAGCCCTTACCTGGCGGATAAAGGCATGATATTTTTGTCTAAACAAGCTACTATGAAGAACGAAATACAGATACAGAACAATATTTTCCGGGACACGATATTTGGGGTGCTTTTAGTTATTGCCGCAATAGCAATGTTGATTCTAAACAATACGGTTACCGGAAACTGGCATTCGTTGTTTCTTTCCCTGGGCATTACAATGAATGCTACCGGCGGCCTCTTCCTGCTTAAGGCTTTTAAAAAGGATAAGATCAGGTTGCAAACGCCATAAATTTCTGTTAAATATTTTTAACGGTCTAAATCATCGTGTTAGGTTTTCTTTCCTAATAATATTTACTGTAATTTCCACCCTGATTGCAACATGGGCGCGTAACGGCCCACTTCATCATGTTAATCAGGCCATTACAGGATAATAAATGTCCCCTGCTCGTAATCCTGCCCCTTCTACTATTACTGCTGCTTATAAGCTGCAGCAGGAGAAGCGTCGACTTAAATATATCACCTTCATTTCAAAAAGCACTTGACCATGCTACCGCTATGCGCGATACCGGTGCGGTGCTGCAGTCATTAAACTATATTGATTCGTCCGAACGCGCTATGCGCCCCTTGACCCTGCGCGATCTTAACGAGTACTATGTTTACAAGTACAACGTTTACATGACCAATATTCGCGACTTCGATAAGGCAATGAACTATGCAGACAGCATGATATGGTCTATCGAACGAAACGACGTGCGCGAACAAATGCAGGGCATTTATGCAGAAGCGCAATACCGCAGGGGTGATGCGCTTTTTGAGAAGCAGTCGTACAATGCAGCATACCGCGCATTTTACAATGCGAAATCACTACTCGACAATTCGGACTCTTGTATCCTAAGCCATTACAATTACAGGGTCGGCATGGTGTTCTACAAACAGAAAAATTTTGATGATGCCATTGTTAGCTTTAAGACTGCCTATCGCGAGTCTGAAAAGTGTGGAAATGACTTCGAAATATTTTACAAAATGCAGGAGCTGCTCGATAATATCGGGCTCAGCTTCTACAACAATAACATGCCTGACAGCGCAATTGCCTACTATCAAAAGGCGCTTACATTTATTGATCAAAAGAGATCCACATACGCCGACAAGCAGGAAATATTTTTCGATAAAGCCCGGGCTATCGTTTACGGCAACCTTGCTACAGCCTATCTCTCGAAAGGAATGAAAGATGAGGCTGCTTCGCTTTTTAAGCAAAGTATAAATATCAGCGTACGCAAGGGTTATGATGTTATCGATGGACAATTAAGCAGACTTAAACTTACCCGGCTTTACTATGAGAAAAACAACTACGACAGTGCATTTTCTGTACTGGGAAGCATCAGGCAAACGCTCGACAGTGTACCCGATCGCGACGTGCTAGCGGGTTGGTACAACCTCATGTGGCAGTATTACGATAAAAAAGGGCAAACAAAACCTGCTTTTGACTATCTGCTCAAATACAGCAAACTAGACGATTCCCTACGCGAAGAGAACATAAAACTCAGGAGTTTCGATATTCGCAACCGCATTAAATTCTACGATACCCAGACCGAAATTGCAGACCTGCAAAAGAAAAGTGATAGACGGAGAAACCTGATGGTGTTTGCTATTACAGTGTCTGTGATGGCGGTGATAATCCTCGTTTTGATACTCCAAAACCTGAAGAGATCGAAGAAGAACGTACACGTCCTCACCACCCTCAATACCTACATCCGAAGTCAAAATCACCGGCTCGAGGAAGTGCTTGGCCAACTGGAGGCCAGCAACAAGGAGAAAGACCGTATCCTCCGCACAGTGGCGCACGATATCCGCAACCCGATCGCGGCTATCTCAACGATAACCGGTGTGCTGCTCGAAAACACCGGAAACTATACGGAAAAGCAAAAAGAATATCTCAGCTTGATAGAGAACGCCTGTACAACAGCGCTCCAGCTTTCTAATGAAATACTCGAGGCTACCAACATTGTCAAGAAAGACCAACTGAGTAAGGAAACCCTAGAAATCGGAGCCTTAATCAAGAATACTGTCGACTTATTGCGCTTCAGGGCTGTGGAGAAAAACCAGCAATTGCTCGTCAATATCGATGATACCTTGGGCAACATGGTTGCCGATAAAGAAAAGCTCAACAGGGCGATCAGCAACCTCATCATCAACGCAATCAAATTCAGCCCGGAAGGCGTTGAAATAAAAGTAACTGCCGTACGCGAAGAAAATTTTGTGCTTATCTCTATTATCGATCAGGGTATCGGTATACCCAACGATATCAGGGACAAAGTATTTGACATGTTCTCCGAGGGAAAAAGGGAAGGCACGGCCGGAGAAAAACCCTTCGGGCTTGGCCTTTCTATTACTCAGCAGATAATACTCGCACACGGCGGCACCATCTGGTTCGAGGCTAATGCCAGCGGCGGCACCACCTTCTACATTCATTTACCTGTTTAGCGGCCTTTAATTTTATGGTTCACCGGCGTTAAGGTGTTCAGGTAAGCATAAATAGCATCCACCTGCTTATCGTCCATATGTTCAAATCTCCGCATTGGGAAATGCAACATTCTATTGCCGGGGGCCTCTCCATCGCGCACGGCTTTCCTGAATTGCACTTTTGTGTAGTTTCCAATTCCGGTTTCCTTATCCGGTGTCAGGTTCGATGCTCTTATTTGATAGCCGTCTATCTTCCATTTCATGCCACCGGCCATATATCCCTTCGATGCTTCCGGTTCAGTGTATTTAAGGCCCAATATACTTTTTGAATGGCAATGATAACAGCCTACGATGTCAACCAGGTACCGCCCATACGCTACTTGATCCTCGGGCGATGGACGCTTTATATTCTTTATCAAAGGCTGCGGTTTACCCGATATTTTAGTTGCAAGTTTACCTATGAACGACAAATGCGACTGGCCAACTACTTTATCATTAGCCTTTACCGGGTCATCGCCCGATCGGAGGTAAACGATAATATCGTTAATGTCTGCATCTGCCATCGTTGGCCGGATCATGTATGGAACATATCGGCCATCCTTCGCAATGCCTGTCTTTAGTAAGTAATAAATTTCTGCGTCTGTATAGCGGGCTATTCCATACCGTGTGCTATTCGTCAGATTGGCTGAGTATATCCTCCCCATAAAGTGCGGTAGGTCCTTTATCTCCTCACCTATAAAACTCTGAGCATCCTTGTTATAATGGCATTGACCACAAATATTAAAAACCAGGTTTTTACCGTGTTCGAACGACTGTTCCTTTTTCACGGCAGTAAATCGCTCGGTTGTAGTTTCAAAATGGCTTTTACAGCTCAGCAGCAGAAGTGGCAGTATGATTATGTAAAGGTAGCACTGCTTCATATACAATTTTATGGGGAATACAAAATAACTATGCCGTTACCAATGTTGAAAGCAGCGAAGCGTTGAAAGGGGAAATTAACCTGCTGGATGGTAGTTGGTAACAGATGATTATTACTGCAGCTCAATTTTAGCAATGTCCATAAATTTTATTGGCCTGATGTGCGCCTCGAAGAAGTGTGTCTTACTTCCGGTAATAGTACTGTCCTGCAACAGAAGTGTATTAAAGTAAAACGTTGTATGGGCACCATCGTTTTTGGTGATCTTAACGCTTGTATGGTTTGTTACCGGCAAGATAAACGCACGCTCGTTCTTATCAAGCACCTTTATCTCCTTCAGGCTGTTACCGTCTACAATGCCCGGAAAGAAGACATAGGGTGGCGCAATAAACAATGTAGTCTTCGTTTCTTTTTGAGCATGTGCAAACTGCTCCATCAGGCTTTGAGTAGAAATATGATAAGTAACACAACTCATCAACAGAAAAGAAGAACTCAGGGTCAAAAGGATACCTTTCATACTTGCTAAGGTAATAAAAACAAAAACGCCCCGTCGTAAGACGAGGCGTTTCAAATAAATATGGCAGCTACCTACTCTCCCGCATTGTGGTGCAGTACCATCGGCCATGAGCGGCTTAACTTCTCTGTTCGGAATGGGAAGAGGTGAACACGCTCGGCAATACCACCATAAGAT
>JAFDXN010000022.1 GCA_018267915.1 Bacteroidota bacterium | reverse complement strand
GCAACATGAAACATGGGCATACAGGTTATTGTATAGCCCGGTTGCTGCTGACATTGCTTTACAGGATAACCCACGACCGGAATTATGCATCGAATGGGAAGGATCGTTTTGTGGATTGACGTATTATGAACATCCCACACAGACTGTATCCTGTCTGTGCATGACGCATTCACAACAGTGAATGTGATAGGATCTATTTCTAAGCGACATAAAGACTGACTATACTCTACTAAGAGCAAAACGGAAAGCAGTAAAAAACTGAAACTAATCATGGACATTTCCTTTTTTGTAAAATGCCGGTCTAATAAGGGTTCTTGCAACGACCAAAGTAAATCAGAAATAAATCATAAAACTCTTCATTTATTTTTTACCATACATAGAAAAAGTTGTGTGTCCAGCGAACTCCTCCAAAATACAATCAATTCCAATCCAATTCCACCGGGACAACTTCATCTCCAACTACAGTGGTGATGGTAGTTGGTGGTACATCAGGAAAGGAGATATGCTCTGGGGCAGAAGAAATGGAGCCTGTGTAATTGGATGCGTCCGGTGTCGTAGGAGCTGCGGAAATAGAACCAGGGTAACTGACCGAATCTAGAATGATGCTGCCGGACGAGTCCGCGTCTTCTGTATCGGAAGAGAACGATGTAGAAGAAATATTCGCCGAGTCAGTCGTGCTGCCTGAATCTCCGGATAGATCAACGGAGTCGGTAGTACTGTCAGAAGAAAGATCAGAGGCATATGATACGCTGTAGGAATTCGCTTCAGTATCATTTCTTTCTACCAGGAGGTCTTTTGGCCATTTTGGACCCACGAGCAAAGATACTTGATCGTCGTATTCTAATTTCGAAGCAATGGAGAGATTTCCAATAACAGATGCGACATGGCTTGTGATGATAGTCAACCGCCGATTTTCTTGTAACTTGAATTTTTCCCACGTGAGCAATCCACTGTACGTGATTTCCTCATCAGAATGATCAGTGAATTTCTTGTCATACAATGTTATCGTTTCTTTCAATGTGTCCCCAAGTATGTCCTTGTACATGGTACTGAAAACCGTCCATAGTTTAGTGAACAGAAGAATATTGACATTAACGGTATTATTCGCATTAATGCTGGTAACATCCGTCGGATCTGATGCGATCTTGATGTACTTCTCGTAAAATGTAGCGTATGGATTCTGTGCGCTTTCAGATTCACCCTTTGGACTTAATCGAGTTGTAAGCAAACTGAACATGAACCGAGAGTCATTGTCCAATCGGTTCACTCTTATGAGGTTTTCGTTCCATTTGTTTTTCCATCCACTGATACTAGTTTCTGGATTCATCATCATCGCAGAACGCATATTGTTCAATGCAATTATGACGTTCGCGAGATGCAAAAAAATGCTGTATGATTTTCGCAGCATCTTGGAAAAGTACAACACCTGTTGTGTACAGTACATCGCAATTGCACATGATGTCAACATCAATTTGACGTTCACGTCTTCAGAACCTGCTTGAATTCCGATCGAAATCATAGCAGCGCGTCTCCATTGTTCGTATAGTTTGATGTAATCCATGCAATAGTAGACCTGACCCTCGTAGAATCTGAGAATGGATAGGAGATCTGTGCGGATTGTAGTAAGGTATCTGAACACCGGAGAAAACATAAGCAAATTCAGTAGGCTCTGTTGATGTAAAAAGGGCAGTGAGACGTCTCTCGGAATAAAGGGCACATCAGCCATGAGCAGCTTCAAAGAATTGAAAAACTTTGGATCATTCGATGTCGCCGTGAATCCTTCCATACTGTAGAATGCCTCTAGGTACGGAGTTTCGTTGAGTAATTCGATGTCACGAATAAAAATTCCGGCCCAGAACTGAAAAGCCTCTGACCAAAAAGCACGAGAACGCTTGAAAGAAACGGTAATGGATTCCATTTCATTTTGTGTAAGAGGTAATTTAACCGAGGATCTCGTATAGATGCGTTTCTTGATTTGTTCTTCCGTCTCGATGGATTTCACGAATTCTCCATAATCAGTTGTGGATCTTCTTGTACTGACAGTGTCTTTGATAAAAGATTTCCTTTCAATGATGGCAGAAAAATCTCGTAGTAATGAACTTCCTTCAGTTCTCAAAGACTCTCTAGTCAATTTAATGCCCTTTTTTGTTTTCTTCAGTAGTTCCTTCATAGCAGGAATCGCCTCACTAGCAATCTGTGTCGATCGAACCTTTGATTCGATACGAACCCTATTTGTCGTTCCAGAATAGTTGTGAGCGAGAACCTCGAAGAAATCTACTTGAGAGAGTATGATATGATTGAAAAATTCAGTTGGTCCCTCCCTTAGTAGTACGGTGTACATGGAAGGTACTATGTTACTGGAAAGATCATCATTCGACAGAGAACGTGTTGTAACGATAGTACTCGCAGTCTTCATAGTCGTAAGAATTTTCTCTCGAGCAGTGACAGACTTCATACTCTTTTCAATGAATGGAGGTTCTGTACCGAGGAAGACTTTTGGTTTGTCCAATACGCCAAGGAGAAGTCGTAACTTATCGTTATTGACTCCAGCTGGAACGGAAAGTAATGCTTTTTCAATGGTACCAATCAATCCGGCATGAATGTCGTTCGTTGAGACGTATTCAGTTCTGTTACTTTCAATAAAGGATGACAGATTCGTCCAAATTCCATCAACCAACATAAAACTGAACGTCGTCCAATCTTTTTCGACAATATCTTTCACCTTCGGACTTATTTGCTTGCCACCGACACCCGTCCGGTATTCTTCTACTTCGGCCAGTAGTTCTTCCATTGTACTTTTTCTTTGTTCGATTTCAGGCATCCGTTCTTCTACTATCACCCCTTCATCATTAGGTGGTTCTTTGATTGTAAGTATCCATGTCATTTCGACATTCCTGATGGCCTGTTCGACTGATTGAAAGAAAATCAAACGAACGTCATCCGACACGCTGACATTCGATGCCGACGACTCGATCGGTTTTTGGTACATCAATGTGTTCGATTTTTCAATCGACTTGAAAATAGTCTGGTTGATACTTCTCATATCAAACGAAGAAATCATACCACCGTACTTATCATAGACATTCACAATAGAAGACGCTTGTTTTCCTTCGCCTAAAGATTCGACAGGTGTATTAGGCTTGCCTCCGACGGCCTTGGTATTTACGTTCGATATCATGGCAATCGTAGAGGAAGGAGAGTAGAGAAAATTCTCCTTTACTTTCGGACCCATATCTCGCGATGACGGCGTTGATGCGAGTGGTGTCATGCTCCTGTACTGTTCAAAGATCTTGCGGTAGTTGGGTTTCACCGGAGCCTTTTCTCTCTGAACGACTACCGTTTTGAACGGAGATTCACTAACAGGAGTTGTGAAACTCGGTGGTGTTTGCTGATTCGGAGGTACCTTTCCTTCAGGCGTTCGTGGTGGTACGTTGGGTTTCGTGCCTGTAACAGGAGGCGTCGCCGTCTTTGGAGTGGACCCTCTGACAGGCGATGCTCTCGCTCTCGGAATGGTATCTTCGAACGTCAGAGGAGTGGATTTGCTGGACAGATTTTCCGCCGGAAGTCCTCTCAAGAAATCCAGTATGTCCTGCTCTTCGTCAGTAAGTAGCGGTTTTTTTGGAATCTCGGTAGTCGGCGTGATAGGGGACAGCGCCAGTGTCATACCACTAATTTCAGCGTGGACACTATTGTATGCCCAATTGACGCGACATTGCACGCTGTGTTCCTCGACTCCTCGAATCACCAAGGAAAAATCGTCCAAGAAAATTTTGGTAATCGTATACATCACAGGGGCGAGTCTGTCTCTGGTTTTCTCGACTCGTTCCATCATCAATCGAACGCAGTCGTTCTGTAGGGTTTCGGAAGTCGATATCCATAGCGGACCTTCGAGAGATCCATCGGCGTTGGTCTTCAGACTTGTCATTACCATCGGCAGGTCTCTGATATCATTCTCGCGCCATCCTCGCCTGGCCAATTTTTCCTTCAATTGGGCAAGGAACTTCTTATTTCTCGTGTTTCTTTCGACATCATCTTTCAAGGCAGCGAGATTGAGTCGTCTTTCCATACTTGGGTAGTACTCTGAACCAGACCCTGCGTCGTTTTCGCCAAGACGCAGTTTATCAGTCCATAGTCTATGCAAATCCATCCACCACACAAAATCACTTCAATCCAATTGAATACACTTTCATTTATTCGCATTATTCTCAGCTGTTATTGTATATTGGTATGTGTTTGAAATTATACAGATAATGTAGCAAAAAACGTTTTTACTGTGTAGCATCACTTGGAATTCAGAACAACTTCGGTTTTGGAAACGATCATGGTCATACTACTGGGAGTTCGTTGCAGCAATTGGTCCAGCAGGGCATCCTCGACGTGTCTGAGTTCCTGTGGAAGCAACCGCGATTCTTCAGAAACACTCGTCGCCATTTTGAGTCGATCGATGTTTCTGAGGTCATTCTCCAGCGCACGAGTGATGCTCGAAAGTACGTCGGTGTTGGTCTCTCCAGTGGAGAGGCGACTGTGCATGGCAGGAACATCAGTTACACCGCTGCTTGTGACAGGCGGAACCACAAACTCCCTGGACATCGAAGCCACATCTTTTGCAGTGCGCGAGCGTCTCTCGGCAATAACAACTGGAGTAATCTCTACAAAATCAGGAGCTCTGATGAAATCCGGGGTTTGCAGTCTCTTACCAGGAACTGCTTCGTAAGAAGGAGGAGATATCTGACGTTTTCTTCTTGGAACCAGAATGTTCACAGGTCTTGTTGGGGCGGTTGGTGGTACTTCAACAGAAATCGTAGTATTCATAATAGAAACCTCCTTTTCTGTAAACACGGACTCTCCTTTCAGTTCTTGTTCCTCTTCGGAGTCATCGATCGACTCATCCGATTCATCCGCTTCTTCTGGCTCCAAACCGATACCAACAGACGCGCGGTATGTATCACCTTCATACTCCGCATCTCCGACGAAACTTTCCACATCCATGCTGTTTCTGTAGGTCACAAGAGACTGATATTGCTCTGGAGATAGGAATAGACCTTTAAAGTACATCTCGAAAAACGGTCGAATTTGATGACTATCTCCGTGGTTCTGATGATAATGCCGCAATTTCTCAGGATCAATACATGCGAGTTCAATCAGACTCATTGGGGTGCGTTCGTACGTCTCGTCCTTCGATTGGTCGATGATCATCTGTATTTCTTGAGCGGCGGTAGTGGCCGGCTCTTCGATAAGTCGATGTCCGAAGAACGTGCTAGTACTAACCCACAAAGAATGCGAAGTCTCGTCCTTCCACATCGAATAGAGTTCAGCAAAATCGTATGCATTAACGGTTCGAATGAAATGGTCGTACAAATCCTGTGTCAATTTCATGGTAAAGGTTTGTGTCAACATAGCCTTTTCACTATCGTCCCTGACAAAGTAATACGACAGACGGATTCCGTGATTCAATGACCATGTGATGATATTGCACAGCGCCAGTACGAATGCTGCGGTGTATGCCTGAGCATTCATCGTTTCGTAGTCTTGTGTGACGTCGGTGCGACCGTTGAACATCGATCGGACCATCAATGAAACCTTTCTGTTCATGAGACTCTGACGCTTGGGAGAGTGATACTTCAGCGTATTTTCTATCATGCTCATGATCGACGCTATGGAAATGTTCGGAATGGTGTTGAACATAACGTCCAAAGTATCCAGCTCAATGCCATCGGCTTCGGTATTGCCCGAGCCATGTTCGATTCTTTTTTTGTACGAAAAAAGCTCTGTAGAAGCAGTCCTCATACAATCAACCAGAACCTGGTTCATGTCTTCATGATCGCTCCAATCAGATCCGATGATACAAGTCGCGCTCTGGTTGTTAAGAACGGTGGCTATTTCTGGATCCAACAACTTGCGTATCAATGCGAACACACAAAAGTCGATGTTGGTGAACATGGCGTTGTCGTGGCTACCTCGATTGATGTCGTAACAGTAACGTTTCAGAAACTCCGACACATCAAAACTTGATGGTAGCGAGTCGTGAACAGCGGTTTTGAACGTGTTGATGAACATCCGTCCCAATTTTTCTACGATTTCATCATCAAAAGATGATATTCCATCAGATGGTTTTTGTTTGTCTTCGAACATCTTCACGACAATTCCATCAACTACGTTAGGAAGAGCCGGTACACAACGGTAAATACGCTGGTCTTTCCACCAAAACGGAAAATTCTTGAACATCTCGTATCTGACATCCATGATAATAGAATCGTTAGGCATACGAACCGAAGCCGCTGCGTATAACACAGACGTAGACACTAATTTGTTCGTAGCGAAAAGAACATCTTCGTCATGCTTCAGAACTTCGGTGATCGTTCGCATATACTTTGGATTGTAACCCTGGACCGATGAAGTACTAATTTCCTTAGCCTTTTCCGAACCGTAGGTTTCACGCACGGCATCCAAAAAATCGCCCCACAGATGAACTATGGTATCTACGTATTCGGTGTCTACGGGCTTCCCGTCGATTCCGATGATCTCCGTTTTCTTGCTACAGATGAGCGGCCTTTGTTGTTCCAAATGATCCATGGCGATCTGAACGACGCTTCGATTTTTGGAATCCGTTACAAGAGGACTGAGTAACCAATCGGCAAGATTGTCGAATCCTTCCGGAATCATCAAATCTATTTCAGCCACATTTTTTCCCGTAATAGGATCTTTGGAGGAGATTTGCGGAGAGTCTGCAATCAGGCGCGCAACGTATTTGAATACACCCTCTGGCAGTTCACGCCTCCAGTGTTTAGCGGTGAACGCATCCACAGACTTGGCTACTACACCAGTTTCATTCTGCGTTTTAAACGCATCAGATCCACACGGCACGGCAAGTTCTGTTATGGGAATGGGAACGTCCTGATCTGTGCATACCAGGTAGCGCATGGTGGTGTTCTTGCTTGCAAACACCATTCCAGGTCTGAATGATTCGTAACTGCGAATGAAACGTTCCACTTGATCATGTCGAACATCCAACGCCACAGGGCTGGACTCGATTTTGTTCCAGTCGATCTTTCGAACGACTCTTCCGTATTTTCCAGGTGGCGTTGCATCGTTTACCGTTTCCAGAATCACAGATGATCGAAGCAGAGCCGATTGTACCACTTTTTTTGCTGTATCATCCACAAAAGCTTGCATCTTCAGCGCAGCCAAGGCCTTGGCCATGTCTGAGGAGTTTTTGAGTACGTCGATATTGTTGGAAATCGTTGAATCGTTCATCTTTCGACGAGCCAGACTTTCGTATTCTGCCGATAGTTGGTGCAAGTAGATCGAAGAAACGGTTGCATACAGTTTGATACTGTCTGTGCTTCTCTGGAGCAGACGGTCGTATTCGTGCGTGACGTACAGATCCATCATCTTCTGCGAAGTCATAACATTGCTCTCCGCATATCCTACTGGTCCATAAAACACTTCCATCGATTCCAGCGCGTCGATTACGTTGGAATTCAAGAGCAGTACCACAGCTTCCATGCGTCTGTATGCCGATGCCATCGACTCTCTATTTTTACGACAGAAACCACGCAGCTGTCGTAGAAAATCCTCCGAAAATGCTTTCATCGTTACGAGGTACTCGTCCAAACCACCATCTCCCAAAGTTTCGATATGTTCGATCTTCTTCAGTTCCGCACGGATGACGTTGAACAGCGCGGATATGATGGGCAGGTATTTGATGCGCAGGGCTTGTTCGATATTATAGTGATTAGCGAGTTCTTCTGCTTTTTCAGCCTCTATCAGCAGTTGTTTTACACGACGAGTGACTGTTTTCAGATTGGAAAAACCGTCCTTGTAATCTTGTCCAAGTACAATAGCACGCGAACTGCTAGTGTGTTTGTGCGACGACATGGCCGAAATGGTACCTGCCAATCCATCATGCACGCTCTTGAGAAGCGGGTGGAGTATTGCCAGAAGAATGATATCACTGGAGAGCTTCTTCGCATCATCTGTCAAACTAGACATTTGAATGGTTTTTTCTAGGTCACGAGCATCACGAGAGAGCCTTTTGACGTTCTCTGGACTGACATCGATCACAAGCGGTACGAGCGGGGGTTTGACTGGATTGTTTGCGACCAGATCATCAATGGCCTGCCATGCTTGAGTGGATTCAACGGCTAACTGCATCTGCTCTTCATGATTTTCGGTACGTTCAATCATTTTTCCGAACCTTACGCTGACCAACTGTTTTGCATACAAAACTTCAGCTGGTGTTGGTGGTGAGTAAATTTCATCACTAGCCTTTCCATGGTCAAACAAAACCAGCGGCGTTGCCTGAATACATTCATTTCCAGAGAAGGCCACCGGTGATGGAATTTCGATGATACTACCATCATCTTCCAAATTGAAATCGAAGACAGGCTTGGGTCTGGTGTTTTCCGAGTGAATCTGCACCAACATTGTTTCAGAATCGGTCGGTGCGATATTTAACGGACACGAAGCAAGATCGACGTTCATTCTGTTCGGAGTATTGAGACCGTATATTCCGAAAAAAAGCGGATCGTTGCTTTCATCAATATCAACCGGTTTCACGACAAACGCTCGCTGTGGATCAAGCGGAGTGCTCCTCGCAAGCAGTTTCCATCCTGCCACCGCCCTACGAAATTCATCCGTCATCCACTTGAGTCTCAGAAAATCTTCATGCGATCCATCCTGTACGCAGGGATCGACCATGAATGCAACCACAACTGGATTCGTGTTCACGAACTCCTTAATTGCCGCGAGCATGGCCACTGCGCTAACAGCACTATGGAAGGAGCTAATCCAGTGATTGTTGATGACAATGACAGAAAATTTCTGCAGGGCTGATATGGTGCCGCGTTTTCTCGGTTCTCCGTGAATGTTGGTTGCAGAAATGATAACCTTCTTGCATTCTTTCACAACAGCAGCAAAATCCGATGGTTTGAGTTCAGCAACAATCTCCGATTCATGCACGTTCTGCAACTGCTGAAACAATTCAATAAATCTCGTATTGTAATTTGCATGACAACCAATTGCAGACAGAAGCACTGTTTGTCCAACGTCCGATTCCATGCTGTTGGGAAACTGTGTACAGCTGTTGATCACCGCCTGTGATATCATCTTCGCATGACGTGTATGAGTTGATGTAATCACAGAAGTGATCTTCCTTGGACCGCCCTGGACAATCTCCTGTTGTGCAGTAAGATACGGCGCCCACAACGAGGTATCACACAACCACCAGACATAATACGGTCTGTGTGTCGATGTAAGACAATTGATGGTATCGATCAAACAAACGTAATATTCGTCTGCAAATATTCCTACCAACATATCCAAACCACGTCCAGTGACAGTGCTCAGTGTGTCGCTTTCACGAGACGATCCAAAAACCGCTGGAATTGCCAACGCCTTGTAGAAATCACTTGAAGACATGGACACATGCGGTTCGATCCACAACTTCCCTCGAATATGCACAGGCACCTCGCCAGTAAAATCCGCCTTATGTTTCAACTTCAGCATGACTCTGGGCGCTGCGCCAAAATCCTGTGCCTCAAGCTGCATTCCAAATCTCCAATGAGCGACGTCGCCAACCATACATGTCTCAAAATCCTTGGATCCGATGGAAACGATGTTATTGTGCGTAATCATAATGTCAACGCTCGCATCGGCGGATGGAATGAGGACCACAATAGCCCATACCAAGTTCCATCCGTCCATTTCATTCTCTATGTTGGTACAGACAATGTTATCGACGTTTGTAGAGTTGGATAACCATTGCTGTACATCAGCATCGTCACCAATGAATTTGTTTCCATAAAACGGTCCAAAACCGCTGTTTTTTTCCAGATGTCGTGAAGTCATGAAATCGTACAATATGGCCGTCTTTCCAGCAATACCCGGTTCTCCCGTCGTTGGATCGTGTACTTTGCTGACGGTTTCTTTCAGCTTCTTGTAAGTACCTTCAGAGCGTTTGAGAAAAGCCATGACATCTCCCATGTTCGGCCATATGACCACAATACGATGTCTCTGATGCAGATCCATAATGACGCGATTTATGTTCTCCACAAAACGCATCTCCTTTTCTCGTTCGACGTCATCTGTACGCGATTCTCTAACTTCGTGAAAGTGCAGATTCTTCTTGATGGATTTCCGAGTTTTCTGGAGAACTTCAGAGAACCCAGACGAAACCGCCCTGTAGCTCGATATTTTTGATCTGATGGTTTTTGCCAACTGTTTCGCCACGTCGATATCTTCCGCTCCGAGGATCACATGACAATGAATGCGTTCTTCTCGGAGCATCAGATACAGCGCTCTGGCAATTCCACATCGTCCAGCATCAAACACCTGCAGAATCTTATCTGGGGTGTGGTGTAGCGAAGCGACGAAATTGGAATGGAACGTTTCGAGTTCGATGGGAGCAAAAAATTCTGACTTTAGAAACTCGATCATGACAAGTTCATTGAACCAGTTTTCCATCGTCTTGCCATCGAGATTGATTATCTTCAGGTGCGCCATGACGATGAACTGAATGAAATGAATGACACTTGGAAAGTATTGGTGATTTATTTGAACAAACGAATTTTTTAAATTGAAAACAGAAAATCGGGTGTTAATGTATTTGTATTCATGATAGATTCACGGAAAAAGTGAAGGACAATAAAATGATTCGCGCAAAACACATAATAACATCAATTGTCTGTCAATTCATCCTCAGGACTTGAGCTGCTGCAGAACATCCGAATCTGCTTCACGATGCAGATGCGAGCCTCCAGAAATGCCCATGTTGAAGGTCCCGCTGATATCCACATCAGCGTTTTGTCCACTGATGGCCATCACGACATCACCGTACTCCAGCGTATTGCTGTCGCGTTTCATGGAGTTCAAGCAGGCGTTTGCAATCACTTCGGCAATCACACAGTCGCTGGCGATGGTCAGTACCTTCACAGCGCTGTCGCCGACCTTAACGATGGAATCGGATTGTAGTTGTTTTTTCACTTGCGCAGGCTGCAGAAAAAGGCCTAGTCTTGCCGAAGGGGGTGGTTGTTTGGTCCTGGTGCTCATTGAGACAGATGAAAATGTGTTGACTCGCGCAATTGGATCTTCTTTTCCGAGAGTGAACGCACAAACGAAGAAGTAAATTTTTACCAATTTCTTATGGTTTTAAGTTGACAAGTAGCATAAAAATAAAAACTGTTATCAAAATCCAAAACAGGTTTATTTCTTTAATTAAGAGTACAGAAAGACGGTAGTGGTTTGTCAGGTACCATATTAGAACATCCATTTTGTTTTGTATTGGTATGACTACCACCAATACACTCATAGTTCCGCCTTACAAGGTGATTCATGGACTGAAGAATGTTGCGCCCAAAAAGCTAGTCAGAACAATGACTTTTGAGAGCGTGTGGAAAAAGCAACAGCAAATGTGCGACACCAAACGTTCTGACGGTGTGCAGGTTCATGTGTCGGGCGACTGTTCTCTGTTCCCCGATATTACCGACAAGGATTTTACGGGAGATATTCTGAGTCTTCCGTGCGAGTCGGAATCAGATGGATTCGTAATATTCCAGCGTATTGTGGATTGCAAGTGCGGTGGTAATGAAACCGAGAGGAACCGTTACATGACCCAATGGGACGATTTGTGCAGGATGAAACACATTCCTCAAGCAACGCTGCAGAAACTCGGTATCGAAATACACGACCCGGAACTGTTCGATTTCGAAGAACCGGTTGTTACGGAAGAAGTCGTCGTCACCAATGTTATTCAAGATAACACAGAAGAGACATCTGACTCCGAAGACTTACCGTCCGTTTCGAGCGTCAAAATCGTCGGGAGAAAGCCACCGGAAATCGAAGCCAGTAGCCAAAATACAGGTGTCATATCTCTGGATATGCCAGATTCAGACTGTGATAGCGTAGGCGATGTTCCTAACGAGTTGGAGTTGACGGAGTACGCAGGAGATGCGATTTCCGTCAGTCGTGTCGTGAGGCCTCCCTGTCCCATACAGAAAAAATACAAGTGGCACTCGACAGAATCTCGTGACCATTGCACCCAATTCGCTGGAATCAATCAGATGTTGATCAATTCGCTTGACATGGAGGGAATGGAGTTGGCACGTGCCGTCTACTTCATGAACAGCGGAGGCACCTGTTTTTCTGTCGAAGAACGCAAGAAACTTCTGGCCAAACTAGAGCCTCGCAAAAAAGAAATCGTTGCGTTTATGGGGCTGGATGAAGAATACGCGAACAAGTCCATCAGCTGCATTCTGAAACAGTACTCGCATCATCACCACCATAACGAAGTGGAATTTGCATGCCACATGGCCCTGCTGAAATCGGTCATCTGGCCGGAGAGAATCACTCCCGTACAGAGCATTGGCGCGTCTTTTGCGGAGACGATTATGAATTCTGGACATCGCGGTCACAGAGCACACGGCGGAAACGTCAGCTCAGACATCCAGAAGGACGTGGACAACTTTGAGAAGTTCAGACGGTTTTTGGGGTCTCAATTTGACGAACTCAACACACATCGACATCAGTTGTTGGAGGCAGAGGAATTGCGTGCCGTAGAAGCCCAGATCCAGGCCGATGCCCAGGACGATGCGTCTGATGTATCGGGCACAATGCAGAAGGCGTCCGAATTCTTTTCTGGAGTTGGAAGTTCAATCAGAGAAACCATTGTCGAAACGGGCAGGGTGATCAAGTCCAAGATCAAGAACATTGCGAACTTGATGGAAGAACACACGCCAGAATCGACCGTTGCGGCCGAAGAAGAACTCGATAAGTTGAAGAACATTGCCAACACCGTCAAGTACGATTTGAACGCCTCGAAAACGCTCATTTCCAACGAAGGAGTGATGTTGATCGCTGAAACAGAGAAGAAGATCGATGGTTTTGTGGAAGACATGAACTCTGCTCTCATTGCAACCGAAGTGTCCGAGGAAGCAATGGATTCCGTCAAAGCCACGTCTGAACTGATCCAGCAGCAGACCGTTTCCATTCCCAATGTAAAGACAGGAAAATCTGACGTCACGACTCTGAGAGTGGCCGCTGCCCGCACACACCGAATGATGAACAGGCTCATCTGGTGGTTTCACAATCCGAAAGACGTGAAACATATTCAGGCCCCTTTTGAACTGTCGATGTTCATGTCGTTTCTAGGGAACATTTGCAGCTCCAGCGAAGTCATTGATGTCAGTGACAGCGGGTCGTTGCTGTCTCCGAAAGTGATGTTCCAGATGCCTGACATGAGCACAGAAGAGCGCTACTCATTTGTACATCCACTGCTCCTGAAGATCGAGCAACTGCTGAAAGACTCCTTCCTGAAGAACGAAAGTCTCGGAGCGATCATGCGCGCAGAATTTGTCGATGGTGTGCTCAATGCCGAACAAATCCAGGACATTCTGAGTCTCATGAGCTACATTGGATCCATGGCCTCAGATCCGATCAGAGCACAGCGGGTCGCTGGACATGCCAAGTACCACAACAAGAACATGGATCAGTTTTACGCAGCTGCGTACGATGCGTACATAAGTGCGATACGCATCGATCCAATATATGCAAAGAAGACTGCTCTGGTCAGTGTCCGCCGTTTGGTGGAAGCGACCATTGTATGCCAGTCTCTGTTGTGTGTCTGCACCGACATAGAACACCGTCAGCTGCTCCAGAAGGACCGCGTTTACTACATGACGTTGGCATACAGCAACTCCAAAACAATCAAGAATCACCTGGAATACGTGATCGACAATTTCATCGATCACGCTCACGAGGACGACTGCTATTCTTCCGACAGCGATTACTCTGACGATGAGACACTGGAAAACGAGCCCATTTTGGAGGAAATGGTTGAACGAGACCCCTGCTCCGGCGTCGGATCCTTGTCTCCCTGTGTTTGCATGAACTCCAGCAAGCGCTGTCCTGGTTCATCGTCTTCCGTTGTGAACAACATCCCGAAACTCGTGGCAGTGCATCAGAGTCTGCCCCGCTGTTCCAATTATCATGACTTTTCTCATGTTTTACACCACAACGGAGTGGTTCCTGCTGATTTGTACACTGTTCGCAGTAGTTCGTAAACAATTGCAGAAATTTCCTTATTAGAAACAAATAAAATTTCCATTTTCGGAAATGTAAAATTCAAGGAACCATAAAAATGCAATGTGAAAAAAATTTCACCAAGCAGTTCAGTATACTATTCGATTGGTTGAGTGAAGATGTCGCTGGTTCAGAGATTGCAGCAAAAAATCCGTGAGCAGAAGAACGAGGCGAACTACGTGGAAGGCAGCTGTCATTTTACGCAACAGCCTTTGGTGGAGAAATTTCAACTCAAAGTGCAGGAGAAAAGAGGGCCCGTGCAGATCATCGGCGGGGTGTTTTTTGGAGGAGTGCTTCAGATGCAGTTGTGGTTGCACGGCCTGAAAACGGCCGATGTCATTAGCGGAGTGGAGTTTACGAGATTGAAGAAGCTGATTATGCAGCAGGTAGACATGGATTTGTTGAAAGAGAATCAGAAGTTGATGATGGCTTTTTTCGAGACGCTTAATGCGTGGAAAGCGGCAGAGCCTCCCATTACCGCCGCCGATTACAACGAGCGTCATAAGGACGCTGAAGTGATTCAATTTGAGCGCGCGCCGCGAAAGAAGGTGTTTACCGACGACGAAGATCCGGATTCTACACCCGCTTCGAAGACAAAAGAATCGAAGGGTCCGTCGGTCGGTGGGTATTTGTGATGTTGGTTACTCCGCTTATTGGGTATATTGCGGAATCGTTTTTAATTGGAATATTCTGATATTGTATTGCAGAGACTGGAACCGATAGAAGAGTAGACAGTCGTCGTGGGCGATCTCCGTCACCTCGTGGTCGTTATGATAATGACGATCGCCGCAGCCGTTCCCCCCGATCCCGTCGTTACTCGAGATCCAGATCGCCTTCGAGATCTCCATCACCACCCAACAGATCTGGTCGTAGTTATGATGGAAGAAGACCCAGATCACCGCCTCGTAACGTTAGGCGATACGATGATTACCCCGAATCGTTCTCTGCACACAGAACGGTGCGCGGTCGTCGCGGTGGATATCGCTATACTACACATCCCCGATCCGTCTACTACGTCAATCGACACGAGGTTCACAATCGCGATCTGCATCCATTCAACAGACCCAACCCATACGCCTGGAATTCTCAGGATGCTAGACAGTATGGCAATGATGGTAGTGGAGAATATTCCAACAACCAACAGAATGGTTACGTTCAGTTTGGAGGCGCTTCATCTGATCAACGGACATTTGCTGATACATCATCATCTCCCTTCAAGAATAACCGCTATCAGTATGCGGACGGAAGACGTCCAGGTAGTCCGTACGAAAGACCATCGACAGCGCCACTGAATTACTCCAACTATAGTCATGATGTTCAACACCTCGATAGCAGTAACGATACTTCCGGTTCGTCTCGATACGACAATCAAGACCGACCTGACATGACCACCAGCACCGGCAGCTATGATGGTATGGAAGAGATGCTCTCTACCAATAACAGTGGAGGTTTTGACACTGAAAGCAGTGTCAATGCTGGAAATCAGTCAGGTTTTGATGGAAAACCTGCCGACATGCATGCTCCGGCCGCTGGAGAGACGTCGACAACCAGTATTTTTGGCGTGAGATCTTGGAACAGGTCGTCTGATGGAGATGTCAATCCGCAGGCGCCGATCGATCCAAATCCTCCTATTCGCTATCCGGGATCTAGAGGACGCGGTGGTTTCTACAACAACCGGGGCCGTGGATATCGCGGAAAGGGGATGCAGAACGTTGTGGTCACAAAATTCTCTGTCTGATTGTTTTTGGTTTTTATGATCTGTTTTATCTTTGATATACGTCCAATGTACTGTAGTAGACAAAGTACGCGCGAACAATACCAGAAACAGACAGAACTATTGCGTCGATGATAGAGGTGACGATAAATATCGAGTCGATTTAGACACGCATATGGCGGAACATGGATTTTTCAGATCCACTACCATAACATCAGAACAGGGGTCTCCTGTTAAAGTTGGGAGTATTCCTCCGGTACAGCGCACTGTTCCTCGTTCCAAGAGGAGAAAGGCGGATGAAAACCCTGCACCAAAACGGTCCTCGAGTCGACTGAAGAAGATCACGGAATCCTATGTACAAGCCCCACGTTCTATGCATGTTAACACAGAAAGCAGCAGCGAAAATGATAGCGATAGCGAGGCCGAACAAACCACATGGTCTGAAGCGGCACCTGAAACATTGTATAGTACTGGAAAAAGGAAAAAACCGGCGGTTGAAATCGCACCAAAACGCACACAATCTGGAGTGTCCAACACCAGCAACAGTATATCCGAACCAATTAAAGTTGCTGATGTTGACAGCATGCCGATCTTCTCTCAAAGCACGACGGAATCGTTAAGTACGAAAAAGATGGCGAAAGACGGTACAGAGGGAATTTCTGTGTCTGATGATTCTGGTACTTCTAGTACATCAAAAACGTACCTGACGCCATCGATGATACAGAACATGGAAGCTGTGATGAAGTCTCTTGGCACAAGGCTCCGTGAAATCGATTCTCATCCGGTTACCATCTTTGGAAAGCGGGTCGCCAGTTTTCTTTCGCAGTCCGACGACCCCAGTAAGGTATTCAAGAACTACACAACACACTGGACCAAACCCATGAAATTAATGACTGAAGGGAACCGGGAGACTCTGGCCATAGCATTGGACGCGTTGAACAAAAGTTACATGACTTCCTCATCCGTGAGTGGTGAAGGTAGTTTGGTTCTCGGAGAACCTATTATACCAGCCGACATCAAACGCACTCTATCGAGCGATGTTATCGACTTACTGAATGAGTACAGTTACATACTCATCAACCATGCTTTGGAGTCGCTCGAGATTCAACAAATGCGTCAGATGTATCAATTTCATAACAGCGTTATTTTTACGGGACAGTTGGAATTGCAAGATTCAGTATCCACAGCGGCATCACTGTCCATGATCGACATCCGAAAATCAGTCCCTCATCTGAGCAATGCTACAACACTGAATCATTTTATTGAAGACGATGATGTGCGAACGCAATTTGCTCGTGTAGTTGCACGAACCATAGAAATCAACGTATCCGCCGCAGCCACACGCCCCCAACTGGATAAACATCAAGACCGTTTACGCGGAGACAGAAACGCTGCGTTGGCCTGGTTCTACCAATGCATCGTCAGCGGCAGGAAAATCATACACACGGATTTTGTCAGAACTCCAAAAGAAGAACAATACTATGCTGCTCGTAATTACCTCGGACTTGACGGATACATGAAAAAACAAAACACGCCAATTATGGCAATGTCTCATGTATACAGTATATATCCTTCCAGTCTCACAATTATCACAGACTGAGAATCATACACTCTGGGCGATTTCAATTTTGCATGCAATGTTCATTTTGTTGTCTCATTAACACACGAATAGAAAATAAAACAAATCTTATTTTCGCAAGTTTGATGGAAAATACAGTGGTGTAATAGTGTGGTTGTGGTGGTAGCGGTGTTGTTCGATTGTATTTTGCCAGGTTAATTGGCACACCTCATTATCATCTTCAGAATGAGTCGTGCCAGCAGAGCATTTCATCCAGTTTCCAGAACGACGGGCAAGGCGACGTCTGTATCAAGTTCATCCACGTCTGGTGTGTCTTCCATTTCCCAGCGTCGAAAAGGTGCGAGTACGACAGTAGTTGCCATGACGAAACCAACGGCCGGAAGTTTTCCGAGCAGAGACGTGATTTTTGATGATTGGGCAAAACCGCCTCAGATCAAAAGTCTGTTGTACGAAGACATTTTGAATGTATCGGTATTTGCGAGAGCCGTGGAACCAACCCCCACTGCGGGAAACCCCGTGGTCATGAAAATCACCAAAGAAGAGCTCAAGACAGCGATGGATCTCGCTGTTACTGAAGGCGAGGTGTCTGGAAACCTGGAGATCACTTCTCGATGTGGATACGAATTTGATCGACTGAAAACCGTGGAACTTTGCAACGTATCATCAAATTACACAGGAGATCTCCTGATTGCCACGCCTGAAATCACGAGTTTGAACACTGTATTCGGTGGTGCATTGGAAGGCAGGACCAGTCCGTTTGTTAGCCCCGAGAAAGACGTGGTATACTCAACACATCGATCAGAAGAGGTTCTTCGGAGCAACATCTATTACGCGGCAAGAATTCCGCCACGCGAACCGCTGGGCGTGACACCGCGCATTGTCGTCTACGATGACGGTTACGACGACTCAGAGCCGTTCATGCTGCTTTCGAAGCAACAGGCCAACGTTCGCTCGTTCCACCCGGATAGCATCCAGCTGTCCATGGGTTATCTTCTGACTCCGCGACATCTGTGGACTACCAGAGCTCGCAAAATTTCAGAACACGGCGAGTACGCCATCGGAGACAAGGTGATGCGTCATATGGTTTTGAGCATGATACCAATGGAACGACGCAACGATACCTACCGCATCTTCAAAGAAACTTTTGAAAAACACAAAAGCCATCTTCTCGAAGGAGAGCTTCCAATCAGTCCATCGATCAAAGCGGATATAGACCAGCAGCTGCAGTCGCGGGTGTACGACTACTATCCGCCACACAATTTGGGCGAAGGCCTTACGTTTTACATTGCACCGCCGCCGTGCAAACGAGGATGTTCGTCCAACAACGCATGGACCTGTTCGTCGTGCAATGTAGGAGGTTTATCCAAGTCCGCTTCGAACGTTATCATTTCCGCAGAAGTCAAGTTGCGCATTTACTTGGCATCCGAATCGTCGTACGTGACCACTTTCAGTCTGAGTGTCGATCAGAATGCGGGTGGCGACTCCCCTGCAGAGTAAGGACAGAATGTCCGCTCGCCATGCTTCAGGAATCGTTGGTTTGTCTATGTAATTTGTTCATGACGAATAAACAAATCATGTCGTCTATCGAGTATAGCTACACGCTGTAGTTGGATATGTATTGTGCCCTACGTGTAATCGATCCTGTTCCATGTTTAGGACTGTAAAATAGGACGGACGAACTTTTTGACCAACTTTTTTGGCCCAACATTTCCTTTTTAGGAAGGTGATGACGTCAGCAAAAAATATCTCTCTCAAAAATGCATATCCTCGAAAATAAAGACATATATTTTTGCTGACGTCATCACCTTCCTAAAAAGGAAAAGTTGGGCCAAAAAAGTTGGTCAAAAAGTTCGTCCGTCCATATAAGCCATAAGCCCTGTTACTTGGCATCGATATTATGAACACTTTTTATGTTAATACATCATCACAGGATGGTGCTGGTTAACCGAACCTTGTGTGTTATAGAGACGGACGAACTTTTTGACCAACTTTTTTGGCCCAACTTTTCCTTTTTAGGAAGGTGATGACGTCAGCAAAAATATATGTCTTTATTTTCGAG
>JAFDXN010000021.1 GCA_018267915.1 Bacteroidota bacterium | reverse complement strand
TACAGGTTCGATCCCCATGCCCATAGCGTGCCGTCGGCCTTCAGGCCCAGGCTGTGCCCCTCGCCCGCGCTTATGGCTATCCATATGCTGTCCTGCCCCACCTGCACGGGGCTGTTGTGGCCGGTATAGTTGCCCGTGCCCAGCTGGCCGTAGCTGTTATTGCCCCAGGCCCAGAGTGTGCCGTCGGCCTTCAGCGCCAGTGTGTGTACATCCCCGGCCGATACGCTGGCCCAGGTGCCGCTCACCTGCACGGGGCTGTGCTGGTCGGTAGTGTTGCCCGTGCCCAGTTGCCCCTGGCTGTTGTCGCCCCATGCCCAGAGGCTGCCATTAGCCTTCATGCCCAGGCTGTAGTTGCTGCCTGCGGCAGCCGCCACCCAGTTGCTGTCGCTGCCTATGCGTATCATCGTGTCGGCATCCGTGGTGTTGCCCAGGCCCAGCTGTCCCTTGTTGTTCTTGCCCCAGGCCCTCAGGCCGCCATCACTGTACACTGCCAGGCTGTGGCCGCCGCCCACCGCGCCGCTCACCCACTCGGTGGCCGGCGTGCTGGTGGTGACGAAGGTGTCCTGGTTGGGCATAGCGCCTATCCCCAGGCAGCCGTTGCCTCCTTCTTCTCCCGCGCCTTGTAAAATGCCGTTCGGCTTTACGATGAACGAAAAAACCGACCCGTCACCGATGTCCACGCGGTCATCCAGGTTGCTCAGTTGCATCGGTATTGTATAGCTGCCCCCAAAGAAACCAAGGCCTAACTGTCCGAGGCCGTTGTCGCCCCATCCCCACAATACCCCTGTGGCTTTCAGCGCCAGTATCTCATTGGCGCTTGCCACTTTCAGCCAGTCGCGGTCGCTTCCCATGCGGGTAGGCAGGGCCCTGTTGATATCATCACCCAGGCCCAGGTATCCGTCATTGTTCTGTCCCCATGCCCACAGACTGCCATCTGCCTTCAGGCACATGCTATGGTTGATATTATTATTGGTGATGGTCAGCCACTTATTGTCGCTCCCCACTTGGGTAGGTACATTGCGGTCTGTGCTGTCGCCCAGGCCCAGCTTGCCATGTATATTGTCACCCCAGGCCCAAAGCGTGCCGTTCGATTTAATGGCAAATGAACATTTTAGCCCGGTTCCGATACATACCCAGTCATGGTCGGTCCCT
This sequence comes from Bacteroidota bacterium, assembly GCA_018267915.1. Classification (GTDB taxonomy): domain Bacteria; phylum Bacteroidota; class Bacteroidia; order Chitinophagales; family Chitinophagaceae; genus MKUN01. Next base: position 53,312 of record JAFDXN010000021.1, on the reverse strand, counting down.
ACCTGCTGAAAAGTATTGTGAGAAATATTATTGCCCAGGCCAAGTTGCCCCAAGGTATTTTGTCCCGTTGCCCAAAGGCTGCCATCGGCTTTCAGCGCAAGGGTGTGGACATCGCCTGAAGCTACACACACCCAGTCATGGTCAGTACCAGCCTGAACAGGCGTATTGATATTGATATTATTGCCGATGCCGAGTTGTCCAGCTGAGTTATTTCCCCATCCCCATAATGTACCGTCGGCCTTGATCCCGAATTGTCCACCGTCCACGTCTAGTCCTCCGTAGATGCTTACCCAGTCACTGTCATTTCCTGAAACCTGCACGGGCAGCAGTTGGGTTACATTGTTACCTATGCCAAGGTTGCCGCCTGTGTTATATCCCCATCCATAGATCCTGCCGGACCGCAATTCAAACGTTGAGGACCATGCGCTGTACATGCGTCCATATTGGTTACGATATGCTACACAGCTTTTGTTGCGGGTATTGCCATGCCGTGCTACCGCGGGCTGTCGCATCGCTGCCAGTGCTAGCAATACAAGCATAGCAGTTAGGTAATATTTTTTGCAATTCATAGTATCGATCATTTTTATTGGGTCGGTATATGATAAAAGTAAATCAATTAAGTTTAGAAATCAATGTATCACCGTCTTTAATGGGGCGGGGAACGCGCCGAACGGATTCCCCGCCCTTTTAAAATAGTAGTCTAATTTATGTTGATTGTCCTGGAGTCTTTTTGTCCGTCCTTATTGACAATGCCTAGTACATAGAGGCCTTTGGGCAACCCCTTGAGATCGACAACGGTCTTTTCACTATTTACGTCCCCTTGCTTCACCGTTTTGCCCAGCACATCAGTCAGCATATAATGCTGTAGCTCATAGGCCCCGGCCCTGATATTTATGTGGTCACTGGCCGGGTTTGGGTACACCTCGGCCTTGAAGCCTTTACGCATTACCATGGTTTCAGTGGGCTTGAACACAGGGGTGTAGATGTTCGTGGTCTTGCAGTCTATTTCCCCGTTGGTGGCATTGAACCAGCACACGAAATTATCGCTGGCATACGGTCCGCCCGCTTTGTTCAGATATGCGTTACTGATGGCTACGGGCCCGTCTATTCCTACATTGTAGCTCACTTCATACCCGTCGTAATTTGGGGCATTGAGGTTCTGTGCTAAGTAACCGTTTGATTGATTCGTAATGTTCATATAAACCTTGTCCATAGTTGGGTTGGCGTAAGCGATGAAAAACCCCTTATTCCCTTCGCCATAGGTCACCACCGGGTTAGTATTGTCATGGTCAGGCGGCCCGTTGAAATAAGAATTTATATTGTCATGCGTTAATAGATTGTTGCTGCCGGCAATTACCCAATGGAACCCGTCCCAGTAGCGGTATACGATTTCTGTTTGCGTCTGCGGCGGAGTGTTGGGGGCGTTATCTCGCACGTCTATCCTTGGGTAATCCATATTGTTCATCCCTGGGTTATCTATGGCGATTCCTGTAGTTACGCTATTACTGCCAGGGGGTATATGCCAGCGCCCCTCGTACACATTGCCTTGGGCATGGTCCGCGTAAGTAAAAAAAGCTTCATAACCTGAACCTGAGTAGTCTTCGCGCACCGCAATATCCACTTGCTCCCCGGCTTCTCCTATTATGGAATTGGTGTTATTGAGACATCCAGATGAAACTACTGTAGCACCAACGCCACAAGCTGTTCCGGCAAACGCACTAAGGGATGAAGAGCGGGCCATCGCACCGATGTTGCCCCCCACTTGTGTACAAGTGTAGTCTTCCCAGCCTACTACAAAGCGGTCGGCTACAGTAAGTAATGCCCCGGTCGGGTCATTCGCCAGGTCTATATGTGCATTGCCAGCAAGGCCTGTGTTGCTGATATTTCTTATATGGTTGCCCCCGCAGTTGTTAACCGTAAGCGTGCCGGTGCCAACACCTGTTATAATATAAGACTCACAATAAATATTTGTGGTACCCAAACCATTATCTACGGTATATACCGCCATTACATAATAGTTGTAGAAGTCACCTCCTATCACCATGTCAGGATGGCGCATTGTCCCAAATCCGGGGCCTGCCAGTGCTATGGTCGCTGTGCCTGGTGTTGGAGATGCATCGTCTTGCAGTTGCACGGTTAAGGCGCCTGCGCCATCGTCCCATATTACTCCATACAGGGTCCCATAGCTGGCAGTTCTTTCCGCGTTGTTCATCCACGTAGGTTGGCCTATTGCGCCATAGTAAGTTGGGTCGGGATTTACAGCCACTTGTATGGTCTGTGCCTTTATTGTTGCACTGCCCAGTAGCGCTACAGTCAGGCATAGCATTTTCAGGTGCATGTGCTTTATCATGTTTTTTATCTTCATGACTAATTTTTTATTGAAAAAATATAACCGCAACATTCTTCAGCTTTGATCCAGGCTATCGGTTCGCGGGTGTAGGCTTTTCTGCTGACATATCCTTTATACTGCATGCATGCTCCATGCGGGCAGTCGGGCTGGTCCCTGGCAATGTGCAAGGTTTTCGCCCTTTTAGATGTTAGCTTTCTCTTTTGCTTTATCCATAAGCTATTTGTTTAGATAGTGAAATAATAGGTGATGGGCTTTTATATATAATAAAGCTAGAGCTTCCCAAAATCAAAAAACAGCGTGAAAACACCCTATTTTACGCTTTTCGTTAAAATAGTTCCCCGTTGTTCTCTATGTTCCGCAGGGCATCCGGAACTGCAAATGGAAAGCCGTTCTTCGAGCCGTCTTAATTTCGAGCTAAATAGGTCCCGCCGCTTAACGATACGTAACTGGGCAACTTAACCGCAGAAATGGCATCTCAAGCTGAGCCACAGTACTACGCCGCGTCCCCTTTAACAATACCTTAATAACTGCCTTCGTTTTCTCCTATAAAAGACCGCGGCAAAGCGATTTTTTCACTACTTTTGTAGCTTGCCTTTTCTGAACGGATGTCGTTACCGCCACTATTAAAACACGTATATAACCATGGAACTGAGGAAGTAATACGCCGGGGTAAGAAGATATTCTACACCTCTGGCGTACAGCTGCTCGATGTCGACCATCTCATCGAACAGGTGCGCTTCCGCGTGCGTAACGACTTGTACCAAAACTACTATACCGTTACCATCTCCAAATACTTGCAGCCCAGGGGCCTTTCTGTACGCTGCCAGTGCCCTTATAACCTCGGCGATATATGTCGTCACGAGGTAGCAGCGCTCTTTCAGCTTAACGACATACTGCAAAGTGGCTTCTTCGAGAACACAGATATCAGCTACGATCAGAAACATACCGTGGTGCGCATGCGCCAGGTAAGTGTGCAGATGCTCGGCGTTTTTGCTTCGGCCGATACCATGGAGCAGGCTGCCGAATGGGCTAAACAAAATAAGGCTATTGTAACCTTTGGAAAAGGCGACCGCCTGGAAGCGGAAGTGCCTGATGGCGATAATACATACAAAGTAGTATTGCGGCAGAACGATGAGCGCTATTTCGATACCTCCTGTGGCTGCACCGAGCACGAGCATCCGCTTTGCGTGCATAAAGCAACGGTTTTCCTGCAGGTATTGCGCACCCATGGGGCGCAATACTTCCAGACCATGCGCGATTGGGATGAGCAGAAGAACAAGCTCCTGCGCATGTATGGCTATTCGCTCAACGACGACCTCACTAATAAGTTCACATTCACCTACGAAAATGGCAAGCCCTTTCTCCGTGTACTCGATCCTACCATTAAAAAGGTAGCGGTTACTGTTGTGGAGAAAGCCGTAGCAGAACCAGTCGCTAAAACAGCAGCGGTTGAAGCGCCACCGGTTTACACCGAGGAGAAGCGTTTGGGTATCGTAATAAACCCGCAGGCGAAGCGCTATCCCTTCGTGGATGTAATATTGGTCGCAGGTAAGACCGACGAAGAAGCTACCCGCTTTATCGACGGCATAGAAAAACCGGATTTGTCCCAATACATTAATCCCAACCAGTTTCGCAGTAGCGACAGGGAATTGATACCCATCATCAGAAAATTTACGTCTGATGAAATAGCTAAGTACCTTAAGAAAAATCTGCCCTTCGGCGATTTCATCGACGGTTATGAAGACGTGCTGAAAGATCAGCCCGCCGAAGACGTAAAAGAGCAGCTTTGGGAATTTCTACTCCCAAAATATCAGAAATTACTTCATCGTTACAGTTCCTTCGATCTTTGCTTCCTCAATGGCAGCACGGGACATTTATCTTCCGGTAATCTTCAGGCAATTGAGTTTGTAGATAAACATGTTCACCCCCAGTTGTCCATCAGCAGGCAGGGAAATGGTTATACTATTGCGCTTGAGTGGCTGGTTGACAACACCATTGTACAGCACAAGGACGTTAAAATGCTCAACGAAGGCTTGCTGTTGCAGGACTATCGCCTCTTTGCGCTCGCCAGTGTTGCTGAGCTAAAGCTTGTTGAACAGTTCATGCCCGACGGTAAGGTTATCGTGCCCGCTGAGGAATGGCCTTTGTTCCTTGAAGACAAGGTAATGAAATGGAGTAACATGGTCCAGGTCGATTTCGACGATGAACTGGTACAGCATGTTGATAAAGTGAAACCTGCTTACCGGCTATACCTGCAGGAGCGCGAGCAAATGATGGTATTGCAGCCTGCCTTTGTATATAACGGCATCGAAATAAAATGGGGCTTCTTCGGCGATGTGATACAGCCGCACAACGGTGTAGTGAAGATCGTAAAGCGCAACGAAGAAGCAGAAAAGGAATTTACGGCCTTGCTGCGCAATATGCACAGCGATATGCAGCACAATCTGCAAAACCATTTCTTTTATCTGCCCGGTACCTCGGTGCTGAACAATAACTGGTTCTTCCGCTTCACAGATGTGATGAAGGAATGGAATGTCGAGATGTTTGGCTTTGAAGGGCTAAAGAACCTGCGCATCAATAGCAACCGCCCTGAGACGCGCGTGCAGGTAAGCAGTGGTATCGATTGGTTCGATGCATCTGTGGAGATAGCTTTCGGCGACCAGGTAATTACCATACCCGACATCAAAAAAGCACTAGCACAGCGCCTCAACTTCGTTAAGCTCGGCGATGGCTCCATAGGCCTCCTGCCGGAAGACTGGCTAAAGAAATACGGTCTGCTCGTAAAGATGGGCGAGAGTAAAGGCAACAAGCTGCGCTTGAAGAAAGTCCATTTCTCCGTCCTTGATGAGTTGCTTGCGGATATTGACGAAGAAGCGCTGCAGCAGGAGTTGGAGGAGAAAAAGCAAAAGCTTAACAACATAATCTCCGCCGACTTCAGTAATGTAAAACCACCTGCACAACTCAAAGCACAGCTGCGTCCATACCAGGTGGCTGGCTTCCAATGGCTGGTGTTCCTGAAAGAGGCCGGCTGGGGCGGCATCCTTGCCGACGACATGGGTCTTGGTAAAACCGTGCAAGCCCTCGCTTACTTCCTCCATTACAGGAACGATCATCCCGATGCTAAATTCCTGGTGGTCTGCCCCACGACGCTGGTGTATAACTGGGAGAACGAAATAAAGAAGTTCACCCCCGATCTGAAGCATTTCATACACCACGGCCCCAAGCGTAGCGTCAGCATAAAAGCTTTTGATCCTTATGATATCATCATCACCACCTACGGCACCATGCGCAGCGACGTCAAAGTGCTAAAAGACCTCGAGTTCGATCTCGTAGTGCTTGATGAATCGCAGTCGATAAAGAACCCGCAGTCGCAGGTGGCTAAGGCATCATTGTTGCTGGCGGCCAAGCACAGGCTGGCACTTAGCGGTACACCCGTGCAAAACAACACCTTCGACCTTTATGCACAGATGAACTTCCTCAACCCCGGCATGCTGGGCAGCAGGGAATTCTTCATGAACGAGTTTGCCACTCCTATCGATAAATTCCAGGAAGACGAAGTGAAGCAGCAATTACGCAAACTCACTTACCCCTTCCTGCTGCGCCGCACCAAAGAGCAGGTGGCCAAAGACCTGCCCGCCAAAACGGAGACCATACTCTACTGCGAGATGGGCGACGAGCAGCGTAAGGTTTATGATGCCTTCCGCAACATCTACCGCTCTAAGATACTCGGCATGATCGATGAGCAGGGCATTGAGCGCTCACAGATGCATATCCTGCAAGGGCTCACCAAGCTCCGCCAGATCTGCGACTCACCGGCTATACTCAATGAGGAGCAGCGCTTTCCCAACCACTCCATAAAGATGGATGAACTCACACGTGAGGTACAGGAGAACGTAGGCAACCACAAGGCCTTGATCTTCTCGCAGTTCCTTGGCATGCTGGCCCTTGTCCGGAAAGACCTTGAAGCTAAAGGCATTCCCTACGTTTATTTCGACGGCAGCACATCAGCAACCGACCGTGAGAAGGCTATACAGGAATTCCAGAATAATGAGGAATGCCGCGTGTTTCTCATATCGCTGAAGGCAGGTGGTATAGGCCTCAACCTCACTGCCGCCGACTATGTCTATATCGTTGACCCATGGTGGAACCCCGCAGTGGAACAGCAGGCCATCGACCGTACACACCGTATCGGTCAAACCAAGAATATCTTCGCTTACCGCCTCATCTGTAAGGATACCATCGAGGAGAAGATGCTGCAGCTGCAAGAGCGTAAGCGTGCACTGGCCAGCGAACTTGTAAGCGACGACAATGCGATCCTCAAGCGCCTCACAAGGGAAGACATTGAGTTCCTGCTGAGCTAGTTTATTCCTTCATAAACTTGCCTCGCACTATTATACGTCCGTCCTCGGCAACAGTATACATATAAATGCCTTTCGACAAGCCGGCCACTTCAATTGTTTGCGATAGCGGGCTACTGATAAGTATCTTACCTGCCAGGTCGTATATCTTTATTATTCCGTCACTTATGTTGTTATAAGTGCAGTTAAGTACATTTCTTACCGGGTTGGGATATACATCGAAGCTGACAACATTATAGCCAATATACCCCACAGCTGCCGGGAATATCGTGATAGTATCAGAATAACCGACGCAGCCATTGTCGTTCGTGATGCGTACAAAGTAAGTTCCTGGCTGCGTCACAGTATAGGTCGTGTTGGTAGCACCGGGAATGCTGCTATTGTTATGATACCATTGATAAGTACTGAAGTTCGTTGAGAGGCTTAGCACCGAATTGTTCATGTTGAGATGGGGATGCATGCCCACGGGATGAACGATGCTAATGTCCACACCGTTGTCGCCCGAGGTAAAAGAACTATTGCTTCCAATAACTCTTATGCGATAACCCGTACCCTGCGGAACTGTTGTGGGTATCATACAGCTAATACTTCCTGACGTTGTCGAGGTTACGGAACCAATATTGGTAGGGGATGCGAAGCTGCCGTTCGCATCTGATAGTTGCGCAGTAAATACATTACCTGCCTGGAAGATGTCGGGGTTATAAGTCGTATAATTTACCGTCACGGTGTCGCAGAACAGGTGATCATTAGGTACGTCTACCGTTAGCTGTCCCCAGAGATAAGTATAGACTGCATGTATCTCACTATCAGAAAGAACACGGTTAAACAATGCGATCTCATCCATATCACCGTTAAACCAATACTTATAAGGCGGGTTTTGTGTAGCGCCAATGAAAACATCATAGGTGTTCGTACCTATCGGAGTGCCTAATACACTTGTTGAAATAGGGCTGAGGCTGGGTACATAGTTGTTGGAGTCCATAACTGTTTGATAGCGCTTTATGGTGTTGCCGTCGTAAGTGAGCGTCAGGAAATACCATTTGTTGGTGGTGATCAGGTTACCCGTAGGCAGCGTATAAGGGGGCTGCGCAGGGCCGGCAAATTCAAGTTGCTCAGTATTTGAATAGCTGGCACAGTTCTGATCATTGTCGAAAATGTTCATCGACCAGCAACCCGGAGTTGTATAATGAGCATATGACTTGTAAATGATACTGTTTCCCTGGCATGTACCTTGATAGAATCCCAGTGGTTTGATCACTGCAACGATGGTGATTTGCGAAGGGTTCAAAACCGGATCGTGTGGTACTTGTGCGATACTGGATACCCCATCGAAACGCATTGCCTTGTTGGTCAGGTTTCTGAAGCCGTTCGAACTAACGATATTCGAGGGGACGCCATTATGGTTGTTTCCGCTAACATCGGGCAGGCTGGCTATCGGGCCGCCGGCATTGGTAAAATTCCAGCGGGCAAGACAGCCCGGAACACCGTTCGGATAATTCGTTTGCGCGGTAGCGTACAGGGAAGCAGAAACCAGAAGGCAAAGAAAAAATAATCGCATATAGGAAGTGTCAGGTAGGCAATATAATAAGAATCTTTACATCTTAATAGCATATACGTATTCTGCAAAACCGAGCAAATCCCAAAATAGCGGACCGGGGATCCTTTTACCTTTAAGTTTGTGCTTCAACACGCTAAAGGGAATTGCGAATATATAGTACCAGCTTCGCCGCATACCGGAGGATAGCACCGCGAAGCCCAGGCCCGTGAGCAATGCGGATATCTCTTTCACCGAATAAACACGCACGTGGGTGTCATCATCGTAAAAGTTAAGCGTTCCGTACATCGATGGTAGCGTAGTGCTTTTTTTGCCGGGGTACTCAATGTAGATATAGCCGCCCTTCTTCAGCTTCTTTGACAGTAGCTCTATTACTTTGTCGCCGTTGTGCAGATGCTCGATGATATGCGCCATCATGATGAAGTCAAAAAAATTATCAGGGATATCATCAAGCTGGAGCTGGGTGAGGTCCTTTTCATAGAAGCCTTTAAGCGCTTTTATATCGGCCTCGTTGTAGTTGTAGTCCTTGTTCAGGTCAACGCCGTAATAATTGCATTTAGGGAAGAGGCGCGTTGTTTTGGAAGGTGAGTGATTGCCTGCGCCAATATCCAGGATATTGAACTCCCTGCCATTCATGGCCTTCTTCAGGAAGTAATATTTCGGGGTGCGCGTGGATGCAAATCTTTTTATCGCCTTAAGCATACGGTTGGTTACAGGTGCTAAATTACTGGGTGGCGTTCATTTTCCAATCTTTGAACTCGGCACAGCCTTGATACTCAGGGGCAAGTTTAATGTAGTAGCTGGGCAATTTTTCCTTCAGCCAGTCTTGCAGTTTCAGGGCTTTCTTCTGCTCCAGCGCCACTTCCTGTATCTTGCTGTAGTCGTCTTTCAGGTTGGCCTTGTGCGGCTCGGTGCGCGTTTTCAGGTATACGATACGGCAGCTTGTTTTGCCATTATCCCCTTTGTAAACCTGTGGTTGCGAGTAGGTGCCGGGCTTCAGGCTGTCGATCATAAGTGCCGTTGTGGGGTCCAGTTTGCTGATGTCTATTTGCGAACTGCCTGTTTGCGGGTCGGTCACCATGCCGCCGGTGCGCTTGGCATTTTCATCTGTCGAATATTTGCCCACTGCTTCGGGAAAGGTGATCTTGTTGGCAACGAGTTCGGCACGTACGCTGTCAAGTTTGTCCATAGCCTTCCTGATGTCGCCGGATGTGGTCTCAGGACTAATGAGTATGTGGCGCAGGTGGGCCTGGTCGCCCTGGCGCTTCACCATCTGGATGATGTGGTAACCAAATTTTGTTTTTACCGGCTGCGATATCTCACCATCCTGCAGTTTGAAGGCGGCGTCCGAAAACTCTGGCACCATATCGCCACGGCCCACACTGCCCAGGTCGCCACCATTGTCGCGGCTGCCGGGATCCTGGCTGTAGAATGTGGCTGCAGTTTCAAATGTCTTGCCGCCGTCTGTGATCTCCTTACGTATTTCAATGATCCTGTTTTTGGCGTATTCGTCCAGTTCCGGGTTTACCGGCGGATCGATAATGATCTGGCCCACTTCGATAGATGCGGGGTAAAAAGGCAGGCTATCGGCCGGTATCTTCGCGAAGAAGGCCCTTACCTCGCCGGGCGTTATCTTCAGGTTTTGTATCAGGTTGTTCCGCACTTTCTCGGCCATCATCGATTCTTTGATGTCGTCCCTTTTATCTTCCTTCAGCTGATATATCGTTTTGCCGATTGCTTCCTCCAGTTTCTCTCTTGAGCCATACAGGTGCTCGAAGTAACGGATGCGGTTATCCAGCTGGCCCTCCACTTCTTCCGGTGTAACGTAAAGGCTATCACGTTCGGCTTGCTCTACGAGGAGCTTTTGGAAGATCATTTGCTGCAGCAAGGGGCATTTCTCCACGGCTATGTCGGGATTTTGCTGCTGCTCCTGCATCTGCTGCTGCTCAAGCTCCGACTGGAGGATGATGCGATTGCGGCCCACAACAGCCACTATCTTATCCACGCTCTCCTGTGCGGATGCGCCGGGCAAACCACAAGAAAAAGCCAGTAAAAAAACGAGTGAAGTATATGTAATGAAGGCGAAAGCCCTGCGCTTTAAAACCATGATAAAATAAGTGGATATGATCGTTATGTTCCGGGGCAAATGTACTGTATTTGAGGGCATTGAGCTATGAAGGGGTTTATTTTAACTTTTGCTATCATTTTTTCTTCTTTTTAGAGAAGATACCATCCACCTGCTTATCGTTGTAGAAGTCGCTTTCGGCGGGGCGCATGGGATTAGCCTGCGCCCAGGCATCGTATTTGGTCATGTCGCCGGCGTGGAAGGCATTCCATGAGTCGAACTGCTGGGGGCTTTCGGCCTTGCCAAAGAGCCACTCGTTGTAGATATCGAAGTAGCCGCCGCGCAGCAACTTGTCGTAGTAAGTGAAGAGCGCGAAGGGATACTGCCCGGCATATTTATAAGACCAGTCGATAGAAAAACGGGCACGCAGCATAGCAAGGCTCTCCTCGGTAATGCCATCGCTCACCACAGGGGCCAGCTTCAGGTAGGTGCTGCGCACGGCCTCCTCAAAGGTGACAGTGTTATTATTATTGCCAGCTTTACCGGCCTTGTATTTAGGCATGTCGTCGCCGGTGGTCATATTGCCAAACAGTTGCTTATAAGCCTCCATGAGCATCGCCTTCGTCTCCTGTGCACGCGGGGTTTCGCGCTCTATATTCACGAAGATCTCACCATAGATTATGGCCCATGTGGTCTTGTTAGTACTCATATACGTGCGGGCAGCCTCGTAATAGTTAACATGATATGCAGGATCGGCCTGTATGCCATCGAGCCAGGTCTCGAGGGCATAAACCGTTTCATTGTCGTCGTCGTAAAGCTTGCCCATATCGTGATAGAGCAGGCCCGAGTGCGGGTAGCGCTCTATACCTTTTTGCAGCATGGCTTTTGCCTTTTTCTTATCGCCGGAGAGCTTGAGGCAGGTAGCCATGGCCTGGTAGGTCTGGTCGTCGGCATCGCCGCTGGTGATGATAGGGTCAAGCACATTCTTCGACTCTTCGTAGTTGCCCATCATGTAATAGCACTTGCCCAGCTCGCGGTGCAGCACCATCTGCCCGGGGGCCAGCTGTATGGCCTGCTGGTAGATGGCGATAGCCTGGGCCAGGTTGCCGCTGCTCATGTAATTGCGCGCATCGTTGTACATCGTCTCTATCTCCGGCGACTGCCAGGGCTGCGGCTGTGCAGGTTGTGCGAAGCAGGGTAGGCCTGTGCCTAACAGCAGGAGCAAGCAAATGGTGTATTTCGATAGCGCAGTCATATGCGTCGTAAAGGTAAGTCATAGTTTGATTTTCCGCCTTATGGTACAGTTTTAATGCGCACTGAAAGGTACACATATTAAAATGTATCATGAAAATATCGAAGATGCACGCGTTTCGCAAGAATTATGTCAATGTGATCATTGAAACGCCCAAAGGCTCGCAGAACAAATTTGACTATGACCCCGAATACGATATTTTTTCATTGAAGAAAACGCTGCCTATTGGTGCAGTATTTCCCTTCGATTTTGGCTTTATCCCTGACACCAAAGGCGAAGATGGCGATCCGCTGGATGTACTGGTGATCATGGACCAGCCTGCCTATCCCGGCTGTCATGTGGTGTGCCGCATACTGGGCGTACTGGAAGCGGAGCAAAAAGAAAAGGACGGCACCAAACAGCGGAACGACCGCTACGTAGGGGTGGCGCATAGTTCCATCCGCTTCAAGGGCATTAAAAACCTAAAGTCGCTCAATGCGAGTATGGTAGAAGAGATAGAGCACTTCTTTATCGACTATAATAAGAATGAAGGCAAGAAGTTCAAACCCCTTGGCTGGAAGGACAGAGAAAAGGCGCTGAAGCTGATAAAAAAGGCAGTGGGTAAATAAGAATCTAATTTTCAGCCATTTTAATATTTTATTAGGTTTTAGATTTCGCCAAACAAATGCTTTGTCGTTAATTTGCCGCAGTGAAGCGCATCATCGCATATCTCTGTCTGTTCATTTTCACGCTCCAGGTACTGCCTGTGCGCGAGATAGGCAAGCTGCTATGCAAGGGCCAGAATACGGAAGAGGTGCACAATGTGGATGACTGCGGAATAGTGAAGGAAAAGAAGGATGATATATTCCACTATACCCAGGCCACTTACGACCTCGCATCTGAACTGAGCTTTACCAAAAAACAAAGTGTGTCCTTCACGCAAACGGTGCACCTGCCCGACGGGCACATAGCCGACATACCCACGCCACCCCCCAACCATTGCTAAATACCGCTTGTTGCCGGCCTGCTACAGGACCGGGCAGGCAAAATGGGACCGACACATCATTTGCAGCAGCAGATGGTATCATTCACCAAACAGGTATTTATGCAATTAAAAACATTTTTCAACGATCATAAAAGAGACTTTGTCGCGGGGCTCATCGTCTTTCTCATAGCATTGCCGCTATGCCTTGGCATAGCGCAGGCATCGCATGCCCCGCTTTTTGCCGGCCTGGTAGCCGGTATCGTAGGCGGTATCGTAGTAGGCTTCTTTAGCGGGTCGCATTTGAGCGTATCCGGTCCCGCGGCAGGCCTTACGGCCATAGTGCTGGCAGCCATCGGCGAGCTCGGCGCCTTTAATATATTCCTCTGCGCGGTAATAGTGGGCGGTGCAGTGCAGCTGTTGCTGGGCTTCCTGAAGGCAGGAGGCATTGCCAACTTCATCCCGTCTAGCGTGATAGAAGGGATGCTGGCGGGCATAGGCCTTACTATTATTATCAAACAACTGCCCGACGCAGCCGGTTTTTCCACGCAAGCCACGGCTACCATGAACGATGCCGATGACGGCTTCGTGATGGGCTTCATCGGCAACGCGCTGCAGCATGTGCAGCCGGCGGCTATCGTGATATCGCTGCTGGGCATCGGTATCCTGATACTGTGGCAAACAAAATGGTTCAAAAGGATACAACTGCTGCCTGCAGGGCTGATAGTAGTATTGCTGGGCGTGGGCATCAACTGGCTCTTCAGCTCGGCTGCGCCCGACCTGTACCTGGGCAGCACGCACCTGGTGAGCCTGCCGGTGGCGAGCTCGGTAAGTGAATTCTTCGCGCAGTTCACGCTACCTGACTTTAAAGGTTTTACCATGCCTAAAGTATGGGAGACCGGACTTGTGATCGCCATTGTGGCATCGATCGAGACATTGCTCTGTGTAGAGGCTACAGACAAGCTGGATCCTCAAAAGAGATTTACACCTGTGAACAGGGAACTAAAGGCGCAGGGCATAGGTAATATCATCAGCGGCTTTCTGGGTGGCCTTCCCATGACATCGGTGATCGTGCGGACATCGGCCAATATTAATGCGGGCGCCCGCAGCAAGGTATCGACCATCTTTCACGGCATGCTGCTGCTTATATGCGCGGCAACCATACCCCTGGTGCTGAACCTGATACCAAAGGCATCGCTGGCGGCCATACTGATCTTCACGGGCTACAGGCTTTGCCGTCCGTCAATATTCAAACACATGTGGAAAGGCGGCTGGACACAGTTCGTGCCCTTCGTAGCAACGCTTGTAGCTGTGGTGTCGCTCGACCTGCTGAAGGGTGTGGGCATTGGCCTGCTCATCAGTATCTTCTACATACTGCGCCAGAACATGCGGATACCTTACTATTACATACGCAATACCTACAGTAACGGCGAACTGGTGAAGCTGACGCTGGCGCAGGAAGTATCGTTCCTGAACAAGGCCAGCATAAAGGAAACGCTGGAGAAGATACCCCATGGCACCAACCTGATAGTGGACGCATTGCTGACCGAGTATATCGACTTTGATGTGCTGGATGTGATACAGGAGTTTCACGACCACATAGCACCTCAGCGCAATATCAGGATGTCGCTGGTGGGCTTCAAAGATTCTTACAAGGTATATAGCGCAGTGTCGGAAAAGGACATTATTTACAGCCTGATGCACACCGAAGAAGTGCCTAAGCGCTCTTCGGGCGGTCATAAAAACCTGCTACAGCAACTGGCAAGGGAAGCAGGCAATAAATATTCACTCTAAAAAACCGGCACTATGTACGTAAATAGAAAAAACAATACGGTACCGGAAGCAATAACAGCTAAGTTTGCGCTGCAATTGCTGAAGGAGGGAAATTTTCGATTTGTGAACAACCTGAAAAAAGATCACGACCTGCTGCAGATGGTGAATGAGACAAAGGACGGCCAGCAGCCTTTCGCTGCTGTGCTGAGCTGCATGGACTCGCGCACTTCGTCGGAATTGGTTTTTGACCAGGGGCTGGGCGATATCTTCAGTATCAGGATAGCAGGCAATATTGTGACGCAGCATATCCTGGGTTCGCTGGAATATGCCACGGCGGTAGCGGGAGCTAAGCTGGTATTGGTGCTGGGCCACACCGGTTGCGGGGCAGTAAAGGGCGCATGCGACAATGTGCACATGGGCCACCTGACCACACTGCTGCAGCGGATACAGCCTGCCATACAGCAGGAAGACACTGTGACGGACAACAGGACAGGCAGCAATACAGTCTTTGTAAACAAAGTGGCGGAGCAGCATGTGAAGAACACTGTACAGCAAATAACAGAACAAAGTACTATCATAAAAGAACAGGTAGATAAGGGCGACTTAGCTATAGTACCGGCTATGTACGATGTAGCGACGGGCAAGGTGCGCTTTTATGAGTAAGATGCGGTGATGCGCACTCCTTTAAATGGAGTGCTAGGACGGGGCCATTTCCATGGCCCTGTTTTTTTTGCCAAACGCTGAAGGATTCAATTAATAACTAAAAGGTAAAGCTTTGGTAAGCGGCATTCTTTGAAATGCTGGCGCGGTTTCTGTAATTTCCGTACCCATGGATAAGCAGGTAAAAAAGATAGGTGTGCTTACATCGGGCGGTGACAGCCCGGGCATGAATGCGGCGATTCGCGCCATAGTGCGCACAGCGCTTTACAACAAGCTGGAAGTGTATGGCATCCGCCGCGGCTACCAGGGCATGATAGAAGGCGATATCTACCAAATGCAAACTACCGACGTATCGAACATCATTCAGCGGGGCGGTACTATATTAAAGACGGCGCGCAGTAAAGAGTTCACCACCGATAACGGTATGCGCAAGGCTTATGAACAACTTCAAAAGCATGGTATCGACGCGCTCGTGCTGATAGGCGGTGATGGCACTTTTAGAGGTGCGGTGCAGTTTTTTGAGAATTACACAATACCTGCCGTAGGGTTACCCGGTACTATAGACAAGGATCTCGCAGGCACTGATTACACCATAGGCTTTGACACGGCTGTGAACACAGCTGTAGAAGCAATAGACAAGATACGCGACACAGCAGAGGCGCACGACAGGCTTTTTGTAGTGGAGGTGATGGGCAGGGATGCGGGCTACATAGCCCTGCACAGCGGCATAGCGTGTGGCGCCGAGGATATACTGATACCAGAGCAGGTAACGGATATTAACGATGTGCTCAACCGCATCGACATGGATGAGCGCCGTAAGAAGACGGTGCATATACTGGTAGTAGCCGAGGGTGATGACTTTGGCGGGGCTAAAGAAGTATTCTCATTGATCCAGCAACGTTTCCCGATGCTCGATACACGTACTTGCGTATTGGGGCATATACAGCGGGGTGGGTCGCCCACCTGCGCCGACAGGATACTATCAA
Organism: Bacteroidota bacterium; assembly: GCA_018267915.1. Taxonomy (GTDB): domain Bacteria; phylum Bacteroidota; class Bacteroidia; order Chitinophagales; family Chitinophagaceae; genus MKUN01. Next base: position 37,352 of record JAFDXN010000021.1, on the reverse strand, counting down.
GCCGCCTGGGGCATGCAGCCGTAATGGCATTGCTCAACAATAAAACCCAGGTAATGGTAGGTATCATCAACAATGAGATCGCATTCACTCCCTTCAAGGACGCAGTAAAAGAGCATACCCTTGTTGCAAGGGATATGCTCGATATGATACGTGTATTATCGACCTGATAACTTGTCACCTCCCTTTAGGAAGGCCGGGAGGGTTTAACGTTCGTCCGCACTTGGACCGTACATGCCCGGCACCGGCACATCGAGCAGGCGCAGGTACACGCTCAGTTGCCCGCGGTGGTGAACGCTGTGGTTGAGCGCCAGGTTACGGATGGCAACGACCTTCGGCATCTCTCTAACCACATGGTCGCCTGCACGCATAGCCCAGGTTTGTTGCAGGTCTTCATCGCTGGCGGCTTCCAGCGCGGCTGTTGCATCGTTGACGCGCTTGTCAAGCAGTGCCACGAGTTCCTCTGAATTATTTACCGGAGTAGGATCGTATTTGGCAGCAGCAAAATCGAAGCTATCCGCCCCCAGTATCCTGTTGATCCATACGGGTATTTCTGCAATGTGCACGGCAATGCGCTTCAGTTCCATTGATTTTTCGTGCGGTTTCCAGGAGTGGTTGTCCAGGGGCACGCGTTCCAGTATCTTGCGGGTGCTGCTTGCTTCGTGCTTCAGTTCTGCGATGAGTGCGCTGTTCATTGCCATGTGTGTGTTTTTAAATTTGAGGCAAATAACTACAAATACGGCATTTGTACCTATTGGAACTTCTTATACTTACATTGCTTGCAGTCAAAGACTAATAACCGACTGAATATAAAAGCGTCTGAGAACCAAATAATAATGTTATCTTGTATGCTACGTATAACAATAATTTAATCTAATGGCATTTTTAGACCACGTGTTGCAAGAACCTTCCTACGGCTGGCAGGATGAGAAAGGTGAATTGATAAAGCCGACGAACGGACAGATTGTGAAAGAGTTTTTCACGCGGCTGAATATTTTCCAGGACAGGAAGCGCTGGTTATCGGTTTTCAGTTGGGGGCAGGTATTATGCCTGCTGCCTTTCTTTCTCCTGTTTGTGTTCAAATACTTTAACTGGTGGTTGCTGGCGGCGGGTTTTGTCTACAGCATGATCATTATGGGCACACACGGTACCATCTGGTATCATCGCTATGGCACGCATAAAGCATACAAATTCAAAAACAAATTCTGGCGCTTCATCACCCAGAACCTGACCATAAAGGTGGTGCCTGAGGAGACTTACATTGTGTCGCACCAGGTACATCATGCCAAGTCCGACCAGCCGGGCGATCCCTACAATGCCAACGCAGGCTTCCTGTATTGCTTCCTGGCCGATGTGAACCACCAGCCGATAGCAAAAGACCTTTCACCCGAAGATTACCAGAGGGCAGTGGCCCTAATGGATCATACCGGCGTGAAGCCAAATTCTTACGAACAATACCTGAAATGGGGATCCATTGCCAACCCTGCGAGAACACTGGTACACTGGCTGCTTAACTGGAGCTTTTGGTACGGCGTGTTTTACCTGGTAGGAGGCCACGCCCTGGCTGTTACCCTGTTCGGCAGCGCGTTTTTCTGGGCTGTGGGTGTGCGCACCTTCAACTTCGAAGGTCATGGCAAAGGCAAAGACAAGCGCCAGGAAGGGGTAGACTTTAACTGGGACGATATGTCCATCAATCAATACTGGCCCGGCTATGTAGCCGGCGAGTGGCACAACAATCATCACCTTTTTCCACGTAGCGCCCGTAGTGGTTTTATGCCCTACCAACTTGATCTTGCTTGGTGTTATGTGAAGTTGCTAAGTATGATCGGCGGTGTGAGCGAGTACCGTGATTCTAAAAAGCAATTTTACGAAGAGTATCTGCTCCCATACCGCGAGGCTAAGAAAGCCGGGAAAACGGTGAGTTCGGCCACTATTATTAAATAGCTTTCCTGGTTGCAATATGGCAACGAAAGATATTTTTGTTTTTTGATTTCCTTGTCAGTCCCTTGTTGAAAATTTATTTAGATTGCTGCCTTAATGCAATTCCTGCTCTGGACCATAGCGATCGTCTTATCAGCCGCTGCCGCTTATTGGGTGTACCGTGCCGATGTGAAACGCGCAGTGCCTTATCCCTGGCTCACCGCTCTGTTGCGGGGTATAGTGGTGTTGATGGCATTGCTGCTTCTGTTGGCGCCGGCGCTCACCATCAACCGCAACGAAACGCAGAAGCCCATCGTCCTCTACCTGCAGGACAATTCAAGGTCTATTGCAGTAGCACTGGGCAAAGACTCGACCACCTACCGAAAGAATGCGCAAGACCTCATCAGCAAATTGTCGGATAAATACAGGGTCATTACCTGGGGCTTTGGCGGAAGCGTGCAAACCGATAGTGCCTTCAATTACAAACAAAATGCTACAGACATAGCTGCAGCCATGGCAAGGGCGCAGGAATATTACGGCCTGCAAAACCTCGGCACCATCATCCTGGCTACCGATGGCCGTTTCAACCAGGGCATTAATCCGCTGTACCAGTCGTTATCGTTGCACAATCCTGTTTATGCAGTAGCCATCGGCGATAGCACGATACAGAAAGATATACGCATCACGCAGCTCTATGCAAATAATATCGTGTCCCTCAATAGCCAGTTCGAGATAAGGGCGGATATGGTTGCTGCGCTTTGCAACGGTTACGGCAATGCGGTGCAATTGAGCGAAGGCGGCAGTACCATCGCTACCTCGCCGCTCAATATCAGTGCCGACCGTTATGATAAGTCTGTTTCCTTCACAGTAAAGGCTGAGAAGGCAGGCATGCACCACTATACAGTAAGCATACCTGTGGCCGAAGGAGAAAAGAACAGCACCAACAACCGCAGGGATATTTTTGTAGAGGTGACGGAAGAAAAGCGGAACATCCTGCTGGCCGCGGCAGCGCCGCATCCTGATGTCAATGCAATAAAGGAAGCGCTCGCAGGAATGGAGAATTACAAGCTCACAGCCGTAACTGCCGACAACCTGCCTGCATCGCTGGATAATTACCAGGTGATCATACTCCACGGCCTGCCTTCGCAGAATGGCAGTGTTGTAAAGCAACTGCAATCGCTGCGCAAGCCGGTATGGTTTATCCTTAGCAATCGTACTAACGAAAGTGCTTTAAGCCAGCTGCACAACCTCGGCAATCTCGAAATGAACGCTGCGCCACCGCACGACGTACTGCCCACATACAATTCAGGCTTTGGTTTGTTCGTGCTGCCTCCCAATATGCAGGCTGTGTTTGACAAGATGCCACCTCTAAGTGTGCCGCTGAGTTTCATACAGGCGCCTGCCAATGCCAGCACGCTGTTCACGCAGCGTGGCAGCAATGGTGCCCCGTTGTGGTTCATGGAGCAGGGCGCGGTGCCAATGGCGCTCACCGCGGGCGAAGGCCTCTGGCGCTGGAGGGTATATGAATACCGCAACTTCAGCAATCATAATGTCGTAGACGAGTGCATTCGCCAGACAATATCTTTCCTCTCAGCCAATGCGAACGAAAGACCTTTCCAGGTGAGCATGCCTAAGCATGTGTGGAGCGACCAGGAAGCCGTGACACTCAATGCCTACTTGCTCAATGCCAACAACGAGCAGGTAAACAGCCCCGATGTGCAGTTAAATATCAGCGACAGTGCGGGCCGCAAACAGAGCTTTACTTTCGAGCGCTCCGGCAATGCTTATAGGATCAACATCGGCGTATGGGCGGGCGGCACTTACAATTACAGTGCCCATTGCTCCTACAATGGTAAAGACTATACTTCATCGGGCAGCTTTGTAATAGAGAGTGTGCCGCTGGAGCTTATGGAGACGGGGGCCGACTATCCATTACTGTATGGCATGGCCAAAAAGTACAAAGGCGCTTTGGTCCCTGCCGCCAATGTAGGCGCGCTCTACGATAGTATCACGCACAACGACAGCATTAAGCCGGTCATCGAAAGCACAACCGATACAGTACCATTGGTGGATTGGAAATGGTATTTTTTCTTGCTGCTCGCCTTTGCAACGGCAGAATGGCTGCTGCGCAAATACTGGCTGGCCCAATAAGGTCAACCCTCACTCCGGTTACTTTTAGCTTTTGAATTTTGACTTTTGAATTAAAAAGATACGCACTTCTCCGGGAATTCGGCTGCATGCCTGAATACCAGGTTGCGGATGTAGTCATTGTCCTGTAGCGGCTCTAGATAGTCCTGCAGGGTCTCGATATTTTTCAGGCTGCGGCGGTCGTTGATGTAGCCCATGCCGTAGAAGTTGCCGCCTTTGATCAGGATGCAGCTTTCTTCGTTGTCATCCATGCCCTTGTCTACCAGCGCAAAGGTGGGCAGGTGTTCTTCTATATACCTGATGGCCTTCTTCACTTTTTTGTTGTAGGCCTCGTTGCCTTCTTTAGCGGTGCAGCCGTCTTTGCAGCTATCAGCCGGTGCCTCGTCAGTGCATACGGTTGCCATATGGCAAAGCCGGGCGCAGAGGCCAAATTCTTCTATCAGCTGTCTTAGCCACTTGTGTCCTTCATGTATAGAGTTGAAAGTATAGAGTGGCTTGAAGTATTGTTTGTTCTTTTCTATCGCGAAGCGCTTATAACCCTGCCTGTCTTCGAACACGAAAAGGCCGTAGCGTGGCAGGTAGCCCCGCTGGCTGCGGTTGAAGATGGGCCATAGCCTGCGGATTTCGGTGCTCTCCAGTATATGCGCCATCAGCTCGGTAGCGCATTCCTTATAGCTGATCCTGTGTATCTCCCGCAGGAAGTCCTGCTTTTGCTTAGATGGTTTATTGTTCGAGAAGTGGCTTTTTACGCGCTTGAAGATGTTATTGGCCTTGCCCACATACACCACCTTTCCTTTCACGTCATAGAAGTAATAGACCCCCGGTACACGCGGCAGGTTATCCAACTGCTCCACGGGCAGGTGTGGCGGCAGGTACTGTTCGCGGTTGCGGCCTTTTAACATGCCGCTTATCACCTTGTTCTGGTCGCGCTCCATCAGCATGCCAAACAGGTGGGCAGTAGCCAGCGCATCGCCGCCTGCGCGGTGGTGGTTGGCCAGATTGATGTCCAATTGGTGGCACAGCTTGCTCAGGCTATAGCCCGCCAGGCCGGGTATGATCTTCCGCGACAGGCGCACGGTGCAGAGCCTTTTCAGGTTCAGCTCGTAGCCCCTGGTGTAGAGGTGATGTTTTACAAAGGAGTAGTCGAAATTCACATTGTGCGCCACGAAGACCTTATCCTGCAGCAGTTCATACACCTGCGCGGCTACCTCGTCGAAGAGGGGCGCATTTGCCACCATGCTATTGGTAATGCCGGTGAGCGACTGTATAAAAGGCGGAATGGGTTGCTGGGGGTTCACCAGCGTTTCGTAGAAGTTGAGCACATTCTTCCCGTCGTGTATCACAATGGCTATTTCTGTGATGCCATTGCCTGCTGCATAGCTTCCGGTCGTTTCTATATCTACAATCGCATACAGCATGTACCCATCAGGTTTTCGTATAATAAAGATAGGAAAGTAATGACGGAATAGCCTGGGGCTCCGATAAATTTTCTGTTATGCAATGTGTAGGAAACTGGTCTAAGTGTCTCGCTTAGACCAGTTTTGGGTGACTCAAAGCAAAAGAAACTGTATATTTATTTTAGAAATGGCTAGTCGCTAAAACCTAAAACCAAACGGCAGGCAGGCCGAAAGAAAGCAGTTGTAAATGCGTCAGACCTATTGAAGATGAGGTATCTAATTCGTCTCAATGTTATCGTATATTTTGTCCTTTGCCCGCAACAGGGCCAGGCGCATATGATAGATAATTTTATGAACAAATTCAAGCCGTTAATTGTTTTGGGAGTACTTCTGTGCGCTTGCAATAATAAGAAAACAGACAAAGAGATCCTGCGATCATTGAAAGACAAGTGCGATGTAAATGTAAAGTGCTACACTGACCAGGCTATCAAAGACTTTGAAAATGATAAAATGCAATTGTTTCTTATCGGGTTAATTGACGCTAATAGTTTCGAAGACTACTATTCTGTCTATTTAGAGAAAACAAAAAACATCAATATTATCTATGCAGGCGATGTTGCCGATACCTTTCTTTTAGCATACAACCTCGCCATGGAAAAAAAAGTAAGGGAAAAATTCGGTGCTGATTTCTTCAAAGAATGTGAAGAAAAAGTTCGAGATAGTATGTCTAAGATCAAAAAAGCAGCGTATCAGTAATATAATTTTTAATGACAACGAATTTCTAGCGTGCAAAACCACAAAGTGTTGGCTTTATTAGAATTAACAGGGAGAAACTATATTAGTATTCTATTGAAGATAATCTTTCCGATAGCTTCACTTTTTTCTGCGACCATATCTTACTCTCAAGATTTCCGGAACTATTTCAACAGGGATTTTTATGCAAACATAAAATCCATAGATTTTTCATCCGACACCTTGATACTATTTCCTTCTAAAGCAGAAATAAATGGCGGTAATGTAGCCTATTGGCAATTTTTTGATAACAGGCATTGTCTTATAGTCTATCTGAAAACCAGGGGAATTTCAGATCCTTATTTTACGCAACCTGTCAAATGGGAATACAAAAAAATTAAGGGTCACAACTACTTGTACATAAGAAACAGGAAAAGAAAAAGGTATGAAGTTTTCCCAAGCTATAGAAACGACACAATCTACAGCATTAAGTTAGTCCCGGTGCTAGGAAGCTAAATTGCTCCTAAGTGTCTGAAGCGAGCTTGGAAACTATAAAACATAAAAGAAAATGAAATTATTGGTTATCGAGGGTTTTTCATACCCAAAAGAGTTTTTGGAAATTATGGATAGAGACTTAAGAGATCTAAGGCCGTGGAAGATAATAAATGGACGTGTTTTGCAATTAAATTATGAGGGATTATTAAAAAGGTATCCAGATCGGAAACTTATACCTTTTGCAAAGCGCTTAGATAATGATGATGTTGCCTGTTGGGCAATGGGATGGGAAGAAAAGTATTTATCATACACGATTTTAGCTCCCCCGGTCGGGAACTTCGCAAAGTATATTCCAACTTTTGGGAGTGGTTTATAAAAGCAGTGGAGAATATGATTGAATTTATCAATGACGATTTATCTTAACGCTTTTCAAAACAATTTTCTTAATAAAGAGCATATGCGATGAGCTACGATTTAATGGTTTTTAAAGCCGAAACCACTCCTAAAGAAAGAGGCCAATTTATGAATTGGTACCGGTTGCAGACACAATGGAAAGAAACACATGGATATAACAATCCGGATGTAACTACGCCTGAATTACGGTCTTGGATGCTGGAGATGCTGGAAACATTTCCTGCGATGAATGGACCCTATGCAAAGGAAACTAGCGATGGCACCCATATGGCCGACTATAATATCGGGACGGAACTGATCTATGTCACCTTTTCCTGGAATGATGTTGAAGATGCCTACGAAACCGCCAAGAGACTTGCCATTAAACATAAAGTTGGCTTTTTCAATGTTAGTGCTGACAACGGAGAGATTGTTTTCCCCCATCTGGGTTAAGTCTCCGCCCGGAACGGCTTAAATTATCTTGATAGAACTTGGGTCTACAAACGGGAAATTAGATCAGCCGTTCAATAGAAAGCAAAGATCCCCGCCATCGGCAGGGATCTTTTATAAACTACTTTTATTTTACTGCTGCATACCGCTAATCGCCGAATTAAAGCTTTTACCGCTCAGGTCGTCCACCATCGGCGAGCATTCTATGCTGCCATTGATGTTTTGTGCCCAGTGTATGTAGCCATTGGCCGTATCCAGTGCATAGAAATACTTGTCAAAGCTGCCAAAGTACACCAGCCCGCCGTAAACCAGTGGCGATGATTTCACCGTTCCTCCGGTGGGGAATGCCCATTTGCGGCTGCCGTCATGTATGCGCACCGCGTAGAGCGAATCGTCATAGCTACCGAAGTAGATGACCTGTGCATAGGCATAGGGCGATGATATAACCCTTTCTTTGGTGGTGTAAGCCCAGCGTTGCAGCCCGGTAATGCTATCCACGCAATACAGCTTATAGTCGTCGCTGCCGAAGAGGATATTGCCCGCATAAGAGATAGGCGAGCTTTCTATCTTGTCCCCCGTCTGGAAGCGCCATTTCAGGCTGCCGTCCGTGTTCAGCGCATACATATAGCCGTTCTGGCTGCCTATGTATATGGTATTGCCACTTACACAGGGCGATGAAGAGAATATCCCGCCGCCCGCGTCGTATGTCCACACCAGCGTACCGGCGCTCTTATCTACAGCATACACCTTACCGTTGGCGCAGCCAAACACCACATTGTTGCCGCTTATGGCAGGCGATGAGCTCTGGGCCGCAGGTACGTTGGTGTCGTAGTGCCACAGTATGGCGTCGTTCGTCGCGCTGATGGCATATAGGCTGCCGTTATCGCTCAGCTCATAAATGGTGCTGCCATCGCCCACGGGCGTTGCCGATAGAAAGCCGCTCAGCGTAATGCTGCTGATCAGCTTGCCCCTTTTGGGGTCCACCTTGTCTATCTTGCCACCTATGTTGGCCAGGTACAGGTTACCGTTGAAAAGCAGTGGCGATGAGCGCAGGTTGCTGTACAGGGGGTATTCCCAGTTTTTGCTGCCCGTGCTCGGGTCAAAAGCATAAACCACCAGGTTCTGGCTGCCTATGATCACCGAAGGCTTGAATGTTTCAGGCAATGGATCGTCGCCGCTCATTTTTTTGCCGCACGAGGCAAGTAACACGGTGGCGCAGAGCGCGGTAAAGATTTTGTTTGGCATAAGCCGTATGAGGTATTAAATATATTAATTGCAAAATAAGCTTTTCGCGCGGCTGTAGCAACTGAAAATTGATAAAAATAAAGAGGCCCGGCATCTTGTATGCCGGGCCTCCTGTAAGCTTTGGTGCTTATGCCATTACTTTTTCCTTCTGGCGCTTCACCTGGTTCACTAGTGAGTTAAACGCTGCATCGAAGGATTCTTCAAATGTTTTGCTTTGTTGTTTTACAAAAAAGGAGTGTTTAGGTACATACACTTTTATCTCCGCTACCTTATCCTTTATCTGGTGCACCACGTTGTCCAGCTTCAGGTACACCTCCACGCCTATTATATGGTCGTGAAAGGTCTTCAGCTTTTCCACCTTTGCGTTTACATGTTCGATCAGCTTGCTGTCTGCGTCAAAGTGCACGGATTGGATTCGCACGTTCATAATTGTACTTTTTTAGGTTAAGAAAAAATCGGAACTACCCTCGCGGGTGGTTCAGTTTATGAATCTCTTTTAGTTTTTCAATATTGTTATGCGTATATACCTGCGTGGCCGCCAGGCTGCTATGGCCCAGCAAGTCCTTTATGGCCTGTATATTCGCGCCATTGTTCAGTAAGTGTGTAGCAAATGTGTGCCGCAGCACGTGCGGGCTCTTCTTTTTTAACGTTGTTGTATCCTGCAGGTAGCGCTTCACCGTTCTGTACACATATCCTGCATATAAAGGTAGGCCGCTGTCCAGCACCAGCATATGATCTCGGTCATAGCCCAGCTTCTTCTTCTCGGCTATATACTCTTTCAGCGTTTGCAGCAGCATGGGGCTCACCGGCACCAGTCGCTCCTTGTTGCCCTTGCCCAGTATCCTTATTTGGTGCAGGCTCCATTCCACATCTTTTTCCTTCATGTTCAGCAGTTCTGCCCGGCGCATGCCCGTTTGGTACAGCAGTTCGCAGATCGTCCTGTCGGTAAAGCCCTTGAAGCCCTCGTCAAACTGCAGCTCCTCCAGCAGCTTTTCTGTCTCGTTCTCCTTCAGGAAGGTCGGCAATCTTTCAGGCAGCTTCAGCGAGTGCACCTGGCGGACAATGTTCTTGTCCGCCACCTGCTGTTTCAGTAAGTATTTGTAAAATGAACTGAGCGAAGATATTTTCCGGTTGATGCTCCTTGCTGTCTGTCCCTCGTCCTTAAGCGACGCCAGCCAGCTCCTGATATGGAATAAGGCCACTTCAGGAATATCCTTTGTTCCGAATTGCCCGTCTATATATGTGAAAAATTGTTTGAGGTCCTTCTCGTATGCTGTAAGGGTATGTTGAGAGTAGCGTTTCTCAAACCGTAGGTATTGTATAAAGTCCGTAGCCCTTTGCTCAAACATAAGTGCCTGCTATTGTAAATTTAGTAAATTACAATAGCAGGCACAAGTAATTTTATGTGCAGATTTGTTAAAAATCTTAATCTTCGAACTTGCCGGCCGCCAGTTGCTGGCGGTAAACGGCCTTGAGCACTTGCGTACGGCGCCTTACTGAAGGCTTTGTGAAGCTCTGGCGTTCGCGCAGTTGGTTCAGGATGCGCGATTTTTCGTACTTCTTCTTGTACTTCTTAAGCGCCTTGTCTATGTTTTCGCAATCTTTTGAATCTATTATCAGCATATTGTATATACCCCCTTTTTCAGCATTTGGGACGGCAAAGGTACGAAATATGTTCATTTAAACAAAGTTTTTAGGCAGAACAAACCAAACAGAATAATTTTGACAACTATTGATGCGTTATAGTATTTTGCCGGGGAGTATGCGTTATATATTCACATTTATCATATTGAGTTGCTTGTGTCTCTCCTGCATGAAGAGCAAGACAAACACCCCTACCGGCGACCCCAGGTTGTCACGGGTTTACTGCAATGATCCCGAGGCGGTCAATTACAATTGGAATTTTCCCGGCACCCCCGACAATACCACCTGCTTCTACCCAACCGAGGTTTTCAGCCCCGCCTATACTTATAACGACTCGGTTTATTTCAGCGATGGCACCTTCCTTTTTACAAAGTCATATACATTACATGTCTATCCGCTCAGCCATGTGAAGCTGGCAATCGTGGGCTTCTGCACCTCCGGCGATTCGCTCAAGCTCACAGCCGACAGGTTTTACCACGCCCAGCTTGATAGCACCAGCGACCTGGGCCAACAGCTATGCCGCGTGCAGGATACGGTGTCAGGCAATATCATCCAGAATAAGAGTGATAGCTCACGGCTCCAGGTTAATTTCACGGTCCAGAGCGATACCGGCCTCACCTATCACCGCGGCACAGCCGTAAAGTTGTAGCACAATCTATTATGTTCACAGGTATTATCGAAACTTTAGCTACTGTAAAGAAAGTGTCGCATAGCGGCACCAATATCGATCTGTGGATACATAGCGCCATCACGCACGAACTGAAGATCGACCAGTCGGTAGCGCACAACGGCATATGCCTCACGGTAGTGGAGATCTCCGGCGACGAATACCGCGTTACGGCCGTGGAAGAGACCATCAAAAAGACCAATCTTCGCCAGTGGACAGAGGGCAGCGTCCTAAACATCGAGCGCTCTCTAAGAGTAGGCGACCGCCTCGACGGCCACTTCGTGCAGGGCCATGTCGATGCTACAGCTACCTGTATAGACAAGCAAGTGCTTGACGGAAGTTGGCTCTATACATTCCGTTTCCCGGCAGCCTTTGCTGCACTGGTAATTGAGAAAGGTTCCATCTGTATCAACGGCGTCAGCCTCACGGCTTTTAATTGCACAGCCGATACACTCACAGTTACCATTATCCCGTACACCTACAGCCATACCAGCTTTCAAAGCATAGAAGCAGGCACAGTGGTAAATATGGAGTTCGACGTATTGGGCAAGTACCTGCTACGGCAGAGGGAAATAAATCAATAGTCCCCATAAAATCCTGTATTTCATCTTAACTTGCAGCGCACTACCCCTCAATGCAAAAATTGGAACTGAAACAAGAGTACGACGTCATTGTCATTGGCGCCGGCGTTGGTGGTCTCACGGCCGCTGCCCTGCTGAGCAAAGCCGGCTACTCTGTTTGTGTGCTCGAGAAGGAACCTCATGCCGGGGGCTATCTTGCTGGTTTCCGCCGCAAGAATTTCCGTTTCGATACTGCCATACACTGGCTCAATCAATGCATGCCCGGCGGCATGGCAGCCATGATATTCGATATCCTCGGCTCCGACCATCCCGTAGCAGTGCCGCAAAAGCACATCCGCCGCTACAAAGGCGAGACCTACGACTACCTGCTGACCAACAACCCCGAAGAACTAAAGGCGCAGCTCATTGCAGATTACCCGCATGAGCGCGAGGGCCTTGAAAGGTTCTTCAAAACAGCAAAGCGCCTGGGGAAGTCATTCGCCAACTTCGGTCACGTATTCCGCTCCGAGGAGACGATGACGCCACTGGAGCGTATGAAGAACAAGCTGAACCTGCTCAAGTTCGCCATGCCATTCATACCGCTCATCAGCTACACCGGCGATGAAGGCATTAAGAAGGGGCTCAACAAATATTTCAAGGACGAAGGCCTGCACAAAATATTCTCTGCCGATACTGAGCTGCTTTCATGTTTGGTGCCCATTGGCTGGGCCTACTATGGCGACTACCAGAGCCCTCCCAAAGGCGGTGGCCAGGTGATACCGGAGTGGATGCAGCACATCATAGAGTTTTATGGCAACGATCTCTTTTTCAAGTGTAATGTAAAAGAGATACTGCTGGAGAATGGAGTGAGCAAAGGAGTACGTTTTGAACATCGCGGCAAAGAGTACACGGCAAAGAGCCGCTACGTAATTGCTGCCTGCGATGTGGAGACACTTTATGAGAAGATGTTGCCGCAGGATGTAGTACCTGAGAAATTCAAAGCGAAGCTGCGTAAGGCCGATCTGTACAGCTCATCCGTTACAGTGTCCATCGCCCTCGATTGTCCTACAGCTGAACTTGGCTTTGGCGAGGAACTGGTACATATCTCCAGCGAAAATGTATCGCGCGCTGATCACCTGAGCGGCGACCCTGAAAAGAGCGAGATATCCATATTGCCGCCATCGCTTCGCGATCCATCACTGGCTCCCGAAGGACAGGGCACATTAGTGCTCTTCATGCCGGCCTTTATGGACTTCAACAACCATTGGCTCACCGGGCGGGACAAAGATGGCAACTACGTGCGCAATGAAGCTTATAACAAGCTGAAGAACGAGATAGCCGAAGTACTGATCCGCAGGGTAGAGGAGCGTATAGCACCCGGTCTGCGTAAGCATATCCTGTTCTATGATGTGGCTACGCCTGTCACGCATTGGCGCTACACCGGCAATAAGAATGGCACCATGATGGGCGCCAAACCCGGCCGCGAAAATATGCAGGGCAAAATAGCCCATTACCGTACACCGGTTAAGAACCTGTTGCTCAGCGGCCACTGGGCAGAGCTTGGCGGTGGAGTACCGATAGCCGTTAAAGCCGGTGCGAATGCCGCACTCCTCATCCTGAAAGACGAGAACAAAGCCGCCTTCAAAGTCCTTGCCGACTATATGGACGGCAACATACCGGCCAGCAGTGTGCTTAACTCCAAATATTTCAAGCCATACGACAACTCATGGGTCCAGGCGCCTACTCCTGCACAGAAATACGCTATGCGGATGCAGGCGGGCAATGTGCCAGCTATGGAAGAGGAGGATGAAGAAGACGAAGAGAGATAAGCAATTATATAGCAGTAGCCGTAACGAACTTTTTCAGTTCCTTTAACAGCACCTGCTTTTGTTGCGCCTTCGCGATATTCTCTTTGTTGCTTATAGCGCTAAGTCGTTTTTGTTCTTCAGCAGTTGTGGACAGGGCAATAAACGCCAGGTGGCTCTCCAGCAACAAACGTTCATCGTTATAATCGCCAAGCATGTCTGAGAGTTCGTCGAGTTTACTCAGCGGCAGGTGTTCTACTTTTTTAAAGGCGCCTGGCCAGTGCTTCTCCGCAAGTTTAGTATTGTATAGCATGTCCTTCACACTCTTGCGGCACTCGTGTATCGTTTCATCGTTGGGGCTGGTATCTGCGGCGTCTTCCAGCACCTGCATCTTGTCCTTCATAAAAGCCGTCAGGGTCTTATCAGGTAGCTTTTTCAGGTCTTTGCCGGTCAGTTTTTTAGATAGTTTTTTTACGACGTCCTCATTATATTTTTTTTGCCATTCTTCTTTATTAAAGGCTATCCTGTGTTCCAGGTCGGCTATGTAACCGGCCAGCTTATCTTTAGGTGCACCGGCTTTCTTCAGCCTTAGTTGCGCCTCTCTTATCGCCCCCGCTATATCGTAAAGCTCGTGGAATTTTTTACTGAGTATAAGCTTGGGCTGCTTATCCGCGCTGCTTACCAGGCGCATGTAGGCACGAAGCTTTTTCACTGCCACTCGAAAGGCGTGTATATCATCTTCCTCAAAGCCGGGGGCCACCTTTATTACAGTGTCGCTCACATCTTTGAGTCTGTCTTCCAGCAGTGCGGCGGTTTTTTTCCTGTTCATAACGCTTCCGGCCAATCTATCAGGGCAAAATTACTCAACATATACCGTGCCGACAGTGACCTTGGTTAGCATGACCTTTAATTAATTGCTATTTTTATCAGCAATATGCGCATCGCCTTCGACGCCAAAAGGGCTTTTGAGAATAGTACGGGACTGGGCAACTACAGCCGGATGCTTATAGACCAGCTGATTGCGGATTTTCCTGCAAATGAGTATTATCTCATGGCGCCGAGGCACACCTCCGTCTACCGGCCCCAACAGTCTCCTAATGTGCATGTTATTACCCCATCAGGTATTGGCAGGAGTTTACCATCGCTATGGCGCAGTGGCTGGGTTAAGAATGACCTTAAGCGCCTGGGGATAGATATCTATCATGGCCTCAGTCACGAGATACCGGTGGGGATCGGGCGCACTGGCATCCGGTCGGTGGTTACCATACACGATCTCATCTTTGAGTACTATCCCGAACAGTACAAAGCTGCGGATGTTAAGATTTACAGGAAGAAATTCAAGTACGCCTGTGAGCATGCTACACATATCATTTCAGTAAGCAATAAGACACGCGAGGACCTTGTTGAACTTTACAAAGTGCCCGCCTCCAAAATATCAGTTTGCTATCCTTCGGTTATGCCTGTTTATGAGCATATTGTAAACGACGGAGAACGGGAAGCGGTAAGAGAAAAATACAGGCTGCCTGCGAAGTACTTGCTGTATGTAGGCAGTATCGTGGAGCGGAAGAACTTGCTGAATATCTGCAAAGCCCTACATGTGCTTAAGGATAAGGTTGATCTGCCGCTGGTTGTGATAGGTTCGGGAAGTGGCAACTATGCAACCCAAGTGAACGCTTTTATCAATGCAAATGGTATGCAGGCACAGGTGCAATTCCTCGAGCGCCAACAGGAAGCCAATGATCCTAAGTTTAAAAGTTCGGAAGACTTCCCTGCTATCTATCAGTCGGCGGAGATGCTTTTATACCCATCAGTTTACGAGGGTTTCGGGTTGCCCGTACTGGAAGCCTTATGGAGCAGGATACCTGTGATAACATCTAACACTTCCTGCCTGCCCGAAACGGGGGGAGATGCAGCCTATTACGTCGACCCCACCAGTGTGGACGAACTGGCAAATGCCATATTAACCGTGAGCTCAAATGATATATTGCGTCAGCAAATGATCAGGAAGGGTATTGCGCATGCGCAGAAGTTCGCGCCGCAAATAGCGGCCGCAAAGGTGATGGAGGTGTATAAAAACGTTTATCATCCTGAGCGCTGGCAAAGGATGGCATTTCTTTGAACAGGACGCGCGATCGCGCGTCCTGTTCTTATATATCTTGATTAGTTCTGTGAGTGCAGGCCTATTTTATTGCCTTCAGTATCAGTGAAGAAAGCCATGTGGCCAACCTCAGGGCTGATCTCTGTTTTAGGCATCACGATCGTTCCGCCGGCAGCTTCCACTTTGGAGAGGATAGTATCCATCGAAGGATTGGCGTTCAGGTACAGCACTGCACCCTCGCCCGACGGTTTATGCATATCGCTTTGCACTACTGCGCCCGACACTTTGCCATTACCATTTTCGCCAGGGAAGAAGGCCATTTCCATGCCCATCATGCTCTGCTGGTCCATCTGTACGTCAAAAACGTTTTCGTAGAAATTCTTTGCACGGCTGATGTCTGAAGCCGGTATCTCAAACCAGTTGAGTGCATTTGTGCTCTTGTCCATGAAAATATTTTTTTTTGTTAAGACATAAATTTCAAGCAGCGTTATTATCGCATCGTTACGGAATGGTAAAGTATGTTTTAAATGTATGCTGCTCTAATCTTCATCGATGGCCAGGCTGGTGCGGAAAGGCCCTCTGTGCCCGAACAGCATTTTATCATTGTCCAGCAGCGCCCCCGTCTCCGCATCTATGAATATTTCCCATTCCAGTAACTGGGTTATATGGTCTTTGCTGGTTTTTTTATAATCGTCGGACGGAGGCGTCATTTCTTCCTTCGTTGGTGTATGAAAGAATTCCCAAACAAACTGTTTACTGTCTTCTACATATCTGAGGCCTCCCAACGTATGGGGATCCGTTTTTCTGCCATTGTTGATCGCGATCTGCATGGCCTCTTTTTTCGTGATAAACCTGCAGGGATCCCCTTTCAACATAAAGTCAGGTATAAATTTCAGGTTGGGTGTGTTTGTAAGTGTCCAGTTTTCATTAAACTCTAAAAATATTCTGCCCCCAATACTGTCGTACAGCCTGCATTTTGAATATTTGTAGTCGAGCGTATAATAAACGCCCGTTTTTATCGGTTTCCCTTTCAGCATTTTGTCTTCGAGCGTGCTCCACTGCAGTTCTCCTTTGTCGTCTTTATAGCCGTAATAACTTGCATTGGCGAAAACGCAATGCCGAAAGATGTCCTCATTTACTAGCTTGTGCAGTTCGGCATCGGCCTTCATTTTTATATCGGCAGTGGTATACTGTTGTGCAATAGCTGATAGCGGCAGCAACAACCAAAGGATCGCAGATAATGTGGGGCGGGCCATATCCGTGTTTTTATAAAGTTACCGTATATAACGAAAAAGCCCCGCATAAGATGCGGGGCTTTTCTATTATTAAGCTATTCAAATCGTTACAGTGCCAGGTCGGCATCATCAGCTGCGCTGCTTTGCTCCTGTTGTGGCTGCACTTGTTCCTGTGCCTGTTCACCACCATTATTGTTGTTATGGTGCTGCTTAGGGCGGTCGCCACCCTGGCGGCGGTCGCCGCCTTTATCACGATCGCGGCGGTCGCCACGGTCGTTGTTCCTGCGGTCGCCGCGATCTCCACGGTCACCACGCTCAGGACGCTCGCGCTTTTCAGGTTCTACGTAACCTTCAGGCTTAGGCATCAGCACTTTGCGGCTCAGGCGCAGCTTGCCGGTCTTAGGATCGGTGCCGATGAGTTTGATCTTCACCTTGTCACCTTCCTTCAACACACCGTCGAGCGAATCAAGGCGCTTCCAGCTCACTTCCGATATATGCAGCAAGCCTTGCTTTCCGGGCAGGAACTCAACGAATGCACCGAAAGGCATAATGCTCTTTACGGTACCTTCGTACTCGGCGCCTACTTCAGGTACCATTACTATGCCCTTTATCCAGGCCATAGCCTTATCAATATTTTCTTTGTTTGCAGCGAATACTTTGATAACGCCCTGCTCACCAACTTCTTCGATGTTGATAGTAGTGCCTGTTTCGCGCTGTATCTCCTGTATCACTTTACCACCCGGGCCTATCACAGCACCAATGAATTCGCGGTCGATGTTCAGCTGCTCGATGCGTGGTGCATGTGGTTTCAGTTCAGGACGGTAAGCAGCAATGCAGTTGTACATTGCATCCAGGATATGTAAGCGGCCACGGCGTGCCTGCTCAAGGGCCTGCATCATCACGTCCATGCTCAGGCCATCTACTTTGATATCCATCTGGATACCGCAGATACCATCGCGTGTGCCGGTAACTTTAAAGTCCATATCGCCCAGGTGATCTTCATCGCCAAGGATATCGGTAAGGATGGCGAACTTGCCGTTCTCGCCCGATATAAGGCCCATTGCCACACCACTCACATGCTTCGGCATGGGTACGCCGGCATCCATCAGCGCCAGTGAACCGGCACAAACAGTAGCCATTGAAGAAGAACCGTTCGATTCCAATATATCCGATACTACACGTACAGTATAAGGGTAATCGGCCCCCGGCATCATTTGCTTCAGCGAGCGCATGGCAAGGTTACCATGACCCACTTCGCGACGGCCCGGGCCGCGCATCATCTTAATCTCGCCGGTTGAGAATGGCGGGAAGTTATAATGCAATATGAATTTCATGTAATCGGATGTCTGTGCGGTTTCCAGCAGCAGTTCATCTTCTGTAGTACCCAGTGTCACGGTTGTAAGCGATTGTGTTTCGCCACGAGTGAACAGTGCCGAACCGTGTGGTGAAGGCAACAGGTCGGTCTCCATGGTCAGTACACGCACATCTTCCAGTCCGCGGCCATCGAGGCGCACACGCTCATCGAGCATCATGTTGCGGATGATCTTCTTTTCAAGATCGTGGAAGTACATGCCTACCAGGGCTGCGTCTTCCGGCTTCATTTCCGTTTCGGTACCCGGCACGAACTGCGCAACGAATTCGTCTTTAATCGCTTTGAAGGCATCGCCACGGTCGTGCTTGGCCATAGCGCCTTTTGCTACCTGGTATATCCTGTCCTTGGCATAAGCTTCGATCTTTGCTTCCAGTTCAGGATTAGTATATGGTTTTGTGTATTCGCGTTTGCCCTTAACACCAGCTTTATCGCGCAGTTCTTCCTGCAGTTTCACCTGGCGGTGTATAGCAGCGTGGCCCAGCTCTATTGCTTTCAGCAGGCCGGCTTCATCACACTCTTTACCTTCACCTTCCACCATCATGATGTTCTTATCGGTAGCAGCCACGATGATGTTGATGTCCGCATCCTTCATTTCAGTGCGGGTAGGGTTAATGGCGTATTGGCCATTAATACGTGCTACGCGAACTTCGGAGATGATCTCCTGGATCGGAATATCAGACACTGCTAATGCTGCAGATGCGGCCAGGCAAGCCAGCGCATCGGGCATGATCTCAGGATCGGAAGAGATAAGCGTAACCAGCACCTGTACTTCGCAGAGATAATCATCAGGGAAGAGCGGGCGCAGTGCGCGGTCAATAAGACGGCTGATCAGTATCTCATAGTCATTAAGGCGGGCTTCGCGCTTAAAGAACGAACCGGGTATGCGGCCTGCAGATGCAAACTTTTCCTGGTAATCAACGCTCAGCGGGAAAAACGATTGCCCGGGTTTGGGCTCTGTATTTGCTACTACAGTAGCCAGGATCATGCAGTTGCCCATGCGAACAACAGCGGCGCCGTCGGCCTGGCGGGCTAATTTTCCCGTTTCTATGCTTATTTCACGTCCGTCGTCCAGCTTGTAGGACACGGAAATGGGATTGGGAATCATAAAATAATATTTAAATATGTTCAAAAAAAACTATTCCCAACCATCTTTTGGTTGGGAATAGCGAGGATGGCTTATTTGCGGAGGCCCAGTTTTTCGAGCAGTGCGCGATAAGCTTCTAGATTCGTATGGCTGAGGTACTGCAGCAGGCGCTTGCGGCGGCCTACCATTTGCATTAACCCGCGATTGCTTGAGAAGTCTTTTTTATTGCTTTGCAGATGGCTTGAAATGTGGTTGATACGCTCTGTAAGTGTAGCGATCTGCGCTTCAATTGAACCGGTGTTAGCTTCGTTACCACCGTAAGTTTTAAAAATGTTTGCTTTCTTTTCAGCAGTTAAATGAGACATGTTGGCATCAAAATTTAATAAATGACTCTGTTTTCTATTTTTTTCGGACTGCAAAGATAGCGATTTATTCGATAAATAGCGTTTTCCCTTGTTTTAGTGCGCCAATATTATTATTTGCCGTGCAGGCCTGCACAATCTATCTAATCACGCCATATCGAATTAGTCAAATATTATATTCAAATTGAGCTATCTTTAAACTTATTAAGTAACAACAGGTCTAACAGAACCGGTTTAAGAATAAAAGGTATATTTTGGTAATGTGCGTACTTACGAAAACGCTTGTTGTGGCGTAAATAGTTAGCGACCAACTGCTAATAATTGCAGTATGCAAATTATACTATCTCAACTTATGCCGGCACCCTGGTCGCCATTTATTTTTCATTTTGTATGTCATTGAAAATCGGCTGTGTGCAATCGAGAAAAGCAATAATGTACGTACACGCAATCATTAGGATAAGGGATACTTTTGTGCGCCCTTAAATTAATGCGAGGCGGCATTAATTTTATAGGGCGCTAAGCCACTATATCATAAGCATGTTAACACCATCCCGAGCATTAGGTATTTTCCTCCTTATCATTAGTCCTTATTTATCGAGGGCGCAGCACGCAAACGATTCGTCCATGACATTAAATGATTGCCTGCATTACGCTGTGAACAATCAACCGGCCCTGAAGCAATCGTACATAGATGAGAAGATCGCCCGCGCCACCAATCGCATTAACCTCTCGGGCTGGTTTCCTCAGGTGGGCCTCAATGCCAACTACCAGCACTACTTCCAGTTGCCTACATCTTTTATACCTAATACACAGAATCCCGGCGGCCCGAAGGTGCCGGTAAAGACAGGGCTCTACAATACTTTGCTGCCCCAGTTCGGCGCCACACAAACCGTTTTCAACAACGATGTACTCTTTGCAGTGAACGCAGCGCCCCTGTACCTGAAGGGTGCGCGCCAAAATACGGAGTTAACCAAAATAGACCTGGTGACCAACGTGAGTAAAGCCTTTTATGACGTATTGCTTACGCAGGCACAGATACAGGTGCTGGCAGAAGACACCGAAAGGCTGGGCAAAAACCTTAGAGATGCATACAGCCAGTATGTGGCCGGCATCGTGGATAAGGTGGATTATAAGCGCGCAAGTATATCATTGAACAATTCGGTAGCCCAGTTGAAAAATACCTCCGAGAACGTACAGGTAAAATACGCCGTGTTGAAGCAGCAGATGGGCTACCCGCCGGAGAAAGGCCTTACAGTGGTGTATGACACAGCACAGATGATGCAGGAGATAGGTATGGATACCACTGAAGCAATGAATTACGAAAAACGTGTGGAGTACAGCGCTTTGCAAAACTCTATACAGATACAGCACCTGACCACTAATTATTATGCTACCGGCTTTCTTCCGTCGCTGTCGGCGTTTTATAACTACATACCGGAGTTCGAGAACGATCAGTTTTCTGATATGTTCAGCAAGGCTTACCCGTACTCGCTGTTTGGTATCACGCTTTCTTTGCCCATATTCCAGGGTTTTAAACGCGTGGAGAACATCCGCAAGTCGAGACTGCAGGAGCAGCGCCTGGATTGGGATATGGTGGACCTGAAGCATGGGATCAACACGGAATACGAGCAGGCAAAGGCGAATTACAAGAACAACCTCACCGACTTCCGCACCATGCAGGAGAACGTGCGTACCGCGCGCGAGGTCTACGACGTCATCAGGCTGCAATACCGCGAGGGCATTAAGCAATACCTGGAGGTCATCACCGCAGAGGCCGACCTGCGCACATCTGAAATCAATTACCTTAATGCATTATACCAGTTACTGCAAGCCAAAATAGACCTGCAGAAAGCTATGGGTAATATACCAACAAACATTTAGCATGAGCATTTTGAAAAGACACACATATATTGTTGCACCCGCCATCGCACTCCTCGCCTTGCTGCTATCGTCTTGTAGCGGCGATAAGAAAAGCAGCGCGCAGGCCGGTGGCCCTACTCCCGTTACCCTACAGGAGGTGCAAAGACAAGATGCCGTTTATTACGATCAGTATCCCGGTACAGTGGTAGCACTTAGCCAGGTGGAACTGCGCGCACAGGTGAGTGGCTATATCACCGGTATATATTTTAAAGAGGGCGACCACGTGCATAAAGGACAACGACTGTATGAGATAGACCGCAGCAAATACCAGGCTACCTATGCACAGGCGCAGGCCAGCCTGCAGGTAGCTAAGGCCAACCAGGACAAAGCTCAGAAAGATGCGGATCGATACATATACCTGAACAAACAGGACGCAATAGCTAAGCAGGTGCTGGACCATGCACTTACCGACCTGGAAAACGCCAAATCGCAAGTAGCGAGTGCAAAGGCCGACCTGGTAAAAGCACAGACCGATCTGAACTTCTCGCAGATCACTGCGCCTTTTGATGGTGTCGTGGGCATCTCCGAAGTGAAGCTCGGCGCCCTGGTAACCGCAAGCCAGACATTGCTGAACACCATATCGACGGCCGATCCTGTAGCAGTTGATTTTGTGGTGAACGAAAAACAGATCGGCCGCTTCCAGGCAATAAAAACCGAGAATGTGCCGGCCAATGATTCGTTGTTCACACTACTGATGCCTGATAATAGCTTGTACAATTTCCCAGGTAAGCTGGCTTTGATCGACCGCGCAGTTGATCCGCAGACAGGATCGATAAAGGTCAGGACCTACTTCCCCAACCCGTCGGCAAAGCTGACCGTTGGTATGAGCTGCATAGTGAGGGTACACAGCCAGGAAGGATCGGAGCAGATACTGATACCTGCGAAAGCTACAGTTGAACAGATGGGCGAATACTTTGTATTCGTAGCAAAAGACACTACGATAGCAGCCGATAAAGACAAGAAAGATGCACCTGCGGGACCCACAATGGTAGCACAGCAAAAGAAAGTAATGCTGGGACAAACAATAAACGACAACGTGATAGTGAAAGAAGGATTGGAGCCGGGAGAGCGCCTCATTGTAGAAGGCATCCAGAAGCTGCGCGACGGTGCACCCATCACTTTGGGCAAACCGCAGGCACCTGCTGCAAAGCAATAACGTAAAGATTATAAGGAAGGAATTAGATGATCGCAAATACATTCATTAAAAGGCCGGTAACCGCTATTGTTATTTCCATAGTGCTGCTGCTCGTGGGTACTATCTGTATCACCAATTTGTCGGTAGGGCAGTACCCGGAAATAACACCACCCGTAGTGCAGGTGACCGGCCAATATACCGGTGCCGACGCACAAACGGTGGAGCAAACTATCGCGACACCGGTAGAAGCGCAGGTGAACGGTTCACCAGGCATGGAGTATTTGCAGAGCAACAGCACAGCCGATGGCCGCATGACCATGAATGTAACTTTCAAGGTGGGTACTAATATTGACGTGGCTACGCTTGATGTGCAGAACCGTGTGAGCATCGCTACACCACAGCTGCCTGATGTAGTGAAAAGGCTGGGCCTGACCGTGCGCAAACGTAACCCGAGTATCCTGATGCTGGTGGCCATTTACGCGCCCAATGGTTCGCACAATATCACCTTCCTTGATAACTACACCAATATATTTGTTCGCGACAGGCTGCTGCGCGTAAAAGGTGTGGGCGACGTGTTCATACGCGCCGACGACTTCAGTATGCGTGTGTGGCTGAAGCCCGATAAGCTGGCTGAGTATGGCCTCACAGCCGCCGACGTGACCAGCGCGCTTCAGGAGCAAAACGTGCAGGTGGCTGCCGGTTCGGTTGGTACGCCACCGCAGCAGAGCTCGCAGGTCTTCGAGTACAGCCTGCTGGTAAATGGCCGCTTGAATAAAGCAGAAGACTTTGAGAATATTATTGTAAAAACCCAGCCAGCAGACGGTTCACTTGTGTACCTGAAGGACGTTGCCAGGGTAGAGTTGGGCAAGTTCTCTTATTCCAGTAACTCGTTCGTAGATGGTAAGCGCGCCTCTTACCTGCTCATTTACCAGGCGCCCGGTAGCAATGCCCTCGAGACAGCAGAAGGTGTATATAAGGCGATGGATGATCTGAAAAAATCCTTCCCGCCGGACCTCGACTATAAAGTGCCTTTCGAATCTGTAACGGTGGTGAAGGTGTCTATCAGCGAGGTGATCGATACACTTATTATTGCCCTGGTGCTGGTGACGCTTGTGGTGTTCCTCTTTCTTCAAAACTGGAGGGCTACATTAATACCTGTACTGGCGATACCTGTATCTATCATAGGCACTTTTATCTTCTTTATCCCGCTTGGTTTTACCATCAATACACTTACCATGTTCGGCTTCGTGCTGGCTATCGGTATCGTGGTGGATGATGCGATAGTAGTGGTTGAAGCGGTGCAGCACTATATTGACGAGAAGGGTATGTCTGCTAAGGAGGCCACCTATCATGCCATGCAGGGCATTTCCGGCCCTGTAGTGGCGATCGCCCTGATACTGGCCTCCGTATTCGTTCCCGTTGGTTTCATACCCGGTATCGTTGGCCGCATGTACCAGCAGTTTGCCATCACCATTGCCATCTCTGTAGTGCTGTCGGCGTTCGTGGCCTTGTCATTAACACCGGCCTTGTGCACCATGCTATTGAAGCCTATGCACCTGGACGAAAATTCCCGCGGGCTCAATAAATTCTTTTTCCGGTTCAACGGCTGGTTTTACAGGCGTACCAGGCAATATACTAATGGGGTAAGACGCAGCATCAAAGCTTCAAGGCTGGTGGTCATTATACTCCTGTGCATCGGTGTTGCCACCTTCTTCTTGTTCAGGAGCAAGCCCACAGGCTTTATTCCTTCGGAAGATGAAGGGCGTATATACATTACTTACGAATTGCCCGAAGCATCATCCACTACCCGTTCGCTGGAAGTGTTGAACAAGATGATGCAGGTAGTGGGCGAAACACCCGGTGTAGGCCACTATGCCGCTTTGGGTGGCCTGAACGTGGTGACCTTCTCCTCGAAGTCAAACAGTGGTACTATCTTTTGTCAGCTAAAGCCATGGGATGAACGGAAAAATGCGAGTGAGCAGGTGCCCGGCATCGTGGGCGAAATGCAAAAGCGTTTTGCGAAGGCAGGGATCAAAGGGGCGAGTATTGTAGTAATACCCCCACCGCCCATACCGGGTATCGGCCAAACGGCTGGTTTCAGTATACAGGTGCAGCAGCGCGAAACAAAGGACGATGTAAAGGCATTTGAAAAAGTAGTGAAGAATTTCGTAGGCGCGGTCAACAAGCGGCCCGAGATCGCGAGCGCGTTCAGCTTCTATTCTGCGCATACGCCGAGTTACAATGTCACTGTCGACCGCGAAAAGTGTAAGAAGTTGGGTGTTTCTATATCCGATGTATTCAACACTATACAGACCTATATGGGGAGTTTGTACATCAACGATATTACATTGTACAACCGTAACTTTCACGTAGTGGCACAGGCTGATACTTCGTTCAGGAAGATGATCAGCGATATGGATAAGTATTATGTGCGCAACCAGCAGGGTACCATGCTGCCGCTGAGTACCCTCATAAAATATGAACCCACAGAAACAGCGCCGTTGGTGTCGCACTTCAATATCTTCCGTTCTGCCGAAGTAAATGGCACGCCGGCCGAAGGCTATAGCAGCGGGCAGGCCCTCGATGCGCTACGCGAAGTAGCTGCACAAACATTGCCGCAAGGATATGGATATGAGTTTTCAGGCCTCAGTTACCAGGAGATACAATCAGGCTCACAAAGCGTATACATTTTTGCGCTGTCTATCATATTCGTCTTCCTGTTCCTCGCAGCGCTATATGAAAGTTGGTCAGTTCCGTTCTCTGTATTGCTTGCTGTACCTATCGGTGCTTTCGGCGCCATCCTTACACTCATCTGCCTGCCGAAGATCAGCAACAACGTATATGCACAAATAGGCTTGATCACGCTGATCGGTCTTGCGGCTAAGAATGCGATATTGATCGTCGAGTTTGCCAAGGAGCGCGTGGACCATGGGGAAGAGGTAGTCAAGGCAACCCTTGAAGCGGTCAGCCTTCGTTTACGTCCCATCATCATGACTTCACTGGCGTTTATCCTGGGTGTTATGCCGCTGGTGTTTGCGACAGGTGCAGGTGCGGTGGCACGCCGTACCATCGGCTTTACGGTATTGGGTGGTATGATTGCGGCTACTTCTATAGCAATATTTATTGTGCCGGTGTTGTTCGTGATTATTACCCGCTCATCCTACGGTAAGCGTAAACTGGCTTACCTGCACGACCATCAGCAAGAGTTGGTGGAAAAGGAACACCTGATCCAGAAGGCCAATACCGATCCTGAACTTGAATGGGACCTGGAGAAGGACCACAAAAAAGAAGATAAAGACAAAGGGCAAAACGAAGAAAGGCAATAGCTTTCGTGCTAACAAAACACACATCAACTGCGTCTGCTAAAAGGAAGCGGGCATACCTTTCGTAAAATATTTTTTGCTCCGTTTCGTTTTAAGGACTGACATTCACGTACGGGAACAATGAATATGAAGCTGATCAGAGCCTTGACCTTTTTTCTATTAACTCAGAGTTTATTTTGTGTCGCTCAAAAGCAAAATAATGTCTGGGCCTTCGGTATAGGCTGCGGTTTCGATTTCAGTAGCGGATCGCCGGTCTTATTGCAGACAAAGATGGGCACCAGCGAGGGCTGTGCCGCCGTTAGCGATTCTCAGGGCCATTTACTTTTTTATAGCGATGGCAACCGGGTCTATGATAGAAATAATGACACGATGCCTCACGGAAAAGGGCTGCTGGGTAACACAGGAGGCTGGGCAACGAACTATGGTTCATCCACCCAGGGGGTTACCATAGTGCCCATCATTGATGATCCTTACCGCTATTATGTGTTCACCACCGATTGCATTGAGAGTTTAACACCTGCTTACCTTGGTTATCTCCGCTGTAACCTTGTTGATATGAGGTTAAATAATGGTCTTGGAGATGTGGACACCACCGTAAAGAACAAAATTCTCGTCGGGCATATAGGCGAAAAGGCCTTTGCGGTGCGTGGCGCGGGATGTTACAATTGGTTGATTACACACAGGTACGGTAACGATGAATTCTTGGCGTTTAAGATCGGCGCTTCCGGCATAGATACAGTGCCGGTCATATCCTCATCAACGACACTGGACAGCATTGGTGAATACAGCTACGATGGTGGTGAGATCAAAGTTTCGCCTGATGGAAAGACGCTGATCACAGAGGCAAGCTATGGCTACATGGAACTTTTTTCCTTTGATAATACCACCGGCCGGATAAGCAACGCCAGGTTCCTGGATTCTGTTTTGGGTATTGGTTATGGGCTGGAATGGTCGCCTGATGCAACTAAACTTTACATAAGCAATTTTGCGGGCCGGATAAGGCAATATGATTTCAGCCTGATGCCGGATATAAATGCGGTTAGGTCTTCAGTTGTAACCGTGGGCGATAGCGGATCATATGGAACCATGCGTTTGGGGCCTGACGGGAAAATATACATGGCCAAGGCAAATCAGAATACCATGTACTGTATCAATAAGCCAAATCTAAAAGGTGCGGCATGCGACGTCGATACACTTAGCTTCAATCCACCGCCCACTATTGATATGCATTATCAGCTAGGGTTAGGTAATCCTGTTCCATTCCACAACGATACGTTGTTTATGGTCAACGATACTACGTTGTGTACAGATACTTTGCTGCAATTAAATGGCCCTGCCGGCTATTCAGGCTATGCGTGGAGCACAGGCGACAGCACTCAAAACATAACGGTACAGAAAGCGGGCGAGTATAAATTGCAGGCTTTCGGTCATTGCCCGGTACAGGAATTCGACTATAATATAAACCTACAGGACTGCAATTGTAATGTCTCTATCCCTACCGCTTTTTCACCAAATGCCGACGGTAAGAATGACCGCTTCAGTGTGATCACGGGGGATCTTAAATCCTTCCATATGGAGATATATAACCGGTGGGGTCAACCGGTTTTTTATACTTCTGTTATTGGTCATAGCTGGGATGGTACCTTCAATGGCATTCAATGCGATGCTGATACGTATTATTATTATGTGAGGCTCAGGTGTATTAAAGGGCAGGAAATATTTCGCAAAGGCGATGTTACGCTATTGAGATAACTGTCGAAATAATTCATTTGTACTGAGTTTAATAAATGCCGATTTTTACCGCATTGGCATTTATGATGAAGGGGAGAGCTACCTGCGTACTACTGATCGTTACCTTATTTTCTGCTTACTACTGTTGCGCTCAAGGGCAAAATAACTTCTGGGCTTTCGGTTGGAACTGCGGCCTCGATTTCAGCAGCGGCACGCCTGTTTGGGTAAAGACCAAAATACAAACGTCCGAAGGCTGTGGCGCTGTATGCGATAATGCAGGCCGTCTTTTATTTTACACCAGTGGCAATTACATTATCAATCGCAATGGAGATACCATGGCTAATAGCATTGGCATGCTGGGCAATTCCGGTGGTAACGCCGTCGTAGGTTCAGCAGTGCAGGGCGTTACCATTATACCCTTTATCAATGATACCGATCGCTATTATGTTTTCACTACCGATTGCGTAGAGTCGCACTCGCCTGCATATCCCGGCTATCTTCGGTATACCGTTGTCGATATGCGACTAAATGGCGGCATGGGAGATGTGGACCTGAACTATAAGAATATCATTCTCGATTCCTTCATTTCAGAAAAGGCATACCCTGCTCATGGTGCAGGCTGTTATGACTGGCTCATCACGCATAAGTATGCCTCTAAGTATTTTGTCGCTTTCAGGATCGGTGTGAACGGTGTCGATCCCGTTCCGGTATTGTCGCCGGCAAGTTTGTTTGCCGATAGCACGAACGAAGACAGTTATGTTACAGGTGAGCTGAAAGTGTCACAGGACGACAAGTGGATCGCAAATACGGATATTGTTACGGGGGCTGTAGAGCTGTCGTCCTTCGACAACGCAACCGGTATTGTAAGCAATACCCGGCTTGTCGACCATATGCCTTTTAGCGCAGTAGGGGTTAGTTTTTCTCCCGACGGCAGCAAACTGTATGCCGACCACTGGTATCATGGTATGGTGCAGTACAACCTTTCTCTTTTGCCAGACATTAATGCAGTCACCAGCTCCCGGACCGTCATTGGCGATAGTGGTGTTTATAATGCCATGCGCCTTGGCCCCGACAATAAATTGTACATCAATTATATCAACGGTACGGGCAGGCAGGTGCTTCGGGTAATTAACCAGCCAAACGCTGCAGGTGCAGCTTGTGATCCTACAGAACTTGATCCGCCTGTCGATAGTAATATGTTCACAGCGGTAACATTAGGCAATCCTGTTATCAGGAGCTTTAATGTGAAGACAAAAAGCTTTGACACAAGTCTCTGCGCAGGCACCCCGCTCACCTTGTTCGTACCCGCCGGTTACGATAACTACACATGGAGCGACGGCAGCACGCAGACATCGGAGACGTTTTCCAATACTGCTACTGCATGGGTATGTGCATCCAGCCTCTGCGCAGTTGAGACAGATACTTTCAATATTAAAGCCGGCGATTGTAATTGCATTGTTGCTATTCCCACCGCTTTCAGCCCGAACAATGATGGAAAGAATGATCGGTTTAAAGTACAAACCGGGGATGTAGTATCATTTCATATGGAAGTACACAATCGCTGGGGGCAAAGTGTTTTTTATACTTCGGATATCCACCATAGCTGGGATGGTACTTACAATAACCGCATCTGCGATGCAGATACCTACTACTATTTTGTGAAGCTGGAGTGCTTGAGCGGTAAGACTATTTTCCGGGAAGGAGATGTTACCCTGCTGCGCTAGATCATTGCGCTTTAACGAAACAGTAAATAAACATAAGGGTCGTATTTTCACCACAATGGACACTAACGAAGCACAAAGTTCACTAAGAAGTCATCCTATGCATGAAAATGAACTTGCTCGTTTTGTATTCGAGGCTGGTCTAAAAGTTCATAAAACATTGGAGCCTGGCTTATTGGAAAGTGCCTATGAGCAATGTTTGCATTATGAACTATTTAAAAGCGGCCTGTATGTCGAAAGGCAGGTTGCATTGCCCTTGATATACGAAGAAGTGAAGCTTGAGGCTGGCTACAGAATCGACTTAAAAATTGAAGGCAAACTGGTTGTGGAAGTGAAATCAGTTGATGGTTTAAATGATTTGCACATGGCTCAGATTCTAACTTATCTGAAAGTGTCGAATTGTAAACTTGGACTACTTATTAATTTCAACACATTACTTTTTAAAGATAGGGTAAGGAGAGTCATTAATGGCACATTGTAGCTTTGTGCCCTTTGTGAAACCTAGTGCCCTTAGTGGTAAAAAATAAACGCAATGCGGACACCAAAAACATCGGGCCATGCTCCCGTCAACGGTATTCAAATGTACTATGAGATACATGGAGAAGGACAAATACCTTTAGTACTCATTCACGGCGGTGGCTCCACTATTGAGAGCAATTTCGGGCGCATACTTCCGTTATTTGCTGCTACACATAAGGTCATCGCTATGGAACTGCAGGCCCACGGTCGCACAAGCGACCGCGATGCTCCTGAGTCTTTCGAACAGGATGCTGACGACGTGGCAGCACTACTCCAATATCTCGGCGTAGAAAAGGCTAATATTCTGGGCTTCAGTAATGGCGGCACCACTACACTGAATATCGCCCTACGTCACCCGAAACTGGTAAATAAAATTATTCCCATCGCCTGTAATTACAGGCGCGAGGGCATGATGGATGGTTTCTTCGAGGGTATGCAGCATGCTACTATTGACAATATGCCGAGACCCCTTCAGGAAGCTTTTCTCGATGTAACCCCCGATCATGACTTGCTTCTAAACATGTTCACCAAAGACCGCGATCGCATGATCAGCTTTATAGACATGGCTGACGATCAGCTGCGCCGTATCAAGGCCCCGGCGTTGTTCATGGTCGGCGATCGGGATGTCATGTCCGTGGCCCACGTGCTCAAAATGTCACAGCTCGTGGAAGGTGTCCGCCTGGTGGTATTGCCTGGCTTTCATGGCGAGATGGTAGGCGAGGTATGTTCAGCGCCCGGAAGCAACCAACCCGCAATTTGTGCTGCGCTGATCAATGATTTTCTTGCGTCGAATCTTCATAGCAGGCAGCCCCTGCTATGACAGTTATCCCTGATAGCAGTATCCGCCACTACATGTTTTGTATATCTTCCATTTGCCTTCCTCTTTTTTCAGGAAAACAGTCATGCAAATATTTTTGCGCTCGTAATTGTCGAAAAAGCAGAGCTTGTATTTTTTTGTTGCCCTGTCTGGAAGGCGGATTATTTGAAGCGTCTTTACCCAGCTGCTGTCATAATCCTGCACCCACAGCAGCGGATCTGCATCCAGCTCTTTATCCGTATTCATTTTATGAAGGAATGCTTTACAGCAATATCGCTCCAGCGTGTCCTGGCTGAAGCGCTTTATCGGGCCCGCGTTTTCTACAATATAGTAGTCGTAAAATGCACGGAGCTCTGTGGCCACCGGGTCCTTACCTTGCGCACGGGCTGTATTGAGTGCCGCAAGTAAAAAGGCCATGACTAATCTCCGGTATAACTTCATCACCTGAAAATATAGAAATCTGTACTTCCTTCAAAGTTGATAAGGCTTTACCTTTACCTTATGGTAAAAGAATTCTGGAACGAACGATACGGTACATCCGAATATGTTTATGGCGAAGCTCCCAATGCTTTTTTCGCAGAGCAGTTGCAAGGTCTGAACCCTGGCCATATTATCCTGCCCTGCGATGGCGAAGGCCGCAATGGTGTTTATGCCGCAACATTAGGTTGGACAGTTACTGCCTTCGACCAGAGCGAGGAAGGGCGCAAAAAAGCACTCCAGCTTGCCGAAAAGAAAGGTGTAAGCATTCGCTACGACATTGCCGATGTCATGGATGCGGATTACCCGGTTGACAGTGCCGACCTTGTTGCACTCATATACGCCCATCTGCCGCCTGTGCCAAGGGCTACATTACTCGCCAAAGTTATTAAATGGCTGAAACCGGGCGGCAAACTCATCCTCGAGGCCTATAATCCTGCGCAGCTTAATAACGGCACCGGCGGGCCAAAAGATATCGATATGCTTTACACCGAGGACATTCTTCGTACTTCTTTTAAGGATCTGCACACCGAGACATTGCAATGCCTTCGCCTTCATCTTGAGGAAGGAGCTTTTCATTCAGGCATGTCAGACGTTATTAGGTATATCGCGACAAAGTAGCTGCGGCACATATCTTACATTTAATATGTAAGAGCTTTACTAACGTATAGTCATCACCACCCGTCAGATAATATGGCGCTATTGCTCTAAATCTAAATCGTTTACCGATGAAAAAACTCGTTACAATGATCATACTGCTTGTTGCAGTGTCCTTTGTCAAGGCTCAGGCCTACTACGCCTTTCCAACTTCCAACGCCATGTGGACCCAGCGCGAAGGCAATGGAGATTCTACACCATTTTATTACTGCTATGCCTTACTGAACCAGGACACTGTGATCAACGCGGTAGTTTATCACAGGCTCTTCAGGTCTGTTGACACGACATTCACCGCTTCAGAATGTATAGGTGGCCTGCGCGAAGACTCAATGAAACGGGTATACTATTACTCCTTCAGCACAATGCAGGAAAAAAAGCTCTACGATTTCTCCGTGCAACCCGGTGATACGGTGGACTATAACCTCAACGCCGCCCTGGTAGATTACATCGACTCTGTAAATATCAATGGCAATTACCACAGGCGCATCAATTTCAAAATGTTGAACGGCAACCCCTGGACCGCAGGTGCATGGATCGAGGGCATTGGCAACTCTTCACTCGGCGGCTTGCTGGGCCCTGCTACCGCACAGCCTACCTGTGATTGTGCCGCGAATATCATTTGCTTCAGGCAAAATGATATATGGCAATATCACAACCCTGTTTATGGCGCCACCGACTGCCTCGTCAGCATGCTCACCGTTAGCAGTGTAAATGCAGCCAATGCGGCCAGAGTAACTATATACCCGAATCCTGTAGCTGGTACCTCCCGTTTGCATATCGATGGCCCTGTGCAGGGTAATACATTGCGTATATACGGCATCACAGGCGCCCT
Organism: Bacteroidota bacterium; assembly: GCA_018267915.1. Taxonomy (GTDB): domain Bacteria; phylum Bacteroidota; class Bacteroidia; order Chitinophagales; family Chitinophagaceae; genus MKUN01. Next base: position 4,616 of record JAFDXN010000021.1, on the reverse strand, counting down.
TATAAATAGCTACAACAATATTATCGATGTCCCGGTCAGCAATGCGCAATATGGCGCCGGCATCTACCTTTACAGGTTGAGCGACGCTACCGGCAATACCATTAGCGGGAAGTTTGAAGTTGAATAATAGTTGCCTTGATTTGCTACATACAGGCAGGCCTTCGCGCCTGCCTTTTTATGCGCTTCACTGTTCTTCATGAAAAACACCATACATCCTGACCGCATACCAGCGTCTTAATTTCTTTGCCAAAACGCGGTCAATGCGGGTTACGAGGCAGGCCATGGTCAGGCTCACCAGCAGGGATACAGCAAGCATTACCAGCATATCTCCATACAGGTCGATAGCGAGGAAAACATTGATCGACGTCGCGAAGCTGAATATAATCGCAAGCCACTGTTTAAGGTTCATAGCGCTATTATTTTGAGTGAAAAGATAAATGACACGAAGAACAGCTCTGCGTGTATAACGCCGCCTGTCTTTGCGCGCTCTTGTTTCAGGAAAGTTGCCGCGCGGCCGAGGACAAAATAGCCTCGCAGAGCGCAATGCGTAAAGAATGTCATGGTGTGTGAATATTTTTAATTAAAAAAATGCTCTCACAACCTTATCACTCTATATCGGCCGTTTCTCTCTGTAGGCTTCTAAGAAATGTCAAATGATAGTTCGGCCAGTCTCAGGGTTATGTACTCCTCATCTCTCGTCAGTACAGGCCTTTCAGCAGCGGGCTCAGTTCTCCGGGCACTGTAAATTAGCGAATCTCCTGATCCCTCGCTATCATTGGTAATGCTATTATTTAAACGTTGGGGTATTTTTTCTTCTCTCATTTTTAGGGGTATTCGGCAACGCAGACAAAAGAATCATACCATTTGTTATAGCAGTTTGCAGTCAGGTAATAGCTATTAGAGGTCTGTTAACTGTGCATATTAAGTTCTGAAAAATCGTTTAAATGTTAATGTGATTGTCCAAAACCTTCCCCGTAACAAGAGAGACCTTTGTCAAATAAAAAAGGCCTGGTCGCTTTCGATCCAGGCCTCTATAACTCCTTTAGAATTTATTTTTGATCAAGGTAGCCCGATATCCTGAGGCTGTCACCTTCTGGTCCGTTCGTGCCAAAGCGTGCAAAGACTACCGTATCGAAGTTGATGCTGATCCTTCCATCCTGCACAATTATGCGGGCCTTTGCATTGTCGCTACCGGCGCTTAGGTAGTCATCACCCATCCTTGCAATGTCTATCTTCAGTTCATCGTTTGCCAGCGTCCCTTTACTGTAGTTTACAATTTTCATCGTTCCATTCGATGTCGGAACTGCGCCGAGCACTATCCACATCTTATTGTTGAAGTTGCAATCACTTTCTATCTGCGTGCCGTTAATAGTGCTGTTGTAGGTTAGTAAGGTATCTCCGTCGTCGAATGCCCAGTAGGCAGCAGCTACCGTATCGGCTGCAACAGCATTCGGGTCCTCTTTTTTGTCAATTTTGCCACAACTTGCCATAATGCCTGACAAAATGATGATAGTAATGAGCGTAAAGTTCTTCATAATGGATTTTTTTTTGATTCGGGACAAACATATATAAGCGGGTTCTGCAAACTGGTTGAATGTTCTGAATAGCTATATTAATGTTCTGAACGAAAATTTCCCTGCCTGTTACTAACGCATCCTTTGTGCTGCTGGTACAATATTTTCGCTCGCTGCGGTTAAAACCGCCATGGAAATCGCAGATTGGATAGTAGAGACGATTGAGACAGAATTTCCGCAACTACGGCTGAAACAGGACCCTGCATCCCGAAGCGCACCCCGGACCTTTGGTACGGTTGCCCACTATGCTCTTGAGCTGTTGAACAAGGCTGAGCACCACCAGATAAAGCGTTTCATGAAGATGATGGATAGCATTTACGGCCGTTGTAATGTACCTGTCAGGCTGGCTATCGAGAACGTATTTGTTTACAGGATCGGCACCCACATCTCAAGCTGCGATTATAGAAGGAGGCTGGTGGCGTTGCTGCCCGAAAGCTTTCGCGATATCATGATGAAGCAGTTCAATGCCCCGGCAATATAGCCGCCTTAATTTACCGGTATCAGGTAGCTTTTCACCCCAGTGCCCGAAGTGCTGTAGCCATCCACATGATGCGCGCTGTCATTGAGTGTATAAGAGAACGCCTCCACACAAACCTGGTCGCTGGTCAGGTCTTTCGTCTCCGGTATCACCGTTATGTCTTTGATGCGATAACTTTTCCCTACCGGGTCTATCGTAACTACCCAATCGTGGTTGGCGTCCATGTTATAAAGGGCTTCCCCATTGCTCACCGTCTGGTTAGGAAAGTAACTGTGAGTGCCTGTAAAATTGCTGCCCCTGGCATAAGCATAAAAGGTCGCATGCTGGTAAGTGCTATCCGCATTGCTGATCTTAAGGCCAGCGATAAAAGGCTGCTCACATGTCACCGAACTTGTCTTCGCCTTCCGGCACGATGCGGCAATTAGCAGGCAGCATAAAAGGTAAAAGGGCGCTTTCATATGGCTAAAGTACACAATGCTCCGCACTTATGTGCATGATATTCAGCTTCGCGATATCAGCGACTTCGGCGTGTAAGGCAGGAAATACCACATCACCGACGCGCCGAAAAACGTGGCATCGCTGCTCGTCCTCCGGCCACTGTAGAAGAACTGCCCGAAATAAATATTGAAGTGCAAATGTTCGGTATGCGCATATTCTACGCCCGAGGTCAGCTCAGTCACCATGCTTTCCTTTGCGTTGAATATATAGCCCAGGCCAATGGTAAGCGTATTCGTGAACTTGCCCTGCTGAAACACGTTAAGGTTTGGCCGCAGTTCCAGGTATAGGGTTGTGTCCTTACCTGCTATCTTCGCGCAATCGGTTTTCCCAATGTCCAGGCCGATGCTGAAGCAATCAGTTTGCTTACCAACTTCTATTGTAGGATTGAATTTTTCGCCGAAGGTCCCGGGGCTGTTCAAAAGGGCGGGGGAGAACGCAACATACATTTGGGCACAAGCTGTGCGGGCTGCAAACAGCAGTAATACGATCAAAAGCCTTTTCATTCGCGGTGTTCTTAGCCGTTAAATTACAAGTATTTACGGGAAATGATCTTCCGTCAGGCTCCGCCCCGTTAAAGGCTGAAGTGGTAAAATGTTCTGAAATGGCCGGTTAATGTTCTGAATGACGGCTGCCCGCACTTCTGGCGGCACAATTTTTACGCCTAAGCAGGTTTCCATAACCATCATGACACCAGAGGGAAGAGAGCCGGGGCAAGCTATGCCCGGCACCGTAGCAGCTAAACATTCGCACATTGACATATCACGGGAAACTTTAACTGACGACGAAGCGGACGGGCCGCCGCCCATATCAAACGAAAACCTCAGGCTGATACTTGCAGAGCTCTATATAGATATATCATAGGCTAAGACGCATAGGATAGCTGCCTGTTTGATGAGGCGCCACCGGCAGATACATACTTTGCCAGGTCGAAGGGGATATTGTTCTCTGCCAGGTAGGGGATCAGCTCCTTGTGCACCAGCTCCGCTGTTTCAGAGGAGCATTTGCCCACTATCAGAACGTCGAACACATGCCCCACATAGCTGTCCAGGGCAGCCTTCAGGTCATTGCTTTCGCAATAGGCCAGCAGGAATATGTACTTATTGATATCGTCGTAAGGAGCCACGGTAACGGCTTCGATAGTGGCGGCCACCGAGTGCTCGTTTTTAAATTCCCGGCCTGCCAGGTATTGATGATCTTTGCAGATCCGCTCTGCCTGCTCTCTCGTCAATGGGGTACGTGTCATGGCTTCAAACTATAAAACGCTTAGTAATAACCAATTTTATGCCATCCTGCCTTAGCTTGTCGTTAATGGCCTGTTAATCAGACGCTATAAAAGAGATTTTCATTTCCTGCCTCGTGATGGCGAAGTACAGGTTCTGCAGCCCGTGCAGGGTCTTTATTTCCCAGAAGTGTATCATCGGTTCCCGCTTGCTGTTCAGCAACACCACATGTGCATCCTGCAGCTTGAAGTAGAGCTGCTCCTGCCGGGTCATGAATTGCATGTATCCGTCCATGAAGCCGCAGCAGGTTTGGGCGATCTCTTCCGTTAGCAGGATGGGCTGTATGTCCAGGTGGCTCAGTTTGGCTTTTACGATCAGGCCCTCCAGGCTGCGCACCTCTATATCGTCCTCTTCCGGGCTGTCTATGGCCATTACTTCTACAATGCGGCCATTAGCCCTTATCCGGTTGCCAATTCTCAATTCCTTTGGGTCCATCAGCAAAGGCCCTAAGAAGGCCGTGCCATCAGAATAAAATTGCTGTACGTACGGGAGGTGATGAGTGCCTTCCTGCACCAGAATGCCCGAACCGGGCATAAAAACTAAAATCGGGTATTTGTTTCCCACAAATGATTGATAGATGAGCATTTGACAAAAATGCCAATGCCCGATTGTGCCCGATTTGTGCCCGACTATCGGACATTATCTTTTTGCTGTCTCGTCCTGTGTCTCGTCCTGATTTTGGTTGACAGTTTAGGTTAGATAATCCTGTCTGAAGTTGACAGTTTAAAATTAAATAAAATCCCTATCACTGAAAACTATAACCTTGCTCGCTTTGATCCGGATATG
>JAFDXN010000020.1 GCA_018267915.1 Bacteroidota bacterium | reverse complement strand
TCGGCCTTGTAGGCTATGCTGTGCAGCGCCCCGGCATTCATGGCTATCCAGTTGCTGCCCGTCACCTGCTGGGGTGTGTTGTAGTTAGTGTTGTTGCCTATGCCCAGCTGCCCGCTGCTGTTCTGTCCCCATGTCCACAGCGTTCCGTCGGCCTTCAGCGCCATGCTGTGGTTGGCCCCTGCGCATATGGCTGTCCAGTTATTGTCCACCCCCACCTGCACGGGTGCATTCTGTATGGTATAGTTGCCCGTGCCCAGCTGCCCGTATATGTTCAGGCCCCAGGCCCACAGCGTACCGTCGGCCTTCAGTCCCAGGCTGTGGCCCTCGCCGCAACTGATAGCGATCCATGCACTGTCCTGTCCCACCTGCACGGGCGCATTGTGGGCCGTATAGTTGCCCGTACCCAGTTGCCCCTCGCTGTTGTTGCCCCATGCCCAGAGGGTGCCGTCGGCCTTCAGTGCCATGCTGTGCGCATCGCCTGCAGCCACGCTGGCCCATATACCGGCCAGCTGCACGGGGCTGTGCTGCTCGGTATAGTTACCCGTGCCCAGTTGCCCGTCGCTGTTCTTGCCCCATGCCCAGATGGTGCCATCGCTCTGCATGGCCAGCGTGTGGCTGGTGCCGGTCACTACGGCCACCCAGGTGGTGTCTGTGCCCACTTGTGTGGGCTCATGCTGCTCGGTAGTGTTGCCCAGCCCCAGTTGCCCGTTGCTGTTATAGCCCCATGTCCAGAGGGTGCCATCGCTGTAGAGCGCTGCGGTGTGCAGGCTGCCCGTGGCCCCGCTTATCCACTCACGGGCAGGGGTGCTGGTGGCCCTGTAGGTATCTATGGGTTGGAACTGTGCGAAGCCCAACCCCAGTTGTCCGTAGTCGTCAAGTCCCGTGCACCACAGGTTGCCGCCCCTCTTCATCGCAAAGGTCTTCTGGGCGGCAAAAACATCCACCCAGTCATTGCTGTTATTGATGAGTATGGGGCTGTAAAAAGTGCCTAAGATATAGCCTATGCCCAGGCAGCCCTGGTTATAGCCCCAGCCCCACAGATTTCCATTGGCTTTCAGGGCCATGGTATTTGTTCCGGCCGATACATATACCCAGTCCCTGTCGGTACCCACCTGCACAGGGTTAAGACGGCGAACGGTATCGCCCAGGCCAAGCATGCCATAAGTGTTGATTCCCCATGCCCAAAGGGTGCCGTTAGCCCGAAGTGCAGTAGAGTAGTCTCCTTCACTTCGGCTAAGCTGTACCCAGCTATGGTCGGTACCCACCTGTGTAGGTACTATCCTGTTAGTAAGGTCACCCAATCCTAACTCTCCATACATATTATCGCCCCATGACCACAGGCTGCCATTAGCCTTCAGAGCATATATAGCGCTTGCTGCATTGGTAACCGCTACCCAGTCATGATCAGTACCCACCTGCACCGGGCTGTGCTGCTCGATAAAATTGCCAATGCCCAGTATACCGGTACCATTATTGCCCCATGCCCATAAACTGCCGTCACTTTTGATCGCAAAGGAACAATATTCTGCGGCTGCAATATTTAGCCAGTCATGGTCGGTACCCACCTGTACAGGGCTGGCCTGTGTGATCGTATTCCCTATCCCTAATTCTCCATAACTATTGTAACCCCAGGCCCACAAACTTCCATCAGACTTCAAGGCCAATGTATGCCCTTGTGTACCGATGGAAATGTTTATCCAGTTGCTGTCATTGCCCACTTGCACCGGGAGGTACTGATCTATATTGTTACCAATGCCTAAATTTCCGGTGCCATTATTCCCATATGCATACAATTTCCCGTTTCGAATTTCAAAAGTATAGTTACGTGATGCCACTACCCGGTGATAATCGTTCCGGTATTTTACAGCGCTCCGGTTACGGCTAAAGCTATGCCTTGCCTGGCCGTTTAGGCCCAGCAGCAAAATGCAGGTAAGCAAGAATATTTTTTTCATGACAAAAGCAGGTTCATTGTGAGCGAATGATAAGTTTGATATAAAGTTAAAAAAATATTTATTTTCTACAGCAATATTATTCCTGTAAAGAAAAATACCCGGCGTCTTTTGTTATGTAAGACACCGGGTATTTTGTGCCGGGCTTTTCTATTGCTTGGCAATGCGGATGCCATCCACATCGGCATTGTCAGCATAGCTGATGTTCACCAGGTACACACCAGCCGCCAGGGCGCTGATGTCCACCTGCTGCTGGTCCTGGTTTATATCGCCTTTCAGCAATGTTCTGCCCATTACATCGCTTATGGTATAGCTTTTAGCTGCCCTGCCGTTCGCCGCTATGCTGATCTCGTCGCTGGCAGGTATAGGCGATATGCTCGCGTGCTTTTTAGCTGTCCCCATGTTTGGGGTGCTGGCGATAACGGTGTTTTCGCCGGGGCGCCCTGGCTTGTAAACTGGCGGGGCGGCCGTGGTTATTTTATAATCTATTTGGTTATTAGTTGCATCGTACCAGCTTACAAATACTTCGTAACCATACATGCGCACACCATCGTAGGTATAATCGCTGCTGATGGCCACCGGGTCTGATGCGACGTTGATAGCGGAGGTGTTTACCAGCCTGTAGTCGGGAGTGCCATAGGTGGCGCCCCCGTTAATATTGATATTCTGTGCCCATACGGCATTCAGGTAAGTATTTTGGTAAGCCAGTGTATAAAGGCGCGTATTGGTGTTATAGTCTTCCGAGCCAGCCGTTACCACCGGCTTCGAATTGTCCTGGTAATAGGTGCTGCCGGGGTTTACATTGTAATGGCTGGTTACCTCGTCCTGCGCCAGCCCGTTCCACGAGGTAACGTTCCATGCGCCTGTGATCCCGTCTGTTGCCCGGATCACTATGTCAAATGGTGTGTTGCCTGCACCCAGGGGTCCATCGGCAGCGTCGATACGCGGATATTCAATTGAATTGCCGCCGAAATTGTTTTGTGCAGTACCTTTATTTAGTGTGCTGCCAAGATTCCAGTCACCTACATACATCTGGTTATTGCCGGCTACATTGTCCCAAAAGGTAAAGAAGGCCTTATAATTGCCTGAGGAGCCTCGAACTGCGATATCGACATCACGACCCGCACTAGGATTTGGCAATCCCGTTTGATTTAGGCATCCTGGTGCATAAGTGATGGTATAAGCCCCGCAACCGGCAAGTGCGGCTAATGAACCGTGACAGGCCCAAGCGCCCACATTAAAGTTGATAATACAAGTACCACCCTGTTCCCACGAAACTACAAAGCGGTCGGCTTTCGGGTTGCTCACACCGTACATTTCATAAGCAAGGTCGATATGGGCATTCGATGCAGTATGGTTGGTCGTCAGTTGAAAGTTATAAGTTGTGCATGTGGTATAGTTCAGGCTGGGGCTTACATTATTTACATTGGTAAGCGTATATACTTCAATGAACACATCCCTGTTGGCGCCGGCTATGCCGGTATATACTACTGCCATATAATTGTTGCTGGCGTCGCCACCCAGTACGATATCGGGATGTTCTACAGTGCCGCCTGCATTTACCACTACCTGCCCCAGGTGAATAAGTTGTACCCCGCCGGTATTGTCAAATACCTCGGCATACATGCCATTGCCCCCGCCTTCATCCCAGGCAACTGCCTGCACCGATCCGTTACTGTTGTTAAATATCGAGTTGTTCATCCATGTGGGTGCATTGTTAGGCTGGTTGGTGAGTGGGTTGTCCGTCCCTATTGGGGTATTATAGAGTGTGTAGGCCGCATAAGCATTGTTGGAGCCAAAGGCTGGCAGCAGCGCAAGTAGGACGATGAGTGTTTTCGTCCATTTTTTGTTACAATTCTGTTTCATGTTGTGTTTGATTAAAGTTTTTATAAAATAATGATGTCACGTTCTGTCGTCGGGCAAGTCAAATGGATACGTTCTCGCTAGGAGAAGGAATTGATCGGCAGGAAAATCTCTCATCTATCCATAGGCATTAGTTTTAGATTGGGAATAAATTGTTGAGATGTAAAATTATCGGCCGCACAGAGAGCCAAAGAATTTTTCAGGCGCTAAATATTTCCCAATAGGAAAAAATCTTTCCTATTAGGAACAATATTTAACG
>JAFDXN010000001.1 GCA_018267915.1 Bacteroidota bacterium | reverse complement strand
TGAGCGATCGCGTGAGCAATCTGGAAAACAACACCATAGACTGCGGTCTCACATGCACCGACGGCACTATCGTTATTACCGATCTGGAAGTCAACAACACCATTTTTGCCAGAATCGGCGGAGCACTGGTCAATCTCAACGAGTACATCAGCAACATCACGAGTGTACTCTTTGTACAACAGGAAAAGATCGACTTCTTGCTGGAAGAAGTCAACACCCAAGCGTCGGAAATCGCCAACATGACAGGCAGCAGATTCAGGATGGAGGTCAATTCTTTCGCACCGATTCTGTCCGTTCTTCCAGACACCGAGATCGTGTCGTTTCCATCCACAGGGTTTTATGGTTTCTACGACGATCCGCTTGGAATATTCGAACTCGCTGCCAACTACACTACAATTCTGAAGAATTCGGCGGTTTCTATTGTAGTGAACGTATATTTTTCCGCAAGTGTGGAAGAATCAGTGTTGTTGTGCTTTGTGATGGCAAACGAAACCCTCGTCCCTGGAACCTATCCCACGATCATATCCGGAGGTGGAGAGGCGTTCAACACTACGGCGTTTATGTTCACTAACTACAGCGGCGTCGTTACCAGTTCTGGCATGTACGCCGCTACGGCAGGAGACCGTATCACGATCAGATGTGGTGTTTCAGAAGGTGATGCGGATTTCATATTCTTAACCAGTCAGGTCAGTATGACGGGTTATTTGCGCTGAAGAGTCGTCAATAAAACACGTTCACATAACAAAGACTTCCTTTACTACAACAGAAACTCAGCGGCTCAACATGCCCTGTACAATATTGCAAACAAATCGCGCAAAAGAGCCCTGTACAACAAACCGGCCAAACATGAAAACCCTCAACTGACTTCCGTCTAGATAGAGACCCCTTGCTCTCCATTTAGAAAAAATCTTTTGCATGCGGTCCACAGTGAACGCCTGCATCCGTCCGTTTTTGTGATAGAAAACTATCTTCTTGGCGTCTACTTTATGATCAATAGATTGTAGTGTTGACTCTGTCCACTCCATAGTAGTTTTTACAGGAGTTTTGCTGGAGATTATCAGTTGATGTTTTTGGTGATGTATAGATGTTCGCGGCTACTTGCAAAAATAAATGAAAATAATTTACAGAATATCTCAGAAAATGTTCGATCTTTATAATTATAGGACCGACGAACTTTTTGACCGAATTTTTCTGCCCTATCAAGTCCTCTTTCCCAAAAAGGAAATTTTTCAAGTCCTTGGTCTCTACCTTCCTAATTAGGAAACTTTCCTAATTTGGATAAAAGTTCGTATATCTTAGAAACCGCATTTATTTCATGTCCTCTAACATGAATATGTGAAACTAACCAACACGTTCTTGTGCAAGCACAGTGTGAATAGCGTTAGAGTTTCAAACGTGCTTCCAAAGTGATGAAACTTCCTGGTAAAATAAAACCGTAGATATCATCTAAAAAGTTACATGTTACATCGATATAATCACCTGGACCGACACTAAATGAACTTTGAAGAGAAATGATTGCTGTGTTATTGATCGGATTGAATGAATTCGGAAGCGCAAAGGTTTTTTTCATGTCCTCTATTATCGGCAAACTGTTTCCCAAATCCTGAGCAGAAGTGCGAAATAACCTACAGTAAACCGTACTTCCATCTTTGTCAGACAATACGTATATAATGCTTTTTACGGAAAGTATTACTGGTCTGCGTATCTGAACACGTCCATTTCCACGCACATGACGAAAAATCTGATTGGGATCGTAATCGTAGTCGAAACCGAAATATGTATCGTATTCGAATTTCACAGGGTCGGTTTTTTCGCTGATCGAGGGTATCTCTTGAACATCAAACAACGAGCGGCGCAACCTGGATGGAATGAAAAATCGAGCATTGCTATTGTACTGTATCAGATCGTCTATGACATTTTGCTTGTGTCGGAGCAGTTCGTTCTGTTCGGCCAATTGTCGGATCGTATGTCGAATGTCGATCTCGTTAACACCGTATGCAGTGGTTCTGTTGAAAAGGAATCCTAGAATGGGTTCGCAGTGATCCCCGTAATTTTTGTTGAACACATAACTTTCCAGTATGGTCCTTACTTCAGCTTCAGTACAGTTCTTCGTATGAGGACATACACAGGGTGTTTCTGTTTTGTGCACTGTCGTTGCGTAGAAAATGTTCACTGAGACTATAATGCAAATTATGCCAAAAGCTACGAGTTTCTTGATATCCAGGATACTTTTCAATAGCTCGGAAACAAAAGCAGTTGGTCCAAATGTGTCTGTTGTTGACATCGTGTTTGTTATTACTTTGGTATCTCGCTAAAACTATGGTTTTACCACGAATATATACATCCTTGAAATATAATTTTTACTTTAAACTAAATTATACGAAGAATACGAAAAAAACAACTGTAGATGGATTGAAGAAGATAGTTTACGGATGATAAACTCATCAATAATTATTGCAGTCTGTAAATAAACATAACAAAAAAAACGGCAACTGCTGTGCAAAAATACATCCAAAACACTTCCATTCAGCTCCGATCTGATGTTCGAGTTCAGAGTGCTTGTTGGGGCGTCGGTGTTAGGCCATGACCAAGCTGACAACTGAAGCAAACTGGGATTCGAACCATCAACACGGCGCTGGTGAAAAGTATCACGAGTCGAGTGATCGACCGCAATAACCACGCTGTTTTGTTTGTCATATTATCGTTAGTTGTTCTTAGAGTTTTATGATTGAACGCTCAGTAAAAATGTATTCAGTTACAAAAAAACATGTAATGATCAAACATCAGTGATCAACTCGTAGCAGTGGTAGATGTTCATATCCTCCCCGACAGCCAGATCTGGAATGACACTGCCACGCAAAGCTACTAAGGCATCGTCGATCGTTTCCAAAAATGTAGGAATGCAGTAAATGGTCACGCGATCTTCTGGATCCAATCTACCCTTCGAACAATGTATGGCTCTCTGAAGAACGTCCATCCATGTAAGATCCTCGATGTCTTCTGGAAGCCACAAAGGCAAGTCGGAATGTCCGGCGAATTTCAGAGGTGTTGACAGGATCTTCTTAGCTTTCGAGAACGCTTCGGAAACGTTCGGATCGTCCGAATTAACTCCGTTCCACAGAAAACCTGACTTGCGCGATGGTTTTCCCTGTTCATCACGCAACTGAAAATTCTCAGTTATGAGTTGCGTGGCATTGACGACTCCCAAGACACATCCCTCCAAACAAGCGCTGAATACAGTCCAGTCGAGGCCGTCGATATCAGTCTCTGCGAGGAACTTGGCAACTCCGTTGGCGCGCTGAAGTTCGTACTTCAGAACCTCAGTGATTGTCCTGGGTAAAACTGGCAAGGGACTGGGCGTGTCTTCCGTAACCTTTCCAACGATAGTGGGATTGAAACTGATTCTTTTGCTCATTGTGGGTGTTTTCGGCGAACCTTCTCCTTAGCGCATAAATTAGTGAAAATACAAGCTATAGTTCCTGTGTTTTTTTATTTTTTCATTCTCATGTTTTTCTGACAGAAAATGTCCTAATATAATCTACTATACCAGATGAGGATCGTGTACGCTGTAAACTTCATTCAAATATTCACATCATACAGTTCCGGGCAAAACCTGGGACATCTTCCTATCACATGACGCCACACTCTTCCCATACAAAAGGCGAATTCGTAGCTGCAGCTGAACACAGCCAGAAGATTGGTGTTGTCGTCCATCATGAACTCCTTGATGATTTTCGTTTCCGAAATGTGCAGCATGATTCTGAGCAGCTCGTCTGCTACCAGAGATTCCAGGGAAGCTTCCGGATTGATTGACATATCAACATTCGGATGCACAGAAACCATGGCGGTGATTCCGTTGCCTCGCAACAGGTCTTCTGCTATCGGATCGTTCGGATCAAATGTGGGTTTTCCGTGAACAACGATCGCGCATTTAGAATCGAGTCTTCCGAGGACGAGCGAGTCCACCGGATACTTCACGGCAGACACATCGGCGTCCCAGCGATTAATCACATGCTCCACAACATTCAACGAATCCAGACAGTGGAAAGTCCCTGACGAATCGAGAGCAACAATCGTCAGAGGCATGTCTGGATGCATGAGCAAGCCGCATCTAAACATAATAGTCGGCGGTACGTTGGAAAACAGGAAGGACGGTGCGATTCTCGGACATGCACCAATCAACCACTGATTAACGAGTTCTATGGCTCGTTGGTAACCTACGACGTCCTTGCTAGTACTGCTGAATGTCACCAATACATCTTCTTTTGGATTGGTCAAACGATCTGCTGTTTCCGGACGCACATCAATGATACGCTGCGCCACACACGACGTGATCTTCTCCACCCAACCAATTTTGTTTAAAATCTCCCAATTAAAATCCGTCAACAGCAAATACACCGAAGCACCCAATATAGGAGTTGTGATTGACCACTGAGGAGATGTTTGAGGCACTATTTTCTGATCCATTCTTAAGTACGCTGGTTCAGACACACTCACAATTCCTGACATTTTTAGTACACAATGATGGAACTGTTTGCCTTGGTAGCGATTTTCTTCGTCTAATTATACTTTGTATAGATAATTTATTTCCTATTTTGTATTTATAATTTTACAGTAATACATCCTATTATAGAAATATAATTTTTATGAGTACAGTATAAAAAATGCCAATTTAGCGTCCATCTAATGTACTGTGTGTATGAACATGGATCGAATTTTTCTGCCAGCTGCAACGCCCATCGGTCATTACACGCGTGACAAAATAATTGGCATAATTGGACGCATTCTTGATTTGATTGATCGATACGAATTTCTACGCGAATCTGCCGCTAAATCATTTGAGAGAGAATCGTGTGCACGGCAGTCTGCTGAAACCGCAGTAGCAGAGTATTCCCGACCAGTCTCTAAGAATTCTACCGTTGGAGACTATTACTTCGCATTTAGTAATTGCTGCGCAGTGACGAATATTTTGGCATGTACAAAGGAATTACGTGATTTTGTTGGTATCATACGAGCCGATTTTTTCAAGTTCATCTTCAGAAATTTCGACGATCGCGTCCGCTGTGTTATCGCCGCATCTTTAGGCTTTAATCATGGTTTTGTGTCAGTCGAAAATCAACCTACAATGAAGTCCATTTCTGCTGATTTAGATGTGGATACAGATTCTGATGTGAATTAAGTGTGTTATTTTGCGACCTTTTTACTGATGATGAGTTAATAAATTATGGTTATTGAAAACAATTTATCGTATTAACTGGTAGAACCACAAGAAGTTTGCGGAGTGCAAAACGACCTTGAACTCTGACAAAATGGATGCTTCGTGCGAAATGGTAGTCGGTAGATGTTCCATATTTCCAGAGACAACAGTCCATACAATATATAATTTCATCCAGTCATCGACGTATGATCGGAAATCGTTCATGGATATGGTTATAGTCTCTGGATTGACATTTTCCAGCTTCTTTTGATGCTCCAGGTTGTTGTCATTGAACTTGAGCAGCATGGAAAATGTGGACTCTGATTTGTCGTACGAAAAGTCGACTATCGTAGGTCCGTAGATTTTGCTCATACGGGAACATACTACATCCATAGAGCACACCAACCTGTCGCGTACGGGCTTTTTCAATTCAGGTGTGTACTGCTGCCAAAATAGACGGATGTAGTCGATGTTCTTGAGCGGGTCGTGGAAATCTGTCATGATTCCCCCCAGCATTGGATCTATCGTTGCTGAACGTCTTGAATAGAAATCACTTCCAGCATGAGTGGAATAGACTCGTGGTGCTGGACCGGCACCTTCTTTCAGTGATAGGTATACATTTGACTCTTCTTCAGCGGATGCTAACTGTCTTGAATCACGAACATCGGAAGGTTGGCTGTTTCTCTCTCGCTCTTCCAAACTTGCAAAAAGCTCTCTATGAACATCCGATATATCTGACACGCTGGGTATTGGAGGTGGTTCTCGTCTTCTGTTTGCGTACCATCGGCCATAAACTCTATCGATCTCCTCCACTTGATCGTCAGAATCTCGATTGGTCTCATCGCTTACGACCACCATTTCTTCAGCCATGACGCGCTGGGAAATAAAATGGGGATACATGCTTCAGAATTTCTACTTACGGACAGAATTTTATTTTTATTGCATATTTGTGTGATATCGCGTTTTTTGTTAACCAGCATATTACGTGTTTTTCTATAAAGATTTATGGACGGAGAAATAGATCCCATATGCAGTCCGGAGGCTGTGTCAACAGTCTGTTCCTTTGGATTGAGGATATTGCCGCAAGTGGGCCAATTCTACGAGGCTCGTGTGCTGAATGCAGAATGCTCGAACATCACACATCCCATGTTCAGGGTGCTGAGCACGGTGCTTGCGGAATCACAGTCGATCCTGTTGTCGTACTTCTGTACAGAAGAACGCGGCTTGACGGTTGATGTTGTGGTGAAGTGGTTCGATGGAGTTTCTGGAGAGAGCAAGAGCAAATTGTCTGTCAAAGTCAATCTCTTCAACGGCACCGAGCCTGTGCTGCTCGAAACAATGCCGGAGCAAGAGAAGGCCGATTTATTATTAGCAGAAACGTTGATAGCACACGAGATCATGAACACGCCTGACGATATCCGATACGGAAATTCTATGGTGTAGCGGAGACCACATGCAGGCGGTGAAGCTGGATTTTGTTGATGGACTCTTTATCACTACAGACACGTTCGATCGAATCGCACGCGCTGAAGCAAAACATGTCAAAACGGATGCTAAGGGCAGGAAGTATTTGGAGTCTAGCCGAGTTTTTGCTGATTCCCCTAAACAAATGTGGATATGTAGATTGCCCGACGGTCACAAACCCGTTTCTTACGACAGTGACGCATGGAGAGACGATGTGGTCAGGACTGAAGACTTCATTTTTTTCCCTGTGCAAGAAGACGGACCTTTGATTTTCGTAACAGGAGAGGAAGTACGCTGGACATACATCAATTACAGAAGGACCGGCTGGCCTTTGATTGGATATATTTATTGCGATTCTTAGAACAAGTAATTTGCATCCCGATCAGCTTGTTGTCTTGACCAATTTGGTGGTAGAATCGTTGGGAAATTCCAACAAACGCTTTTTTCCTGGAATAAAATCGTCAATGCATCTGTGATTCTCTTGGTAAGTCTCCACAGCTCGGTCTTCTCCTACAACGATGCCTTCTTTCAGACGCCCCCAGTTCAAATTGGCATACGTCAAAATCCTGCAATGGGGTGTGTGTTTCTTCATGAAATCGTCCAGGCTCATATCGCTCGGGACCAGATAGATTCTGTTGATGGCCGGAAACGAATCGCTACCGCACTCCAGCTGAACGCATATTGTGACGAGGAATATTTTGAGACCTTCTGGAGTGTAGTTAGCAGGAGTGTCTAATCCGACGTCCTTGAACGTCTTGTAACTGACCTCCAAAACCCAACTGGGAACTAGCCAATTGCCAGTCTTTTTGTCGGTTTCTATCATCATGGAATGATAACTTGGACTGGCTCCCGTTTGACAGCCTTTGGCGTGTCTGTTGTAATACTGATAACACGCGTCATATCGAGTGTCAGTTGTCATTAGGGTGAAACATCTTCTTGTGTGTGGCAAAACCACATGCAGTCCAATTTTTTTGGCATCTGTTTTGGACAGAATATCCTCAGACGGTCGCACAAGGGTCGTTAAACCCAAATTAGGCAAAACAGAAGCCCGTCGTGTTGGGTGCTCAACATCAACAACAATAAGATCTGATGTATCTTCGCACGTCAGGACATCATCCTCTTTTTCTGTTTTGATTTCAATCGGCACAGAAGAGCTTGATTGTTCTGGATCTTTTTGTTCAGGGCGTGGTTCGGTTGGTCGTCGTTTTCGTTTTTGCTTGGTTTTGTCCATGAAAAGCGGTTCCAATGGAGAGATAAGATCGTCGTTTCCGTTGTTGGCTCAAATAAATATAATAATACTTCTGCACTAAAATTTAATTTATAATCCGTTATAATAATTACGAAACAGGGGCGGTCTGTGTTTCTTTTGGAACGATCCATACCAGCCTCGGTCTCATCGAAAATCCATATACATAACTATATATCTGTGATGTACTGACAGTTTGGTTTTGTGATTGTTTGTTATGACAGACTGCGCGTGGTTTGGGTCCCAAAGTCATCATCAACGATGAGATGGGCCACGGCAAGAAGGAGCTCCTGACAGAGGCTGTGTTTCCGATCATGCGCGTGAAGGGCACGATATTCTGTGGCATCTCGTCACCTTCTGGCTGCGACAACTTCTTCAACGTGCTCATGAACTGCAAGTCCAAGCGCACCGGAAAGCCGATTTTTGCGGTGCTTCGACAGACGATGGTGTGTGTGCGCTGTATTCAGATGAACAATATCGAGTGCAAGCATCTGCTGTACCTGCTACCGTCGTGGCAGAACAGTCTGCTCAACGAGCTTGTGGACGAGATGTACGAGAGCTTGGATTGCGGAGACACCAAGCGCAACGAGTTGTACGGTCTCGTAAACCGCTTCAGCAACGGCATGGTGAGCGCTGCGGCTTTGAAGGAAATCGAGGATCACCCGCCGTTCCGTTGGGCGGACCACGTCGGTTCTGCACCCAATCACGTTTACATAGGACACGACCCCAACGCAGCCGGAGAGTGCCACACAGGATTGGCTGCAATCACTTTTATTGCGAATCAGGTTGTTGTACGTAATCATTCCAAACACTGTCGTTGCTCTGTGAAGCAGGTCGCGCGTGTGCAGCGTCGTGGATGTCATCGGTACGTACGGTTTGCCACGGTGCGTAAATTCTAGCCATATTATGGTACGCCCTGATGAACATCATCCTTATGATCGTCGGTGTCGTTGTGACGCTGGTCTCGTTGGGAATTCGCTGATTATCATGCGCATCTCTAGGAGCCCCAAGTACCACTGGTTTGTAGTGTGAGCTTCTGTGTCTCTGAGATCCGCTCTTGTCCGTCACAGGAGAAGGTATGGTCTCGTTGATGGAAGTAGACGAACGCGTGTGCATCGCGTTGTGAATCATATGCCTAACACACAACGTGGATCCGTTGTCCTTGAACAGCAATGTATCGAGCGTATCCTGATCTTGCACAACCGCGTCCGCGTACAAACCATCCAGTATCTTTCTGTAGTAGTCCGGGAAATAGCTCAAGGCGTACAGAAACATCATGTCCTCTAGTTCCTTTTTTTCTGCTGAAGGAGGTATGATGTTTTTTCTGGCAACACATCTATTGACGCTATCCCATATGTAGTTGTCTAAGAGTTTGGCTTTCTCTTCCTGGGTATCGGCCATACTGACGCACGCATCGACCTTTTTGCCCCATTCTATGGCGTTCCAATCGACAGGACATATGCAGTAGCGTAGCTTGGTTTTGATACTATCATCCATGTAGTGAGATCCGAGTATGTAGTGAACCTCCAACCATCGGAGCAAGTGAATGTATCGCAGTCTGTCGTCTGTTGATAGCAACATTAACAGCACGAAATCCGAATGGTACAGGGCATCTGTTGCTTCGGCGCATGCTCGTTCTCTTTCGGCATCCGTCATTTCCTGTCGTTTCTGTGGAACATTCGGATCTGCCATGGCCTCCTGAAAATCCAGGTAGAATGAGTAATCTTCCTTCTCTGGCAGTTTTTGTACGGGAACGAGATCGGTACACTCATGGCGTTTTTGTTCTGATTGATCGATGACCAGGTGTTTTTCGCCTGAATCGGGCGCAATTTCAGCGCTTTCCAGTTCCTCGTAGAACTCGTCCACGGCGCTGCACAATCGTTTTTCTGATCGTTTTCGGTCCTTATCTCTTTTCTTTCTTTTTTGTTTCTTACGCTCTGTTTCCATTTTGCAGGTGTGTGGTCTTTTTGATCGTCAAACAAGTACGTTTTTTCTGCTTCTACCGAGTACGTATACGACCAGCAGCTGCTGTTAACCGATCACCAATACTCTCATGTCGCTGTGGTCGTTTAAAATTACAGATTACGTCCAGATGAAGAATTCCATTGAGCTGTTCTTCTCGCAGGTGAAGGAGCACCCATTCCTGAAGAAGTCCAAGATCATCTACATTGGAGAGAGCAACACGGGCCATGTGTCGGGCATGGTGGCGGACATGTTTTCCAAAGATCCGCGCGTCATGGCGTTCAGGGGCAAGCCGGAGGGCGACGCCGGCATACGCACCGACGAGAACGAGCGCGACGCCCATCTGCAGACGCTGATAGAGGTCACTGACAGACGGGCCTTGGTTTTTATGGATGATTTTGTGGTGATCAACTGCGAGCCGGGACGCGAGGACGAGGAACGCGCTCGCATCAAAGGCGAACTGCTGACAGAGTTCAGCAGGGCCCGGTTGACGGTGAAGCACTCCAAACCGGGAATCGCCACCCACGCCCACTTTGACTCGCGACATGACGAAAATGGACGATTCATCAAGGAATGGAAGGACGATATGCAGGATGCGTTTTTGATTGCGGTGTTGAATGGGAATCGTGTAGAGAAGAGATTGCCTTATTACTGTCCTCCACACTACTTTACTTTGTAATATATGTTCTGTACCAATACAATGTAAAAAACTCGATCATTGGATTACGCTTCTGTCTTCGGATCCGATTTCAGTCTCTTGGATCTTCCAATCCCAATAACATAGACCGTTAACAAGAAAATTACAGCGACGATCAACGGTGCCACTGTACCCAATGCAAAAGAAACGGCGCTGTTATCGAATGTCTTTGTCACCAAGTAACCTCCAATTCTCAGTGCGTATATACACAGGACAAAAATACCTGTGTACAGATATGTTATCCACTTTGTCATTGCGCTATATCACGAAACGATGGCGTTTAATCAAACCTAAAAACACGCATGCATCTGATGCTGACGGATTTGTTATATTTAACATTTGCTTTTCGCTCAGGTTCGCTTTTGTGTCATTTCATTGCAAAGAGATTCGAATTCGCTGACACTTAGAAAAATGTCTCAATCACCAGAATTTGGAACCGACATATTCGATAACAGCCCTATCCTCGCACAGTTCATGCAGGCCATAGGCGGAGATGAAGGGCACTATGAGGTTGAGTTGGAAAGTTCCAGCCGCGTTAGCCTGTCCACAATGTCGCCTCTGCTTAAGTTCATGAGCGACGTAATGCAATCCGGCGCTTCTGTAAGTCTGTCGGAGGATTTGCAAGGTGGTAACTTGCAGTTGGGTGATGATTACGTGGTGGAATTCTCCAATTCTGACGAAGATGTGGATGACGAACAATCTTCAAGTTCTTCCGCCGGGTATTCGGTGAAATACATCAACAACAATTCTTCTGTGGCAAAAAAGAAGTCGCTGTTGACCAGTTCGTTGGAGAGCGAAGTCGACGACGTGCTTTCCTATGAATCGGAAGGTTCTGTGTTTCAGCCGGATCTGCCGTTCAGCATGGACGTGTATCCGCCAAAATTCAGCAAGCCGAAACAGTTCGTTCCCAAAAAAGGCGTGGAAGTCATGAAAATCATGACAATCAACACGGGCACGCCAGAGAAGCCTGTCATTGTCAAGACTGAAAGAGCTCCTCGTATATCCATATACGGGTCTCCTGATATCACGGTTACAGAGATGGGCGAGGTTGCTAAGTTCAAGTTCAATGTTCAGGCGTACATGATGGCCGGCGCGGTCATACAAGACACGCTCCAGGGGGCCGCTTCAGGCGCGTTTAATAGGCTCGCCCTATCTGAACCGTCTATAACAATGGGTAATGTGGTGGATTTGATGATGCAATTGCTGAATGAATACGCGCCCATGTTTCCGGTGGTTGCCTTCAGAACAGTGGCCCATCTTGGAGGCCCACTGATTGACAGTTCCAAACTGTTGAAACACCTCCTGCTGCCGTCGGTCACGGATTTCTCATATCTTGAGGCAAACAAGGTCGGCCCACCTGTGGTGGTTCAAAGCGTGAATTCGTCCAACCGATGTATTCCGAGTGCTTACATTTACAGCGAGTCATGTAAATCGTTCATCATGACCACACACGCAACACAACGACTGCCCGACATCGAGTGCATACTGACAAACGAGACTCCCAGGTCTTTGATGACCAGACTGTTCCGTATGGGTGTGGAATACGGACCCGCATCGTCGCAAGCGTGGTCTGTGGAGTTCGTGTACATGATTGTCATTGTCAAATCGCTGGAAAGGACGAATAGAAAATTGATCGTTCATCGAGTAGGAACAACGGAGCTGGACACACTGCCCGACGGTATCAACCTAGTTTTTTGGCTGGAGTCGGAATTCATCAAAGACCCAGAAGATGTCATTGAGACCCTGGAGTTTTCCTTGAGACATCCAATCTACGACTTTTCTGATCAACTCAGCGCATCGGCCAAGAGCGTAGGCTACGGTTTTTTGGTGGACACTCGTCCTGGCATGGCTAGAACGGTACAATTTCAGCGGGCTGTCAATCCGTATGCGATTGTTCCAGAGTCTCTGGATCTTCCCGTAATTAAGATGAAAGTCGCTGGCGACAGTGATGTTTACTACGGAAGGCCGGAAGGTTACAAAATGATCATTCCAGAGGTCGGTAGATACAATCCGACTGAAATGTACTATGTCATGCACATTGGTTTGGGAGTCAATGACTCCATGGCCGTTGTTCCAACAACGTCCATGAAAGACCAGCTGCCGGAACGCGTCTATTATAGGACTTTCCCACTCACGTCGAACTTCACCACAGGACCGCTGATGGCGAGCACCGAGGCTGTTCAGAGAGTCCGCCGCAACAACGTGGGTCGGCAGGAGTTGGCCATTGTGATCGAGTTACAACAAAACAAATTCGAGGCATTCGCCATTGTCGGAAAACCGTGCATCCTATACATGGCCAATTTAATGAGCGCAGCGATGGATCAGGTATACGATTCTCCTGGCGTGAACGTCAGAACTATGGTCATGACCAGCCACAGCACTGTAGCGTTCTATAGCGGAAGCAAGAAAACCACATCACGCAGTCTGTATGATCGATCTCAACTCACAGCCAGATCCATGCTGTTGCAAAAAATTCTGCCAGAAAACATAACTCCGAACAGAGCTGTCTCGATCATTGCTAGAATGATAGCAAACAAGACCATACAAGAGGCTCTGTCGGACGTATGCGTTTCGCTCACGAGCACCATCGATGAAATCAGATACACTATTCATGCCATTTTGAGGGCCATGATGGTCGGATCTATCAATCTGGTTATTGATGATTATTGGATTGTACTTCGTCCTGTTTGAGAAATTTCAATAGACATTTTTGCTGATGCGCATAAATTTATTTGTTTCGTGCGTTTTGTTTCATTTCAATAGAATAGCCAATTGCAAAGCAATTACAATCAAAAACAAGACGAACTCTGCATAATGATAATACCGGTTATGGCTGAGATCTTCCAACACTCTAACATTGTACTGCACTTCCGTCACCATTGCATTATCAGCGGCATCGTCTGTCATATCGCTTTCGATGATCAAAGGCTTGTTGGACGATCCACCACGAGGTCGTTTTGTGCTCATTTTCAGCAATGGTTAATCCGAAGAACCCCAAATAAACACCATATAACAGATACAAAAAACCGTAATTAACATCGTTTATGTAAAGTCAAACATACAATTAAACGTATTATTTTTAGTGCACTATGAAGACCGTTCGACAGCACTGGCCATACGCATGAGCTCTGGAAACTCGTTGTCGTGGTCCAAGTAAATGGCAATGTTGATGCAATTTTTCAGTGCGATGCATGCAAACAGTATGTGCGGATCCATGAACATTCCGGCATGCAGCCTTCCGTCGATGGCTTCGCCAAGGGTATGAATGAATTTTTCTGATTTGCCGACCAGGCTGGAGCTTTTGATCTTGATATTCTTCTCTCTTAGATTGTAGACAAGTTCCCAAATCTCGCCAAATTCCTCTATTTCCGCAGCATCCTGGGCGGCGCGATGTGCGTATGACTTCTGGTACCACTCGGATTTGACGCTCTTTAGTATTTTTCTCCACACAAACAGTCCACCGAACACGTGCTTGGCGACGATAAACGCGATCGCAAGTCTCTCCCCCAGCGGCCAGGTATTCGTGGTTTTGGTCTGTTCAAGAATGCTCATCATGACACGCAGAATGTCCGAGAACGGAACGTCGCCATCCTTCTGTCTCATTCGAATTCGTTCCATGTGCATTGTCATGGCCTGAACAGACAGTTCTGTGTCCTCCATGATGGGCATCTGCATCTGTCGCAATCGAGCTGCAAAATTCATAAACGAATCGATCCTCAGATTCCACTGAAGCATCAGCGATTTCCACGGTATGTCTGCGGCTGTTGCATAAAGTTTGAGCGAATCGTATTCTTCTTCGGTCAATGTAGTTAATGCACCGTCGCAACCACTTTTCAGTTTGGAATCTACCATTTGACAGTAGACCTCTTCAGCCACTTGCGAGGTACCCATCTTTCGAAACTCGACAGTCGTCGTGCTATACAGCAATCCTGCATCCTCGTTGCAGTAATCCCATGTATCCAGCAACTCATCCGAGCAAGGCCATAACAGCCTGAGCATCGTGGTGAAATTGAAAAAGTCTGCAAGCATTCCAAGACAAAAAGTGGCGGCGTTTTTCTGTTCTTGCATTGTATGGTGCATACAATACACCATCATCTGTTTCATTAAATTGTATACTTGAACGTCGTATTCTCCGTTCATACCCTTTTTGTACGGTTCGGACGCCAATTTCGCATGTTGTGACACGAAAGCATTCAATTCTTCTCGAGAATTCATGTCCGTCGGAACATTACCCAGGCCCTGGTTCATGATATTCACGATCCATGCGGCGATATTGGATTCTGTTGACATTTTCGGGTCAATGTATGTTACGGCGGTCGTCGAAGATGGCAAAACATGAATAAAATTTACCATTAACAAGAGGCTTATTATTTTTAAATCAACTCTAATCGGTATTACCGGCGTTTTTCTGATGTATATTGTAAGCCCGTCAGATGAGCGTGTCCAGAGGCTACGTGAGCCTGTGGGGGTATCTGTTCGGAACAGAAGAATCGAACGAACCAGAAAAACCAAAGAAACCGACACCCGCTATTCCTCCGAGGCAGAAGAAACTCGCAGTCTCCGACAAGTTCAAATCTCAAAACAGGAGGCCAGAGCCACCTGTAAAAAAGGATGAACCAATCATCGCAGCAGAAGAGGCGCCTGAAACTCCACACAATCACGAAATATCAATAGAAGGTGCTGTAGTAAATGTGACACAAAAAGAAAAGACAGATCAACTCTCGGTCCAGGAAGAAGTTACAGAGCCCTCTGATCAAAGAGATGGCAAACCGCCAGAACTGTCAGATGTCCAAGGAATCGCGGAACAATGTACTGATCAAAAAAAAGTTGATGAACTAAACGCGCCAATGATTTTTGGTGATAGAAAATTCACGATAGTCACTGATGAAGGATGTTTACCAAGAACGCCACCTGACGTTAGACTGGAATTTTTAAATTCAGAGACCGGAGAATTCTCTGCACAGGCTCCGCCCAGTTGGGGGCCGCAATCTCAACCTCAACCGATAGATATTCCGAAAGGTTCCGTTAAATTCGTTTGCGTAGGACAGTACACCCCCACGAAAGAGAAAAAGATACTTGTTAGCAAAAAAAGGAAAATCGTGATTGTGTCGGGCAAATGAAAACCGGTTTTAGTTCACAATAACTGTTTAATAAAATAGAATAGAGTTTTAAGTAGCCAGCATTTCTGGTGGTTTGTAGGCGTGAGACAGAAATGGAAGTCGATTGTAACGATGTAACGTTCAAACCATCTGTTATCGAAGAGTACGAAGACGATATGGACGAACAACCCTTCTCGATTTCGGAGAAGCGTAAACGTCTTCAGAAAGGAGAAACTAGGTTTCAACCATCTTCTGATGATGTGCGAAAGGCATTACAGCAAGGTCAGTGGTATTGTGCCCTGTGCTTCTACCTCAACAGCAACGAACACGATCATTGTCAGATGGGCTTCTGTGGCGGAACGTACCACATGAACTGTATGTCCGTGTTAGACGACAGCATGTTATGCAAGGAAACCAATTACCACCAAAACAACATCGTGTTGGTTGAGTGTCCGAAGTGCAAATGCTACCTGCAGCATCAACTGCAGTGCTTGAACTGTGGATACAGGAACGTGTTGTTCGCTGCGTTTGATCATGTTCTAGCGCGATGTAAACGACGGGTCAGAGGCCCATTGGGCGCGGACATGTCTTGCGATCAGATCAATCCGATATATTACTCTTCGTGTCATCGATGTCACCAACTTCTGGAATTTCAGTTCGTGGAGATCATCGCTGCGAATATCGATGAATTCTCCAAATTCCCTCAGGATTTCATCCATGCGTGTATAGATCGATTCAGACGGGTGTTCAAAATGCCAGATTGTTACAAAACACTGCCACATTATGACTGGCAGTGTCTGTTTTGTCTCGCTAGCAACAGCAGTTGTATGATGAGTTGTCAGAGATGCGGCTACTGTCCTGAATCCAGAAAGGCGATCGTGAAGGATCATGATTTATACACCGTTCCGTTGTGCATACGCTGCAAGAAACTGTCTGCTGCATATTTCTGTCACATTTGCGTGGATAATGTTTGTTGCTGTCTTTGTGCAATGTTGAACATTCCAAATTGCACAGACTGCGATCAGCAAATGACGCATATTATGCGAAGGTACGAAGGAAATCCTTACTCGAAGGAATATTATGACCAGTTCTGCGTGATCACCAAAGATGCACCCAGCGACCCGTATTGTACAACTCCTCATGTTTCGGTGATTTTGCGAAAATGGTCAGCAGCAGTAGAACAAATCATAGAAACCCAAACAATCAACGTATCGTCTGCTCCTGCAAATGTAAACACTCCTTTTGCTCCCGTGAGTTTGCCAGAGGGCTACGGGAAACATATAGTCACAGGTGTTTCTAGTGATTCGTGGCCTTCGGAATACGAGGGCCAGTCAGCTGTGCAAACCGGAGACACATCCATGCAGTTGTAGTTAATTTCCTAATGAGGACAATCCATGAACCACCTGTTCAAAAATAAACAAAATATAACACAAGGCTAGAATGTTTTTTGGTGCCGTTATGTTTTGTTCTTGCATCGGATTTTTAGGCGTATGGCGGATGATAGAGTTTCATTCATTTACGTTTACAGAGAAATCGAGGAACGTCGGTCTGCTGTTCAATGCAAATACCGAGACTCTGAAATCACCATCAGGTTCTGTGACAAATGTGCTGGTTATTTACTCGGCGGTTTTACGATGAGCCTGAAACTTGCGCTCGAAAACGATGCACTGACTGGATTCTTGAAAGACGTGTTTGATGTCTTGAAACCGTCCAGTGTCGAGACAGCGTGTTATGTGGATGTTCTTACTAGATTCCTGCTGTATTATGAAGGAGAAACGTCGAACAAGATACTGAATCTCCTGCAAAAATATCCATGCTTCTACAGAGTTTTTGTACCGAAATTGATTTCTCTCATACCGACAGAAACTGAGATGCTTCAGGGTCAGATGATTGATGTTGTCCTTAAGATATTGGAGTGTATTGTTGAAATCGAGGATATGTCGGGCGACGCGATAAAACTGATCCATCACCTTTTACAATTCCACATAAGATCGCGTCTACCGGAAGATCCCGAAGTTTATTTACTCGGCAGCATGCAGAGCGTCCGGCTCGTGACTCTGTTCAAGAAAACCTACCTCAACTTATCGGATGGAGGAGAAATGGCAGGACGGCAGCTTTCTGTCAAATACAAAGAGATCATGACCAAACGCAACGTAGGACGACTGATGATGTCGACGATATTCTACGACCACCACGATCAAATGAATTCATTCGAATACTATCTGACAAACAAGAAATTCCATCCCAACATGCACTGTCTCTTTCATATTATGCTCATAATCATCAAGAATGATGCAAATTTATGGTACTTGTACGTGAATTATTCCAACAAGCAGGAACGTGAACGAGAATTCAGAAGTCTAGTCATTCGTTTTTTGCTGTACTACATGGGTGGTATGACTTTAGTCCATCATACAAACAGAGAAGTGGTTGATGATTTGCCATGGACAGAAGAGGATCGTACATTATTTGATTCCGCTGAATCAAATGTAGATGATCTAAGCATATGGGACAAATCCATGAATTTCCTGTCGTTCAAAAGCCGTGCATGGGGCAGTCTTGTGGAGCGCGATTGTTTATCCGGCTTAGGAAGGTCATTTCCATTTACAACAGTTTTTGGAATACTTTTATTCTCGGATATAGACACCATACACGAGTACAAGAATGGTAATAATGTCAACGATATGAACGCACTACTGAACCAATTCAACCTATGCTCGATGCTTTACGCACTGTTTCAGACATGGGACTCGAGCTTAGCGAAGATATTGGGAAAGACAGAACCATCTGATAACAACACCGTCACAGAAGAACGGCTAATGACATTTTCTGCCACTCCCTTCAGCGTAGACCATCAGAAGGAAATTACATTCATCATGCATGCAGCAAACCACCTTTCGATTCCTGTTGAATTAAGAAATAGCATCCTGTTGCAGATTACTATGGATTGGTTGGTACAGAAATTCATCATCCCCACGGGGATATCAGTTTCGCTGGACTGAAAATTGTATAGTACCGGTTTAAAATAAACAGTATTGGATGATATTAGCTGGTTATAGATCAGTGATTTTTGCCGGTGAATTTATCAGAAATGCCGAAAGACTTCGACCGATGTGTAACTTCCACAGGTCATAAGGCATATGGTCATAGTATGGAAGTAAACATAGACTCTGATTCCGATTCCGATTCCGACCCACGGTCTGAATCTGATGTTTATCCCTTACCCCCATTGGATATGACTGATACTACGTCCGAGAAAAAGTAATTCACTTTTGTATTGAATGAACAAAGACAAAAATAATACAGCTATAGCTATCGTGGCAACTTACCTGTATTATCATCGCACCCCAAATCACCGGTAAAAATGCCCAGGGGATTCGAACATTGTGTGGCAGCTGGAGGTCGAGTGCGTACTCTCGTGTTCACTCAAGGAAAAAAGAAGGTTTCTAAAGTACCCAGAGGACCGCATTATGTGAGACCGATCTGTTACCTCGGCAAAAAATCCTTTGCAGGAGAGTTGCGTCACATTGCCGGAGGGCATGCTGGTCACAAAAAAGGAAGTCACAAAGGATATAGCAAGGTATCCGTCAAGAAGTGAATCTGGCATCAGACAGTGTGTGATGATTTAATGTTAATATCACTCACAATCAAATAAATAGCGTTCTCGGTAGCATCATATTCGTTATCGCAACCAACATCGTTTCTGACACATACAGCAATGTACGTGGCCTTATTGTTGTTTCTTGTCGTCGTTATTCTCTCCCAGACAAATGGGCAGCTGCGCATTCCAAACGTACCGAAGAACCCGAAAATCAAGGTCTGTCTCAACATGATAGTGAAGGACGAAGAAAAAACCATCAAACGCGCGCTTATTTCAGCCGCGCCTTACTACGACGAGTATTACATCACCGACACCGGATCCAAGGACAACACCATCAAGGTCATAGAGGACACGGCACAGCTGGTTCAAAGAACTGGAAAAATTTCTCACTACAAATGGAGCGATGATTTTGCCGCCGCCAGAAACTATGCCCTGAGTCAAGTTCCTCAGTCATGCAAGTACATTTTCGTACTGGACGCCGACGGAGAAATTAAACCATCAGTGAACGAAGGGGATGAAAGACTTGGATACAAAACCAAACTCACCGCCGATGCATACAACATTCGCGTGGACGTTCGGTCAGACGTGTTTCCGAGAATGTTGCTGGTCAGGAACAACGGATGCTGGCAGTGGGGCGGCGTCAGACACGAGGTGTTGAATTGCAACAAAGCCGTCTCGTCCACTGAACATCTTACCGACTTTGTGATCTACTATCACCAAGACAGTCCCAGAGGTACGGATCCCTTGAAGTTCGTGAAGGACGCCAAGGCCCTGTTGAAAGAACACAGACGCCGCCCCGACTGTACCAGGACGGTGTTCTATCTGGCCGAGTCCTACAAAAACTCCAATCAAGTTTCTCGCGCCATCAAGTTCTACGAACTACGGGACGCCATGGGAGGCTGGGTCGAGGAACAGACAGAAGCGCTGCTTGCTCTCGGGGCGCTCTACGAATCCAGCGCAGCCCCTGAGCACAAGATCGTCTGGGCCTACTCCAAGGCGGCGATGATCAATCCAGAGCGCGTGGAGTCCATGTATCGTCTGGCGTTCTATTACAGGCACAAGGGGCGTCACGCAGAAGCTTATCTGCTGTCGCTGATTGGATTGGCCCATCTTTCATCGCCACAGCCGCTGATTGCCAACGGCCCTCAGCGGGACACGCGTCTGTTCATCAAAAAGTTCATCTACGAATACGGGATGGAGATGGAAACCACGGTCAATATGCACAAGATGGGATTTTTCGGAGAGGCGGTGGTGCTGGCGAAAGCTGTCGCCGAAAAACCAGAACTGCGGGGCGAGTTCGGAGACGCTGCAACCGCCAAAGAAAATTACAGGATCATGAATATCGGGTGGCAATCTCACACAGAAGTGTTGCAACTACAGTTCAGAGAGCGTCTGCACAAGCTTTTATGCTTACTACCTTTTATAGAACCGGCATTGAATTTTTCTGTCTCTGCACCCCAATTAGGAAATTTTTCAGTTTCGATGAATGTAATTTCCTAAACAAAAACACAGAGATTAATAAACTTTTCAAGTCATTCCTTACTTATTGCTGTTTCATTGTACATTCGGTGCGTTTTTGTATGAATTTTCCTGTGCTAGAGTTCTCCAATAAGGACGATGTTATCGCGATTGCCAGAAAGGTGACGCTCAAAGCCTTGCAAACCGTACCATATCATCCTAGTTACGGCAACATCATACAGAGATTCAAGTACATCTGTCTCATTCGCAAAGACGATGTACCACCAGCAGCAACACAATACCTGGAAATACCAGTTTCTAGGATCGCCCGAGAACAGGAAGATTCTGTTATAGTTATAGTGCTGAAAATACCGTATCCCAAATCTTCCCGCGCTCGTCTGTATTTTATGGGCTTTACGTTCAAGCAGCATATGAGCATTCTGCTGGCTAAGATCGTCTATGCAGGAGATGTGCGCTATGTTGCCAGCGGACGCGCTCGGACGTTGAGCGAAGATTGTTATTTGGTTCAAGTGAAGAATTTAATACCCAACGTTACGATCCTGGCGTCGAAATTGCAGAGAATATCGGATGTCCACGAATCCATGAATGTGGAAGAAGATGTGATGGTGCAAGATATTGTACAGAATGATCTTGTGCATGAAAAACCGTTGCTACAGCAGGGTGCTTTACCTATCGTAAAACATCATCCAAAAACAGACGACTCAGACGATCGTTATGTGCGTATCATCAACGAAATACCTCCAGAAGGCCAATCGGTGGTTTCCTGGAACGGTGTTACGTTGTGCGCTGGAAAGTGGCTTTCGATGATGGTGGAGCATTTCTTTTATTTGGGATCAGTACATTACGGAAAACTCAACGATATGTTGGATCACATGAACCTACATCCGGAAGAAATGCAAGTGTCTCTATATCTCATTGCAACGGCGTGTTGTATTACTCAGGATACGAGGCAGTTCTTCACCGACACCTACAGCGACACCTGCTGTGAATTGTTAGACACCGTGTATGACCAGAACTTCCGCGTTCGCTCGTTCGACATGAACGGCTGGGGTTATCCCTCAGAGAGCGATCAGTCCTGTCGAGATTTCTTCAGAAAATGCGTGAAAAAGCGAGTCGAGGATGTATTTGGTTTGTTGTGTTCGAGATTGAAGGTTTCAGATGGTGTCATGAATGCGCTGGACGATGAAAACATGTTCAGTCCCATAACCTTCGAATTGCTGGTGTCCATAACGAAAACTGTAACAGAATTGTTAAAGAACAAACCTCCAGAAAATGATGCCGCAGAGGATACTGGAGATTGGAGTATTTAAAAGGAAATATCGTAAAACTAATAACTGTAAAATAAAATGTAATATCATTGATGTATTTCATGAACACACGAAACAGGATTTTTTGCTATTCTGGGTAAAAATGAGCATACCACCACGTCTCAAATTTTCCATAGCTCCACAATTCGGAACAAATTACACCTACCGATTACTGGATGCCCTGGAGCATTCAGGCCTCCCAACCGAATTGAATCCTAGACAGCTGAAGGAGTTTTTGTTTTTTTCTGATTTTTCAGATCCGTTGCAAGAGGCAGAAAATGATGTGTTAGATCCCTACGAAACGATCATCTACCTGTATCTGGTGTACAATGGTATTTTATCTTGCACGAGTCATTTGAAACCGTCGGTATCAAACGAAGTGTTTGACAACAACGGCGGTCCAGTGTCATTTCCCAAGTTTTTGTATGGGTCTACGATCGCCCGCGATGTTATGCGTCGGTTCGATACGAGATTGAGCGCAAAAGTCAACATACTGCGCGCGGTCCTGTGGATTTTCAACGCTCCGACGATATTTTCTGTGCCGTTCTACGGACTGAGTTCTGAAGGTTTCGGCGCGCTTAATCTGGACCATATAGCGCTACAGAATATAACTGCCCCCGTTCTGAGAGACACCGCTCGCACCAAGATGCAAGTCAGGAATGCATATTCTGCATGCAACGTACATCCGCCGATCGCAATGAACTGGTTTGTTCCGTACGATTTCGGAGTGTTTTGCAAACCCTCCAAACAAATGCGATCTGATACAGAGGTCAATCGGCTCAATTGCGAGTTGCGTATGCTGTATACAAACGATGTACTGTCTTCTGAAAATCCTCCGATTTTTCAATCTAGAACCAAAAAAAGCATAATCCATGATGCAGCAAAATTCCACGGGATACAATCGTTGCCTGTGGATAATTTCCAAGGTATCAAGGAAAGCGTTCAGAACGGCAATCTGCAGCTGCTGTATTATACGCGAGCACAAATACTTGAACTACTGGAGGAAGTCGTCATCTGCTGCTATACAATCAGTGCTGCGGTGGCAGATTGTGTGCGTTTTTCCGGTACAGAGTATGCCGAAATTTCAAGTCACGTTAAATCTCCTCCGAAAAGCCAGTTTTCCAACATGTATCAAGTTCACATCGCTTCCAGAATGAGAGATGCCATCGCGCTGAATAACGTGGCCTGTGGGAAACTTGGGCTGCTGGGCGAAAGTATGCCAATCAAAGGGCTGTGGTTTATGAATTTCTCGGCGTCCGACACGGAAACAGAACTCTGGAAAGTGCTTGACGTAGTTCATTGCACCACCTCCTACATCAACAGGAAGCTTTTTGTATATCCGACATACAGGGAACCTGCATCTTCCGTACAATACAGACAAATGCTGGTGAATGCGAGGTCGATGGGATATAGCCCTCTTTGGGCTGCTAAAAGCTATGCAACCAACAGAGTCATCGATGTCGTCAAAACCAGGGTGTTTTTCGACAGTCAATTATGGACAGATATCGTCATTTGTTTGAAAAAGTGGAGCGAGGAATATCCGTCTGTCGTGTTTTTCTGTGGATCATACAACATTCTACAAACGATCTACACTTTTGTAAAGTACTTGTACGTTGTCACGGAACTATCTGTGTATACGAAGATCGTCACCAGACAGTTGGACATATCATCTGATGTGGTGCGTCAGAATCTTCCGTTCTACAACGACGTTATTGTGGGTGAACTCGCCAGAAACCCTTCGCTGAATGTGATACTGAAGACCATATTTCACACGGTACCGAAAGCGCCAGAAACCTCTGAAATGTTGGTGTGGATAGACAATCTCAAATGCGAAACGTTGATCGTTGAACAGTTCTACCTCTTGCGCGGATTTTACGGCGTGTTTAAATTCTTGAGTCGCATGACCAGATCCAGAGACGTCGGATTCCTTGTATGGCTGATCGAGGGATTCAGGCATGCCTGTCTGACTGCAGAGCTCACAATGCGTTTGTTTTCCATTGGGAGAATACCGTCACGGTTTCTGTACATTGACGACACACAGCCCGTCTCTTGTTTTCTGTATCTGCCAGAGTTCAACAGAATGATGATCGACACTGTGTGGACGGACATCCGGCGAATGCCCGTCTGCATCACTAGCGACCTGCAAGCACATGCGTCAAACGATCAGTTCCGATTCATAGACACCAGTATCAGCAGTGTCGCAGGAAGCTCCCTGGACACGGAGATGAAAATGCTTTTCAGTTCTGTTCCTATCGACGATCGTATATGTCTTCCGGTTAGAAGAGGCATCACCCACCTGCTACTGACGTACGCCATGTACGAGAAAGACGTGGACGAATCTTCTGAGCATCGAAAGCTACCTGTAATCATAGCCAAAATTCCAGTCTCTTCAG
Source organism: Bacteroidota bacterium (assembly GCA_018267915.1). Taxonomy (GTDB): domain Bacteria; phylum Bacteroidota; class Bacteroidia; order Chitinophagales; family Chitinophagaceae; genus MKUN01. Next base: position 346 of record JAFDXN010000001.1, on the reverse strand, counting down.
GCAAGGACGGTTTCGTCGTAGTCAGTTTCCCCTGAGCGCTTTATGCGTGGATAGTGGTAGTGGACGCAACCCAGAATGCCCCATTTTCTCACGGGGGCGCGCTGTAGAGAAAATCTTTTGTTCGCACTTATATGCAATGTTCACACTATAGTGCAAATAAATATGATGACGTAAGCAAAATTTCCTTTTTTGGACATATGATGACGTCATCCATATTTCCTTTTTTGGAAGTCCAAATTAGGAAACTATCCAAATTAGGAAACAAGAGACCAACGACCAAAAAAATTTCCTTTTTTGGAAAGAGGACTTGATAGGGCAGAAAAAATCGGTCAAAAAGTTCGTCGGT
>JAFDXN010000019.1 GCA_018267915.1 Bacteroidota bacterium | reverse complement strand
TGGAGGGAGTTCACTTTAGAGGGATCGATCTCTAGGTTATGAATCTCAGCGATGGTGGGGACGGGGCAGGCACCCCCCATTTAATTTTGTTGCACTGCACCATGGCTGCCTACCATACGCTGCCGTATTGTTGCGCTGCACCATAACGCAGTGTGCTAGTACACCATGCCCCCCCCCCTATACAGGCTGCACCATAGCTTGCCCTATGCGCCATACAGCTTGCGCATAGGTTGCCCCCTGCTGCGCCAGTAGGGCACTGGCAAAGTAGCCCAGCACATACCAGCCCCCCGCGCCAGTGCGCAAGGCAGGGCACCAGTAGGCTACCCTATGGGTAGGGTTGCGGTAGGCCGGTATGCTGCCGGGTAGGGTGCGGTGCTTACGCATATTAGCAACCCTGCATGTTTGCAACGTGCGCAAGGGTGCGCAATACCATATTGCGGCAAGGGTTGTACCCCTTTACTAGCCGCCAGCCTTGCGCGTAGCACTTGCCGCCATGCCCAAGCTGCACCAGCTTACCTACGGCTGCCAACATGTTACCCGCGTGTACGGTAACACTGCTGCCAGTGCTAGGGTTGTATAGGGTGTAAGTGTGCATTGCCTTGCCCTTGTTTAGTGTGTGGCCATATTAACACCCGTTTATGCCCATTGCAACCCCTGTAAAGTGTGCCGTTTAGCTGCCGTTAAGGTTGGCAAACCCTATACCATAGCCAGCGCCATAATGCAAGCCCTAACCTTAACGGCAGTTAAACAAGGCGCAACCTTAACGGCAGTTAAATGGCATGGTTATTGCTAGGGTTGCGCATTGCCCCATAGTGTGCTAGGGCTATTCTGGGCCTAGCACATAGCGCAGCAGGTAGCAAATAACAAAATAGCATACAGGTATAACTTAACGTATGTTGCATTGCCACTTAACAGGTGTATAGTGGCAATTGTAGGGCAAGGGCAGCAAGCCAACCCTACACCCCCGCAGGGTTGGCCTGCTGGGGGCCACTAACCAAAAGGTGCAACCATGGCAAAAGCCAACCGTAAGGGGGGCACTGCCCCCGCAACCCCCGCAACCCCCGCAACCCCCGCAGCCACTGCAGCCACTGCAGCCACTGCCGCAACGCAGCAGGCGGCACCAGCCAAGCCCCCACGCGCACCCGCACTGGTGCAAAATGGGGTGCAGCGCCCAAGGGCCGGGGGCTTGTGTGCCGCAGTGTGGGAGATTACCGAGAAACTTGCCAATGGGGGCACCTTGCCTGCCATTGGCGCGGTAAAGGTGGAAGCTGCTGCGCAAGGGCTTAACCCCACCAACGTAAGCATTGAGTATTATCGTTGCCGCCAATGGCACGGTGTACGTGGGCGGCAGCCCAAGGCCAAGCCGGAAACGGCAGCAGCCGCGCAGTAAGGCAGGGCAAGGCAAAAGGGGGCACCATACGGTGCCCCCTTTTTTGCGTATGGTAAAAGTTATCCACAAGTTATCCACAGTACGGTGGCGTATTGTGGATAACTTGTGGATAAGTGAAATGTTAAGTTTTTGTTAATATCGACGCCTTGGTTGTCGATATTGCGCGCGAGCGATCGATAACTCGCGAAAGCATCCTCGCGAAAGCATCGAGATAAGCATCAAGATAACTGTAAGCCCGCAAGCATCCTAGCTGCGGGCTTTGTCGTTTGTGACCACTTGGCAAATTCTACATCCAAGCCTTACACAAACGGCAGGGCAGCGTCCAATGTGACCTTTACAACATGCGGGTTTTCCATCAAACCCAGCACACTTTCAGGTCCATCAACAAGGGATTTGTCATTTGCTTCCCAATCCCACTGCAAACCGTTGCCAAATGTGTCCACCCAGCGCATTTTCAAGTGGATGTCTTTATAACCAGTCAATATTCCAGCATGATATTGGATAGCCAATTTGGCACCTTCCAAATCGCTATAGACACCGTAACAGTGTGCCCCGGTAAAGCATTGCGCAATATAAACGTCCATCTTGAGCCTACTTGTTAGCGTGGGCCAACCCCACAAAGCCTATTATGGCGGACATAAAGCACAATCGCAACGCTCAAATTAGACTTTATTACAGCTCAAAAATTCCATATCCAAGCTAAAATTCGAAATCGATCTTGAAATAATTCGACATCCAAACCTCAAATCGATCCCTACAAAAACTCTATATCTAAGGCTTGCAATCTTAACAGGCGTTTAGTACCCTAGCAATGCAGGGTAAGCCTGCATTTTGGAGGTTAAGATGAAAACCAAACCCATAAACCTGACGGAAGACCAAACAGCGTTGCTTATTGGGATTGTGGAAGCAGAGATAGAGCAGTATTTGGACGCCCAAGAAGCTGATGAACACACCATGCGTCTCGAAAGTGTGCTGCGCACACTTCTCCGCCACAAACAGGAGTTTTAACAATGCAAAATATCACTATTGCCAGTGTTATCTCGTTGGACGGTAGAGACCATATACTAGCGCAGGTTTGCGTACCACATGGCACAGAGATAGAACAAATAAACGCGTTGTTGTTCTATCAATTAGTGGACAATGGCAGCACATACAACGTGCAAGGCGATTTCGAACAAGACCCAGATGTGGTGACTTGTTTCCACCACTATAGTATCTAACCTGTAACGCATCCGATAACCACAGCCTGTGGTTCATCGTGACTATTTGAATGCTCGCGCACCCGCCAGCGCATCTATCATCGCGCCCGCGAATTCTAGGTCGATCCTGCTCACCTTCGTAAGCATCTCTGCGAAAGCATCGGAAAACCCGCGAAAGCATCGGAAATCGCGTAGGCATCACCCCTACCGGAAAATTACTTTCAGTACCCCCCTGATTTTTTATTTTCTAGTATACCCTGATTCGTCTACAGTAGTTTCGGTTAAGGCTGGCACTTTTCATTCGTCTAGTTGGTCTGGTGCCAAATTGATGGTAATGTAAGTGTTTGTTTTTACTAGGGATTTTGGCATGATTGAAGTTTAGACCTATAAATGAAAATATAAATAATAAATACATAATTAACATAATAGCAATAAATACCTTAAAAAGTAGGTCCGGTCCATCTAAAAAAATATTTTCAGGTGGTACCATTCCCAAACTTTCCTATACCCTGATCAAATTAACTGCATTAACCTACCTGAGTCCAATACAGGGTATAACCTAAGCACCCCGTTAATCACGCAAATGTTAATGCAGCTGAAAAATAAAACCTAAAACACAAAAAAGAAGAAAAAACATTTTTCAGTACCC
>JAFDXN010000018.1 GCA_018267915.1 Bacteroidota bacterium | reverse complement strand
TCTGCATCTTTTGCAAGCACCACAGGGTGCGACAAAGACCCTTTGGGTCTTACCTTTGCAAAAACTTTTCCTTGCTTACCGTTGTGAGTTATGTTATCGCCAACATTCACCTTATCAAATGACCTTTCTGTACGCTCATACCCTGCATTACCACTGTCAGTACTCGAAGTAGTACCCGATGGGGCAGTGGCAGGTGATGGCGATTGTGGTGCAGGAGGAGGTGTAGGAGGGGGAGTCGGTGGCGCAGGAGGTGTGTCAGGCTCAGATGGTGGTGGTGAGTCTGGTGGTGAGTCAGGAGGTGGGGTAGTGGTGGTAGCGGAGGCTGCTTCTTCTTGCTTGATTCTACCTACAAGGGCTAAGTCCTCTTTAGGGATATTTGCGTAGTCTGTATAGTCTGCATCAAAGTACTTGTTTACACTGTTCAACGCATGATAAGCGTTTCTAAAACCATAACTCTGCGCCTCAGCAGCCTGTTCGTTAGATGTAGTCTTTACTCCCGACAACTGCTCATCACTCACAGAGAAGCCTTCCCCTTCACCATCTTCACCTTCAAGTTTCTCCATTCTTGCAGCCTTAGCCCTATCTCTTGCTATATTATAATCCTCAGCATTAGAAACGGCTACATTACCTAAATATTTATCATTACCATCTTTGTCAGTAGTGTGAACCTCTATCCTTTCAGCATGGTCTTTGTCGCCAAGAACAGAACGGAACAAATAATTACCCTTTTCATCTTTATATGTACCGTCAAGCCCTTGTTCTGCTTTTCTAAGAACAAGGAAGGCAGAACCATTAAAGTCATTGTCGTCCACCACATCATGTGTAGCTTGGTTGTAAAATCTTACTGTCTTACCATCTTGCGTAACAAAGTCATAGTGCATACCATAAGCCTTCTGTATTGTGCCTTCAACGGGGATATTGTTTTGAAGCATTTCTGTCAACACACGCTGATTCTCATAATGCCCTTTGGCATCATTAATCTTCTCTGTAAGCCTGTTTTTTAAATCTTCATAACGGCTGTTTATCTCTGCAAGGCTTTCAGCCCTTTGGTGCATCTGTTCGTCCGTCATGCCATCTGTCGGAATCTGCTGTAACGCCTCAATCTCTTTCAGCCTTGCAGCCTCTACTTCTTCAACGCTGTCAAAAGGGATGTCTGCTTCTTTATCCTTTTCAGGGTCAGCAAAAGGGTCTTCATGTGAAGGGGTTTCCCACACATCTTTACCTGCAATAATGTCGTTATTCTCTTTATTTAAAGCCTCGTTCTGAGCATTTATTCGCTGTATGATAGGCGCATCGGTAACATTATCTTCCGAAAGGGTCTTTAACGCATTTGCATTATTTCTTATTAAAGCATTATTCTGAAACATTCTGACAAGTCCTTTTTCGGAAACATCAGGGTACTGTTCTTTCATTCTGCTGAATACACCAACTTGTTCGGCCACTTCATCACCTAATCTTTTAGCCTCTGCAATAGAAGACTTATTTCTTGAATCAGCATCGTCTGTTTCTACCGTTGCCAACACCCCTGAACGACCAAACTTGTTTATCGCCTGCATCATTTCATTCGTAGTGCCTTCATTGACACTCTTGGCTATGTTTCCATAAAACAATGCTGTCTGCTTCTGCTTTATGTCCTCATAAGGCTTCGTCTTTATGTCGTCACCTACGCCTGTGAGTTTGTTGTAAGCAAGTTTCAATATTCCGGGAGATTCCATCATGCCTCCCATAAAAGAACCACCCGAAACTGCCGACTGTCCTTCTTTGGTATTAAGCATATCATACCATGAAGTAGGCTTATCAGTGCCTACATACTTATTTATAGCCTCGTTGGTCATCTGCATCTGCCGCACTTCTTCCCATCCTCCTGTACCCATCTGAAAGGCTGTTTCGCCAATATGTGCTGCAACGTTATATCTCTGCCTCATCATATCAGCCCTTCGTGCCATTCTACCTATTGCACCTGTACCTGAAAGCGCCCCCTTTCCCCATGCCGTAACAGGGATTATAGATAGCCCTAACTGTACAGCATCCAACACTTGCAACTGCATATTCTCATCAAACGTCTTGTTAAAGACAGGCATAGCCATATCTGTTAACTGCTGATGTGTGGCGTTAGGGTATTTCTTTGCAAGTTCACTATAAGCCTCATCAAAAGCACCATAGCCTTCCATTAAAGACTCTATGGGTCTGCTTATGGCAGAAGCCACAGCACCGCCAATAAACCCTGCTGCCACCGCACTGCCGCCAAATGTAAATGGCGCACCTGCCGCACCAAGAGCCATAACGCCAGTTTGAGCCCCTTTAGCTATGCCCATACCTGCCGCCATCAGCGTTGCCGAACCGCCTAACATCTGCGGAAGCTGCGTTTGGAAAAAAGACTTAGGGTCGGCAAACATATCAGTAGCATTAAACTGACCCATCTTGGGGTCAAGCCACACACGCTTCAACTCCTCCTGCGACTGCGCCTCGTTCTCTTGCATATTCTTGACAAGCCAGTTAGGGTCTGCGCCATAATACATACCTGCCGCTTTAATGAAGTTAGCGAAATTGGCATTGCCTGACTTCTCACCTTGCCGTGACATGAGTTCAAGACCTCCATACATAGAAGCCTCAGAAGCATCTTTTATGGCAAAGAAATTATTTTTTATGTTATCCCAAGCAGAGGGGTTCTCCTCCGCCTGTGGGATATACCTCTTGTAGTTCTCAGCCCAATTGTTAGTATCTGCATAATGCTGTTGGGAGTTTAGTTTTTCAAAAAAAGAGTCAGGCATCCCTGATGGTATCGTCTTATCGGTGGCAACAGGCGTAGTGCCGCTATCCACAGGAGCAGCCGTTGTGTCATCGGCAAAACCGTTTTTTTTATTCAGCCTCTCAAAAAAAGAGTCAGGCATCCCTATTGCATTTTCTTCCATACTCCATTTTCTTTAATCATCATTTCACCTTTATCATTAGGTATCTTTGTGCCATTAGGGTAGTCGTCAAACTGCTTCATAATAGCTACATCGTTAGCTGTACTTGGTGACTTGCTCATCCTGTCCACCCCTGCCATTGACCTTTGGTAAGCATCTATGGCGGCAGCATTACTCAAAGCAGGGACGTAAGCGTTTATACTTATCGTTCCTGTCCTTTTTCCTGCTGCATCCTTGTCGAAGTTAAAATATCTCTTATAGCCATCTGCCACCTCTATATCTTCTGCTGTTTTGTTTTCGTTGTCTGACCTCCACCAAAGTGATGTTTTGTCATCTAAAATACCTTTGGCTATAAGTTGGTCAACAACATCGCCTAAAGGTATTCCTTTTGCGCTTATGCCTACAAATGTTTCACCGTTAGCACCCTTAGCAAACTGCTTAGTGGTAGTGACATTATCTAACCTTAATCCATCTAAAGCATTAATAACAGTCCACTCCACATCACCATCTTTTGTAGCCATAGGTATCACCATGCCATCATTCGTTGGGGTGTAAGACTTATCTGAAACAGGGGATAAAGCCTCTGTATTATT
>JAFDXN010000017.1 GCA_018267915.1 Bacteroidota bacterium | reverse complement strand
CTCACTCTGTACCTGGGGTGTCCGTTCAGGCAAACCGCACCCGCTCTCACACTCACTCTGTACCTGGGGTGTCCGCTCACGCAAAACCACATTCTTATTCCCACACAAACCGCACCCGCTCTCACACTCACTCTGTACCTGGGGTGTCCGTTCAGGCAAACCGCACCCGCTCTCACACTCACTCTGTACCTGGGGTGTCCGCTCACGCAAAACCACATTCTTATTCCCACACAAACCGCCCCCGCTCTCACACTCACTCTGTACCTGGGGTGTCCGTTCCCGCAAAACCACACTCACGCCCACACTTCGTCCTGTACTACGGATGTCCGTTCGCGCACTTCTCATTCTCCCATTCTCCCATTTTCACATTCTCCCATTCTCTACTCCCGCGTCACCATCTTCACCACACTCACACCTTCGCCAGCTATCCTAAGCATATAAGTACCGCTGGCCAACCCCTTCATGTCCACGCTATGGCCCAGTGGCTGGCGCAGCAGCACCCTGCCTGCCATGTCTGTTAGCTCCAGTTCGCCACTCGTGATGTTGCTGTAGTCTATCTGCAAAATATCTTTCACCGGGTTCGGATACACATTCACCCACATTGTCGCATTTTCCACATTTGCCACATTTACCGGCCATACCGTCATCGTCACACCACTGGCTGCCGTGTCGCATATGCTCAGGCCCCGCACCCTGCAGCTTATCACATCGCCCGTCTGCAGCGTGTTGGTCGTGTAGGTCTGCTGCGTGGCCCCCGGTATGTTTACCGCATTCTTGCGCCACTGGTACTGCGGGTTGGTGGCGTTCGTTACATTGGCCGTAAAGGTCACACTCTGGTTCTGGGTGACCACTGTCGATGGATTGGCGCTTATTGTCACCACTGGCGTGGTCACCGGCGCTATCATCAGCGTATGCGGCGCGCTCATCGCAGTGTCCGGCACAGCGCACACCGCGCTGCTCACCAGCCGGCATTTCACCACGTTGCCGTTCACCAGCGCAGGCTGGTGCGTGTTGGTGTTAGTGCCCACCGGCACATTGTTCTCATACCACTGGTATTGAGGGGTGGGGCCTCCGTTTGTTATCGTCGCCGTATAGGTAACTATATGCTCTATGCAGATGGTATCGCCAATATCGGGCGTAATGGTAATGGCAGGCACCACCGAAGTCGTTACCTGCATGGTAACCAGGTTGCTGGTGTCTGTCGGGTACACATTGCAGGCTGCGCTGCCCGTCAGCACACATTTTATCACATCCCCATTGTTCAGCCCGCCCGGGTTCACCGTGTAGTTGGCGTTGTTATTGCCCACGGGCACATTGTTCTTAAACCACTGGTAAGCCGGTGTAGGCCCGCCATTGGTTATGGTAGCGGTAAACTTCACCGTATCGCTGCTGCACACGCTGTCGTTGGGCATTACGCTGATGGTGATGCCCGGTGTCACGCATTCGTTCAGGCAGGCAAAGGTGTTCTTGTCCAGCGTGCTGCTGTCGCCCAGTTGCCCGTGGTTGTTATGGCCTGCCAGGCATATCAGGCTGCGCGTGTCTTTGATGATGCCCGTATGGCTGGCCTCGGGCCCCACAAACATATGCACGATGGGCTGCTGTGTCACCTGCTGCGGTGTGTTGTAGTTGGTATTGTTGCCCAGCCCCAGTTGCCCGTAGCCGTTATCGCCCCAACTCCATATGCTGCCGTCGGCCTTGTAGGCTATGCTGTGCAGCGCCCCGGCATTCATGGCTATCCAGTTGCTGCCCGTCACCTGCTGTGGCGTGTTGTAGTTAGTGTTGTTGCCTATGCCCAGCTGGCCACTGCTGTTCTGTCCCCAGGTCCACAGCGTGCCGTCGGCCTTCAGGGCCATGCTGTGGTTGGCCCCTGCGCATATGGCTGTCCAGTTATTGTCCACCCCCACCTGCACGGGTGCATTCTGTATCGTATAGTTGCCCGTGCCCAGCTGCCCGTATATGTTCAGCCCCCATGCCCAGAGGGTGCCGTCGGCCTTCAGGCCCAGGCTGTGTCCCTCACCGCAGCTGATGGCTATCCATGCGCTGTCTTGCCCTACCTGCACCGGTGCGTTGTGGGCCGTATAGTTGCCGGTGCCCAGTTGGCCTTCGCTGTTGTTGCCCCAGGCCCAGAGGGTGCCGTCGGCTTTCAGGGCCATGCTGTGCGCATCGCCTGCGGCCACGCTGGCCCATATACCGCTTAGCTGCACGGGGCTGTGCTGCTCGGTATTGTTGCCGGTGCCCAGCTGCCCGTCGCTGTTCTTGCCCCAAGCCCATATGCTGCCATCGCTCTGCATGGCCAGCGTGTGGCTGGTGCCGGTCACTACGGCCACCCAGGCGGTGTCGGTGCCCACTTGCGTGGGCTCGTGCTGCTCGGTAGTGTTGCCCAGTCCCAGTTGCCCGTTGCTGTTGTAGCCCCAGGCCCACAGTGTGCCGTCGCTGTAGAGCGCTGCCGTATGCAGGCTGCCCGTGGCCCCGCTCACCCACTCGCGGGCAGGCGTGCTAGTGGCTTTGAACGTATCTATTGGTTGAAAAGCAGCAAAACCTAACCCCAATTGCCCTATATCATTGAGACCTGTGCACCAAAGGTTGCCACCAGTCTTTAGCCCAAAGGTCGATTGATCAATGACCACGTTTACCCAGTCTCTACTTCCATTAATCTGTATAGGGCTATAAAAGCTTCCGTAAATATATCCCAGTCCTAACCTGCCAGAATTATCACCCCAGCCCCATAAAGTGCCATCAGCTTTTAATGCCATGCTGCTTGATCCTGAACTCACATATACCCAGTCCCTGTCAGATCCCACTTGCGCCGGGGTCAAACGGCTAACTGTGTCACCGAGCCCCAGCACGCCGGATGTATTATTGCCCCATCCCCAAAGTGTTCCGTTGCTCCGTAAACCAATGAAATGCTCACCCTCAATATAGCTCATTTGCACCCAGTCGTTTGCGGTACCCACTTGGGTTGGTACGATCCTGTCGATATGGTCGCCCAATCCTAACTGTCCACTAGCATTTTCACCCCATGCCCACAACCTGCCATTAGCTTTTATTGCATAGGCGCTGTTTGCGCTACTGGTAATTGCCACCCAGTCGTGGTCTGTACCTATTTGCACGGGGCTATGTTGCTCTATGTAGTTACCTATGCCCAGGTTGCCATTTGTATTTTTACCCCACGCCCACAGGCTGCCATCTGCCTTAATGGCGAATGAATAGTGATCGGCCGCCGCGCATATTGCCGCCCAGTCATGATCGTTACCGACTTGCACAGGGCTGGCTTGGGTCGTAGTATTGCCAATTCCCAACTGACCTTTGTCATTATAGCCCCATGCCCATAGCGTTCCATTCGATTTTAGGGCAAGCGTATGCCCATCTAAACCAATCGCAACATTAATCCAGTCGCTATCGAGGCCCGTTTGTACTGGAAAGTATTGATCAATGTTGTTTCCAATGCCAAGGGATCCTACTCCGTTGTCACCACATCCAAATAATTTGCCGTTACGAACTTCAAATGTCGCATTGCGGCACAGAGTCACACGGTGATAATCGTTGCGGTATTTCACTGCGCCGCGGTTGCGGGTAAAGGAGTGTCGCGCGAATAGGTTGGGAAACTGAGTTAGCAAAATGGAAATAAGTAAAACAAATTTTTTCATAGCTGCAGTTTTCAATTAGATATTAGAGGGTTCGTTAAAATGGTGAAATATTTTAATAAAGCTATAAAAAATAATACAAATATTCGAATCAATTAACAAAAACTCACCTGCAGGAAGGATTCCCAAGGTGAGTTTTTGTATATGACCAGTTTATTCTTTGGTCACCTTGAAACCATCAACGTCCACTGCATCCTTATAATTTATATTGAGCAGATATAAGCCGCTTGATAGCGAACTGATATCTATATTATTCTGATCAGCATTGAAATCTCCATGCTGCAGAACCTTACCTAACACGTCAGTTATAGTATATGCCTTTAATTGTCTGCCGTTACCCTTTACATGAAGTATGTCATTTGCTGGCAGTGGATAAACGCTAGCAGGGTTTTTACTAGTGGCAAACTGGTCGACTGGTTTCAGCACGTTATTACTGTTGCCGGTATTGTTGTGTTTGAATACGGGAGGAGCACTACTACGAGTTTTGCAATCTATTGTGCCGCCAGTGTTATACCAGCATACATATATTTCGTCCGGCTGCATTTTGCTGTAGGTGGCGTTATATGCATAGCTGCTACTGATGGCAACTGGCGCATCCACGACCGTATTATTGTTCACGATCCTAAAGTCGTCGGACAGCGCACTTTGATACACCAGACCCGTACCTACCACTATATTTTCCTCCATTATTTCGCCCAGGTTTGAATTTTGATAGGCTGCCGAGTACAAGTGTGTGTTACCCGCTAAGTCTTCCGTGCCTGCAGTTACTACCGGTTTTGAATTGTCATAGTCGAAGGTGCCAAACGGCGTGTATGTACCAGTTATCTCATTCGTGCTTAGCGGGTCTTGGTTTACTATGTTCCACACATTATTATAAGGTTCTTGGTAGCGATACACAATTTCGTAATGCGCGGCAGGAGGAGTGAGTGGTGAATCGTACATATCTATACGCGGCCATTCGAATGGGTTGCCTATAGCATACATGTTTCCTACTTGGACCAGTGTGGTTCCAAGATTCCATGTGCCCACAAATAAATTCCCTGCGGCCGGATCGGTGTAAGTAAACGTCGACAAGTACCCCCCATTGTTGTAGTCCGGAGCTACGGCAATATCGACTTGAACTCCAGCACCCTGCGTTGGTCCGAATGTAGCATGGTTCAAACAGTTAGGTGAATAGGTAAACGAAGGTGTGTTACAGTTGGCGATATGAGATAGTGATTCTTTGCAAGCACGAGCTCCCGGCTGGCCCCCTACGGCGCAAGTTGGGACGGCATCTTCCCATGCGATTACAAATACATCTGCCGTGGGGTAAGAAAGTCCAACCATTTCAAAAGCAACATCTATATGCGCTACACCGGTTCTGTGGGTACCTGTAACTTGGAAGGTGTGAGGCGTGCAACTAGTAGACGCAAAAGAGTTTGTATTTACGCCGGTAATTGTATAGACCTCCAAAAAAATATCCGAATTAAGGCCGGCGACCCCAGTATACACCGCAGCGAAATAAGTGTTGTTGGCGTCGCCGCCCAGTATCACATCGGGATTCCGTACGCTGCCCCCAGCTCCCACCACAGTCGCACCAAGATGAATTTTAAAAGAATGTCCGCCGTTATCATGCACCTCTGCCCAGACGCCATTGCCACCGCCTTCGTCCCATACCTCTGTGTATACTGTCCCGTTTGAATTGGTGAATACGGCATTGTTCAGCCATGTAGGTGAAGAAGCGGATACTACGCTCACTTCTGGTGTAGCTACATTAGGCGCTATCAAATTATAACCTGCCTCGGCATTGTAGCCAATCAAGCACAGGAAGATAAATAAGCATAGTGCCCGCCATTCCCGTTTTTTGTTTTTAATAATTTTTTCCATTTGAGTGTGATTTTTTGTTTTATGATTTTTGCCGAATTGTTAGCGTCAAGGAAATCAGATGGTACATTTTTAGTTGTAGGATTCCTGAATACCGGATTATTTTTCATCTATCCATAGGCAATAGTTTTTAGATTGGGAATAAATTGTTGAGATGTAAAATTATCGGCCGCACAGAGAGCCAAAGAATTTTTCAGGCGCTAAATATTTCCCAATAGGAAAAAATCTTTCCTATTAGGAACAATATTTAACG
>JAFDXN010000016.1 GCA_018267915.1 Bacteroidota bacterium | reverse complement strand
CCGAATTTCTTCTGTGCCCAGTGCTCGACTTCGTTCGGTCCTTGGTAGTAAGCGATCAAAAACACGATTAAAACGGCCGTGTAGAACAGCAGATTCATGAGAAAGTTCAGCAGCAACAGGCCTTTTTCTGTGTTGAGATAAGAGAAAAACACACGCCTGGTCTTTGTGGGCTTTGTCTCGCCTCCGAATTCGTTCACAGGAACGACCACAAACTGCTCATTGTCGTCGTTGATGTATATGGGACGCTGGCCATTGGCCGCGCCAGCCTGTCTCGACACGCGCAGTGTCAGGTCTCCAGTCTGTACTAGAGGAATTTCAGGCTGAGACCGGGCCTTACCTCGTCCTGCAAACATTCTAGTTTCCGATGAAAGCCGTCGAATACGTTCCTCACAATAATTTATTGTTTTTCTGGTAGTACAACCAAAAACGATAATTTTTCGGTTCTAGACCTTGATCTGTATGGGCAGCGATTTCTGAACACCCACAGCAGAGTATCGTCTATAATTGACGATATAATTCACCACACACCAAGCGTCTTGCTCTGAAGATTGTTTGACGATACCAGTGCGCGGGTCCCTGGCTAAAATCATCACGTATCCAGGGATGCCGTTTTCCGAAAAGTACGGCAGCTCCGGAAAATCATTCTCCAATTTTTCGAGAGTATCAAACCATCTGTCGTACAGAATAAGCATGTCCGATCCTGGAACACCAGGAAGTACAACCGGCGACTTCATTAGGCTGGATATAAGCAGCGACTCCTCTGTGTCTTTGAGACTTGGGTCGTCTTTTTTCATTTCCCTGACCTTCTTCATGTGTTTTGCGGATTTTGAAGTGCTCAGAGTTCCGTTGGGGGTTATGATCCAAAAATATTCTTTGTTGGACATTCCCGCAGAATCTCTCTAAAAACTACAATGTAGAAAGTATAACAGCTTTTACTACGCATAGAGTGTTATGGGTTTATTTTTGAAAATGTCTACAAAACCTCCAACAAAGCCTCTTCCAGCTGTCTGTCCTCAGACTCTATAACGGACTCCTGTGTAATGATGGGCTTTCTGACCGCCAAGACCTTTTTTGCAACTTTAGCGGGTTCTTGTGGGACATGCTGTACAGAGACTGTGGATGTAGAGACATCCTCCTGTCTTTTGTCCTGTTCCACATCAGATCCGAACAATTTCATGGTCAACGAGGCATATCCCTCACAAAGGCGTTTGGAAACTAAACTCGCAGAAGGTTTTTCCACACATTCCTGTATGAACGAATGCAAGTAACTCACACTAACATCGAGTTTGTGTGGAATGGCATCGTATCTAGTTTTCAGCTGGTCTTTGACGGCTTGTATTTCTACTTTCTCGTCTTCGACCCACAGCGACACGCTACTCGATTCTGCAATACCTTCTGTAAGCGTACCGATGTAATACTCTGCTAGATTCAGGGCTGCGTACGCACGACTTCCACTGACAGTCTCGTTCTTCTCGAAGAGCGCCTCGGTAAAGTATTCGGCACAAGATACAAGCCATTCTACTATGGCCTTACGATAATTTACGATACACAGATGATCCACTGAACACGCCGTTTCGCCGTTGTTTCTGGCCAGTTGAATGGATTTGTATGCTGCATCGATCACATTAACAGAGAACTGGAACTCCTCCTTTCGTGCTGCATAATGTGGCATTTCTATGGTTAATTTCCTCATGACGGCATGCTGCAATCTCCCAATGGTCATGTAGAGCATGCTGTTGATAGTCTCGAGTCGCACGTCAGAAGGACACTTGTAACGATTAACCGGGATCGCCTTCCATTCCCTGAACACTTTAGCAAGCTGAAAGAGACAGACGGCCTTCTTGAATCTCGTGCATATTTCAGAAAGGTCGTCGGAGTATTGCTTCTCATTTTCCGGGTTACTATTCTCGATGAGATATTGTGCCCTATTGTAATGCGACAACGCTGTATGCACCAGCGTAAATAGAAAGTGCATCAAAATAGAGGATGTGATTACTGTTTTCCCAGAGCTGTGTAAACTCGAGCTACAGCTCCAGCGGAACATGGTCTTCTCGATGAGATTCTGACACAAAGAAGACGATCTGTCGGAGGTTTCGTATATGTAAAGAGGACTTCCGAACCATAAGACGCGCATGATGCTGGAGAAACTGTCTACCAACGTATCCAGCACATCTATACGCTCCTTTTCGGTCGACCCAACAACGGTCTTCATAGCCAAAAGCCTGTTCATGGTATTGTCATAATCCAGTAGCGGTGTATTGTCTATTTTGTTCGCCGCAAAACACTGTCCAAACATTGCGACCATGCATGTTTTTGGTTGAAACGTGGGAAGCGCAATCCGGCTCATGACAGAAATAGCGTTGATAAAAGAAAAACAAGATCCGGTAGTGACCATTCCACTCTGATATATCAGTATTAAATAAACTGTAATTTTTAAAGTTTTTGCACCTGATTCGCATAGTATTTTCGGGCAGTAATTCACAACCATCTGTGGAGGGTATAGTCACGAATCAATTTACAGCGCTTCGTATATTTTATTCATTACCTACAGGACGACTCCCACTGTGTTGCTATAGACGACCATTTTGTCGGTACCATCGATTAACATGTTGACAGAAGGCAACACGAAACACAATGCCCATTGGGTCATGTCTTTTGTTTTGGTGATCATGGGCGTAATGAATATGATTTACGGGGGGCTGAATTCGTTGTATTATCTTTACACCATGCAGAATGTTGGAATAGAACTCGTCATATACTTGATTATACAGGACGTATTAATTTTCATTTTCTGGTTCATGATTGTCGTCATACACCCGAAGTACCATCTGTACGACACCAGGCTCTACGACAATGCAAGAGACGTGTTCAAGATGCAGTACAGCTGTACTGTTCTCACAATTGCACAGAACATCATAATAATCATCGATGTTGCTCAGCACGGCCTGGTCCAGGATCTCGTCCCCAGCTCTCGAGCGTCCATTGACTACAACATGGTCATGATGTTCACAGGATTTGCCGCTGCCATGATCTCCTGGATGGTCGCGAGATACATCACGGCATTTTCCAGGAAGCTGCCGCAAATAGCGCTGTCTGTTGGAAGTTCCGGAGAGCCTAAAAATGCAATTTAACGGTGTACTGTACACCGAAAAACATGTAAAACATAGCGATGTAAAACAATTTTGGATAAACAGTACTTATGAATGTATGTTTCAGTGATCGTTATATACTGATAAAGTGTTTTCGTGTGTTTAGTATACTATGGGAAGTAGAGTGCCAGTGAGACGTACTGGTCGTTCAAATAACATACGAGCGTTCGACCATGAGACGTCCAAAATCAATGACGGCCAGATTGCTAAGTTTATAGACAAATATCATCTGCCTGGCACAACACCGGTCGTTGTGACAAACATCAGAAACAGCGATAACCCCGATGCCAAAGTCAGACTGTCGTTCTATTTGCCGGATCACATACCGTCATCAGTCCTGGCGGTGGTGATAGTAGCCTCTTTATTGTTTCTGTTTTCGTTGACAATCACAACTTACGTGAATGTCGTTGCGAGAGCCAACATTAACATCAGAATGATGTTACTCATTTCGACCATAATCGGTGTGGTGATGTTGATTGCAGGAGGAATACTGTGCTTCACGTTCTGGAAATCCAATCCAAAAATGGATACCAGTGAAAAGGTGCTGAGTATCACACCGCTGTGGTTGCTGATTCTACTCGTTTTCCCGTTCCTACAAATCCACCAACTGACGCAGGACACCAACAACATCGACTGGAGCAATGCAGAAGATGCGTCGCAATATGGTATGGCCGTGGCTCTCATTTTCGGCCTGTTTGTTATCAGCAGCGTCGTTAGCTTCAGCGCGGTTTTCGTCGTGCGACACCCATCAATGGACAAACCCGATGTCGGGTGCATACCGATGAGCACCGCTACATTCAACGCCATCGTGGAAAATCCAGCTGATGGCGTCGGAGAAGTCAAAGACATCTGACGAGATGAATCTGTAAAGTAAAAATAAAACAGCAGAATAACACTGCGGACATGTGTATGATAGGACACAAGACCTATCAAAATGACAGAACAAACTTGTTGCATTATACACAACACCACAAGAGCCGCCGAGCGCCAGGTTGATAATGGAATTGGATGGCCAGAAGTGGAATTGATGGTTGAAGAGGATCCTGGAATGAGAATGAAATCTCTATGCGATTGTATTATGATCCTCCCGGAAAAGGATGGAACAAAGAACGTTGTTAAAGTGGTTATGATTCCGAACACCAACATCATTTCCGATCGCAATGGACTTTCTCAGGCCGATAGGCTTGTGGTTGTGCGACATCCGTCATTGGTCATACCCGATATCGGGTGCATACCGTTGAGCGCCGCAATGTACAACACCATCGTGGAAAATCCACCTGCTGACGTCTGATACATCAAACACACCTGACGATATGAATCTGTAAAGTAAAAATAAAATAGCAGAATAACACTGTGGAAATGTGTGTATGATAGGACAGAAGCAGTTTGTGTTTTTTTTGTGATATTGTAGCAAAATGTCACTCTATATCGATGAAGATGAAATCGACCCATATGTTAGTAACGGAGAAGAAGATGTCGACGACGGATTCGATCCTAGCAAATGCCAGAACAAACTTGCTGTCATTGCACACAACACCATAAGAGCCACCGAGCGCCAGATTGACGAGTGCATTGAATGGCCAGAAATGGAATTGGCGGTTGAAGAGGGTCTTGGAGCTCGAATGAATTCTGTGCGTGATGGTATTATGAAGCTCGTGAAAATGGCTGGCACTAAGAACGTCGTTAAAGTGATTGTGTTTCCCAACACCAACATCATTTCCGACCGCAACGGACGTTCTCAGGTCGACGGGCTCGTACTTGTAGTTTCTGGCGACACTCCTATTCAGAGTCTGGGACACATTCCATGGGGAACGTACAGAGCTTTTGATGTGGATGCGTCGGCGTCGGTTATCGACGGTATGGGAAAGATGTTTATGGGTCGCGAAAGCACGTTCTACTACGCATCGTCCCAGCGAAGCGAGTCGGAATTGCTGGATGACGCCAACCTGAGCAAACCAGTCATGGCTTACGACAGTCGAGTCGCGTACTGCAACGTACTCCAAAAAGGGGCGATGCATACGGGAATCGTCGTTACGAATCACAGCGCGCGTATCAACAGCCTGATTCGCAACCACCTGGAGAACAATCCGGCGATCACTGTTGCTGAATTCTTCAGAAGTCCCATGTACACCCATGCCATGGTTCACGGACAGACCGAGACACTGGGATTGCTGCGAGCGGCCGCGCCCAATAACGCGGCTACGGGCGGAAAAGGCGTGTTCACGACCAGACTGGGGTTTGAGTGTACAGCGCCGAAACACATGGCTCCCATGTACTACATTCGTCAGATATCGGACGGAGAAGGCGGCTGTCACTATGAAATCCACCTGAACAACTTTGGCAGTGTCGATGGAATGTACAACTCCTCCACGATGTCCAAGCTGGGAATGCACAATACAGACGTTTCTGTTGGATACATCATCGATAATGGAGTTCAGCATGGTTTTCTGGTGTATCCGGACCGCTCTGCCTCCATGAAAATGCTGGCAAACAATGCCGATCGATCCGACTTCCAGCAGCTCAGAACCTACTCTGTGCCTCACTGGTCGAGCTCTCACCCGGAGCGCAGCGATTGTGTACTGTCTGTGGGTTTGCCCACGCAAGGAATGTTCTGTGACGAAGATTGTACCGAGCAAATCAGCCCTGACCGAATGTGTGGATTCGGACTGAGATGTCCGCATCAGAAGAACCTGCCTTTCATGTTCGATGACAACAGCATCGACGTCGACGAAAAGACACGCATGTATTCCGCTTTGATACGTACTTACTTTAGCACGTTCCCCCACTCTACGCACATCAATTGCGTTATTATTGTCGTTGATGGCGTCAATCCGAGCAGCTGCGACCTGGACGTCATAGCAACACTGAAGTACCAACCGCCGAACATTACCATATCCATGGACAACGCCAAGGCGGTGCATCAGCTGACGCAACTGGCCACGCTGGTCGCTCTGAACGATCACCATCGTGGCAAAAAGGTTCACTCGAAGGATGAAAAAGGATTCTTGGGTATCAGCAAGATCAAATTCGCCGGGGACCGATTCATAGTGAACCACAGCTGGCTGAAGAAGAAATTCCAGAAGTACAGAAAGGAACTAACACAAAAGGACTGCGCTGTGCCCAAGAATCAGTATGCGTACGATGTTGCCATGCACTACCTGGAAAGCAATGAGACGGCGAACATGGCGGCTATATTGGGTAGCTGTGATGAGTAATGAACATCCTGGGTGCTTGTGATTTTTGATTCAGAAGGTTTCGTATGTAGTATTAAAATTTTATCCTGGGACAATACTGTTTTTTCGTACATACCTGAAAAGGAAATAGAATTTATTACTATATTTAATGAATGATAACAACACAAAAAGCGTGTGTTTTTGGTCTTGTGATTATTTTCGTTCTTCGGAATAATTGATGGAGACCACTAGAGAAAAGGGTGATATCGTTCTGGAGCTCTCGGACGATTTATTTTCGTGTCCTCCGGACTACTCCATAGCGCACTGTATAAGCGCAGATGCGGTGATGGGTCGCGGTATAGCGGTTGATGTTTGCAAGAAGTTCCCCAAAAACCGGTCAGCCCTGAAGCGTATAGGTGTTCCTCTTCAGGTACACTCAGTGGCTACTGTGGATATTGGAACAGAAGACCATCGCCGCTTTCTGTTCAATATGGTGACAAAACCAAGATACTTCAGCAAACCCGAGATGACGGACATTGAAAAGACATTGGATGCCCTGGTCATTGCGTGTCAAGAAAATAACGTCGAGTACCTTGCCATACCAAGAATAGGCTGTGGATTGGACAGGTTGTTTTGGCCTGCTGTTCTTCGGACAATCAAGGAACGTTTTTCTGGTACAGGAATTGTTGTCGTCGTGTACCATCCACCGCAGTTTCTTTGATTAGGAAAATTTAGCAGCTTGAATTTGATTTTATAAAATGGAAACTTCTTATGTGATAATATTTTTGATTTTTGTCCCTTGAGACGCCATGTCGCAAAAACCATCCAGTTCTGTAGAAGAACCCCAGCTTCCGGGGTATACCAATGTAGCTCACAACACCGACGAGCTGTTCCCTGTAAACAATCATGTCAGGAACATGAGAGTGTGCTACTCCATTGTGGCTATCATGGCCGCTGTAGCCGTCATATCGGTCGTGTCGGTGTTCATGGTTGTACCCTTTCTTGCCTCCATAGATGCTTCCGGAACAGTACAGAGTATTCAAACAGAAACCCAACAGCTGCACCAAATGCTGGTTCCGTGTGATTCTGGCTGTAATTCCGGGAACTTTACGGCAGATAGCTTCAGGACTCGCGGGTCGATTTTCGCACCGAATGGAACGGAAATGTTCGATCTGGTGGATACCATCCTGCTACAACAGGAAAAAATCGATCAACTATCGGACATCATCGATCGACAAAACCTCCAAATCGAACTTCTTACGAACATGCTTTCTGGATCCAGGTTGTCTTGAACTGTTATTTTAGGATCTATAAAATAGGATAAACTTGGATTATTATTTTGTTCGATCAATGTAATACAGTTTTTCACACACAAAACATAGGTTTTTTCGATCCTGAAAAACGGATATGGCGTCAGAAATCAAAAATACTGACCAGCGAGACGAATCTCGGAATTGTGTTTTCAACAGCATTTCTGAAATGCCTGAAGACGCCTTGTGTTACAGACCACTTCCAGATGGAAGATTCTTGGCTTGGAGATTCAACATCAAGCATTTCATGCGGGATTTATTGGTATATTTTCTGTACATGCTTGCCGGTATTGTTATAATGACAGTGATGTTTGTCTGTATGAATGCCTTCATGCCCAATCCATATGAATCAATTATCGACGACGATGATGATAACGTCATTGATGTCGAATTTCATTCGGACAAATGGACTCACAGAAGCGATATTGTCGATGTCAGGCAGCTGAGGTGCCTCTCTGGATGTGGAAAAAAGCATAACCCAATAGCAGGATTCAAAAAGGCTGAATGTTCGTTGGTGAAGAGTGAAGACAGCGACGACCGTACTTGGTATTGCGATTTTCCACCGCATTCGTACAAAGGTATTTGTGTAGATAGCTACAACGTTGTTTGTGAGTACCATCTTGGAACTGAGGAGTTTTCTAGTGATTATCTATCGAAAGCATGCGCTTTGCAATACACTATGAAGAAGTCAAATGATTGTGTGGATGTTGAACGCGGGAATCAGTTCTTCTGATGTGTTTATTGACTTGTACGAAGTGTGTATAGATATTCTGACATAAAATACCACACAAAATCCACGTTTTACTTGCACTCGGTCATACAAACGAACTGTCTGATTGTATGTGAAATGCAAGGGCTATATCGTCCGTTGGGAAGTTGCTATCCGTTCTCTGAGACGGATCATTTGCTAGAAGACAGTGTTGTGTGTATTTGTTGAGCGTAAGTTCAACCTTCCGCTGTCTATCGCTATCTCCGATGCCAGAAATAACTCCAGATATAGTTCCCTCGTGCGCAGCGTCTTTGGTTTTCTTCCAATTTTCAAGCGACTTGCATGCCCTGGTACACATCACGCAATAGAGCGCCATGCTATATCGAGCGCGCGTTTCTTCAGACACAGCTCCCGATTTTAGCAGAATCATAGGAGCAATCCACGAAGCACCTGTCGGAACGGTTGTACTCATAGTCTGAATTTTAGAACGTTGTATGTAGAAAATAACTAACTACTCAATGTTTTACGGGATTAATCTTCCGAGGTTTATATTTTACAGGGGCGATTGTGACAGAAATTTACGCTCTCATACAATGGATGAAGAAGACTTTAAAGGCACGAGTATTTCCGATGATCCGAACGAGCCACAACCTGCTAACGTCGAATCGCTGGACGATATCATGCGTGTGGCGCAGCGCGCTATGGTGCTCGCCATGGAACAGCAGGCCGAAGGAATGAGATCCGGGTTCGCAACAGAATTGAGACGAGCAAAATTGGTGGCGGACATTTACCCTGTGGTTGTTGGTGCCATGACAGACAGTCGCTTTTGTCCCGTAGAAATGGATCCGTTGCGAGTAGGACCCGAAGCAAGCACAGAATTCGTGCGTGTCGCCACCAGGTTCAACAGCATCATGAAGAACAGGGATCCGACTCAAGCCTCATAACCAGACGAAAATGGATTGCACGAATAAGATGATCTGACTTCCATTCCGTCGATATTATCACCCAAATCCATACCTGCTGAAATGTCACAGTCGTTGGTGATGTATGCCATTTTCCACACTGATGATTGACTTGAGAGTATGTTCGTTTTTTCTTGTATAATACAGCCGAATTGTTTTCTGCTATTTCTATTCAACACCTTTTCTGTCTTCACAATGGTTTCTATCACCTCATCGGATAGCTTGACCTTGCAATCCGGAACGATCAGGAATAGATCGTCTGCATACAAAACACAGCAAATGACTATGTCTTCAACTTTAGGCATGTTTACCATTGGTATGTCAGTACATAACGAGCTCATAATTCCTGTTTTTCTGTCTAACACTAATAAAGAGTAGTGAGTAAACAATACGTTGTTCAGTTTTTCATTTAACTTCCTTCTGAGTAAACTACATCGAATCAATTGAACAGCTTCTGAAACGGTTGAGTTTCGCAGAATATCATCGTATACAGAACGGTCGCTTTTTTGAGTCGATACTTTACCACCCATCTACGTGACAGATATTCTGTAATGCAGGAATTGTATCTTAGGATGTGTGTATATTTTATTATTTCGATCATTACCTTCTTGTCGTCAAGTTCATTCAAAACAATCCGGCCTGTCTCTCACTACAGCATCCACCTTGCGTTTTTTCTCCAATTCCTTGTGCACCTTCAATTCGGCCATAACAAGCGCATTCCTCTTGAGATTCAAGCTGCCGATAATGATCGGAAATCGGACATAATTAACATCCTTGACCTGTTTCTGGATGGATTCTACAGGAACGGTCGCGGCTGATTGTTCTTCTTCAGGAGAGGGCGTCTGCTCTGCTCCATCACCGTCCGTCACTTGACAAATGTACGTCATCATGGTTCTGAACGATAGGTAATACTCCCACAACCACGGGAATTCTTCTGCATCGGTAAAATCCATGTTTTTGAAACCAAGCGGCGTGATTCGAGTGTAATTCATGATATCTGATAAAGCGGCGGTTGATAGCGGTTCTTCGTTATGCACCGATCCGCTGTTTTTTCGAGCCAGAAGACTCATTTTGTGCATCAACAGATCCCTCGTGGTGTTGCGGATTGTATCATCCCTACAGCCCAATTCGATCGATTGCGTTTCTTCGGTATCCTTCATCCAGCCGATCGCATGCAGGAAGTCTCTGAGACGTATTTCTATTTTCAGAGGGGCGACGTCGGTATTCTCGCCTCCAAACAGATAGATCGCCAGTATTGACGGGATCATGTTCGGATTGATCGATGCACTGAAGTTGATGTTGATCGCGTCGTTTGGCATCACGGCGGACATTGCCGCGCTCACACCGATGTCACATGTTTCCATAACGGAATACTGCCACAATTTGGTAACCACTGGAACAAGACAGTCCTGCTGGTCGCCGTCGTTTTCGGACGAGCCTTCCGGATTTTTCCAATTCACATCTTCATATTGAACTGCCGCATGAATCAGATGGCCTTTTTGTACATGTCTTATGGCCGGCATCTGTTCCTCAAGAGACGCGAGATCTGTAATGTTCTCCACCTGACGACGTACACGGTCGTACAGTCCCACTAGCTGGTAAAAACGAGACTGGATAGCTCCGACGGAATCTTCCATCACCACGTAACAGTCTCCCTTGGAGTTGATGTAGGTCTCCAGGAATCCACAGTTCACGAGAAACTTCAAGAACACGATCAGCTCTGGGTCTGTTTCCAACTCACCGTCTTTTACCATCAGGTAAAAAGGATGATGTGATTGATGGTTTCCTTCCATCCACGCGTTGATGGGCACTCCATACTTCAGTAGGAATTGTACCAGTCTCATGTTGCGCGACGCAATTGCTTTGCTCATAAGCGCAATGTTCTCGAGGGATTTCTTGTAACCGAATACAGTGTTTTTGGCACCAGCGGCGTGTTTGGAATAAAATATCTCCAGAACATCCAAAAACAGACCTGCCGAATCATTACCGTTCATAGGTACAAAATCCATCCAGCTTTCAAAACACGAAGAATGCCCTCTGCGTCCGAAATACTCAACAATCCATCGAGTGGTGTCACGCATCATTTCGTTCATTGCAGTTATACCTTGGACAGCAAAAATGAGGTTCATGATACTGATTTCGGTGTTGACAGCAACAGCCTGGCGATTAGGCATGGCATACGCATTGGCAGTGAGGAACAACTCCTCGTGATGGGTAGGAATCAGATCCAGTAGCCGTTTTTGCTTCTGATATAATTGCATGGTATCTTGAGGCATCATTGGCAGCTGAACGATGTTGTTCGCTAGAGAGTCGTACAACATCTTCAATAGACTCAACTCCTGATGCACAAACCAAATTCCCTTCGTGAAATCTTCCGCAAGATCCGTGCTGATCTCTTCGAGACGATGCAATCCAGATACAAAGACAGAAAGATCGCCAACGCTGAACGCCGCACTGATATCCATGATACACTTTCGGATGTTTTCAGGCATTTTGGGAACATCCTCTTTCGGTTCGTTTTTCGAAGGCACGACAGATCGATCTTCTTCGAAGGTTTCCATCTTCGAGCAACAACCACTGAATGGCTGTAAAAGTCATAACTCTTCAACAGAACAGTGATTTATTAATAGCGAAAATACATGTTCGATTCGTACGGAACTCATTTTGTCTTCTGACGTTTTTTGGGTTCCTCCGATGACGCAGCTTTTCGTTTTGCGCCCGCCACCTTCTTCTTTTCTTTTTCTTCCGATTTGTCTTCCTTTTTCTGTCCTTCGCTTTCTTTTTCTTCGTCACGCTTCTTTTTCTCCGGCTCCTCCTTTTTCTTGTCTTCCGACGATGAGGCTTTCGACGTCTCCTGTCCCTTTGCACCAGCCGACCCTTTGCTCTTGAGACCCAAGGCCTGCGTGGAGCTGGATGCAAGACTGGTTACCATAGCGTCAAAAACTTTTTTCGGAAGACTTTTCAGCCTTTTTACGGCGTCTGCTGGCAGGGCCTCTACAGATGCGTCCAGTCCTAGCGGCGACTTTACCAATCTCAACAGATCCGGCAAGTCTATCGCTCCCACAGTGTAAAGTTTCATGGCTCGGTCAGCGTCTATTCCGTATGTACACGGAATGGAAATTGCAACATCCAGTTCGTGCTGTACTTTTTTCTTGATGGATTGTGTCTGCTTCTTTATGGGTTTCAGGCCATCCTCGTCCATTTCCATCAGTACTGGCAAAATGTTGGCTTCTGTAGCACCGAGAATGAATTGTCGGTATAATTCATCCATAGAAACACGCAGGATATCTGGATGCGCATCTACAGGGATTTTGTCGATTGGTGTCAAGAATCGCGAGAGAACAGAATTCACGAAATCGATGTCTTCCTGTTCTACTGTCACCTTGTGATGGATGGTCTGAAGTCTGGAAATCTCACCGGAACTAACTTGCATGAGATCTTTTCCGAGTCTCAGCAGCGCCTCCACCGTCCTGTCGTTACACCTGGATCGGTCTACGATTTCTTTAGCACCGGAATCGACAAGCCACTTTCTGAAGAACATGGTTTCTACGGTGGACTGGACTTTTTTCATGTAACAGGCTTTGAAAATGGTGGTGATAATGTCCTGCAAAATGGAAATTCTGGACATCATGCTATTTCGAATCATCATGAACGCCGCACTAGCAGCGTTTTCGTTTGTGGCATACAGTCTGAAGAACGTCACCGGAATCTGGAGATTTCCGGCGACCGAATTTTCGAATTGTTCGACCAGAAATTTGATGTTACTTCCATTGTGACCAGGAGTTACGTGATGCACTGTAGACCCTGGCGGAAGTGGAATGGGGTTGTGCATGATATCGGTCAGGTACAGCTCTGTGTGTTTGGCCAATTCATATTGCACCGGCAGAATATTGGTCATGTTGGTCGTTTTTGCATCATCCAGCCGAGCGTTCTGTCTCAGCACCCATTCGGCATTTTCCTTCCTGTATCTGGAATCCTTTTCTGCCTCGTGTATGTCCAACGCAGCTGTTTTGCTCGGCTCCACCGGAGATGCACTGGGTATGCTCGCCAAAATGCGTGTTTGCACGGATGCCGGAGTTTCCTGACGCGACGAAAACACCGCCGGAGACGCTATGTTCGATTCAGCTTGCATGTGGATTCTTAACCCCAGCTGGAGACGCAGATAGGATTCTAAAATGGCGGCCAGAGGCGATTTGATTTGTCCATTGGAGCCGGGGGCATTGATCGGGTGTGGTATTACTAGCGCCGTTTCCATGGGAGACAGCCCTGTTCCAGCTGTTATGAACTGTATAGTCTGGCCACCGTCTGCACCGGAAGCCGTGGTCGTATTTTCTCCCCGTGGCTTAAACTGGAAGTTGAACGTGTTCGAGACGGAAACGGTTTCTCCTGTGGATCGAAAATTCGGAAGATCAAATACCATAAAAGGCCTCACCTGCGATTCGAGAGCTCTGTATACAGTACAGCCTTTCTGTGGGTCGTAAGCTGATTGAATACTCAGCACCTCTCGAGGAAGAACGACGGGTACCATCAGCTTGTTCGGTGTAATTAGCATGGTAAGCGTTACGAGTCCCACGACATCGAAATGCATATCGATTTTGGCCACGGCCTGTGTGTAATAACGCTCAAGCTCTGTCTTGAACTCAACGAGAGACGGGTTCTCTTTGAACATCGTGGTGTTGTGTTCCTCTCCTCGCTTGAGAAACTCGACACAACACCCCTGCTGCATGATGGCCGAGATCTTCATGGCCAAAAACTGCTTGATTTCTGGAGTTTCCGATAGCGCCCAACACATATTCCACTGGAACGCATTGAGATCTACCCATGATAGTCCGTCTTGCATCACGCAATAATATCGGGCGTAATGTATCGGGGATTGAGGACTCCTATATGCTACAAAATAGCAATGTCCTGACTGTATTATCGCTTGTTATTATAATTTAAGCCATAAAGCCTGTAGTAAATGTAAATATAAAATATTCATTAAATCCACAGTATCTGGCAGTGGTATAGTAGGATGTGATGAGCAGCCGGGCGCGCAGACCGAGAAGGAGAGAGAGCGATACAGGAAGGCAGTTGGCGCCTGTGAGTGCGGACGACTTGAGCAGCGGATCGGAGTCGTCTTCCGGTGCACAGTCGGCGCCAGAAGCCTTGCGCGATGTGTACGTAACGTACGCCGATGGATCCAGAGAATACGTACACGCACCAACTGCACACAGAATCATTTCCTACAGCCGTAGGATGAGCTTCATGCACTTTGACGTGGAAACCGGAGGAAAGCGTACATCGGTTCCGGCCAATATGGTCAGGATCGGCTGTTGCTTGGTCAATGTTCAGTTGGGGTCCGATTTCCACAGTATCACTGTCGTAGATCGTATGGGATTTACATTTCCGTTCTACAAGTGGTTGTTCAACCCAACGACACTCAAGACGTTCTGGGAACAGGGTGGTAATAGCACGAAATTGAATGAATACGAAACCGAAGCCAGACTGAAATGGCCTGAGTTTTATCGTATCTGTGACTCGTACTTTGGCGATGACGTTCACAAAGACTCTGCTTCTTTGATACACTCCGCAGAATTTACCAGGGTCTATGCAGAATCCATGCGTGCTGCAATGACGAGTTTTGCAGCATGGTACGACCACCACAATTCCATGTACAGCCCCACGTCTGTATCCGATAATCCAGCCAACGACTTTCTGTGGATCAATTATCTACTGGATCACTTTCTCGGACGCGATCCTTTGGGTTTCGTAGAGTCTGGCGATCGCAGCCAGTTCCATCACCACGCTCTGTGTTCCAGGTCCATTTGCATTTCGTATTTATCGTCGATTGACGGACATCTCATCAACGGACATCTGAGCGATCGTCGAGTGGACATTTTCAAGCGCATGGAATCCAGACTTCCGGTTTCTCTGCCCGAACAAATACGATACACGCATGTTCCAGAAGACGACGCCACACACAGAGCTGTTCTCGCATCGTACGTCTTGACGCTGAACATGGGCGGATTCTGGAATGATAAAGCCCAAACACACATCTACATGTATCCTAAAATGTTTTCATGAAACGACGTTGTATTTCAATCAGAAACATGATGATTGTATTATGATTCTAAACTTGTACAATACATTTAATACACATTTCTATTTGATCTTATTGTACAGTACGTGCTTTTTGTCACACAAATTCTTCCTCGTATTCCGTCTGTGATTCACCACCGGATCTTTTCACCCGATGGTATTTCTTCTCCCGACCACGACCAGTGATGCATCTGAAAAACGGTTTGCAAATAAAGTAATTCAAACACTCTGAGATACACATAGAAACCGTCTTTACCCCTAGAAGTGCCACAAAAACCACAGCTATAACCAGGCCTATGAATATCAACCAAATCACCAAAGCTGTCCAGGCATCGTCGGTGCTGAATTCAGAAAAGTGGCTCCATTCCCATGGAGTCACTGTTTGACTATGAGACGGTTGAACTACATAACCCATTTTCCACGCCTTCACGACATATCCTCCGGCGCCGTATGCTACACCGCAAGATGCGATAAACAGCATAAAAACGACTGTCCATACGATAGTTTCATGAGCTATGCTGCACATTTTTTGATATGCGAAGTATCTTATCACAGAATCATAAATTCTTCCTAAACCAGAGGTTTTCGTATATTTATTAATTTCATCGTAAGTAACGGAAATAATACGTAATTGGAAAGTTTACACAGATTTCAAAAGTCTATCGAAGACTGGTTAAAATTTTTCACAGATTCAATGAATGATGATAATGGTCCATTAAATCAACTGAAATCGCAACATGCGAACGGAGAAATAACATCAGAGGAGTATTACTTGTTGTTATTATCAGTAATCCAACCCCAGCCATTCGCTCATGCCAGCTTATCCATACGGAACCCTCCCACTGAAGAAGAATTGAGATCTTGTGATCAGTGGTTGTTATGTTTACATCCACCTCATAACAACAACGACCCTCTGTTTTTTGCGGAAACGCCCTAAATCCAATACATGAAATTTCTATATTTGTACATATGTTCGTATACTTTTCATGTTTATATTTCTCATAATTTCCATATTTGCATTAAACCCGAAAAGTCTGAGTTAGGAATAAATTTTTAGTATAAATTACATGTTCAAATAAATTTTCAGTTTAATACGTTTGTAGTAGGTGCTAGACTGTCTTCACGATGTCTCCCGTCCTTTTGGTTTTGGTTGTGTCTGTATGGGCGGTCCATGCTCTAGAACTTAGTCGCGAGACGGTGTTGGAGATGGCACTCTTGCCACAACTGTCCGGGGCGGAGAAGGTTTGCTATTTTAAGAACGAAGATTGGATTGACCATCAGTACGTGCAGGGCAGTGTTGAGGCCCGTCGCGCGTTTATTCAGTCTGGGCTACATACAGTGTGTTGCACGGGATCCAACTACGGCGTACTGCTCTGTGCCGTAGTAGGGAAAGAGACTCAAGGCGATATGTTCAAGGCCGTGAGACTGCTTTATGCCTTGGTGGGAAGTTATCCTTTATCAGTCGACCTCGATAGCGGTATTTCGACCAGCCTCCGTTATTATCTGGAGTGACGCGGCTGACAACGATTGAAGCCGCGGTCATATTGATTTAGTTGTGTGATATTTTTGACTATGACTATAAAAATCAATAACAGATATGATCATCGTTTTTAATGGATTGCTAACAACTACAGCACGACACGAAAACACGAAACACGTCAAAAACACAAGAGACATTGCAGAAAATTTGTACATAGTTTCGTTGATATCGAAGACGCCTGCATAGCCGTCATGATAATCAACACAACAAACAGACCGCTCCAAACGTTCTCTGTGACGAATCTTCCATTCCTGATGTGCTGTGTTCCCTGTTATGTACGTCACCACCCGGATCGTCCCGTGATCTAGACGATGGGATCGTGACAGAACCACCAGTTGGGGAAGCAGTGGTGTTTGTGCGCGTAGACGTACGTCACGATGGTGTAGACCAACAAGATCGTCAGCTGGCCGATACCTCGCAGCGATTGGTAGTAGTTGGGGTTGGTAAGGACGTTGCGGAAGATGGAGCGTTCGTTGCGGAAACGGTGACTAAGAAGATATCCGTGGTAAGCACCTTGGATGACAATCAGCACCAATTTGACAATGAACGTGTACAGGCCATTGACCATGATCGGGGTGGAGTAGTCTGAGCTTGTGTTGAATTCGAACACCCAGAACAACAGCACCACGTATTGCAGCGTGAAGAGCAAGATGTATGCGATGTATGGAATGCCTGCCATCGACACGAAACGCATAATAGCGCCGGAAACGTGTTCTCTGTGAGAGAAGATGGAGAAAATCGTGGACGCCTCGACGAGGAAACCCATGAAATTCACTGCGACACAAAGTCCCAGGAATCCAAGAAGGGCCATGATGGGTCGCTGTCCGGCCTGTACTGGGATGGTGGCTTCGAGCAAGGACAGTGCCAGGACACCGACACCGAGCTCGAACGTCGGAGCAAAACCAACGTGCTGCGCCTCGTCTGCTTGATACTCGAAGAATATTCTTGGTCCGTATTCTTCATCGGCGTCTCCCCACCACACCAAAGCTGCATGCGCAAGGAATGAAAGAATCCATATTCCCAACGGACAGAACCAAATGACCCAGATGAACATCGCAACACGCGCCTCATGATCCTTGCCAAAGAGCCCCGGTTGCTCGACCCAATCGTGGTTCAAGGGGTATTCCCTGGGGAAGTCGTTTGTCAGTTGGTAGTTGGTCTTCAGACCACCAGTTCCGCTGCCGGCGGCCCACATAACAATCGCCCAAGCGAAGAAGCCGAGGATCACCACCGTTCCTCCGTAATGTTTGATAATGTGGACGGTCTTTCCAGGGTATGAATTTCGTACAGCACGTGCCTGTTCTCCACTATATGCTTTGAGATCGTTCTCGAACTCCGCTGCAGGAACCATCTCTTCGTCCTCTACGGTAGCAACATTGAAACCGCCCATTATATCGAGTTTACAATGACGATACTATCGGTTTTCCGGCTCACTCGAGTATGAAAAAGTATGGTATGTATCAATTTAAATCAGTAATTATAGTAAAAACCTCGAAGAATAGGACAAGACTACCCTTTTTGTTTTCACACAGTAAAACACAGCAACTGTTTGGCACCTCCAATCGCTTCTGTTATATAAGACATGTGTTTTTGTGTGTCCGAAAATTATCGCTAAAAAACACAATGAAGTTGTATAGATTTTATATTACATTCCAAATTGTCTTTCGTTAATCCACATAGATTTCTGATGGTCTCCAGCCCTGGAACTGGAACGCTTCAGGGGTACCATGGTGTCTCCGACACGCTTGAACGTCATCTGGAATGTAAGCCATTGCGACAGATCGGAGGCTCTTGTGGTTTCCGGTAGATTTCCAATGAACACTCGATAGTGTTCTCGGCAAAAGAAATGCCATACAAAGGTACGCTCACCAGCCGTGCCGTCATAAAACACCAGCGCAGGCTGCACTTCCCCTGCCTTGTAGGCACATTTGGCAATGGGACACGTCGTACAGATGAATCTCACGGCATCCGAACAGTGCTGTAGCAATTTGGACATCAGGTCTTTGGTGCACTCTCCACAACTCAATCCAAGAGGACCAAAGGATCTGGCCGTTACGTTCATCTGAGTACTACACAGAGGGCATTCGATCAGATTCTTGTTGGGCGACATCTGTACCATGCGTCCCAACATGTTGATTCTCACCAGCGGCTCTGTACACAGATCGTCTCTCAAGCTTTTAGAAGCCATATTATTCCCATTGGCAATCTTCTTGGTCTTGAAGCCATCGGCCATGATTTTGTTGTAGCTCTCTTCACCGTAGTAGTAGATGTGTCTCTCGCGTTCTTCAGGCTCCTTGAGTTTGGCCAGGCGCATGACAGCTGACTTGGAGGCGGCAGCAGTACCGCGGCCCATTCTCTGACCCTTTCTTGGATTTATGACGTGCGTCATTTCTATTTCTGGGACGTCAGAATCTAGTTCGTGCGATGCAGGCGTGCACTGAAAATCATCAGACGTTCCGTCCTCGTACAGCCCGTTGATATCGTTGGCGTCTCCGTCATCGTCCGATTGATCATCGTCCATTGCATCGATCTGATTGTCCGTGTCTCCTTTTCTCATGGCCTGCATCAAACAACTACTGAATTGTACGGCAGTTCTGAAACGCGTTTCCGTGGATTGCTGGGATTCAGTAAACTCATCGTTGTTTGCATCCATGTGATACAGAGCAGATACGACGCGGTCAACGTGCCGCGCTGTTCTGGCCTTACTGCGAATAATCGGTACCATGCAGTATGTGCCGTTGGTATCAAAGTCTACGTTGATACCAACATATCCAACCCCACCCACGACGCTGGGATCGCCATTGGCTCGTTGCGTCTTCAGCTCTCCATGGATCAAGCATATCGGAACAGTGCTACATTGTGACGGCATGGGCTCGTCTGGACCGACCATATTGTATTTGGTATTCCTGGTGCAAATCTGCTGCTGCAATATATGCAACGGAAGATTGTAAACGCGACGACACGTCAACATCCACAATTTCATGGACCAGTGATCAACAAGCAGAGCTGTCCTCGGATATGCGTTGAACATCTCGTTCATGACAGTGGGCAAATGCGACGGGTACGTGTCTGTCACGTAGTTCTCTATGGCGATATTCAACTTGGTTATTGCGTCCAGGTTGGCTCTCAGCGGAAACTCGACCATCCACAGAGGATTGGGGTAGTAATCCAGCTCCATTCGCTGAACCATAGTATCGATGTACAGCAGTTCTGCTTCTGTGAGACCCTTCACACATTTTTGCAAGTACTTGTTGTCTTTCTGATCGTACTTACAGCTAGTACACAGCGACCGCAGTCGCTCCACGACACTCACATGCGAAGTCCTGTACATCTTGTCGTGATCGCTTCCATAACTGCTCTCCAGCATGACGTTGATGGTGCTGAGTACTACGTAGCCGAATATCAGCTGTCCCAAATAGCCGCGGTGCTGAGTCTCCTGAAATTCCATATATAGATCCCAGTCGTTGATGGATTTTCCGAAATGATCCGGAGAACAGTGTTGGCAGCTGCACCGCTGTTTTTCGTAGATCATGCTCACCGCATGCGAAATGTACGTCAGATGGCGATAGTCGCTCTGTATAGGCTCCAGCAGGTATTTTCCACAGTATCGTTCTATGAGCGTGTCTATCCATTGGATCTTATCGACTCCTTCCGGCCACAAGTCCACGGGGATGGCGTCTCTGAAAATGCGTCGAGCCGCGATTGCCAATCGAGCAAGTACCGAATCTCTGTTGCTGTTAAGAAGGATAGATGGGTACGTCTCTTCCTGCTGCTTCACATACAGCCACGCACTGGATGCTACCATATTGACATAACGATTGGTGCATTGGATTGCAATTTCAGCGGCGTGTGGAGTTTTCGATCGATTACGAACACTTTCCAGCACGCTTTTCACAGTGGCCTTCTGATTCACGTAGTACTCCGACTTATTGGAAGTGAGCACCCACTCCTCATTCATGAGCTGACACCGAGCACTGTCCCTGCTGGTTATTGGTTTTTTCTTCCGTTTTATGATCTCCTCTCGAGGTGTGGTGCATACAATCCAGCCTGCAGCCTTCTTCATCCAGTCATTGGATTCCATGAGACTCGGTTTGCACGTTGGATACGCCAGATAGAACTCCAGCATACAACGTATTGCTCCACGAATGATCCCAGGCGGCACAAAAGGCACTTTCGGCGTCTGCCATGGCTCGTCTGATAACGCAGTGTCGTCGACGTCACACAGAACTGCAGCGTCCGGATGTATGCATAAAAATCCTTCACTGTCTAATTTAGTCACCGTCCGTTTGACGTCTTCCGATATGGTCTTTTCACTGGCCGCACGACCGGACCGATGATGATGGGTGGTAATGTTGGCGTACGGTTTGTTGCATGCCTTTTGTTTCTTCCTGGTGAGTGGATTTACTACAGTGCCTTTGGTGTCTTTGATCTCAGCGGCGCACACAATCTTCTCTGCGGTAGACTCTAGCACTTTTGTGTAAAACTGATCGATCAGCCGTGTCGATCGAAGAAAACCAACACCACTGCCATAAATCACATCGCCCAAAAACTTGCGAAAACTATTCATCATTTCCATCCAATTGTTGATCAGAGGATCGAAGTGGATGATGGTAGACTGCAGCGCCATGTGTAGCGATGGACACAGGCGAATCATTGCTGCGGCGTATTCCTTGATGATGTACAGAATCAGTTTGGGGTGTCTCATGGGCTTCACCTCTTCTCTGTTGTAACACAGCGAGTAATGTCCAGACAGGAATTGTATGAATTCTTCTCTGGTATGAGGCGTGTATGCCAAGTGTCTGTACACGGAATGTCGGATGCAGAACTTCGTGACTCCCTGACAGTGGTCGTAGTAGCCACAAAAGCTGGCAAAAACCAGAAGATACAAGGTCTTGTATACCAGGTAAGATTCCTTGGCTCGAACAAGAGCCATATCGTCTGTAGACCGAAGACCCATCTGTCGTGGTTCGAACTTTTTCAGGACTTCAAAAAGCGCCTCCTGCTCCAGAGTGAGCTGGAACGGTATGTTGGCTCGGCGATCTCCGGCGCTGAAAATGTATTGGATCATCGGAATCAGATTGGGCAGTTCTCCTTCGTGCATGACGTTGCATATACTTGGTTTGACGATATCAAAATAGCGCTGGGCATGTCTGACGGGGTTTCTGAAACGCTCGGGCAGTCCTTCTTCGTCTTTCTGGGCATCTTCATTGAGTTCCTTCAGGACAGTCCAGGCATACTTGATCGCATCCACCACTTTGCGAGCGTCTGCAGGATCTTCAATCCCAGCGTCTCTTGTCAGTTCGTTGTACGTATACTCGAACAAACTTTCGTCCGACAAACGACCTGTATCGGTCATGAAACACAGAAGATAATGATAGCTGTCTTGTAACATCCTCAAATCAGATAGTATGCTCCGCTCTCCGATATCCTCTTGCATCATCATCTCCAACGTATGCACTCGCATCACCACTGTAATGTACACGCGATATTTGTGGTATTCGTGCGGATGGACTACCATGGGATACCAGGTGTACATAGTGTGTGGGTCGTCCAAAGCCAAACACTGATTGGTTTCCAGATCTCCAAATAACCAATGTGGCAGCACACGATTGAATTTCTGTACGTAAAACTTCCTGATTCTATCGACTATCCCATCAACATCGTCGTCTGTGTATTGCCTGATCTTCTTGATCTCAAATTGCGGCAGAGGCTGTGGTTTCCTTCGTTTGGTTTTGCTCATCCGGCCACCGTTCGGTAAAGTCTTTGCCGGCTTATGAATCTTGAAGTTACGGCTACAGTTGCTCCTCATGACCGCGCCCAGCGTGTCTTTGTCGTTGGCAATGACCAGTTTTTCTTCTGGTGTGTCTGGGTTGGCCTTGAGCATCTCTCGGTTGGCATTCACTGCTTTCGCAACCTGATGCTGTGTTGCAGGGATCTTTCTTTCATGCGGATCTGCTATCCATATTACATTGGGGTTCATGATACGTATTCTGGGTTTTTGGGTGTCTTCTCCAAAAACATTTTCGCATTCTTTGTACATGTTATACACGGGCTTCAGAGTTTCGGGGTCGAAGTGTATCTCGTTGTGCAACATCGAGTCGGACACGCCCTGGAGATGAATTGCCACCATGAGCCATTTGGGGAGACCGTCAACCAACGCACGCTCCAGACTGAGCTGGTTCTTCTGCAGGAACAGTTGCAGCGGTTTGAAGGTCCCCTTTTTCGGCGGCACCAATTCTACTTCGACCCCCGTTGAAAATGCGCCACGGTAGGCAGACACGGCCATGTGTCGACTCGAAGTGTGAGCGTCGGTATGTGTTTATCATTATCGATCTCGATTTCTGGGCCTATATCAAGCATATGCGGCCCTATTCGAGGTATGTAACCCGCAGGGCCTGTGAATATGCAATCGATCGCCTTCATTTCGCCTGGCTGATCGACCGGTACCGTGACGGTTGCGGCTGTAGTGCGTTTTTCTGTAGCAGTGTTGGAACGTCGCATCTGCCGGCCAATACAATCGTTGCCACTGGCCGAGAACATGCACAGAATACACAATTCATCGTCGCTATTGATAGTTCCATTTTCGACTCGATATGGCAGAGCAAAAGTATTCTGCCATCTCTCCGCCACAGATGGTTCTATGGTGGAGATCAATTCGGATTTGGCAAATCCAGCGAGATAGAAACTGACGAGCGGGAAACGCTCGGTAGATCTGACATACTGCATACCATAGCAATTGGGTCCCGCTATACACGCCTTTTCCTTGGGACTGTTCTTTCTCAGAAACGATCTCACGACTT
>JAFDXN010000015.1 GCA_018267915.1 Bacteroidota bacterium | reverse complement strand
GACTAGTCCCCTTAGGTGACACCGGCTGTTGGTCACCCGGCTTAACGGGCGCCGCGGGCAGCTTGGCTCTTGGCCCCACCTCGCTGAATTTAATACCTTGGAGCGGGTGGTTTTTTAAATCGTGCTGAGCGCCCGGCAAACGCGGGCCTGACCTTTGGCTGCGCGCAGCCCCGCCCGCTTTCGCGGCGGCGGCTGACGATTTTTCAGTGGACGCAACGTCCTTTGTTTGTTTTATGCTAGCCGAATCCGAGCCCTTGATGGCGCTAGAAGACGGCGCGCTACTATAAAAGTGCCGCAAGAGGCATAGTGAGCCTCACGGTTGAGCACTAACTTTTAATAAATTAAGAGAAAACGACACGGATTAAAAGTACTAACACTAGAATTTAAAACGCAGCCGGGCTTATTGGCGCGGCCGCACATGCAAGGTAAAACAAGCGCTATGTAATATATACGTTATGAACATTTTTGTACAAACCAAACTAGTGCTCTATGATAATAGGTGATTTATTCTAAGATTCCGTTCGGTAGAGAATAGGCCTCTTGGCTGCGTATTTTGACCTCCCCTTAGTCCGCTGCCCGGTAAGGCCGGGCAAAGAGCTCGACTTTCCGGTTTTCGTGGTCACGCCGTATACGGCGGTATACTTCATCGCAGGAATGTCTTTGCGCCTACCCCCGCGAAAGTATACTACATCGTATTTTTTTAGCTTCTTGCGCCCCCCCTCTCCCAAAATGTACGCATAATTTTTCAATCTTCAGTTTTTCTGTATTATAAATTTAACTGTAGCCCTCTTCGATGAGTGGGGCTTTTTGGGGGATCTTAAAACCGCGGCAAAAACCACGCCGCGGCGAAGCGGCCTACGCCGCGATAAAAGTCTTTTTCTGTTTTTGTACTCCTTAGCTGGCCACCTTTTTAAAAATTTCGCCCGCATTTAAAAGACGCGATAAAATAATAAAAGTTAAAACCTAACGGATCGCTTACACCCCCCCCACGCATTTACTTTTTTTAGGCCTCAATCGTGCACACCACCAAGCCTCCGGTCCTGACCGCCAGCGCCTCGCGCGCATTACAAAGCCTGGCGAAGTAGGGCGACGAAACGACGACAACCCCAGCCCCGCCTCCGTGCTTTTCCACGAAAGAGCTTAGCTCGCGGTAATCCATGTACCGAAATTTTCCAGGCTTACTGACGGACTTTATACCCCGGACCAGCGCCTGTTCCCGGAGATTGATGCGCACAAGATGACAAAAGTTACTCGACACCGGCCCCAGCAACATGGCCGCGCCGTAGCTAGGCTTAGGGGCCTCGCCAACGTACGAGTAGCTTTCAATAAGACCCTCTTTAAGTAAAAATTCCAAAAAATCGATAACAAACAATTTTCTTAGGGGGATGGTAAACGACCACCGACCGGTTTTGGTGGCAGCGTTAAACATAGCTATAAAATTATAAAAATGCCTATTCATTCAAACTTTAGGTGCTGTTACAAAATATAAAACTACAAAACTACCCCGGGCGCGGTGTCAGCCTAACCGGCCCCCCCCCGAAAAAACGCGGCGCGGTGTCGATGTAGAGCGACAATCTGGCTTATCAACAGGGCAGCGAACTTTTCGGAAAGCGCGCGCGGAGCAAAGATCGGGGCCCCCTACTAGTGCGTAGGGGGCAGGCAAACGCGCGCGGGAGAAAGGCAAGCCTAATCGAGACCCCCCGTTTCGGGCGGACACCGCCCCAAACCACCCCCCAAGAAGGGCTTCACGCGCCGACCCGCGCTAAAACAACGCGCAAATTTGATAAGAGTCGACGCACTAGCCTAAAAAGAGAAGGCGGGGAGCTGACGGCGGGCCGCTCGATGAGGCTTGGCCTATTAAAACAGTGCTGTAGCTGAAAACGACGTCCCGTCGCCTTACAGGTCCTGCAAGCTCGACGGGCGAAAAAATGGGCGGGGGTCGCCGCCGCGGCCGCGAGAGCTTGTCAAAAAATCTTTAATACTTTCGTAGGTCTTTTATTATACCCAAGCGCGTGAAGTGCGCGAATTTGTACTTAGAAAGACCGATTTGGTTAGTGCTGCGCACGCGGTTCGAGTACCGACAAAATTTTTTTTTCACCGTTTTAAGGTTCGCGTATCGGGCCGCGTTATAGGCTGTGTACGCCTGAGCCCAAACCACAACGGACTTGACGTTTCACCCAAAAGTAACAACTCACCTTAAAAACTTTCTGTCGTCAAAACCGCGCAACTTGTGCTTTGTTTGTTTTTTGAACCTAACAGCATGCTGAGAGGTTCTACTCACATCAGAAAATAAAAATGAACCGTTATTAAACCTAACTCCACGCATCATGTAAAAAATCAATTAAAAACTTCGAAACCTACCCCCCGCTACTTTTTCTTGCGGTCCGCAAACATGTCGCTGTAATCCCAAACAAAGTTTGAAAAAAAGAAATCGCAACCCCACATGAGACCAAGCGCGTTAAACAACAAGAACAGAAGAATAAACAGCTCCATATGTGTCGCATCTGGCGCAGCGTTCGAGATAAAATTTTTGTTGAGCGTACCAAAGCAAACGGACGTGAACAATCTAACGTTTGCGTATAGAAGAAGCACGTTGCCAAATGCAAGCACCACGAACAGCCAGAAACCTCATACGTTTGCAACTGTAACAAGAACTAGCAGCTCGCCCAGAAAACTTAAAGACCACGGGAAGCCGGTGTTGGCCATAGCAAAAATAAATAAAAATGAAGAAAAAATTGGCATAACCGTAGCCAAACCCCCGTAGTAAGCAATATCGCGGCTATGAAATCTGCTGTAAAGCATGCCTATTAAGAAAAATAAAGCCGCCGAAACGACAGCGTGCCCAACAGCCAAAAGCGCGGCGCCGTAAAGACCGCGCAAATCGAAGCTAAATATACCTATAACCGCCAAATTCATGTGAGCGACTGATGTAAGAGCGATAATTCTTTTCAGGTCGGTCTCAGAAACAGCGGAAATAGACGAATACACAAACCCCACGGTAGCCAGCACAACAAATACGACCGAATAGTCTAACGCAACGTAGTAGAAAAGCCCCACACCATAGCGTATAAAGCCAAAAATGCCGAGCTTTAACAAAATGGCTGCCAGAACAATAGATCCGGCCGTAGGCGCCTCCACGTGCGCGTTGAGCAACCAGCTGTGCAGCGGAGTCATCGGGATTTTTGTCGCGAACATCAAGCTGAAAGCTAAAAAAAGAAGACACTGATCCGCGAGGTCAAGCATACCCAAATTTTTGTGAATAAACAGGTAGTCAAGTGTACCAAAAACCATATAAACTTTTACGAGCCCAGCCAGGGCCGGCAAAGATGCCGTAACTGAGTAAAATAAAAATTGCTTAGCTGCAAAAAAGCGCAGCGGCGAAGACCCTCAGTTGCGGACCAAAAGTGCCATTGGAACGAGTGTTGACTCAAACGCCACAACGAAGCACAGTATGTTAAGGCTAAAAAACGCCACTAGAGTGCCCGCTTGGGTCAGTAGTAAAAGCGTGACGTATAATTTTTTATTCTCAATGCGCTGTTCAAAAGCCGTCCCAAGATAAACCATAGAAAAAACAATAGACGTTGTGGCGGCCAAGGTTAATGATAAACAATCGTAGCCGAAAACAAGGTCGGTTTTCGGCAAAACGCGAAGTAGATATTCTGGAAAAACATCCTCCCCGCGAAGAATTTCAAACACCCGCTCGTGCTTACTGTCCTTACCGAGCGACAACACGGAGTAATATATCTTCGCTGGGCTTTCATAAAAGTAGTTCATATTGATAATCCACAGTGACACGACCGAGGAGAAATAAAATACAGACAGCGTGAAGTCTCTTTCGCGCCGCTTAGACCAGCAAAAGCCAAAGTAAAAAACGGCTAATAGCATAATTGGCCATACATTTAAAATTACGAACTGCACGCCGCTCACAGCAGCTTTGAAAAGGCCAGCCACTAAGCCGCCCTGCAGGCGGCCGTAAACAACGTACATTGGCACCCAAACCGCGATAACCATGTACGTCAGCGCCGCTAAAAAGCGCTTAGGCTCTTTTACATAAACTACTAAAGGCCGGCCAATAAGTCTTAAACGGCGCCTCAGCCACTTAATTTTTAGGGTTCCGAACATTCAACAATAAAAAACATGCCCCAACGCGACGCAAACTACAAACGATACAAAAGTTCAATACCCCGTAATAAGCACAACGCACATGTACGCCGCCTTGATAGCCGCGACGCCCCAAGTTCCTGCGCTAAGGGCCATCTCAGCGCTGCTTAGGAACGGGCCGACAAATAGTAGCAGGCCTAAAATAAAAAAAAATTTATCAGCACGGTAACTGTACCATTTGAACCTTATATCACCGTACGATCGATTGTACTCCAATAGAATCTCAAAGTTGTGGTAAAGACCCTTTTGGAGGTCAAGTTTGGCAAGAATATCATAAAAATAGTAAAAGCTGTAAATCCTCGTTGACAGGAGACTTAACATAACGAACGCCAAAGTGTAAATAAAATATCACTCTTCGCCCGGAAAAGTTATCAAATCGAAAACTACCTTGCTATCAATGCCCAAGCCGCAAATGGCATTCTCCATCACGCTTGGCAGCTCGCGGTAAACATAGCGAAGAAGATCTTGTTGATGCCAATATAGATTTAGGTAAAACATACTAAAGCCGGCAGCAAGGCCGCGCGCCATTAACATAGGAATAGGCTCATTGAGGCCCGAATCGAATCATCCCGGCGTTCTTAGGGCGCGCGACCAAAAAGCGGCAAACACGTAAAGAAGCATCAGGTAATAAGCCATCATAGACGAAACTACCAGCATCATTCATCACCCGCCGCTAAAGAACGGCCGCCCGGTTATGAGCTCTAAGGTAAAAAGCGACGTTCCAGCGAGTCATAGAGCGGTGGCAGCTTCCGCGCAAACCGTCCCCCCAAAAAATGTCATAGCCGGTTTGCTGGTAAAAATTTTAAACATAAACTCGTTTCTATAGGGGCTAAAAGGACCGCCGTCCTGAAAATAGCTTGGCCCGCCGGGGCGCTCTTCGGCGGCTTTTTTGCGCTCCGCGACATACTTTCTGACCATTTCAACTTTAAGGTCAATGCGCCGCTCGTGCTCCTTCTCCTCCTCTTCATTATATTTCTTAAAAAAGCTCCCCAGTATAAATGCCGACATAAATAGCCCACCCCTCGGGCGAGGCGCGTCAGTCGTGGTAGTCGCTAACGTGCTAGCCTGCTCCAAAAGGGCGTTAAAAACGTAATAGTTGTTTTCGCTGAAGAAAACAGTTGCTTCAGCCGAAAAGCCTCAAAAAAACGTTGAGTTAGGTATCATTAGTGTCATTATCACCATTATCAGAAGAATAATCGTAAAATAAACAAAGTCCAGTCCAGCTGGCTTAGAAAGTCTAGGCAAATACGCTCTAGCTGCCGCGGGCGTACCCCCGGGCTTAGAAAAATGTAGGCCGAAAACACCGTAATAGGCGTACATCGTGAATAAAGAAAGTAACAAGACCACCGCGAGCGATACATAGTGTTTATGAGCCAAAAACACTTCGGTCATGTGCAGCTTTAAAAAAAAGCCCGCGAGTGGTGGAAAACCTGCTATAACAAGAATCGAAATTGCAGAGACTG
The DNA here is from genome assembly GCA_018267915.1 of Bacteroidota bacterium. Taxonomy (GTDB): domain Bacteria; phylum Bacteroidota; class Bacteroidia; order Chitinophagales; family Chitinophagaceae; genus MKUN01. Next base: position 47,355 of record JAFDXN010000015.1, on the reverse strand, counting down.
CGACACCAAAAAAATAAAACATTCACGCCCCCCCGTGAGCGGTGCGCTCTCTGTCAGCCGATAAACTTATTATAGAGTAGTACGAGAACGAGTCAGATACGACTCGCGCGAAATCAGACCAATGCTCTATATCAACTTCCTTGTGCGAGCCAAAAAAATTATGAACGCTAGCAACAAAGAGAAAAGGAGCCGACACGGCAATGGCATAAATAAAGTACGTCAAGAGGGCCAAATGAACGCCGATCAAGTCGTCAAAAAGCAGTAGTGTTAAAAACATACCGGTCTGAGTTAGCGAGCTAAGCGCAAAAAAGCTCTTTATACCATCGCAACGAACCATGAGATAGCTTCCGTATATGTTCGTCGCGAGACCGGCCACAAAAAGAAGAGCGCAGTAGAAAGTTGAATTGCCTACCCACACCAGCTTTAATAAAAGCATGGTGGCGAAAATAACCGGAAATTTAGAAATAACTAAAAAGTAAAACAAAAACGCGTAGTTAACTCTACTCGTTATCTCCATGAGATAGTGCTGGAACGGAACGGCAGCGAACAAAAATAAAAACTTGATCAACAGCAGGGTTATTCCAATGATAACCGCAGGTGAGTTGAGTAGAAGTGCGACTTCAGACCCGTGGCCCACGCGCCTAGTAACCATAAACACTATCGCATTGCAGTTAAATGATTTAAAGGTAATGTAAAGCAGCAAGCAGCCGGCGTAAGCGCCCAACGAGGTTATGACGCTTAGAACGAGGTAACTAAGGGCAGACTTTTCAACCACGGAGTTACCTTCGGTAGCGCTTAGGGCCACAACGGCCGCCGTCATTATAGTTAAGGAATCAAATAATAACATTATATAAAAAAAATTGCTAATGCCTATTAAGAATAGGCCGGTTCACATCATAAGCGTAACCAAGCAAAAATATTGGAAGCTGATTACGCGCCGCCGTAGATACTTGTAAAGCATCCGCAGAGCGACCATGCATAAAAGTAAATAAAGTATTTTAAAAAGTAATAACCCAAACTCTTGCGCGTGGAGGTTATAGCCCGCGTTATGGAACGACAAAAACAGATGTCGAGTAAAGTCGTTAGAAAGGGCATACCTGTAAGCCACGTAGTTCGCTAAATAAAGAATGGACTGAGCTGTAAACAATGACCATGTGGAGGTGCACAGATCTCCGACAAGCTCTGCCCGGGCTCTCGGCGATAATTTGCCGCGCCGCATGCTACCGAAGTAGGTTAAAAAGCAGACAAGAAGGGCGAAAAGAAAAGCAATTTCAAAACAAGCAAAAGTGCTAAACCCCTCCCTAGACACTTGTAGAGGTGTGATTGTGTTGAATATGAAAAATGTAACGAGTAGTACTACAAAATAAGCTAAGCCAAATTCAATGCGGCGCAAGTAGAGCATTAGTACTTCGCCAAACCTAGAAATGTTGCTATGCGGCAGTCCTGTGACAAAGCCGCAAATTTTGCGGCAAACGACCATTAGCACTAAAAGTGCACTAACAAAGTAATATCCCGTAAAAACGTCAAATAAAGCCCCGAATAGGCGAGTGGCTAGCGTCGCCAAACGCCCGGCGCTCTTCGTGCGTAAAAAGGTTTTTTTCCTGGCCTCAAACTCCGCCTCGCCGCCCTCATCTCAGCGAGTAACGCAGCTAACGAGCCTGCGCGTAAACCTAATTAAAAACCACGTTATTGACCAAGACGCTGCGAGGCTGACTGCAAGTACTAACTCTCCCGCGAAGTGCATATTTCCAAAAACACCTGTAAGCGAGATATAGGTTGCTACGATTTTGTAAAGCCCGTAAAACCCCGCCAAAACGCCCGAAACTCCGTACCACCGCCAGACCCCGTGCCGCAGCCGCGGCATCGCTTTAAAATCGCCAAGTCGCGCGGGCAAAATTGACAAGACGGTGTATAAGAACACAAAAGCAAACACAATATAGATATAAAAAGCGCTCGCGCTTTTTGTTACTCACGACACAATCGCCAAATTGGCGAGCGTCGCGCTAGTAATCGTAGCGGCAACTAGTGTCAAATATGACGGCATGGCCGCCACATACTCCAGGGCTCGCCCGAAAACGACCTCCCCGTTGGAGTTACTATACCTTTTACTACTCTTTTCCCAGGTGTAGCCAGCACCATTAAGGAACTTGGCTAATACACCTTGCGGGCCAAATTTATTTGTTTTTAGGCTATGAACGTGCTTAACACGACTAAAGTGACTGAAGTTTGTTCGCTCTTTGTTGAAAAGAGAATCACTCGCGTTAAAGGCAAATGTTCTGACCTTACTTCATGTTGAGTTAATCAATTGTCATAATTTTAATCTCATTTTATTTGTCGATTTCACCAAATACAAGATCTTGAGTCCCTATCACAGTTACCAGGTCGGCGAGAAAAAGATTCTTAACCATCGCCGGCAAGGCTTGAAGGTGGTAATAGCCGGGCGCCCTAAATCGGCACCTATACGGGTGGTTGGTCCCGTCGCTAACAAATGAGACGCCGAACTCCCCCTTCGGAGTCTCAGTAGAAGAATAAATTATGTTACTCTCGGGCACGATAGTTTCAAAATAATACTTAAAGTGCTTGATAATTAACTCCATAACGTTATTCTCGTCCGCAGCCACACTTTCGAAGTGCGAATACGGGCCGGCCGGCATGGCGCCGGCTACATCGTTAGCGATGCAACTTGATTGTTCCATTTCTTTCAGGCGTATAAGATAGCGGTCGAAAGAGTCACCCTTGACGCCCAGAAAACTTTTTAACTCGGGCATGCCCCTATAAATCTCGTACGGCGTGTTAATCCTCAAGTCAAAGGCAAGCCCGGTCGACCTAGCCATAACCCCCGAAAGAGAATTTTCAGCAGAAAACTCGGCGTCAATGGTTCCAACGTCCGTCAACCGCTGCCGCCATATTCTGTTATCGGTTAGAAACATTTCCATCTCAGCTAAACGCGATTGGAACTGCTGGCAAAATTCTGCCACATCTTCGAGCAGCCCCATTGGTAAATCGAAAGCAACGCCCCCGGGGCGTATGTAAGCTGCGTGCATCCTAGCTCCTGATACTCTTTCGTAAAACTCCATTAACTTTTCTCTTTCCTCAAAGCCCCACAAAAACGGGTTTAATGCTCCGATATCGAGCGCGTGGGTGGTTACGGCCATAAGGTGATTTAGTATCCTTGTCAGCTCATTGTACATAACTCTTATGTGGCTAGCACGATGCGGTACAGCTAGATCCATCAAGCTTTCCACGGCTATGCAGTAACCCAGCTCCTGTGACATCATTGAAACATAATCCAAGCGGTCCACATAAGGTAAATTTTGTAAATAGGTTCTGTGCTCAGCCAGCTTCTCGGTGCCCCTGTGCAAAAGTCCAACTAGCGGCGTCGCCTCACGTATTATTTCGCCCTCCATGCGTAAAAACATCCTAAGAACGCCGTGAGCGGATGGGTGCTGCGGTCCAAAATTAAGTGTGTAATGATGATGCTTGTTGCCAGTTATGTCGCGTATCTGCCTGCGCGCGCCCGTCATGGGAGCGGCGAAACGGCACTTTAATGTTGAGTTGTAAAGTGTTAGGCCTTTTATGATCATTTTGTGATGTAATTGTAAACCATACAAAAGCTTCTTCTTCAAACCCGCGCTCCGGCGACGTGATAACCACGCGTAAACCCCCCCCCCCCCTAGGCGCCGAAATCGGCAAAGGGGAATTTAAGGTGCACTCGCCGCTTGTGGCGGCTAAAGGTGGTCAGTAGCAGCCTTATTTGCCGCCCCACCAATAAACTACGAAAAACACAAGTATTCACACAACGTCCACAAAGTGCCAGTACCAGGCCGCGCAATCGAGCGCGAGCGTGTTTTCCACGTAAAAATGGTTATCTAAAAACCGCAAGAACATTATAAATAGAAATATTGTTCCAATAATTACGTGAATTCCGTGAAAACCAGTAATTAAAAAAAATATTGACCCGTATACAGAGTCGTTAATAGAAAACGGCGCGTGAACAAATTCGTAGCACTGAACGCCCAAAAACATTATTGCGAGCCCCAACGTGGCGATAAAGCCCTTAACTGCATTTTCGCGCGAATGCTCCGCGTTCTCTATTATTACTTTTTGTGTATATGTCAAAGTCAGCCCCGAAGTAACCAGTATCAGCGTGTTTAAGAAAGGAAGGCCAAAAGCCGGTATTGTTTCCATGCCGTACGGTGGTCAAACAGCGCCGATCCACACGCTCGGTACAAGGCTAAAGTGGAAATAAGCCCAAAAAAAGGAAAAAAAAAACATTACTTCAGAGGCAAGAAAAAGCGCAAACCCCATTCTAAGATTCAAATTAACTTGAAGAGTGTATGCACCTATGTACTGAGCTTCGATTATGAGGTCTTTAAATCAAAACGAAATGATAAGACTCAAAACAAAAGCGGAAAAAAGAAGACTGTTTACAGAGCCTTCATAAAAGTGTAGTCACATTACAACGTTGATTAAAAAACAAAACAACGACTGCGCTGTTAAAAACGGCCAAGGCGAGGCGGATGGAACAAAGCCTGCCGATCTTTTTGCTCTAGAAATGAGAATGTCTCAATGATCCAAGTTAGGATTAACCTTGTACCTATACATCGAGATAAAAGTGTAGATATATTTAACGACGTGCGACACGCAGGGCGAACGTCGATGACTTCTTAATAGTCGTGAAACGTGGCGGCGCGCCGTAAGAACGCATTGTTGCCCTCCAAAAAACTAGTAATCGGCCTTCGGGGGCCGCCGCAATATTGTGCGGAGCGCGGCGACCTTCAAGCTTGCCCTTCAGAAATGGGAGGTACAGGTATTAACCGCGCTTTGCTGGCGGAAAAAACCTGAATAGGGCGCGGCGGGCGGCGGGCACAACGTATAAGGCGCCGCGCACGCGGACCTAATTTCACTCACCCCTTCGCACCGCGCCGCGCCCCTGATCGGCGCGAACACCACGATAACCAACGCGCGATCGAGGGCGGAGGCGGGCGAAAAGAAACTCGCGGCAGAAGAAGTTTAAAGAGCTCCGCGGCGGCGAAATTGCGCTGCGCGCATCAAAACCCCAAAACTTAGCCCCGGAGGAGGAAGCCGCGCGCGCACCACGCGCCGGCGGCATCGCCGCTCCGAGACTAGCAAAGTCTAGCTGCCTTTTAGGCCGCGCAACAGTTTCCGCGCAGGCTCAGCTAGCGGGCTCGATGCCCGCTGCGAACCGGCGCCGCAACTACAGAAAGGTAGTATCAAAAAACTGCTGAGTCGGCCTTTCGAGACGGGCCGCAGTTAGGGCCCAAAGCGAAACCCCCCAAATTAGAAATAAGCTGTAAAAAATGCACATGACTTACCAAGCCCACATAGGGCTTAAAAGCCGGCCCCCGCCCGCCGAACAGGCGAGGAGCGGGGCACAAATAGCTACGCTCAAACGACAAACGAGGTAACTACTAAAAGCGCCGCAACACTAGACATAGTTATAAAAATGTGCTGAAGAAGATAGTAGTCTCTCGTCGAAAGCCTTGCCTTGTAAGGCAAAAGAAAAAACTCCGCAAACTTAAGTGCCAAAAAGTTAAAAATACCGTCCTCAATTGCCAGTCTGCACAACAGTGAGGCTTTTAGGATTGGTAGAACAATATACATATTGTACATTTCATCAAAGTAACCCTTATCCCTGAAAAAGCGGCAAATAGCGCGTACTCGGTCCGAGCTCACGAGCTCGACAGCCGAACCGCCGCTGCCTGCGGTTCTTTTTTTGTAAACAACGGCAAATAGGGCCACGGCTAGCGACATGAGACAAACGAAGAATACTATATAGGGTAACCTCGAGTCGGCCTCAGAAGCAATCGCGGAACTACTACTTCTCGCTATATTCTCATGTATATCAATAAATTGTCCTTCGGTGTTAATAAAATAGTCGCGGAAAACTCGACCGCCCGCGCAGCTGGCTACGGCCAAAAAGGAGAAAATATTAGCGTACGTCCCCTCCCTACTCGTTACGTCAACTGGGCGCGAAACGCGCCTATTTCGCCTCGGGCCGACGCGCCCACCAAATGGCTCCTTTAAAAAAACGTAGTAAGTCAGGCGCGCCGTATAGGCTATTGTTAAGACAACCGTTACGTTTGAAGCGTATAAAAGTAAACAAGCCGCTCAGCTTTCACTGTTAGCAGCAGTAAAATTTGCCAAAAGAAGTATTAAGTCCTTTGATACTGCTCCCGAGAACGATGGGAAACCCACAAGAGAAAGGGCCGCGGCGCAAAATAGGACAAACGTGACAGGCATGTAGCGCGCCAGGCCTCCCATCTTCCTTATGTCTTGCTCATTCTTAAATTCGTGTATAATGGCACCCGCTATAAGAAATAAAAGACACTTAAAAAACGCATGATTAAAAAAATGAAATAAAGCTAAGTCATACGCCGATAAGCCGCAGGCGAAAAACATAAGCCCCAGTTGGCTGCAAGTCGAGTAGGCAATAATTTTCTTTATGTCATATTGAGCAAGCGCCACGATCGAGCTAAAAACCACGGTAGCGAAGCCGCCCAAAAACAAAACTACTTTCGCCATATGACTTAACTCAACAAGAGCTGAAAATCTGATAACAAGGTAAACGCCGGCCGTCACCATGGTTGCTGCGTGCAAAAGTGCAGAAACCGGTGTCGGCCCCTCCATAGCGTCCGGAAGCCAGGTATGAAAAAACAGCTGGGCCGACTTAACAAACGCCGCGACGACTACGGCCAGTGCTATAACGTCCATGATAGGCAGGCCGACCTCGGTAATTGTAGTTGGGTAAACGCCACCTTCTAGGAACGAGCGAATTGACGCGAAAGAAGTATTGCCCCCGGTAAGGGAAACAAGGAGCGAAAGCGCATAAAGAAACGCCATATCACCAACCTTATTTATCACCAGCGCCTTAGTGGCCGCCTTCACCGTCATCGCGCGCGTGTACCAAAAAGCAATTAGTAAAAATGAACTCAAACCAACGCCCTCCCAACCGATGTATAAAATAACCGTGTTTGCCCCGGTTACAAGTATAACCATGAAAAAAGTAAACAACGAAAGTAGCCCAAAAAACCTGTTACTGTGCGGGTCCGACCTCATGTAAACGGTCGAATAGAGATGCACTAAAGCTGATATAATAGTTACTGTAAACACCATAATGCATGAGACGGAGTCGATAACAAACTCCGCGTCAGCGAAGAACGCCGGAACGGTAACGAGGCGCCCATATAGTAAATGCAAGTCAATACTTGTGCTTTCCGCCACGCTAACAAAAACCGGGTCACAACAAGGCTCACGAATAAGGGCTTTCTCAATAAAGTGCCTCGACCCCCAGTCGACCCGCCCGTCATGGCTATACATCCCGATTTTAATTGTATAGTCCACGAAGCGCTCTTTAAAGTACGGGAAAACGGCGAATAAATAGCCGGAAAAAGCGGCCGACAAGAAAATCAAAGAAGTTGTTAGCCGCGCAACGTAAACATAACCAAGTAAAAATCCGCAAAAAAGGGCAACAGCCGACGACGCGAGAGGTATAAAGATCGCCGCAGCCATCGCGTAGTACGGCAAAAACATTACCATAAAATATTTATAGTGATAATAAATCACTTCGTCCAGAGCTATAAGCGCGTTGTGGGTGAAGATGAGATCGTCCAGGCTGATATTAAGTCAATTGTGCATGTTTTCAATGTGCATGGTCGCGACGTCTTTACCTTCGGCGAAGGCGCTCAACACGCCGGCGTTATACGCCGCCAACGCGACCCGCACTACTCAAACTCTCTTATCAATATTATGTTTAATAAATGACAGCGCAGCGTCGACAACGATAAAATTAAGTATAAACATATGTCAGCTGTCGACGACAAAATATATCAGCGCGTACATTGAAACGTGCACCACAAAAACGGCGCTCTCTAGCGACCTCAGGCGCTCCTCAACGCTTCTATTGTCGCCGAGCATGGTGTGTGACTGCAGGCCGAGCTTGGTAGGAACGCGGCTCGTCAGTTCGGTAAGGCCGAGCAAGTAAGGCGCGCTCAACGCGCCGGTAAGTATAATGCTGCAAGTTCATTTAATCGTATTTAACATTTTAGTTAGTAGCATTGGCGGTGTGTGTTTTATAAGTTAAACTACCTCAAAAGAGCCGTCTATGATCTCGTATATAAGACCAAGCAGCATTAAAATAACAAAAAGCGACATCACAGCTAGGGCGGCGAAAGGCCTACCTACCGTGTTAAATGCCCACGGGAACGTTAATAAAATTTCCACGTCGTAAATTAAAAATATAAGGGCCACGGCTAAAAAATTAGGTGAAAAGTCGCTAACTGGGGACCCAACAGGCTCAAATCCGCACTCATACGGCGAATTTTTCCTCATATTGCTTCGAAAGTTAATAACAACTCAGTTAAGGCCAACAAGGGCACAAACAATTACCAGCGCTACAATAAAAAACAAAAACACGTTGCGCTGGCTGACGCCCAAAATAGCATCAATTTCGGCATTAGTGAGGTTGTGATTGGCCGGCGCGGCAGCACTTAAGCTGGCCGGTCGATCGGTTATTTTCAAAAACCCCAAAAAGAGCATCCCGGAGTAAAACTGGTCCGAGCTAGTACTTTTTTGTTCCGCAACGGCGTTAATAAAATCGCTCATGTCACTCGTTACGTGATTGTTTGCGTCTAAGCCGAATGCGTAAATCGCGAAAGAAGTCACTAAAAACGTGAATAAAGAAAGTGGTAACAGCCTGCACCAGCAAATATCAATGAGCTGCGCGTAAGTGTACCTTGGTAGTATCGCGCGGACCACCACTATAGCTATAGCAAAAAAAAGAACAGCCAAGTAGAATAACTTGCCAGGGAATACGATTATAGCCAGTATGCTGGAAGCAACAAGTATATTACTGTACTCGGCTAAAAAAAACAACGAAAATAAAATTGAAGAATACTCCAAGTTGTAGCCGGCCACTAGTTCGGCTTCGGCCTCAGGGAGATCAAACGGAGTGCGATTTGTTTCAGCCAACAATGATATAAAAAAAATAATAATTGCTGGCAAAACAAGGCAAATAAAAATTAGCTTGCTCGAAGCAAAGCTTTTAAGCCCGAAGCTGCCTTGCACCATGAAAAGTGTCAAAGCAGATACGGAAAGCGGCAACTCATAAGAAATTAGCTGGGCAATTGCTCTAACACCCCCAATAAGAGAGTATCTTGAATTGCTTGCTAAACCAGACAGAACAACGGCAAAGGAGTTTAGTGCGGAAAACAAAAAAACTACGACGAAAGAGTACGAATTATCGACTCCAAAGTCAAATTGGTAAAGAGGGATAATAGCTCACAAGGTCAAGCTGGTCGATAGCAAAACAATTGGAGCCCCTAAAAAAATGTAGTAGTTGGCACCTGAAACGAAAACCGGCTCTTTCGCCAGCAATTTCAAACCATCAGCAAGTGCCTGCAGCAAGCCCCATATGCCAACCATATTAGGCCCTCTTCTTCTTTGTACAGCTGCTAAAATCTTACGCTCAAGAATCGTGTAAAACGCAATTGATATTATCAGGGATATCAAAACAGCGGCATATATTATTGCAAACGCCAGCGTGTTATAGGATGATGAAAAAAAATTACTAATCATAAACTTTATGATTTTGTCAAAAAGCAAACCAGCAACTTTCGAAGCATCAATTATAGATAAGTTCTTAATCGCTACCTGAAGGAGGGGCGGCTAGTGTAAACACACACGCGGCCCTCTATTGCTTTTTTTGTCTCTTTTTAATCGTTATGGACCTGGTCGATTTGTGTATACGCGCAACAAGAGCGAGGGCGATGGCCGACTCTGCTGCTGCCAAAACTGTTAGCGCGATCGCGGCATAAAGCAAATCTAAATTTCACTGCTCTCCCGGATTGTTATAAAATGTCACTAAAAAGGCCAGTCCTGCTGAAAAAAAAAGCAGTTCGATCGTCACCACCAGTACAATTAAGTTCCTACCGCCTATAGTGCAAAACGTTACTACCGCGATAATTATTAATAATAATATAATAAATTTCCATAACATTATTATGCTGTAATAAATAATAAAGGCTGTAAATTTTTAAAATATTTGCACGCTGTGGCGAAATAGCCCCCCGCCGCGCGCGGAAAGGGGGCGCTGTAAAAAAGCTTAATCGGCGCGTACGTAATGCGACGCGGTTGAAATGTTACAAAAGGCAAAAGGGCGGCTTGCTGCGCTCCACTCTCCTGGTGCCGGGGCCTAGCATCAAAAAATTTCTCTCGGGGCTTATAAAGACTAATCAAACCGCCGGGTAAAAGAAATTTTGCGACCCGCGTTAACTGAAGAATCCACAAGGTTGTCGCGCAACAGGGCCGAGAGGGGCAAACAACGAGCCCGCCCGGCACGGTGCTGCAAAACAGTACAATTCACGTCGCGTATGTCCTAGCAGAAGTGAATAGCAAAAAGTTGCCACAATAGGGGGAAGTTTAAGTAGCGGAGGGCTGGGCGCGGCCTAAAGCTAGGCGACAACGATACAATGCCACCCGCGTCGTAAGCCAAAAAGCCGACTTTAGCCCCACGCGGCAATCAACCCGCTAAAGCCTCCCAAACGGCGCCCGAAGAGGGCCTCGGGGCCACACGCAAGTTTCACGCGTGATTAGATAAAAAACATTAATGCGCTCAGAGAACAACCTTCGCGGCCGAATCGCTTCCCCGCCCCGGGGACTTTAACCGCATCCGACGTCTACCGGCGGAGCTCTCGACGAAGCGAAAGTGACGGTGGCGAGCGGCCGCGTTAACGCGGGCTTCACGTGCGAAGCCCAGGCCCTGAACTCGTTTTTTAAATTTTCGCAGTTTGGAGCTTAATTGACACCTTAATGACCCAAGGGGCGCGTTAACGCCCCAGGGCTGAGTATTACAACACCTCTATTTGCCCCGCGGAATCACGGCCGTGTGCCAAGGCCGGCGAATGGGGGCCGACTTACGTCGGCAAACACCCGAAAGAGGCTGTTACTGAAAATGGGGAAACGCTGTAAAGTGGTTTTTTTCAATGCTCTCGGTTAACCTAGTTTAAAGTAATCTATTATAAAATTTCAAATATGTATTAGTGTAGCCACTATAAACCATGTCGCTAAGTAGCGTCTTCAGTTTTTTTTAATTGCATTTTTTATTTTGCGGAGTCTATTCATGGTCAACTCTTGAAACTAAAGTAAAATTAAACTCCTCAAAAAATATTTCAGGGTGGATAGCCTCAATGTTTATAGGCATAAATGCGTGGAAAATGCCGCACAGTTCGCTGCATTGCCCCATAAAAATGCCAGGGTACAAGATTTCTAACGTGGTTTGATTAATGCGACCTGGGATGGCGTCAATTTTAATGCCAAATGACGGCACGGCCCAGCTGTGAATAACGTCATCCGCAGTGATTGACAGGCGGATATTAGCGCCGTAAGGAAGAATAAGAGGGTTGTCAACCTCGAGCAAGCCAATAAATCTTCGCCCGCGGTAAAAAGCCGCCCCCACATCCATATCGTCGGGAAGGCCCTTTCACGCGTAAAATGTCCCGGCGTGAGGCTTATGCTCGTCGAGGATGCGGCTGAAAGCCGCGTCGAGTTGAACGCGGCTCGCCGGCCACTCTACCAGCATGTAAGGATTCGCGAAGTAAAGCAGGGCGCCGGCATTGTCGAAAACAGGAACGCCGTTCGGCTGCATAGTGTCGTTGCCAACATTGTGGAGAACATCGCCTATTGGAAGTGTATATCATCCCTCATAAAGCGCCTTGCTTAATCGCTCGTAGTACGCGAAGTTGTTCTCATATCACCAGCTGTCAAAACCCCCCATGTAAACCTGCTCACCAAATTCAGAGAGCTGTCATTTAAGGGGCGCTTCAACAAGATCAATCCCAAAAAACGTACTTCCGAGCGGCACGTTGCCGTCTTCACTCAGGTAGCCGTCGTTGTTAAAGTCTTGTGTAAGCAAATAATTGCTGTACATAAATTCTGTTATAGAAGTAATATACCCGCCCGTAACGCTCATAAGATCCAAATATGCATAATCAAGCTCCAGCGACGGGGTAGTAGGATATATAAATGACACGGGGTGAAAGCGCCCGTGCATAGACGTGGCATCAACAAATTCATCTGAGCTAAAAAAGTCCGAATGGTACTCCAGGTCGTCTGCGTCTCAGTTTAATTCTGTAGCGAGCTCAAACAGGCCCTCGAACATAACCTTGTCCTCCACCACGGCCGTCAGGTGGGCAAACTTAGCGTCCGCCACATCTGTTAAAAGATCAAAGCTCTCGCGGTTATTGCTCCTCGCAAAGAGATTTCTGAACGGGGTTCTTCGACCAAACGCCTCGTCCCAGTAGACCATGTACATCTCACACTTCCTCATCCACGCAGAAAAGTCACATATGTCACTTTCGTCCCAGCCGGCGTACAAATTATCATGCGCAGTCACATCCTCAAGGTCATCAGTCGATAGCATAGGCACAATAAAGTTGTACTTATCCGAGCTTCAGCCGAAGTGCGGCTTAGCCCCCTCGAACGCAGAATGAATAAAGTCGTTAGTACTTATTAGGTCACTTTCGTAAACCATATAGCTGTCGTAGTCTTCAGCGCTATCAATAATCGTCATTAATAGATGGCAGTTAACAACGTCATCGAAAAGAACCGACTTTTCGCTGTCTGTCAATTCAAGATTGCTGAACAGGCGAGTAATAGGTTCGGCCTCGCCAACCGTGTAATTAGTAGTGCTGTAATAATTATCAAAAAATTCTTTTCACATCATCTCATTCTTAAAATAAATTCTATCCAGCGAGTATTCATAGTTCCAGTACCACTGGTGCCCGGTCACACTTACCGTGAGTTCAACATCCTCGTCCAGCCACTCGTTGTTCGTGTAGAGAAGAACAAAAGAAGGCGCGGCGATTGTATAAATGATTAGAGCAGGAAAAACTGTAAATACAACCTCAGCCAAAGGGTCGTGGCTAACGCGGCTCACGGGTAAGGGGCTAAAATAAAACTCTTTCAAGCTTGCGGTTGAGTAGTTAACAAGGCATGTTACTAATAAAACGACAATAAAAACCGAAATAAATATTAAAACGACCATTAAATCGTTGTGGAAGTCAATTATTCTAGACATCATTTCTGTAGCAGGTTCTTGAAAGTAGCGCGATGCGTAAGGTGCCTTGTTAACGGAATAGATGTTTTCGTAATCAGAGCGTTCCATGAAAAAGCCCACCATGGCTGGAAGCATAGTGTTGGTAATATTAATTATCGCTTCGCGCCGTAACTCAGCGCAGTAAGCAACCGACCTTTCTATGACATTATCGATTATAAAAAAGCCTCGAGACAGAACATAAAACACTGCTCGCACGTCGTGGCGCAGCGAATTTACTACCCCCGACAGCACAGCGCAGCAGTTTTCCTTTAGCAACAGAACGTGAATAAGGTCCAAATCGTAGCCCGCGTGCACGTATTGCATTGCGCCACGAAAGTCAAAGTTGTTATTATATAGCGAGTCAAAAAATAATCATACAAAAATTATTACAGAAATAAGAGAAGTAATTGCGCCTGAGGTAGAAATTCAATTATACCACTCATAGGCAATAGGGTAATCCATGATGCGTCTTGGCATGCCCGCCAGTCCCAAGTAATGCATTGGAAAAAACGTAAAGTTCACGCCGACAAAAAACATCCAAAAATGAATTTGCCCGATGTAATCATTATAAAAGCGGCCTGTAATCATAGGGTACCAATAGTAGAACCCGGCAAAAATAGAAAAAATAGCTCCCATTGATAACACATAGTGGAAGTGGGCCACGACGTAATATGTATCGTGAAAGGCAACATCGAGCCCCGCGTTAGCTAAAACAACTCCGGTCAAGCCGCCGATAGTAAACATAACAATAAATCCTACAGCGAAAAGAGAAGGAGTAGAAACTAGAATTCTTCCGCCCCACATAGTCATGAGCCAGCTAAAAACTTTAATTCCCGTTGGAACGGCAATTATTAAGGTAGAGGCTGTGAAATAAGCTCTCGTGTCAACATCAAGCCCAACCGTAAACATGTGGTGAGCCCACACTATAAACCCCAAGAAGCTAATCGCGGCCAACGCTTGAACCATGCCTAGATACCCAAAAACGCGTCTGCGCGAAAAATGGGCCACAACGTGGCTTATAACGCCGAACCCTGGTAAAATTAAGATGTAAACTTCAGGGTGACCAAAAAATCAAAACAGGTGTTGATAAAGCACAGGGTCTCCACCGCCTTCGTAGTCAAAAAACGAAGTTGAAAAATTCCGGTCCGTAAGAAGCATAGTAAGGGCGCCCGCCAGCACCGGCACAGCTAGAAGCAATAGAATAGATGTAAAAAACAGCGACCAGAGTAGCAATGGTAGCCTGTTCATCTTCATCGTAGCGTTACGATATATTGTTACTAAAAAGTTAAAAGAGCCTACAAGAGAAGACATACCCGCCATGTGTAAACTAAAAATCGCCAAGTCGACAGAGGCGCCGTAGTGGCCCATAGTACTTAAAGGGGGGTACATAGTTCACCCGGTTCCGGCACCAGCCTCAACTCAGCTAGAAATTATTAATAGCATAAGGGCGTGCGGTAAAATCCAAAAGCTTAAGTTATTCAATCGAGGAAAAGCCAAATCCGGGCACCCAATCATAATAGGTATTAAAAGGTTACCGAAGCCGCCTATCAGTATCGGCATAACGGTGAAAAAAATCATTATAAGAGCGTGGCTAGTAACTGTAACGTTGTAGAGCTGAGCGTTGCCGGCAAAAAATTGAGCGTCCGTAAAAGCAAGCTCCCTCCTGATAGCGTAAGAAAGGGTAGAGCCCATCATGGCAGCTTGTCATCCAAAAATAAAATACAATATAGCGATATATTTATGATTAGTTGAAAAAATTCATCTATCAAGTCATCCGTTAAATCTATCTGAAGCCTCACTGTACTCCTGGCGAAGGGTGCGATCAAGTGGTGTGTTGTCGGAGGCGCGTTTCTCTGAGGTGGCCCAATCTTCCCTCATCGCGACAGCCGCGGCGTTTATGGGCAATCTGTAATATATGTTAATTAAATACTCTTTAATGTTGTACATTTGCTGAACAGTATTAGTGGGCAATAATAAAAAACTCCATCTCTCTAACGTAAAGGGTAACAAGCAGTAGAAAAACGAAAGCTTGTAGCGCGGCTATCATAAGCTCAAGAAGTGAAACAAAAAATACAAGAAAAAGCGTCCCAAAAGTAATCGCAGAAGCCGCACCTGTGGTTTGGGAAAGCGCCGAATCGTATAAAATGACATAAAACACCTTAAGAAGTAAGTGGCCGGCAAACATATTTGCGAACAGTCTAACGGCCAGGCTGAAAAATTTCGCAACGTTTGATACAATTTCAATTAAAACGATCAAAGGGGCGATGGCTGCGTTGGTGCCTTGGGGCAGTAAACCCCCAAAAAGACTAAAACCGAACTTTAAAACTAAAATAAACAAGCAAGCAAAAAAAACCACCACGGCTAAAAAGGCCGGCGCGGCTATTGTGCTAGTAACCGTAAAGGCGAGCGGTAAAACTCCTGCAAGATTATAAAACAAAACAATCAGGGCGATAGACGACATAAACAAAAGCGCGCGCAAAAAGTAGGCGGCTAAGTCCTGAGTCAGGTCGCGGATTGTTCCGGCGACAAAGGCAATTAGAAGGGTCGAAAAGGTGTTAGCTCCGAAATAAAGCCCCGCCAAAGCGAGCGAAAGCCCAACTAAATACTGCCCGCCGTTAAATTTAACACCGGCGAGAATAAATTGCTCTAAAAGATCCCCCTGCGCGACGAAGAAGCTAAAGCCGTATGAGTAGCGTGCAAAAAATTTTCCGCCGCAGCTCAAGAAGCCTAGGCTAACTACCTTTGCAGAAAACCGCGGAACAAGTTTTAACGCCAGCGCCAAGGCTGTGAAAAACATCCACGTGAAAATCACTAACATTGAGAACGACGAAAGACCGAACGAGGTTACCAGGGCGCTGTAAAGATCTAGTTGCGGCATAAAATTGAAGTGGAACAAAAAGCGGCAGCGCGCGTCGGCCGAGGCCGGACTACGCCGCGGCATTCACATTATATCAAGGCAAAGCGCAGAGCGCCCTTGACCCGGGAGGGACTCGAACCCCCAAATAACTGATCCTAAGTCAGCCGTGTTTTCCATTTTCACCACCGGGCCGAGCGGCCGCGCCCCTTACGGGGGCGGCGTTTTGTGTTAGGCTAGACCCGCGCTTCGCAACCTAAAGGCCTGAGGGGAGGCCTTTAGGCCGCTGGCTTAGGCCTCGCCGGCACAAAGAATTACTGGTTTTAAAACCCAAATAAGATAAGGAAAGCAACCATCAACCCAAACAGGGCGATTGCTTCCGTCAGAGCGAATCCCAAAAGAGCGTAAGAAAGAAGCTTCTTTTCGTCTTTAGGGTTTCTAGCAAGTGCGGTTAAAAAACCGGCGAAAACAATTCCGATCCCTACGCCAGCACCGGCTAGTGAAATAGTGGCAAGTCCAGCACCAATTAATTTTCCTAGCATGATAGTATTAATAATCATTGTCAGATTGAATTAAGGTATAAATGCGGCAATTATTAATTAAATATCTCGACCTAGGTATCCCGTTACCAGGCGGCGCGGGCCGCCGAGACTAAAGCCGCGCGCAGCTTCTTTTTTTAGAGCAAAAAACAAAATCGTAAAATAAACCCTACGGGGCACCTTTAAATAAAAAAACCCTGCCGGATTCGACGGCAAGTGTCCAGGGAACGGCGCTTAAAAGTGAGATATATATATGTAAATATATATGAGTCTAGCCGGACTCGAACCAGCACAAAGTCGTCATGAGCGACCCGTTCTAGCCAATTAAACTATAGACCCCACCGCAACTGAGGGCACGTGAGAGTGCCGGGGATCGAACCCAGACAAAAGGATTAAAAGTCCTCCGTTCTGCCATTAAACTACACTCCCGCTCAGTAGTGAAGCTGCAATAAAGCTACCGCAATGCGCCCAGACGTGCGGTGGGCCCGACTGGAATCGAACCAGTACTAGACACTTATCAGGCGACCGTTCTGCCAATTAAACTACGGGCCCTTTAAAGGCCGCGCACGCGGACTAAAGGCGTTGTCACGCCTAAGCCCATTTTAACGCGGCGCGAAATTCCACTATTGAAAAATTATCGGCCCTGATAGGATTTGAACCTATGTTAGCGCATTGAAAGTGCGCCGTCCTAACCAAACTAGACGACAGGGCCTATTTTTAGCGGTTTGTAAAGCCGCGGCAGCGGAGCCGCGCTTTACGCCCGCCACGCTTAAAATCGAACTCGAAAAGGCGACGGCAGGAATTGAACCTGCGACGCTGGATAATGAGTCCAGGATGTTACCGGGCTACAACACGTCGCCGTATACAACTCGGGCCTAAAAGCAAAGCTACCAAAAAATAGCTCGTCAAAGCACCGCCGCATACGTGGCGGCACCTTGAAAGGCCGAGAATAGTTTTCGGCGCGAGCGCCTCATAAAATATTTGCAGAGGTAAGTGACCTGGAGGGGACTCGAACCCCTACATAATTGATTTTGAGTCAACCGTGTTTACCAATTTCACCACCAGGCCCCTAAGCCGGCGAAACGCACCAGGGGTGCGGCGAAATACGTATGTATATATTTATATATTTGCGTGGAGGAGGCAGGAATTGAACCTACTCTCTATCGATTTACAGTCGAGTGCCGCGCCGGTTGGCTTCTCCTCCTCGCGCGAGTTATGCCGCCACTCACCTCCACACCTAGAGTAAAGCCCCCGCCTTCGTGATAAAATCAAGTTTAAGGGGCTGGGGCGGCGAGATTTGAACTCGCATTAGCGGGTCCAAAGGCCGCTGTCCTACCGGGTTAGACGACACCCCATTATTACACGCCGGCCGGATCGCGCGCGATGCCAGGCTAAAAAGCAACCGCGCGTGCTGCAGAAAGAGGCGGGTGGGATTTGAACCCACATATGATTGTTTTCAAAACAAGCCCATTACCAAAGTCTGGCACCGCCCCAGCTCTGCCCTTTTCACGGCTGCGCGGCCGGCCTAAAAACAACAACGCGCCGAGCTAAAACACAAATAACTTTCATCCTTCTATACAACCCGCAAGACAGCCCCGTTCAATGAGCTTTGGTGCATAAGCCGCCAATGGGCGCTTAAGCCTCAAATAAAATTCTCTACTCCAACCGCACGTTCCCGTACGGTTACCTTGTTACGACTTCGCCATCAGGTGATTACCCCTCAGTCGGATGACAAGACCCGATTCCTTATAAGTGTCAAGATGTGCCAGTCTTCGGCCATAGGGGAGGGTAACCGGCCGTTTTAAAGTTGCAGAGGCGCGGCCGCAGCCGCACGTGCTTCTAAAATTCAGGCGCCAGTCGCCCCATACTGCAGACGCAATCGCCCTTTTTAGGGGGTCAAAAGCGCGCCCCCCCCCATTGGTGGGGACCTTTGATTCGGTCCTTACGTATTTAGCCTCTGGTTTTGCCCCGCGGCTCACAGAGTTAAACGGGTTAAGTTGTGTCGCCGGCCCGACTAGGGGCCGGCCGCCAAAGATGTACGTTTGAAAAACGTTAAAACGGCTATTCGAGACAAGTGAACCATTCCCGTCTTTAATCCAAGGAGCTCTCTAGGCACGACGGGCGACGTGTACATGACCTCAGCTACATTCACCGCAACCTAGTGATTTGCGATTACTAGCCATTCCTCCTTCATGCCCGCGAGTTCCAGCCGGCAATCGGTACCCCTAGGTTTTTTAAGGATTTGCTCAGGATTAACCCATTGCCACCCATTGTAAACCCCTCTGTCGCACACTATTAGCCCAACCTATAAGGGCCATGAGATTTGACGTAGTCCCTAAATAAACAATCGGCCCGCTACCCGCGCCAAGGCGGGCGAAGCAGGGCCTGTAGTTCCCCAAGTACTAGAGGCATAAGCAAGGCCGTTTAGAAAAACGGCAACAATGCAGATGCGTTTAACATGGGGCCGGGATTATGCCCGTTAATGCGGCTTTACCGCAACACATCACGGCACAGGCTGACGACAACCATGCAGCACCCTAATGATAGCGTTTAAAGTCAAATGATTCGAAGCGCGGCGGTTTTCTAAAGAGATCCGGCGCACAAGAACTTCAAGGCACACGCCCCCTACCAAGAGGCCAACCAAGACTCTTTTAAATACGCCTTCCTTCTAAAAAAAACTTTTTTAAACAGCCGCCTTACAATTACACCACTCGACTTAATGGTATTCCCCTTCGCAGGCGCCATTTCCACTATCAGATTAATGAATAAGGTTGGTAAGATTTGCGTGTATCCTCGATTTACAAAGCATGCGCCACGGCTTCAAAAGCGTCACAGCCACCTCCTTTAAGTTTCACTCCCAGTGTACTCCCCAGGCGGATTACTTAACGCGTAAGCATCAGTTCAGAGGCCTATTTGCCCCGAAACTTAATAATCATAGTTGTCGGTGCGGACTACTGGGGTATCGAATCCCATTTGATCCCCGCACTTTCGTGTCTCAGCGTCAATTGCGTACAGCAAGGCATCTAAATCTCCGGCATACCTTTGTGTTTCCAGTGCTTAAATATTCTAGACACAAAATTCCCCCTACTTCCCCGCAATTCAAGAGGGTCGGTTAGGTTTATTACTGCAATATCTCACACAGTATTTTTTCTCCCCCGCGCCCACAGCCTACACACTCTTTACGCCAATTCATACAGAATAACACTCGCCCCCTCTGTCTAGCCGCGACTGCTGGCACAGAGTTGGTCGGGGCTAACAAGGGAAAAGTCATTATTGGATTATCCCCCATCAGGTTTTACAACCCTATCGGCTGTCAAATCACCCACGAATTAAGCCGGGTTAGGGTTTCCCCCATTGCCCAGTATCCCAGACAGAATTCCCCCAAAATGGGAGTTATTAGGCCGTTTTAAGTCCTAATGCGGCAGTGCGTTCATTCCAAACCTGCTACGGATTAGTCACGGTTTAGCCGTTACCTAGCCGTCAAACATAATCCGAGGTCAACCCGCCCGCTGGCGATTCAATCTTTCTATCCTATGGCGCAGCTTAGGACGCCACGGATTCTTTTATAGTCGGATTTACCGCTACCAGTGGGTCGGCAATCTCCCATTCCGCGCCAGCTCGCCGCTGCGTCTGCTATATAAACAGCCTACTTAAAGGCTGAAAGCTCTCGCCGCTCGACTTATGCCGTCAACACTCAATTCGACGCATTCATTCCTTGCCAGGAATAACAACCCATTAGTATAGTAAAAAGGTGCCCTTTCGCGGCGCGGACCTACCGCGCCGTTACCGGGGCTATTCCACCATTTCTACCCAAATCATAATTAGCCCACGGGCGCTTGCCACGCGGCTGCTAAAATAGCATTATAAACTTAAGTCATACTAAGTTGAACGGGGCGTCCGAAGCGAATGCTTCTCTACGCCGCCGCGCCCCCCTTTCGGGCGCAGCGCTGGAGTAGCTAAGCACTTGGAAAACTACCCAGCATTACAAAAAAATCACACGAATTGCAAAAAAACGATAAGATAGTAACGCGCGCGGCCCACGCTTCGGGTTTTCACCCTATTTATGGCTGCTCTACCCTCCTTTAAACTTTTGTGTACCCGCCCCGTTAGCTAGAAACGTTCTGCCAAAGATGGGAACGAAAGTACCGACCTCGCGTTGACGCGAGTCGGATCTTGATCTGCCCCCAAAATACGCCCAGGCAAACGCCTCGGCGAGCGCCAAAAATTGCCGCCAAGTAAATATGTACGTGCCTGCGGCACGTATTCTTAAACTTGTGGCGCACCTACCGACTCGCGTATCTCTGAGAAGAGCTCCCTTTACCAAGAAAGCCTCCCCCGATCACCAGAGCGGGGTCCGCATGCGGCTGTGAAAACACCGAGGGCTTTCCCTCTCGCACCAAACCGGAAACCGCAATTCTAAATGTATCTCGCCTTAGCTAAGAAAAACAAGTAGATACCGAGAGTGGTTTTGCGTTCACATGCTTGTGCGCCGCGGGCGCCTTTTCTTCAAAGCGGGTTGAATCTGCGGGCGGTGGTAGAGCAAATTAAGCCCACCGCGTGTTTCTAAACTATCACCCAGGTC
Source organism: Bacteroidota bacterium (assembly GCA_018267915.1). Classification (GTDB taxonomy): domain Bacteria; phylum Bacteroidota; class Bacteroidia; order Chitinophagales; family Chitinophagaceae; genus MKUN01. The sequence continues at coordinate 26,266 of JAFDXN010000015.1, read as the reverse complement.
CGCCGCACCTAATTAGTATAAGGCTGGGCGTCCCGGGCAAATTTCCTTAGAGTCCGTAAATATTTAAAGTAGCAAAGGCGCGGCGAGGCTGAGGAGGGATCGCGTCCACCTTCCTGCGGAGCTCACGATCCTCGCCTTCGCCGTCGCCGGCCAAATAACGCGCCATTAGGCGCGCGTGTATATACGTAAAGTAGCCGTTTATTCTTGAATGAAGTTAGTACTGCAAAGCTGCACGACTTTCCCCGCTTGCACATGGTAGCCTATTTTAGATCTTAAGTAGTAATCTTCTACATCATTCGCATTAGAGACGCAAGAGCACGACTTCGTGAATTTTTGCTAAACGCATCCACTTATTCGCCTACCAGCTTAGCTACCCGGCAATGCCAGGCTCGGCCCAACAACCGGTTTACCATAGGCTGACAACTAACCCGTTCCTCTCGTACAAAGAAGTATTTCCCTGAGTCTCTCCAGTCACGACATATAGGATCCGAACTGTTTTGCAACGTTCTAAACCCATCTCACGGGCCGCATTAATAGTAGGACAGACTAACCCTTGGGAGCTTTTCCACCCCCAGGATGCGACGAGACGACACCGAGGTGCCAAACCACCCCCTCGCTTTGGGCGCTAAGGTGTGATCAGCCTGTTATCCCTAGCAACCTTCTCCAATAATCAGAGGAAGCTTCCGAAAGTCAACCTCTGGTTCATTATGACCGACAGTCCAGATGTGGTTTTTCACATGGGCCCGGAAACCATCCATGCCGATTGGACCATCCCTGCGCAATTGGTAAATTTAGCAGTCAAACAAGTTTTTGCCATTACACTCAACCTTTTTTGAACTTGTCTTAGATTTGCGTACTTTCGATACTATTTCGGAAGAGACCGCCCCAGTTAAACTACAAATCATCCACGCTTTCGGTACGGAAGCTACGCACTCCGCGACCTAGTACGCCGCAACCAGCACAAGGTAGTATGACACCGGCACGTGCTTTAAGTCCTGAAAAATAAATGTGATGACGCTTCCACCTATTCTCGGTAATGCCGCTGCGGTAACTGTGGAAGACGCTAGTAAAGGCGCATAGGGGCTCTCCTTACCATCGCGACTACCCCGCATCTTCACGGGGTTTTCTAAGTAGTAGAAGTAGTGCTCGAGACAGTGGAAGAGTTGTTAAACCGCTCCCAGAGACCGCAATTAACGGCCGTCAATTAAGCTACCTTAGGACCGTCAGTTATACAGCCGTCGCTTGCCATTACTTCAATAGGAATGCCAGTAAAACATCCCCAAGTTTGTTTTATGGCGCCGGACAGGTAGTCAGACTTAATACATCATTTTACAACTTGGCAAAGTCTTGTGATTTTAATAAACAGTCACCCCTCCCTATTCAATGCTCCAGTTCATGGGGCCTACGGTCGCCCCGCTGGCCCCCTTCTTCCAAAGTTACGGGGTCAATTTGCCGAGTTCCTTGAGCACTATTATTTCACGCCTTAGTACTCTTATACCAGCTCACCTGTGGCGGCCTAAGTACGGTTACAACGAGAGCTTGAACAAGCGCGGAGCACGGCCCGCAAAGCGAGACCGCGCGCACCGCCTAAAGAACAAGCCCTATTTATCGCCACGCCAGACTCGGGCTATTTAAGGCCCGGCCTGGCGCAAGAGGTCCACCCCATTTCCATAGCCGGGCATGCTCTTCTAGAACCAAAGCTTAACACTTATGATTCAATCCTAAACAGCAACAGAGCGGTAAAACCGTTCGCGGCGTTCCCCCCGCCCCCCCTTAGCTGAAGACGGGCACCCCTAGTTGGTTAATCCCGGCCGCCTGCGGATATACCCGACCTCAAGGCGCATAAGAACCATATCTTTATTCGTTTGGCTAGTTCGCTATCGGTTAACCCTGTCGGGTTTGCCTTAAGAACCGGATTACTTCGGGTTTTTAATAATGGCCCGAAAAACTTTGAGCTTACGGCGATACCTAATTGGGCATAGGTATTTAATTACTACAGATTCAGGGATACTCTCTTTAGTAAACTTAAATTTCTAACTATATGCAATTTGCTTCCACTAAATGCTCCGCTACCACGGCACCGCCTTCAGTTGCCGGACTTCGCATCCATCCAAACGCGAGCCGGGGGGGCCTGGGCCACACCCGTACTCGGCTGGGGACTAAAGCCGGATCGCCGGCAGGTGCCATGCCCCTCTTCGGTCGACAGCGTTAGCCTGCATTAATATGACTCCGCCTTGGACCACAAATACGTCTACGAGCTCGTAAGCTTTCTTTAATACATTAGCCGCAGTGAAGCTTACATTAGGTACTTAAGTATGTGTCTATTTCGGGTAAAAACGCAGCTCCTACAAGTACCAAGATCAGTTAGAACGATTTTCGCGACAAAACGGATTTACTCACTCGCGCCTGTCGTTTCAGACCTTAGAGAAGGCTGAGGGCTGTTTCCCTCTTGACTATCGGCCTTATCACCGAAAGTCCGTGTACCGTCTTTGGACAATTCTTAGCTCGCCTAACATTAATTCGGGGGCAGAAGTGCCCTCACGTTCATTCTCAGGCGGTTACGCTTTACCTATCCATATAAAAGCCTACAGCTCTTCGCGCCTCGTCCGCGCGTAGCGCCCTTGGGCCACTAAGCGCTCCGGCATGAAGGTGACCCGCGGTACCCCGGCAAGGGCTGTGCGGGCGCGGAAGCGCCCCCGACCACGGCCGCTCCTCAGCCGCCAGTTAAAGCCTCCCCCGGAAAACATCGTCGGCTATAACCTCTTCCACGGTAGGAAGCTCCGGTGCGGCGGCGTCGGGCAGCTTGCCACTCGCGGCGTTAAAGGGGCTTGTTCGCGGTATTCTTGTCGCCGGCGACGGCGGAGAAGAATTTCGGCTTCTTAAGAACGACGGCCCTCTACTCAAATAGATTTCGCGGAGAACCAGCTATCCCCGGGCCTGGTTGGTTTTTCTCAGCTAATCTCAGCTCGTCTCAGAATATTGCAACATTCACGAGTTCGGGCCTTCACGTAGGTCGTACGCATCACCCTGGCCAAAATTAGATCGCCCGGCTTCGGGTTTAATTAAAGTGACTTAAAGCCTTTTTGTTAAGACTCGCTTTCGCTTGGGCTCCACCTAACGGATTAACCTCGCCACTCCAATTAACTCCCCAGATCATTATGCAAAAGGCACGTTAATATGACTAAACGTCTATAACAGGTATAAAAGCATTTCGATTTCGGGTTCTTTTAAGGGCCTATCGGCGCGCTTTTTCACCTTTCCCTCGCGGTACTTTGTTCACTATCGGTCATCGAGTTGTATCCAAGCCTTGGCCCTCGGTAAGGCCTTCATTCAGGCACGTTATCTTTCGGCGCCTTACTCATTGCGGCGCGAGAAGACACTTCGCGCGGCGCCCTCCCGGGCTAGCCGCGCTACGCCACCACGGCTATGTGCGCGCGCCTCTTCGCAGACTAACGGGACTACACACGCACCCTCTATGGCGCCAACAACGCGGGGGCAGCCCCCCTTCTACACCCTCACCACACCTGGACTATCGGGCTTTGTCGAGGTCAGCATACTCCTCCCGCGAAGCGGGCGGCCGTCCACTCCCGGACAGGCTTGATTTCTCCGCAATGCGCCGCTTTCGCTCGTGGCTACTCCCTTCTCGCTCGCGCCTGGGGCTTTTATCTAAGGGGGCTTCCGCCCCCCGCCGCTTTCGCTCGCCACTACTAGCGGCGTCAATTACTCTTTTCTTTCCCTCGGGTTAGTACGTTGCTTCGCTTCACCCGGGATTCCATCACCAGCCCGGCTGCGACCCACACCAGCTGCCCACCCCGACCGGGCGCGGCGGCGCTCATCCCGAGCCGCCGACCGGCGCTACGGAGGAGATGGGCGCGGTCCGGCCACACGCGCGCCCTTAAGTTGGGCAAGGCGGCCGGGCGCGATGCGCATATTGCTGCGGTTTTCCGCTCGCGTCCCTTGTGCGCGGCCCCCCAAAGGGGGGTTTACGCGCCCCAACAAGTTTTAAACTGACTACTGCGCGGGTACGGTCGCCTCATCGGTCTATAACCTTGGCGACCCTTTCGCTTCCTCGTGCGCCCGCCTTAGCTCGATGCCTAGGCCTCCCTCAAAATGCTACATGGAATATACGGCTATGCGCTGGCGCTGTAAGCGCTAACTTTCCCCTAGTCGGTCGTATCACATTTACGGCGCCGACCACCACCGCCACTACACGCTGTCGTCCACAATGTTCAACGCTCAGGTCCCCTCTTCGCCTAACCCCCTCCACCGCCCCCCCCCCAAAGGAACGGGGCGGAGCTGGGAGCGCACGTTGGATGGGACGGAAAACCAACTTCTACAACTCGTCTAACTTTACTTCTATACGTGGAAAGAACATTTAGCACCGCTCACTACGCACGGCGGCGCCCCAAGTGCTTCACCTGGCGGGGGGCCCACATGATAACGCCCAAAACCCCTATACCGGTACGGGCAAAAAACACCCTCGCGGTAAATAGGTGATCGATCCTATCGCATTTACGGCGCCGAATCGGCCGGGAAGCGCGAGGACTGAGTGGGATTCGAACCCACGCGTGTTAAACACAGCGCATTAGCAGTGCGCCCCCTTGGGCCAACTCGGGCATCAGTCCTGCGCCGCCCCACCCCAAACCGAGCTTTAGCCAGCGCGCGCGAGCTCGCGCGCGGGGGCGGCTGGAATCGAACCAACCTCTTCCGCTTTGGAGGCGGAGGTTTTGCCACATAAACTACGCCCCCCCGCGCACGGCGCGGGCGGTGCAAACCAGAGCGGTAGGGGACTCGAACCTCTACTCCCCCCGGCGTAAACGGGGTGCTTTACCAAATTAAGCTAACCGCCCAGCGAGCGTTTTTTTACATAAAACCGGCAATTTGTGTCTACGGAGGGGGCGAGGGTTGACGGGGCGGGCGTACTACGGGGTACGGGGACTCGAACCCCGATCACCAGCTCCCAAAGCAAGTGTACTCACCAATTGTACTATACCCCGCGGCGGGGGCGGAAAGGGGCCGGGGGCGGGCGGACTCGAACCACCAAAGCCAGCTTTGAAGGCAGGAGTTTTGGCCAATTAAACTACGCCCCCCGCCGGTCGGCCGTAAGGGCGCTCCACCAGCGATGAGGCGAACTCTGCTCAAGAGTGGGGTCGAACCACTGGCCTGAGGATTTTCAGTCCACCGCTCTACCAGCTGAGCTACCTGAGCACAAATGTGGCGGCCTTCGGCGGGAGTTGAACCCGCACAAACCGTGCCACAAACGGCCTCTCTGCCGGATTAAGATACAAAGGCCGCGGCTGCAGGCGAGTCAGTAGCACACGTATCCGCGAAAAACGCCAACGATGGCCTTCACGTCAAGAAATACAAACGAGAATGAGGATGTCGGGACTTGAACCCAAAAAAACAGATTAAGAGTCTGCCGTTTTGCCAATTAAACTACACCCTCGCTTTACTCGTCGCGACCGCCCGACCGCGACGCACTAAGTCGACTTCTTTTCAGCCTCGCCGCGCGCGGCGCGGAAAAGCGCCGAGGAGGCTGCGCGGCGCTGACGCGGGGCTTTTTTTTTTTCGGCCTCGGCGCTAATATTCGTAATGACCCCCAGCCTGTCAAGCGTCTTGGGGCTAAAGCGCCTCCTAAAATGGGCCCTTAAATCGATTACGTCCTGCGGCGTAAGATCGCCAACGGGATCCAGGTCACTGAAGACCTCCCTCATTGTTTTCACAATTTCAAAGCCGCGCACCTCACTAAAGGTATAGGTGAGACGAATCTTGAATTCCAAAGGCAGTACAGACACGTCATAGGTTTCGTAAGGCTCGTCCGAGCCAAAATGATTTACCACGCTCTTTCCGGCGTAGTCAGCAACATGGCACTGCGGGCAGATTCCGTAACCAGTGTTGGAAAAGTTCTTGTAGAAGCTTGTAGGGTTACCAAACTCCTCAAAAAACAAGTCACGCGCGCTGGTCCGCAGAGCTCGCTGGGCCTCGTCATTTAAGCCAAAACATTCATTTCAAATGTTTACCCGCTGGTTTTTGTCGGCCTCCCGGCCGGCAATCCGCGATTTTCAATACTTATTTCATGCATTTACAAACGCCGCGGTGGTTACGTTACACGCGGCGGCCTCCTTCTCCACCTCCGGCGTTATTTCGGGGCCGCCCGACTTTTCAAACATGTACATCACGGTCATTAAAGCACACATAATTCGCCGGCACCTAAAAGTTTCGCGGACTACAACACACGACGAGTTGCAAATAAACTGCCCAAAGTAGAAAATAGGCACAAGGCCGGGGATGGCGCGTATGATCAGCTCCACTTTTCCCTGATGCTGCGGAAGATTATTTGTAGTGGGCTTAAACGCCAGAGAAAGCCCGTAATGCACAAGGCCCTCCTTAAAGAGCGAAAGGCTGTTATAAAACCCCACAAAGAACTCTAAAGTAAAAGCGGCCTCAGCGATACTTAGTGGAAAAGACTTCAGTTTATTTTCGGTCCCGAGCTCGAGAAATTTATCGAGGCGGCTTTTCTCCTCCGCCCTCGTGTGGACAATTGGCGATTCCGGAATGCCAATCACCTCACGCTCGATCACTTTTTTTTCGCCTTGAGAGGCCCCCCAGTCGAGAGCCGCGGCAACCAGGGCCGCTCATATAAAGAGAAATAGGAACGCGCTGCTGGGAGCAGCGCGCGCATGAAAACGAGGTTGGGGATAAGGAGCTATGCGGCGATCCAGCGGCTGTAATAGGCGCGGGTCAAGCCCTTCAAAAACAGACTCGGCGCCCCCCATTCCGCTATCATTGCCGCCATTATCGTCATCGTCGCCGCCATCACTGTCAAGACATTCATCGGTTACATAAAACCGGCGAAGTTCTGAAGGGTGCTTGGCCTCTTTCGTCTCGCACCAGTCGCGATGGATAGCGATTCTCCTCCTTAATTTGCCAATCTTGTCCACGCCGTATGCGGCCGCGTATAAAATGATTGCGTCGTCAAGCAAGCCGTGATCACACGTCGCAGCACTTATATCAACCGCGTAGCCATTTCTTAAAAATAAAAACTTAAGCCCGTGATTAAATCTCGGGGTAATTAAATCGCGGTAAAGCCCGTTCTCAACTATTTTAAGGTATCTCGGCGCCGCAATCCCGCGAGCGGTAAGGCGGTCAATATAGGATTGGGCCTCCAAGCTAAGAAGTGAGATCAGGTGGTTGTGTCAAGCCGTCACAAATCTTCGCCCGAAAAAGCTTTCTTCGCCGCGAACCGACTTCGGCCACTTTGAGGCCACCCGCAGCATACCCAGAAATTCATCTTCGGTAAGTTGAACGTCTATCTCTTGATTCTCCCTACTATCCTGGCCAGGTAGGCGGCAAGAAGGGTTTTTCGACGGGCCGCCTGTGCGCCACGCGGGGCGCCACTGCTTTGACCGGTCGTCCTCGTCATACGAATCGCTAAAAGGGTCCCGCCCGTCGTCGCGGTCAAAAGCGCCCGCGGCGACAAGATCGGCACACCGCCTAACGTCTTCACGATCTCACGCATCTCCAAGTGCGGAGTAGCGTTTTTTTCCCGTGTAAGTATCATCGCTCTCATCGCCGGAGCTGCCGGTTTCAGCTGTCTCCTCCACGTCGGTTGTCTCGCGAAGGCGCTCATCAGGTTGATCGGAGCTGTCAGAGCTGTCGGAAGGGCGCTTAATTTTCCTAGTAGGTCGTCGGCCGCGCCTCCGCCCGTCCTCAGAGCTGTCGGAATCATCGCTTTGCTCGCCCTCCGGCGTCACACCATCAGAGTTTTCACCCCCAGAGGTGTAGAGAGTCCTTTCCTTGTCATACTCATTTTCGTCAGACGGGGTCTTGTCCAAAGGCTCAGAAGACTCGGCGTAAGAGCTTTCGCTGTTATCGCCCGAGACGCTTCCATCGCCCCGCTCAGAGGACCCGTCGGCGTCATGGCCGCCCGAGATATCGCCGTCAGCGGCCGAGCCCTCGGCGCCAGACTTCAGCCCCTCGGCGCCGTCGGACAGAAAATCTGACTCATTAAGCGGGCTCTCTTCTATTTCACTGCCCATTCAGGCGCTATCAACATCCCCCCAGAGGCGCTCCTTCTCCTGGTCAGCTGGCTGCGCCGGAGTGGGTGTTTTGTTTTTTTTATCGTCCGGCTGAATAATCTCAAGTTCTTTGCTATCACCGCCCGTCGGCTCAATCGTAACCGGCGACTTAACGGGCGCGTCTTGGATTGGCCCCCCGACCTTCGACGGCCGCCTCGGAACGCCAACTAAATCCTCGCTAGTTGGGTCGTCCTCCTTGCTCGCTGAAAGCGCCGCCGTAAAACTTTCGCCGAAAACGGAGTCGCAATACGTCTCGTGTGAGCGCCCGCGGCCATAAGGCTCTTCAAGCCACGACCACTCACTAGATTCGGTTTCAGTATACTCGGTATCGACCCCATCCGGGCGCGTAGCCTCTACAATCAGCTTAGACGGACGCTCCGTGCTGGGTGTTAAATCATCAGCGACTTCAGGCTTTCAGGCAACAATAAACTCAAATTTTCGCATTTCTTGCATAAACTCAACTTTAGAGAACTCCACCGATTTCGTGCGGTAAGAGTACCACAATTCGCGGTATCCCACCACCGGAAAGTCTTTCCGCAGTGGGTGCCCCTTAAAGCCGTAATCCGTCAACAAGCGCTGCAGCTGCCTGTGACCCGCAAAATAAACTCCAACCATCTCCCACGACTCGCGCTCTGGCCATGTTGAGGAAGTATAAACGTCTTGAATCGTGTCAACCGGCTCACCCTCGCGCGTAAATATAACAACCATTAAAGAAATGTTATTAGTATAGTTAGATAATCTGTATACAACGGCAAAACGAAATTCGGCGCCCATTAGATCAACAGCGTACAAATCATTCAAATAGTTAAATCTGTAAAACTCGCAATTTTTTATAGTAAGCAAAAACCCGACCAAACTGCCCGCGTCGACGATAATTATGTTATCGGCGGCCGGCACACGCCAATTGGCGTCGTAAACCGCTCTATTGAAATAGGTCATATATGGCTTAACGTCAGCCACTTGTCAAAAGTAAAATGGATACATACTTAAATCTAAAAAATAATACTAAAAAGCCCACAGCTTGCACACAGTACAGGGCGCGTGCAGGGTCGGCGCCCGCCGCTAAAAAACCTCCCACGACGGCGCCAGCCCGCTACGCCTTATATATTTCTCTCTTTCAATTCCGCGCTTAATTTTCAGGTTGGCGTGACGGTACATACCGTAATAGCCGTCCTCGTCAGGCGCGTGAAAAGCTTCAAAAATTTCCCTAATGTGGTCACGCATGGCGTACCGCTTGCACATAAAAACTCTGGTCCAACTCCCGCTCAAGTTAGACAAAACAGATGCGCGCTTTTGGGCCCTTACACCCACAAGGGAATCCTTATACGTCTCAGCATAATTAAAGTAAGCGCGGCGATAAACGCGCGCGCTTCCGCTTCTTCAAAAATAACGAAGAAACGCCCCCGCGGTGCGCGCCTTTTCAAGCTCGCGCCACGTGCAGTAAATTCTATGGTACTTGAACTTGTAAAGCTCCGTCCCGATGGGGTAGTCATAACGCAATGTATATTTTTTTTTTTGTATCAAGTGACGCTTTCTCTTTTTAAATTTTTTTGCAATAGCGTACCACGGTCTGGAGCGATAAAAATTTTTTATTGTGCGCTCGGCCGGCTTGCTGTGGTACACGAGCTGGAGGGTGGATGGCATCGTCTGTTTAAGGGCGCTAACCCACTTACGACTTTTTCTGTGGTGCGCGATTTTACCCTCAAACAGCACCTCACCGCGCTGAATTTTAGCGACTCGGCCGGCGATTTTGCCCTTGCCTTTACCCATTCTCGACTTCGACGATTTGCGAGTAGTAAAAAAGTTTGGGTACTTCCGGTAGCGCACCCATACCTTCGACTTGGTCGCCATAATCGACTTTTCGGCCCCTATTAGGGCTTTAAACGTCAGGCGGCAAGCACGAGTTGTTCGAAATCCGCGGAACAAAAACCTCCGCGGCCTGCTGGAAAAGCGCGCAGACTCCCTCACCCGCCATCCGTTCGTAACGCGGGTCTTAAATCTCCTTTTTCTTGTTTTTTGCTTAAATTGACTTTGAATTTTGTGAAGGCGTTGAAGATTATGTTTTGGGGTAACCAGCGTATTTTTTGTTTGGCGGCGGAAACCACTGATTTCCGCCATTTTTGCTTTGTGTCTCGCGTCGGCCAAACTTACTGTGCGCTTGCGCCCAAAAACGCCATATCTCAAAATCAATAGCTGTTCGTCCATTCTTAGCCCTTTAATATAAAAAAACATTATTAGTGAATTTTGCCGCGCGCGCAGACCCTAAAAAGGCGGGGCCAAAGGCGGGCTTTAGCGAAAGTTCTCACCAACGTTTTCATTAAATTTTTTCCACCGCGCTAAGATGGAGGCCAAAAGCGGTAGTAAAAATGATAAGAAATACAGAGCCGTGAAAAACTGCGAGGCGATAATATAAGGACCGGTCGCAGGCATGGCGCCCAGCCCCCCCAGCATAACAAGGCAAAACGTTAGAACATAGAAAAAAATATTAAGCGGGGCCGAAAGGGGCTCGACCCTCGCGGCGCGCGCGCCAGAAGTTAAAACAGGAAGTAGCGCCAAAAGAAGAATTGAAGCCACCATAGCCTCCACACCTAAAAGTTTGTTAGGAATGGCGCGCAAAATGGCATAAAACGGCAAAAAATACCACTCCGGCACGATGTGGGTCGGCGTAACTAGCGGGTTGGCTTCGATAAAGTTATCGGGATGATTCAAGTAGTTCGGTTGCACAAATACAAACCAGGCGAGAAGTATCATAAAACCCACAAAAGTTGTCCAGTCCTTGCTAGCAAAATAAAAAGAAAACTGCGCCTTTTCGAGGGCGGTTAACTCAGTCCCAACTGGGCTTGAAGAGCCCTCTTTGTGGAGCAAGTAAACGTGAGCGACTGCCAAAACAGCCACCAGGATAGCGAATAGAAAGTGCATAACAAAAAACCTATTTAAGGTTACGTCGTGCACGCTAAAAGCGCCGTGCACTAGAATAATCAACTTGTCGCCAACAACCGGTACCGAGGTAATAAGATTTGTTATAACGGTTGCGGCCCAAAAGCTCATCTGCCCTCAAGGTAAAACATAACCAAGAAAGGCGGTTACAACCATCATTAAGAATATAAGCATGCCCAGAGCTCAAACGTACGGCGCCCGGACGTACGACCTATAGTATACGCCCCGCAGAAGGTGCAAGTACATTAGTAAAAAAATAAGAGAAGCTCCGTTTAGGTGCAAGTACTTCACAAAATAGCCGTGGTTTACGTCAAAAATAATAGTGATAACGTCGCTAAAGGCCGTCGCAGCCGACGGGCGGTAATAAAGGGCCAGCAGAATGCCTGTAAAAATTTGCAAAGCTAGAGTAAGACCTAACGATGAGCCGAACCCCCAACTATAGTTTAAATATTTCGGAGCAGGATACTTATTAATGTGTCGCCTAAGCTCACTATTAATAAATATTCTTGACATATTCCGATTAAAAAATTTCTCACCTGCGGATGTAAAGCGCCGGCGCCGCGTACAGGGCGGCCGCGAACCCGCTATATCAATATACACGTAAACGGGCTAAAGCCTGGAAACAAGCCTTAACGCCAGAAACTGTGGCTGTAAAACATTTTAATTGCTCATGGGTTATAAAGGTCATCCATTTTCTTACGCGAGGTAGAAAAAAACTCTTTCGCGGACGATGGGTCGCGCAGGGCGACGACAGTATTGCAGTAACGATAAAAAAAGCCGCCATGAAAATTCGTGCTTGTATCCCAGCGCCTGAACAACCGCCCAATTAGCCCCTTTACGGCCGCCGCGGCGCCCACCTTTAGCGGGGTGCTCGCAGAAAAGCCCGATAACGTCGCGTTGTAGACATCGTACTTGTCGAACTGAGTTCCGCCGGGCGCGCGGGGCTTAGCGCGATGGCGCGCGAGCGCCTTGTCGCCCTCAATCTCCTCATGTCTAAATAGTTGGGCAGAGGAGGCCAGCACCCTCAGCGATGATGAGCTTTTCACGGCCGCCGCCACCCCCAGCTCTGACTGCTTTTGCAGCATAACCAAAATTCGCTTTAATAGATTACGCTTGACGTCGTTAGGGGCGTCGGAAACAGCCAGTGCCCCCTTAAGGTGCCTTGAAACTTTGGTCTGCGCAATTTCCCAAAAGGCTTCGCTGTTCATGGTTATAATGTCGCCACTTTGCACCTCATATGCGGCATTTACGCAGGGCTCCGTGTTGACATAAATGAGGCCGCCCTCGACCATGGCGGAGGCGCGCTCCTTCGTGTCGACAAGCCCGCAAATTCATATGTAGTTTGCCAACCCCGCCTCCATCGCCCTGTAGTAGGTAGCCCACTTCCTCTTTGTCTTTCTAATTTTTTTTCATTTTTGCACGAGGTTGCTGGTAGAGCACTTATAGTGCTTACGCATACAATGCCTCAAAAAAAACTTCAATTTTAAAAACTTTCTGGTGCCGTCAACGCGGTGTACAAACCTGTCGAGCAGAAATCTATTCGATGATATGCTCGACCTGTCCTTACTCCTCAAATTAAGCGGCGGCATGTAAAAGCGAAGCAGAGCGTACCTCTTGTTTCACTTCCGCATACGTCACGTTTTTTTTTGAACGTAATAAAACACGCGACTTCTTCCCCGGATGTCTGGATTAATTTTAAACAAAAATTTCCGGCGGCGGTGAACCGGTATACTTCGCAGAGCAGCGGCGGTCCCCTCGCGCGTGTACTTATATAAAAGATTTTTAGACGCAGAAACCAAATATTCCCGCGCCCTGCGCCGGTACACGCTATTGTAAACGTAAGCGCTGTACGAAAGTTTAAACTTCCGGTCGATGCGCGATTTTAAAAGATAATTTTTGCTAAATATAGAATTAAAAACCGAGCTAACCCCGGCATAACGCCTGTTGAAGTACACGGAAGACGCGAAACTTCTAATGGCCGCCGGAGTAAAAAAAAACAACTTCAACATCTTGATTCGCAGAGCCATGTGCTCTAAAAAGGCGGAGCCGAGGGGATCCACCCCCCCAACGCGCTTTGAGAGACCGGCTCGATACGCCGGCGGAAGGGACGAGTACGAGGGGCTTGCGGCCGGCTTTACGCCCGGCAACACGCCGTTAGCCGCGGCGACCAAATTTTCTCGCGCCGCGGCGGCCATAAAAATCTTAATAGCCTCCGCGAAGCGGTCGCCCATGCCCGGACTCACCAACTCCCGCGCCGGGTTGCTCTTGACAATTTCCGACCAGAGCGCAACAACCTGCTCCCTCCAAAAAGGATCGCGCAGGGGGTCGACTGGGCGGGATAAGCGGCGAGTTGGGCCCCAGCGCGCTACCCGCCCGCTAAACAAAACATTCGAATCCAAAAGACCGCCAAGGGCCATTTTTAGCCTGTGATCCCTCACGTCGCTACTCATTTTGCTGCGAGACTTGCGCGCGCGCAACAAATCGTGCACCCTCGCCGCGCGCAAGGAGTCTTTTAGCATGAGAGAGGCTGCCGCCGGCGTGATTCTAAACCGCCCCTCCTCATCGCCGCGCAGCATTGTCGCAAAGAACTTTAAAAACGCGGCTTTATTGCACGACAAATAAGTCGTAAAATTAGACGGCCTTAGGTCATTTATACTCATGCTGCGCCTAGGAATAAAATCTAAACCCGCGGACAAGTTTACTCCTCCGAAATTAACGCCCGGCTGGACGCTCAAGGCTTTAAGAATGTCCGGGCGCTCGCCTCAATGCTTTTTAACCCACTCGCCGAACGTCAGGTTCATTGATCGTGCGACTTGCAACCAGTCGGCGGAGCTTTCATTAACAACTGAAAATTTTCTTGGGTTGCCCGCGCTAAACGGCGATTTAGCGGGGGTGCCGCGCGCAGCGGGCGCGCTACGCGCGGCGCGGAATGGTTCGCGACGGGCGCGACGGCGCGAAAACGCGGCCCTGGGCAGGCCGGCCTGTATGGAAACTGGATCAGACCTAAAATGGCCGCCGAGTCTGCGTAAAAGCACGTTAGCGGCGACTGAGCCGGACGTAAACCTCGGCGCGCGGGCGCGGCGCGGGCTTACGGCGCGGCCGCTTGTCGCACCACCCCGTCCGCGCAGAACTTGAGGGCGCCTAGCGGGGTGCGCGGCGGAACTGATCCCCCTTGCCGGCGCGCTAAATAGCGGGCCCCGGCCGTACGAGGCTCGTGCCCGTGAAAAAGGTCGGGGCGAGGCTGCCCCGCCGCTTACATTTTTTTGATTTGCGGGGACTCGAGGCCCCCCCCTAGAGCTAAATTTATTTGTACTAAGCGCGTTGTGCGACATTTGCTCGTAATGCGGCTTATAGGGCCGCGGGATAACTGGTCTTTGTGCGGCAGCCGAAATAGCCGCCGGGTGGGCCAAATTACGCCGCCTCGAAAAAAACGCCCGACGCGTATCACCCGAATACGCCTTTTTGCGGTCATGAGGGCGCCGCCCATGTCGAGCGCCTCGCCGAAAGGCGCCATTGTAGGGCCGCGCCCCGTCAGAAGCTTTTTGTACAGGGGCTCTACGCGCCTCAAACGAGGCGCGCGAGTCTACCAACATATTAAGCGAGAGGCTTAAGTCGTGCGTCACATCCCTGTACCCCTTGTAGTACGAACCCATAAGCTCGGCAACGACCCAACGCACCTCCTTGTAAAATCTTGCTGCGTCCCCGGGTGTGAAGATTGGGCGTATTGAGTTGAAGTTGTCCTCGATATTGTGTGCAAAGTGCCTGAGAAGGTGCGAAGCCAAAAGCCTATACACGATTTTTAGAGCTTTCGAGCCAACCGGCACCTTGCTTAGATCAACAAGAGAGGCCACAGGAGCTATAAGTTTTGCCTCACCGGACGCAATTGCAAATGACTTGCGCACCAATTTGCGCATCCGATGATCCCACACAGTCTCTTCCCGCAGTGACCAATTTGCCGGCCAGACCGGCATTCGCCAGGTAGGTAGGTCCTCATTTAGAAGCGCCAGCGACCCGGCTGCTTGGCGAGTGGCGCGCGTGCGTTTGAAAATAGTGAAACTGTCTTTTGCGCTGTTATTTTGATCATCCAACATGTACTTTTCAAGAACTGCGGCGTTTTCGGTTCTGGCTCACCACAGAGCGTAATAGGTGTACTGGCCCCAGCGGTAATAAAACCGCGGCCAGCCGCGAATAGTTTGACCCGCCCCACCCCAGAACACCCTTTTGCTGAAAATATGCGTCTTCATGGCCCACCGAACCGGGTAATGCGCGTATGAGCTAGGCTCGGTGAAATTGGCGCTTTTGCGCCGCAGTGGTAAATAGTAATTTAAAATTTTTTTTGCCCAAACAGCGTGCCGCGCGCTTAAAAACGGAGCATCGGCGCGGCTGCCGAAAAGAGCCGAGGCTACCAAGTTGGCCGAAACAGCAAGGTTCATCCCGCGAGCTACATAACATCTTCGGCGAAAAGTGCTGCGGCCGGCCGTAACCGCCGCGCGCAGCTTACTTAGCAAGCGCCGCTGAATTAGTTCAGCAAAAAAAGAACTCGACCGAAAGGAGATATCTAGAACAAACCTCAGTATAAAAACGTTGTAAAAAAAACTATTATTTTTCAGACCCTTTATATTGATAACCCTTTTTAGCCGCTGGCGGAAAAGGGCGTGGTGGTGGCCTCGCGGGAGTCGACGGAGCCGCCTACCCAACTTCAGTTTTTTATATAGGCGAAGTCGAAAGGAACCGGTATTCCGCTGGTTAGATAAACTTCGGTATAGCTGCCCGTCGTCGTCCGCGCCGTCGGGTGACTCGTCTTCCGAATACGACCGCTCTAAGAACCTTCCGCCGAAATCACTCTCTTTCGCCGCCATGCGCAGGCCTCGGTATAAAATCTTAAATTTCGACGGCGTTATTAAAAAGTAATTAAGCGCCGCGAACTGCTTTCGCGCGTAATTAAGGAGGCCGCTGCGAACTGGAATGAACAGACCGCGGAGATCGGCCGTTTTATATATGTCCGGCAGGTAGATTGAGGGATTTTTGTTTAGGCGCAGGCGCCTCATTCTGCTGATTAACGCCCTGCGGCCCAAAAAAGCCCCCTGCGGGCTTTTACAAACGCTTCACATGCAAAAGAGAAAAAGGTCATTCTTGCGAGAGTGCGATCCAAACCCGCTCGCGAGGGCCCGCGCGCTTCGGCTATACTTCGCCATAGCGTCGTATTTTGCGAAGAAAAAAAACCGCGTTACGGGTTTTGCAAATTTGCGCCGCTGGCGCACCAACCGGGCGTAGTCCGCTCGAAGATGAGCAGGCCTTCACCGCCCCTTTCCGGCGCGACGGCCGCGCCTTTTTTTCTTCTCCCCGCCCCCGTGCGCGGCACTGACGCGACTGGCAGCAACGACGTTGCGCCGAAAGCCGGCATCAAGCTCTTTCAGTGTTTTGTTTTTACGAGCCAAGCTCAATTTGCGAGAAGGTAGACCCGCCGCGGCGCCCGCTGAAAAAGTACGAGTCGAGCGCGCAGCTCGGCCGATAAATCTACCTCAGCGCGAAATATAAGAACCTTTATAGCAAATCATTAATTTAAAGTCGCCCAAAAATTGAGACCAAAAATAAAACGCGGGGTGAAGCCCCCGCGCGCCTAAAAGTACGTCATCCAGATATGTATGTGCGTTATACCATATTTAGATAAGCACTGAGCTGAGCTATAGCTGCCCGCAAGATGCGAGTTGCGCAAGCACGGGTTGATTCCCCAGATTCTCGCGAATCTGTACGCCCTCTCTTGCCCGCCGAATTTGCCATGAAAGGCTATTTTTACACCCGCCACACCAAATTTCTTAATTTCAACGCTTTTTACGATCGTGAACATCAGGGTAAGCGGTTGAGACCAGCGGTACTCTAGCCTAAATCGGTATGCCATAAAATTTACTAACGAGTCTGTACTTCGCGTAAAAATCGAAGCATAGTAGATCATTATAAACTCGTTTAATCAGATCGCGGCGTCAGGTCTGCTAGATATGTAAATCCTAACGTATTCCGCCGCGCGATTTGCCATCTCTTGCAGATGGGCGTTACTACTAAAAACTCGCGAAAATGGAAAATAAAGAACATCGTACCAAACGCCGAACGTCCGAAAAAAAGCGCCGCGTAAGTTGTACAAAAGCGACACTTCCTCCATTGTGTGATCGTCTGGGCGGGCGTCATCCGCCTCGCCTATAAGAACAGGGCGCGCCCTGTTAAACTCCCTATCTATATCGTGGCTAAGCTCGGCGACGTTATACCTTTTATCAAAAATGTTTCTCTCCATCGGCGACCTTGATAGCTCTTTCAGCGCGCAGTCTTCAAATAGCACCTCGTACGGCGGCCTTCAAACAAAACTCAAAGGCCTATCAACTCTTCAAAACGGAACTCAACGAGCGGCGAGAGACGCCGCTCTTTCACTTCTCGGTTGGCCGAGCTTTCGTCGCCGGCTGAGCTCGACTGAGGTACCACGAGCGGCGGCGAATTTTCTATCGCCGCCGACGCCGGCTTTTGCAAACATCTCTATTGCGCCGACTACGGTGAAGAATTTTTCCCCGGCGAATAGAACCTTGTCGACGGCCCACGATCTTTCCATTATCATGTCACACGTGCCCACAAACGGCGCACAAATGTATTTATACATCTTTTTTAACACGTCCCCCATAGGGTCGAGTGCAATCTTTCCGCGCACCCGGCGCGCGCGGGTGAGTATTTTTGCGCCCAATATCGGCTTGAAGTACTCGCTGTCCGCCACCACGTATGTATCCTTTTTCATCTTAACAAACACAGATCTGGTTCAAAGCTTACGGGCGTCCGAAAGTACAATAGCAAAATCCTCACGCTTATCATTCAATTGCCGAACGCTGCCAGACATAGGTCGTCCAAAAAGGCGAAAAGCGTGAAACACGTTTTCGCTCATCACGAAGCCGCCAGAGGCGGCGATTCTTCTAAAAAGCTTGGCTGTCGCCCTTTCATGACCCATCGCGGAGGACGGTGAAAACCGAAATATAACGTCAACGGCACCACCGCCCACCCCCGACAAGGCAAATCTTTTCCGCATTATGTGACGATGCTCTATAATTTCTAAAATGGCCTCACAATAATTCATGATACTGGCGGCAGTGGCGGGCGCGAGCTCGAGCTCGCGCTCCCGTCTACCCATTGCCCTATAAATTGGACTCGTTTTGAATGCACTTTTGATGCCCAGTAAAACTCGAAGCACCGCCGCCCCAGCTTGCGAAGGGCTAAGCCCGTTAAAAAGCGTAATAACGTCCGATTCGGGGGAGCTAGGCACAAAAGTTTTTTTATCGGAAATTTCGCGCGCGCGGGCGCCCAGCGCGTCAAGCCTCCTTAGCACGCTTCCCCACGGCCCCGTGCTTTGCTTCCTTGCGGAAGAAGAGAAGTCAACCGGCCTGGCGTCGCGAAGGAGCTTTTCTTTGGCCTTTTCTAGCCGCTCCTGAAGCTCCGCACTAGGCGAACCTAGCGAAAGGGCGCGATCTAACTCATTGACTAAAACCCTCGGCCTAACATACTTCCGCATTTGCGCAAAAAACTTATCATGCTCGAGGGCCAAATAGTCGTTTTCCAAACTGGCGGCGGCGCCGAGGCGGCGAGCTGATAAAAACGAGCCCGCGCGCCCGAAATGGGTGTTTCCGTTTTTGGTTAAAGCGACGATGCGGCCCCGCAAGCGGCCCGCCCAATCCTGCAGAAGCGAGTCAAAATCACAGTACATTTTGCGCAATAATGCGCCCTCATCCGGCAGGGCGCCGGCCGGAGCAACGCTTTGCACCTGTCTGATTGCTAGCCCCGCGGCCCAGGCGGCACCTCAAGCATGAATACCTTCACCGCCCATGCGATCGCCCACACGAGCCGCAACGAGAAGGTCGGTGTCACCGCTAAGGTGCGGCTTAGCGACAAACGGCCCGTCACCATACGAGCTTTTGAAGACGGACAAAGTTTTGCGTACAACGCCCCGGAGAAAAACACCCCGGAGAAGCAGTCTTTTGCTCCTGCGGCGCGCTAGAAGCCTCAAAACGAGTCTAGCGAGCCGCGCGAGCGCGTAAACGATTAAAAATCTGTATTCCACCTTTCTTCGAGTCGAAACCCCGGGCTCTAAAAAACTCGCGTCCGCCGGCTTAAAAAATCTGTTCCCGCCCCATTTGATAATTTGAGCGCTTAAAACAGCTTCATAATCGTTGGAAGACTCTCGCCGCCACTCGCGCGATCACTGAGCCACCGACTCGTTGAAAATACATGCGCCGTAAAATTGGCCCGCGTGATGCTCATACTGGGCCAGCCGCCCGCTTTCGCCGCGTAATGCGTAACGCGGCGCTAGCCGCGCCATGCTGCGCCCCATGCGTGCAAGCGCCCAGCGACTTCTCATGATACGGGCGTAAAACTCGGCGCGCTTAAGCTCAAATAAGATTTTTACTCACGATTTCTCAAAAAGAGGGTTAAGCGGGTGCCGAGCGCGAAGACCTGAAATGGAATTTTTTTTTATATTTCTTTGCCTATGCCGCGCTATTTCCACGATAGACTCGATAGCGCCCGCGGCAGTTAACGACGCGGCGGGCAAAAGCTCCTCACGTATTGAGGCCGCAACAAACGCGGCCGCCTTTAACCCCCCGCGCACATCAAAAGCACGACTTCCCTCTAAACTGTGCGGCCTCAAAATAAGGGAAGCCACAACAATATTAGAAAAAAAAATATCCACGCCGCCGGATCTCATCTCCCAAAACCTTGCGTTAGCAAGCGCCCTAAGGAGTAAAAAGTCACGGTACTCCTCGCCGTGCAAATCGCCCCACTGCGGATCAATTTCTCCGCCGGCGCGCAAATCCTCAAACTGGTCAAAAGCGTACCCTGATGGAAAAGGCAGCTGGGTATGCCACCCCAGTTGAGCAAGCTCAAGTGCTTGAAACCGCCCCAGGCTCCTGTCGCCAGAATCGAACGCGCCGACGACGGGCGAATTACGCCCGCCCCTAAAGTTAGACCGATCTAGCTTTTTTAGCCTTCTAATTCGCTTCAACTTAAGTGACCTCGGGTGCTTAACTAAAGACACAAACGGAGCACAAAACGGGGCGCCATTGACGCCCAGCGACGGAACCACGTCGCTCGCCTCGTTGTGCGCTCTTTTAGATGATAGGGATGTTTCATACCCGAAATAGAGCTTTTTAGCCTTAAAATACGTCTGCCTGTAACCTATAACTTTAATTTTAGGGAACTCCCCGCCCAGCTCAAAATATATCCTAAAGACTCGTATTCCGTAAGTGGCGAGTACGAACTTTATCCAAGCCGTCATAATGTAGTTTAATCTCATATTCTTAGTGACGCTTGTCGAGGTATTAGAAAAATTTCATTGAATTGTTTTTCCGTATCTGTAAACATTAAAATTAACACGATGTGCCATTTTAAGTGAAGTTTACGATTACGTTTGACTTGACGCTAAAAATTGCGGCGTGTGCCGCCCCGAGCGCGCGGCCATAATAAGGGCCGGCCAAAAATAATTGCGACAGCGCGGGCGCTACTGACTAGCAAGTGCTAGCTTTAGTTCTAGCCCAGGCCAAATCAATCTTTTTAGGAAAAAAGCGCAACAAGCGCCTCTCGCGAAAAAGGCCCCTCCTGACGTCGTAACGCAATGCCTTACTCGAAACTCTATTTGTGGCCTTTGCTCAGCCGCGCTGCGATTTGGTGGCGCGCGAGGTGTATGTAAAGAGATCCGCCAGGGGGGCCGTGTGTGGCGAACCAGCAAGACCTACGAAACTACTGTCGACGGCCAAAACAGATCTAAACGCAGCGCGGTCGCGGCCGCCCGCCGAGTACGATACGCCGTCGCAGCTGTTGCCGGGGTTGCCGGCGCTGCGGGCCAGCAGCCTAAAATAAAATCTTCACGACTTTAAGCTGCTGTTGTTACCAAAAAGTGCTAAAAACTTTTGTGGTGCTGCGGAATCGGCATCGGCGGGCGCGACAACTATAGAGCGGTGGTCGTATGTGAGGACCTCGCTCATAAACGGCACATCCCTCTCAAAACTTGACAAAGTAAAATGTACGTGCGAGTTAGTCCGGCGGTAATAGTTGTTAAAATTGTATATATTGGGCAGGCCATAGAAGTTAACTAGCTTTTTGTCCCACAAATAGCTCCCGTCGCCGCCGAAACGCTCTGTAAACTGCCCGCCCCGCTCGTAAACGAGCGTTTGAGCTTTAGCGTGAATCGCGTGAGACTTCAGAACGCCTAAGTGCTCAAACCTGTTTGAAAGGAAAAAAAAACTACTATTTGAGCCGTACATGGCGCGCAGGGCGTTAATCTTCTTTATGTAATTAAGCCACATCGTCTTAAAGTAAAATACTGAGTATAAATTGCGCTTGTGGGAGAACATGTGATTGTAAGTTGAATCCCACAGCACGTTGTTTTGTTTTCCGCCCAAATATAAAAACTTAGGCCCGTCGTAAAAATAATCAAAAGAGTAGTCGGTTCACTTGTAGCGCATATTCTGCTCAACCGGGCGCGCGCAAGGCTTCAAGAAGAAACTTTTCGCACCTACCTGTTTTCCGGCCCCTTAATCAACGTCAAGGCCGCGAAAAGGGAGGTGGTTAAAATAATACCCAAAAGAAGAAATAAAAAACCATAAGTAGTATAAAAGCTGTTTGAAATAACAGCTACATCAAAGTTGTGCTCCAGCACTGTGCGGTAAAGGCCCTTGTCGGTTCCGGCCGCCCCGCCGAAACTGTGCTCGCAAAAACGGCTAGCGATAAGCCGGTGCGGCTTGCACTCATGATAAAACGTTACCCTGTCGAAGTGGTCAACAACTCCAAGTGGTCATAAAAAATTATCAATTTTCGTTAAAATTGGAAAAGCGATCGAACTAATTGCAAAATATCAAAATATGTTTGAAAGCATGTTATCATGAAAAATCTTTTTCGAGTACTCAGCTCGTAAATCAAACGTTAAAACCATAAACAGCGTAGTTACAACAATTGCCCCAACGTAAACCAGCCCCAAAAAAATAGGGAAAAACTCTATACCGTAAAAAAGCATCAAGTTGGCCGCCACCGCTAGTACGATAGCCACAAAAACCAACAAATTCTTTATCGTTTGCACAAATATGGAAAACATAGGAATCAAAAGTAATAGAATGATAAAAAAAAATATTGTTAAGGCCATTAAGGCGATAAATTAAATATTAAATACTTATTTGAGCCGAAGCGGCGGGGTCGTTGAGCCCCAGCGGCGCTTATCAAGCTTGCAAGCGCGCACTTCTCCGCGCGCAAATTCCGCGCGCTATAAACGCGCGGCATAAAATCTCCAATCCAGCTAAATCCGGCGGCGATGCCTAAAAGCAATTGTCTTTATTGAAACATTTCGTAGCCGCCGGTAACGCTTTACTCACTTCCTCTTGCGCCCACCACGCCTGCCAATCAACGCATACCTCTGATTCCGACCGGCGTACATTCGAGCGACCGCAGACGACTTGTTAAAAATTCTTAAATGCTTCAGTGCGTATCTAAAATATGTAAACTGGGGGCAGCGAAGGCGCCTATGTCACTTTCTTTCCCTTCAGCTACGAAAGTGGCCGAATACGCGCTTTGGGGGTTTTACAGCTCTGGTAGCCCGCCTCATAAACATCATGTTAAGCCTCGGGCTGCGCCCGGCGTAATCCCCCCTATAAAACACGTCAAAGTGGTCACTGTACCAGCGGTATCCGAGGCTTCTTTTGGCGGCGACAGCTCGCCTTTTTAAATGCATACCCAGGCTGGCCTGCTGGAGCCAAGTAGGGCGCTTCGTCGTCATTGGCCATCTAATTCTTCGAAGAAACTGCCGCTGCTCCTCCTGACGCAGCCTTTTTGGAAGTTTTATAAACCTGAGCTGCGGCTCCACAACGCGCCTGTTAAGAGCGCGACTGATAACCCTCTTATTATTTATAAACCGGCCACGAGTTCGCCGAGGAGTCAAGCTAGCTCGCGGCATGCTGGTGCTGACGGCCCCGTCTCGCACCGCCGAGTACGGCGACCCGTAAACGGGCCGGCCGTGACGGCTCTCCTCAAAAAACCTCCCTATAGAGAAGGCCGACGAGGACGGCGAAAACCAGTATCGCTGGGTCAGGGCCATTTCGCCCGGTATAAAGTAATTTGACCTAAATACTGGCCGCATTAAATTGTTGCTATAGTTGTTTCGAAAGGCCATTAAGGCGTGACGCTTTTCGATAAAAAATTGTCTTAGCATGTATTTTTTGTTGTGCGGCGCAAAATTTTTTCGATGCAGGGCAAGACAAGCCCCCCCGTCGGGTAAAGCTGAAAATCCGTACGAAAGCGGGCCGACAGGCGTCTCCTCCACGAAATGGTTTCGCAGGCGCGGAAATGGAGCCCCGCCGATTCTGTATCAGCTTCTCTCAAAAAAACCCCACCCGGTCCTGCCGCGCGGGTTAAAATAGGCGAAAGCGTTTACGTATATAACTCGCCTGCCGCTTAGCGGAGGGAAGTTGCTCTCGTAAGAATGAACGTGCCCGAAATACGCTTTGTAGTTGGTTGCCCACCAGTAACTTTTGACCTCCGAAAGGGCGGAATGGGGTGCGTTTCTCTCCAGGCTATTTATGTGTTTTGTGTGGCAAAAGGGGGCGTCAGTTAAACGCTCATGACGACCTCCGTAGAGCGGCGCAGAAAAGGAGTGCGCGCGCCTAGCCAAGTAAGTGCGAATAGCGGTCTTTTTCAATTGTAAAGGCATTGTAAACGCCGAGTTGCGAATCGATACTAAATAAATAGCGGCGAAACCGAGACAAGTCGGGACGCTAGTACATCCTCTCTTTTCTGTAGTGGCGCAGGTGCGCACTTGCTCGTGTGATTCTGACGTAATCCTCATAATATTTATTCACGTACCCCCCCCACCATACATAATCATAAAGCTCTGTAATAACTTTGTCATAAAGGCAAGTAAACTCCTTTCTCGATAAAACAGACTGTTTGAAAAACCTAATGGCCTTCATAATGGATTTTGTTTCGGAAGCCAGGATAGGGGCGGTGTACACGACGCGACCGCGACGTGCTTTGAGATTTAGCTGGGCCGGCCGCAGAGATTGAATCACCCAGTAAAAGGTATCAATAGTTATTTTGCAGTGAGGGTTTATTTCGTCGCTTATAAGGTCATAAAAAATGTTTCTAACGTATTTTTTCTTTCCGTGCTTTGAAAACGCATCAATTATTTTGTTAAAGATAAATGAGCTGTATACGGGGTCAACGCGCGTTCGCAAGTACCCGTACTTCTCAGGCAGCCTGTCGCTCACAATGCCCGATCGATAGCTAAGCCTGGTTACGCGGTTTATCTCTTTTTTTTTTTTTATAAAGCCCTCCACGTAACCGATGTCGGCGGTTGCGTTAGAGCGCCACTCGAGACTAGTGACCCTCGGCCTAGCCAGCAGGAATTGCGTCCTGCTGCCCACCCTATAAGCCTCCGCTTTTGTAATGGTTTGAATTCCCAGCTTCTTGCTAAGCTTTGCTACTCTATCTCTAACAACGTCCCGCCTGAGGGCCAGTATGCCGCGACGGCGCCTGGCGATCAGGAACCTCATTCTTTTTCTCAACCCTAACATAAACTTTCAGTAAGTGCCAATAATTGCCTTACCACCCTTGCGCCCCTCGTACTTCGATATAAGCTTAACGATCTCAGCTCCTCACTGGCAATACGCGAGCATAGGCAGCAGCCGCAAAGTTCTAGCTCTGGCCTTGCTGTACCCCCGAAAAAGCTCCTTCTTGCTTTCGGGGTTAATAAATGGCTCTGGGCCCACCCAGCGCAGCGACATAAAGTTATGCTTGCTCATAAACCGCGGCCTTGTCATTCTAAAGGCCTCGTGTAGAAACAAGTTAAACGTAGGTCTCGTTAGCAGGGTTCGTATGCTTGCTACTTGTCCAAATACGAAGCCCAGCTGCCACCTCACCCTGCGCGCGCGCTTCCCTATCCGGTAAAAAGGCAACTTACGGGCGAGAGAGGGGGTTTTTTTTGAGTTAAGCAGCCCGGTCGTGGCAAGCTCGAAGTAGCTTAAAACCTCAGGCGCAAACACTGTGCGGCGCGACCATTCAACCCAAGCCTGAAGGGAGTCGCGCAAATGCGCCTTCGTGCGGGACCTTCTTCTGTAAAAGGCGGCCCTGCGAGCGCGGTTCGAGCGTTTTCTTAACCGGCGGCTGGCGGCAATCAACTGCCTTCGGCCAAAAAACTTTGCCATTGACGCCGGCACTTTTCGCAAAAACGCCCCCGAAGCGCGAGCTGCGCGAAAAAACAAACTAACTAAGCCCCTGTATCGAATTGGTACTTTTAGAACTATAGGCGCATGCTTTTTTAGCTTAGAGGCGCCCTCGTCGATTGACGGCCGCATAACTCTGAAACCAAAAAGGTCGCTAACGGCGTCCTCTTTTTTTAAATAGCGCGTTAAATGCTCCTGGCTGTCGCCGACTGTGGTCGAAGCTCCGTAAGTCACCGCAATCGGAAAAAGGGCGCGAGATAACATAACCACCATTTTGCGACTAGCGCGAATTTGCGAAAGTCTTGATTTTCAAAACGATTCTCAAGTGTTAAACTTCGAGGCAGATATGACGCTGGAGATAAATGCTCCTCTAAAAAATTGAAGTCTTCGCCGCTGCGGCCTAGGAAAATCCGCCGAGCGGAATTTACGAACGACCTTACGCTGTCGAATCATCGCCCTAGCAATTCTCGTCATGACCGGCATCGTCCTGTAAAACGCATTGTAATAATTTAAAAAAAAATCTTGACCGTACAGGAACTTACGGCCCCTGCGCATAGGTCCGCGCGCGCCATATGCCCGGGCGATCTTGCGGCGGCGCCTAGCCAAGGCGGCGCGCGAAAGTACGACCTTCGGGAATCGCCAGGCCGCGGCACGGTTGTGGACAGCAGGCTTCTTTTGTCGAAATACCGCCAGCCCGTCGTCGCCGCTACGCGCGCCAAAAGGCGGCTTAGGGCGGGCTCTCAACTGAATTAGACCCCGCGGCCTCGAATGGGCGGCTAAACGCACGCTGGTGGGCCTATAGGCGGAAGCCGGAGCGTTTTGACGAGGTTGACGACTAGCCCCCTTAGGTGACACCGGTCGCTGAGCGCCCGGCTTAGCAGGTGCCGCAGGCAGCTTGGCCCTTGGCCCCACCTCGCTGAATTTAATACCTTGGAGCGGGTGGTTTTTTAAATCGTGCCGTGCAGGTGCTTTTTGGGGGTTAGGGGTGTGTGTTCTGTTGTACTGGCTTTTTGGGTCGGCTCGTGG
>JAFDXN010000014.1 GCA_018267915.1 Bacteroidota bacterium | reverse complement strand
ATCTTATGGTGGTATTGCCGAGCGTGTTCACCTCTTCCCATTCCGAACAGAGAAGTTAAGCCGCTCATGGCCGATGGTACTGCACCACAATGCGGGAGAGTAGGTAGCTGCCATATTTATTTGAATGCCTTCATGCAACAGCATGAGGGCATTCTTCATTTATGCCTGTCACGGCCGGTGGTACTGCACCATCCCGCCACAGGCGGGATAAGACAAAATCGGGTAGCTGCTCATATTTATTTAAAGCTCCGTTCCAACAGGAACGGGGTTTTTGTTTTATGCGACGATTAGCGGCACCTCGATCACCACGGTTGTACCCCTGCCAACTGCCGAATCAAAATCAACGCTGCCATTCAGGTATTGTATTCTCGACATTATGTTCTTCAACCCTATACCATTGAAGTTGTTTGCCTCGCTTACGTTAAACCCTTTTCCGTTATCTTCTATTATGAAGTTCAGGTATCCATCGTCATGCCTTATTAGCTGGATGCTCACCTTGTTCGCCTGCGCATGTTTAATAATGTTGCTCACAACCTCCTGCAGCACCCGGTATAGCACCGTTTCCATTGATCCGTCGAGCCGTTCATTCAAACCTATTATCTGCAGGTCCACCTTCAAAAGACCAGTCGCCGCAATATTGTCAATGAACTCTCGCACAGCCGCAGCTAGCCCTTTCCTGATAAGCGCATTGGGCATCATATTGTGCGATACAGTACGCACTTCCTTCAGCGTTTCATCAACCATATGCTCCAGTGCTTTTATTCGTTCCAGTTTTCCCGCATCCGCGGCCAGTTCTTCTTCCATGGCATTCATACTCAGCTTCACAGCTGCCAGTTGTTGCCCAACGCCATCGTGCAGATCTTTGGCGATACGCACCCGTTCCCGCTCCTCTGCCTCAATGATTGCTTTGTTGCGTATCTCCTGTTGCCTGATGAGCGCTTCATCCAGCTCCCTTCGTTTTTTCAGCTTATACCTGTTATATAATAGATAGCCGGACATGACGAGCAATGCTATGACTGCTGCCAGGCCACCGATAATGAGCTTGCGTCTTTGTAACTTGTAAGCTGCATTTTTCAACTCGAGGTCTTTCTTGTCCGACTCATATTTAGCCAGCATATCCGATGTGATCCTGCTGTTCTCTTCTTTGATAAGAGAATCTTTAAAGTGGTTATACAGCGTGTAGGTTTCAATTGCTTTTTTGTAGTCCTGTTTCTTACGGTACAATTCGCTAAGTACTTCATATGTATCCATGTACATTTTTACCTCTCCTCCCGCTTTCTTTAGTAAGTCAAGCGCCTGCTGACCGAATCGTGCTGCCAGCTCGTACTGCTTGTCGAAGCCATAGGCCTGGCAGAGGCTTAGCTCGGATGTGAACATGCCTGTTGTATCGGCAATTTCGGTTTGTATTTTCAGCGCTTCAAGCTGGTATGGTATGCTCTCGGCCGACCGGTTCGATTCTGCCAGCGCATTGCCAATGTTGTTCAAGGCCTGTGCCGTTTCACTCCCCGCATGAGCAGCTTTAAAAAGAATCAGCGCTCTTTTGTAAAACACAAGGGCCGTGTCGAACTGGTTCCCTTCGTAATAAAAGTATCCGAGGGCTAGAATATTTTTCCCAAGTGCGAAGGAGTCGCCCACTGCAGCAAGCAGCTCAACGCTTTTGGCAGTATACTCCTTCGCTTTGTTGAGATCCTTTTTCATGCCATACAGTTGGCCGATGTTACTATAGGCCGCTGCCGCGCCTGTTGTGTCCTTTATCTTCTCACGCAGCTTTAGCGATTTCAGGTAGCAGTCAATAGCATTGGTGTAGTCCGTTTTTGCCTGGTACGTACGCCCTTGGTTGTTATAAGACGATGCCATACCTTCTTCATCGTTCATCTGATTCCAGATAGCAAAGGCTTTGTGGTGGTAATAAAGAGAGGAATCGAACATTTGCCTGTTTTTATACAGTATGCCAAAATGATTGTAAGCCAAAGCCAAACCATCCTTAAACCCGATTTTCTCAGCCAGTTTCACAGATTCGTGTAACAGTCGATATGCTTTGGCTTCATTCACAAGCCTGTATTCAAAGGCGATATCATTTAGTATATTTACTTTGTTGCTGTCCTCTTTGGCGCCGGCAAGCTTGCGCTCCAGGCTGTCGATGAGCTTTTGGTTTTGCCCGAACAGTGGGTTGCTTACCAGGAAGATAAGTGCTGCGATAATACGTCTCATTGGCTCGAATTATAATACAAGGTCTGATTAACCGTCCACTTCTCATATACCCGGTACTTGGTATATTTTAATGGCTGGTCGCCTGCGTATTTTGATGCATTTATTATCCGCTTCCTGGAAAAGTTGTAAATTATGCGTCAGCCTTGTATTTGATGAAAATTAAGTTGTGCATCTTTTTATTGGCACTTCTATTGTTTGCTGCCGGTGTTCCCGCGCAGTCGATACTTCCATTACAGCATATCAACGTGGAGGAAGGGCTTAGTCAAAGCACTGTCTATTCTATGTTGAACGATAGAGATGGCTTTATCTGGTTTGCTACCGGCGACGGCATTAATCGCTATGATGGCAAGAATTTCATACCATACAAGACCAAGTTCAATGACAGCCTCTCAGCCTATCCCAAAGACCGTAACATTAATTCCCGACTGGTACAGGACCCTGCAGGCCGCATTTGGCTCACAAGCGATGCTGGTCTGTCGTACATTGACTCGCGCCACCGGACCTCTCGCTTGGTTTATGACAATCACATCGTGGGCAATGGCGTTCTTGTTGGTCTCATCAATGACTCTCTCTGGATCGGCATTCACAATGAGGGCTTGATCGCGATGAACATCAACACCTTTGCCTATCGCAAATATCTATTTCCGAAGGCATCAAATAAAGGCCCTAAGGACAAT
Source organism: Bacteroidota bacterium (assembly GCA_018267915.1). Taxonomy (GTDB): domain Bacteria; phylum Bacteroidota; class Bacteroidia; order Chitinophagales; family Chitinophagaceae; genus MKUN01. The sequence continues at coordinate 167,362 of JAFDXN010000014.1, read as the reverse complement.
AATATCATCATCAGTACCGCAATGGACAACAGCGGTGTATGGATCGTTGACGAACAAGGGTTACTTTTTTTTGACCGCAGATCACGTAAGTTTCAAAGGCCTGTCTCAAGCGCTGTAATGGCTGGCCTCAGCGTTTTGCACGATGGTACTTTGCTGGTGGGCACCGTGAATGGGCTTTGGCGATATAACCCGGTGTCGGGGAAACAGGACTTCGTTCCGCTAAGATTTAGCGAGATGGATATGCTCTGGAGCCATATAGTGCAGGATACAGCCTCAGGCTATGTCTACGTCTCTGGCAGACACGGGGGAACAATTGCCCGCCTGGATATTTCGTCCGGATCAAGCGAATTCCTTGAGTTTCAGTCCGCCAATATAAATACGCTTTTTATCGACCGTTCTCGAAACCTTTGGGTGGGAACAGATGGCGAAGGCGCCTATAAGCTGGACGTTAAACCTTCAAAGTTCAATTGCTTTCCCGTCAATACTACTTTTGAGGCGAGCGCAGGCAAAGGCCTGATGGTCAAGAGCATTTACTGTGATGCAAACGGGCGGTTTTGGATCGGGTCCTTCTACCGTGGACTATTGGTTTATGACCCTGTGAAAAAGCAGTGCCAAAGCATCACGCTTCCGTCATTTAAGGCCGGCGGAACACCGATCGGCACTATAATGAAAGATGCATCGCAATATATCCTATTAAGCTATGGTAATTACCTATTGTGGCTCGACCCTAATACATACGAAATAAAAGACCGGTTCGAGATAGCTATCGACAAGACATATCCTGTCGAAGGAATAAACATCTACGCGATCGCCGAATGGAAGGCAGGGCATTATCTTTTGGGTACAAATGTTGGCCTTATATCGGTTGTTAAAGAAAAGGAGGGTTTCCACGTCTATCGGCCGCGCCAGTTCGGTCATATGCGCTATGTCAGTTCATGGATTTACCACATCCAACAGCAACCCAACGGCGACGTGTACCTCGGTGAGAGAAGCGGTTTTGGCAAAGTGCGGGTGTTGAATGACACTACACTGCGGGTACTGGATGGGGGCTTTGAGAGCGTTCCGGTACGGAGTTTCTATAAAAGTCAAAATAGCTCTATTCTTTGGCTGGCTTCAGAACTTGGCCTTATCGCTTACAATGAGAATACCAAAAAGTACAAAGTATTCGATGAAAATATCGGCATGGCCAATAGCTACGTCTACGGCATACTACCTGAGAATGACACTTCTCTATGGATAAGTACTAATGGGGGGCTTGCTAATGTAAAACTCCACTACGATCATGAAAGCGTTACAGCCAGGTTTACCAACTATACGGGTAAAGACGGCCTGCAATCGGACGAGTTCAATACCGGTGCCTTTTTTAAGTGTAATAACGGAAACCTGGCTTTTGGCGGCATTAATGGGTTCAATTGGTTCGACCCGCGCACGATAAGGGTAAATCAATATAAGGCACTGCCGGCTATTGCTGCTATAGAGGTCAACGATACATTGTATGCGTCAGATACTGCCAACTTTATTCGGAGTATCACACTTCCTTACCGGCGCAATACAATTAGTTTTTCGTTGCGAGCCCTTGAATTCACTAATGCGGCTCAGAACTGCTTTGCTTATAAGCTGGAAGGGCTGGATAATGATTGGGTGACTACATCGAACGACAAGGTCCGGTATTCAAACCTGCCGCCCGGCAGCTATACCCTCTGGCTAAAGGTGTCGAATAACGAGGGCGTTTGGAATGATCAACCGCTAAAAATAACGCTTGTGATACTGCCTCCCTTTTGGAGAACCTGGTGGTTTATCTCACTCATAGTGTTGATCTTCGCTGGCATTATATACCTGCTAGTTTGGTACTATATCCGGCAGAAAGTGAAAACGAAAACACAGGCGCTCGAGCGCCAGCAGGCGCTGTACTTGGAAAGGCTACGTATATCTAAAGATGTTCACGACGATCTGGGTTCAGGTCTTTCAAAGATCACACTGATGGCGGAACTGGCTGCAAAACAGAAGAACGGCAATACAAAATTGAACAATACGATAGATGATATATCGCAGATCTCGCGCGACCTGGTGGGCAATATGCGCGACCTTGTTTGGGTATTAAATCCTGAGAATACCACGCTTGACAGCCTCGCCGCCCGTATGCGTGAATATTGCTACGACTATTTCGAGGGTCTGCCACAGCGTTTGCAGCTCGATTTTCAATCCGACATTCCTAATACCCGTATCTCGCGCGAGGCCCAGCGCAATATTTTTCTTACCACAAAGGAAGCTTTGAACAACTGTATCAAACACTCAAAGGGTGCCAATATAAATGTAGGTCTGAAAATTTCTGACAACTTGCTGCAAGTTTCGATAGCTGATGACGGGCTTGGTTTTGATACTGCCCCAAAAGCAAATGGCAACGGGCTAAAAAATATGAAACAGCGCATCGAGGCCATCGGTGGAGAATTCCGGATTTGTTCAGGAAAGACGGGCACTGTTATTCAAATTACTGTTCCACTGGCGAAGATCGCGATCAATGAAATAACACAATAGTGTGATTGTAGGAGCCCTTTGGCAACCTTATTTTTATGACCTATTGTTTGTAAAATGGGTATTAAAGTAGTAATTATAGAAGACCAGAATGATACCAGGGACATGCTTGCCATTCTCGTAAACGGTAGCGAAGGCTTCGAATGCCTTGCTACTTATGGGAGCTGTGAAGAAGCCATCCCCGGTGTGCCAACCCTTTCACCCGACGTAGCTCTTGTCGACATTAATCTTCCCTGCATGTCCGGTATCACTTGTGTAAGGCGTCTGAAAGAGCTGTGCCCCAATACACAATACGTTATGTGCACCTCGCTTGAGGACTCGGACACTATTTTCGCGGCGCTGCAGGCAGGCGCCAATGGTTACATCACTAAATCGGCCACGCCGGCCAGGATACTTGAAGCCATAACTGACGCGCATAACGGTGGTTCACCTATGAGTAGCCAGATAGCAAGGAAGGTTGTTTCCTTCTTTCACCAGCAGGAACAAGTAAAAGGTAACACAGAGTTACAAAAACTCTCGCCGCGTGAGCAGGAGATACTGGAATATTTGTCAAAAGGCTACCGGTATAAAGAGATAGCAGCTACTCTTTTTCTAAGTATAGAAACGGTTCGTAAGCATATCCACAATATTTACGAAAAATTGCAGGTCGATTCACGTATCGATGCCTTAAACAAGGTTTATCCCAAGAGGTAGTCTGGGCTTTAAAATACCACTAAAGTGTAATTGTCGCACCCGGGCGTGAAACTAGCTTTGTGGAAACATCAGAAAGCTCATGAAAAGACTATTTACAATTACTGGATTCTTTACCTTTTTGTTTAATGCTGCCTATGCTCAGCCCGCTGTGAACGATACGTCTAACCTGGTACCCATCGGCCTCGGGGACTCTATTGTGGTGCTAACCTCCGCCATGTCACCCGGTGCAGCCGGCCCCAATCAAACCTGGGATTTTAGCTCACTCACAGCACCTGCCGCCGGATACGCCCAATTTGTTTATGCGAATACGACCCCTTATACAGCCACCTACCCAGGCGCCACCCGTGCCGTTAAGATCGACATCCCTACAGGAACGATCTACGAATATGATATCGTATCTTCAACAAAATGGGAACAACTGGCCAACAATGTGACAGCCGCCACCGGTGATAACTATTCAGCGAATCCCAAAACCATGCTACCCATACCTTTCCACTACAACGATAATATAGTTGATACATTTTATAAAAATGCGGTTGGACCTTATACCGTTACCATGACCTATGATGGTTATGGTACTGTTATTACTCCATATGCTACCTATACTAACGTCATAAGAATGAAGCGCTCTTTTGGCGGCAGTGATTATTATTACGATTGGTACACTACCAGCCCTTATGTTATCGACGTAGTTTCTTACGACAACAATACGCAGAAGTATACATTCATAGGTCACTCCACTACCGGTGTCAATAACGTTTCGGGATCTAAAACAACCGTGCAGGTATATCCCAATCCGTTTACAGAGAGCACGCGTATTGCCGTCAATACAACAGAAAACATGGCTAACGCAACACTTGCACTGGTGGATATAACCGGCAGGGTTGTGAGAGAAATGCCCGCCAACACCCGCGAGATCACCCTTGACCGCGCCGGCCTCAATGCGGGATTATATTTCTATAACATTTACAACAATGGTGCTTGTCTTGCCAAAGGTAAGTTGAGTATCCAATAGCATTGCGAAACGTTCCCTTTTACCCCGGAATTTCCCGGATTATCCTCTAGGATAACCAACAGCGCCAGGCATCTGCCGGCGTTTTTTTTTTACGGTTCTCCCGTCATGTAATAAATTTACACGCTAAATGCGCGTTTATGGAAATTGTTATCAGGAAGCTCAGCACCGTCGCGGAAATGTTGCCGAATTATTATCTTATCACGCAGTTGTCACCGCAACTTACCGTAGAGGCTTACCGGTCCATGTTGCCCGAAATGGTACCGAATAACTATTACCAGGCTGCCGCCTACGATGGCGACCATTGCATTGGCGTTTCCGGATATTGGATATGCACCAAGCTGTATTCGGGCAAGTACATCGAGATCGACAATTTCGTTGTCGATGAGCATTGGCGCTCTGCCGGCGTAGGTAAGTTATTACTCAATTGGCTGCTCGACGAGGGCCGTCGTAATGGTTGCCGCACTGCTATGCTCGATGCCTATGTAGAGAATTTTAAAGCGCATCATTTCTACTACCGCGAAGGCTTCATCGCACGTGGTTTTCATTACCTGAAGCCGTTACTTTAGCATCCTGCCATCGCCCTGCACTGCTCTCTTTCTATTTTTTCCGGACGTCATTCCGCACTTCTTCCTTTCTTCAGCAAGGCTTGAGTTGTTTGATTTAAACCAACTGTTAAAAAAATCAAAACATGCTCAATTTTTTTACAAAAACTCTAGGAAAAAAAGAATCGTGTAGTATATTTGCTGCTGATAGGGTTTATAGGGGCTGGCCTGTTCTCAGGCTGGCTTTTTTATTTTCAACAGTTTCGTTTTTTTCTTCCCCATTTAACGATTGACTATTAGGTAGTTGCAAGCGTTTTCCATCTGGGAATCCCGCATCAAGGAGCGGTTGTGCCCACCGTCGCCGGTAGTTATGGCCTCTAGGAAGGATTGGCGCTATAGTACGCCCTTGTTGCGTAATATTATTTTCCGTAAAAAGGTACCACTACCATATATGACGTCCTTACCCGTCGATTATGGTCGATGCAGGCACTTTTCCAATCCGGCATATTTTTGATTACCTCAATAGCGGCCTTACTCAGCAAGGGATATTGTTCTTCTACAACCTCGGCATCGTGTATACTTCCATCCTCATAAATGCGAAACACCACTAAAATATCGCATTCCTTTCCTTTTAAAAGGTCATCGGCTTTGACATAACTGGTGCTATTCGCGATGTACTGGTAAATATCATACCCCGGTTCCGGCGATTTGAAAGAATCGCAATCCTCGGTTCGTTCTCCACTGCTGGTGTAGCACTCCCGTTTAGTCAGCCTTCCTTTGTCGAAATATTCGCGATAACTCGGCTTGCCATTGCGATAGAAATATGTCCAGACACTATCTTTTTTATGTCCGCTGCAAAAGATTCCAAAGGAGCTTAAACTTCCGTCCTCGTAATATTCGGTTTCATTTCCAGTTCCTTGTCCATCGCTACTGTAGATGCTGCGCCTTTTAACACGTCCGTCATCATACCAGCCATAGGAAAATTCTGTTGGGATATCGTCAAGATAAAGGGAGGAGTCGGTCAGCCGCCCATTCCGGCTGTACTTTAGCTCCGTGCCATTCACCTTGTTGTCCAGGTAATATCGCACGGCTTTTAGTTTGCCACCAAAGTAATAGTCCACAAATTTTCCGATCTTTCTTGTGAGCCCGGCATCGGTATATTGACCTTCTGTTTTGATCGTCAATCCACGGAGATAGTACTCGTTACAATACCAAATACTATCTGACTTGACCGCTATACGGTAGTATTGGGCATTTTTTTTGTTACAGGGGCCACCATTGTTCGTGTATTGTTTGATGGTGTCTTGTTGGCTCCCCCAAACGACATTTGAGCACATCACAAGCGATAGGCTTAACACAAACTGGATTATGGATCTCATTGCTGCTGGAAATGCCATTAAGAGACCAAGTTAATAAACGCCCGCTCATATCAAAAGCGCCTTATCTTTACCTTATGCGCCACCTGTTCGTGCTTTTTCTGTTGGGGTTTAGTTTTCGGGCATGTGCCCAAACCGAATACCAGGATTGGGGGCAGGCTTACGGCTTCAAGGCAGGCGACAAGCGCTACATCTATGCCGATACTGCCAATATCCGTGCCTCACCCAATCAATTTGCTGAAGTGCAATATCGCTTGCCTGCAGGCAGCGAGGTGAGTATCATAAGCATAGGGGGAGCGCAAATAATAAACGGCAAGAATGCGCCCTGGTGTCTCGTCAGTTACACGGCCAATGGTACCTCGCAAACGGGTTACTTATGGTCCGGCTTGATGGCGCCAAGAGAACTAAAGAAAGACGGCGTGCTGTTTTTGTACGGCATGAGATTCTCTTCGATTGAACCTTCCGGGCCAACGCTGGTGGATATAAAAGCCATGCGTGGCGATTCGGTCATTGCCCGATGCAGCTTTAACGTGGATGTATTGCAGACGGCAGAAGGGGTGCACGAGGCGAAGCTCTTGTCTTCAAAAGGGCTCAAGGGTATCGATTGCATCTTGTACTTTTCGTATTCCGGCCAAGCCTGCGCTGTGCCCACCATAGAACAATACATCGCCTGGGATGGTCAGAAATTTATCACCCTGCCGCAGATATACTCCGAAGCCGACGCTGGTGCTTATACCGTTGAACAGAAGTACACCTTTCCCGCAGATAAAGGTGGCCGACCGAACGAGATCAGGATGCGCGAGGTGATAGATCAGTATGGCGATGATGGTGACAAGGTTACCAGCCACAGGGTAAAGACCCGGCGTTACCGCTGGGATGCCGCTTCGCATGTGCTGAGGAAGCTATAGTATTATCCGAAGCCGGCATGTGTCGGCTTCGGATGGGTTAATGTTATTTTAGTGGCTGATTATTAGGATTTCTTAGCGCTGCTTTTCTTCGAGGCCGATTTTTTTGTGGCCGTCTTTTTGCGGCCGGTGCTCTTCTTCGAAGCCGTCTTTTTGCCGGAGCTGCTTTTTTTAGACGCGGTTTTCTTGCTGGCGCTTTTCTTTGTGCTGCTCTTTTTCGAAGCTGTTTTCTTGCTTGCAGTCTTTTTGCTCGCAGTGCTTTTCTTCGTGCTGCTCTTTTTTGATGTTGACTTCTTGCTGGCGCTCTTTTTCTTCGGCACCTTTTTGCCTTCTTCCCTCGCTTCCGACAGGCCGATGGCGATGGCTTGTTTGCGGCTGGTTACCTTCTTGCCCGAGCGGCCGCTTTTCAGTTCGCCGTGCTTGCGTTCGTGCATGGCCTTTTCCACTTTTTTTTGCGCCCCCTTTGAGTACTTGCGTGGCATAGTCTTTTGTTTTTTGTGAATAATGGTGTTTGTCGCATATCCATCAAAATAATTATGCCACTATTTTACAATACGGCCGTGCAACAGTTCATTTTAGTTTGTCGATGCCCGCCTGCGTTACCCGCACTGCTTCCGCATATAGCTCCTTATTGCCGGCATTCAGCTTTTTGAGCAGGGTACTGCATTCAGCCAGGTAAACCTTTGCAAAGTCAGCATCCTGCTTCACGATCTCGGTGCCGTTGTCTATTATGTCGGCATACTTAACTGTTTGCGAGCCGGCGCTTGTTGTAGCCAGCCGTTCCAGTTCTTTTGCTTTCCTTGCCCGGCGGTTTAGTTTTGGGTAGTCCGCCTTCACATACACATCGGTGAGTTCTATTACCAGTTGCAGTGTACGCTTCGCCTCAGCCTCCGGCATAATGGTAAGAAGGAAATGGAGCATTTCCTCCTCTGTAACTGCGGTGTCCTCCAGTACATCGTGCAGCAGGGCGGCGGCCAGCATCGGCACATCCCGGGTGTACTTACTGCATAGTTGCATCACCCGCACAGGGTGCACTATGTAAGGATCGTCGTTATACTTGCGCTTCTGGCCCCGGTGCGCGTCCCTCGCAAATGTTTCAACCTGCTTTAGTACATCGTTACTCATACTTCCGTCGCAGCAAATACTTTGCCGCAGGCTAAAGATAATCGCCGGCGCGCTTTTAGCTTGCTCATTGGTGGTGTTAACGCCAATAAATTAACTTCGCTGCATGGAAGATATACTACTTCAGCAATCCGAATGGGAAAGCTACACCGCCGCCCCGGCCAGCCTGCTAAAGCTGATGAGGGAAAGATTTCCCGGCTGCACATACGTGCCTTCAGCTGAAATGCTGTCAGCGATCAAGGCGGAGCATAGCAACTCGGTGATCCAGGTATATGCCAATGGCCCCGACTTCACCGCTTATCGTGTGTACATCAGCGAGGGCGAAGAATTGCAGACGCTGATAGTGGAGCTGAACAACGAAGACGATATGCCCATCTTTTTCGAAAGCGAAGACGAGTACAAAGACTACATTAATGAAGAAAGCTGAACGCGCGACCTGAGCGCTACAGGTAACTAGTTAATAAGGTGGCAGTCGTAGTACCCATCTTCATCATTTCCTTGCGTGGTGGGATTTAGATAAGCACATGCGGCCTTTGCATTTCTTTTGCTCCTCGCTTCCATATCAGGTTATGTTCGCCGGGAGTAAAGGCCAGCTTACACTGGCAGGTGTACGCCTTCTTTTGGCAGGAGCTTGAGGCAAAAGCGACAAGAGCAACAACTAAATAGGTACATTTTTTCATAAAATGCCTTGTAAGAATAAAGGTAATACTTATTCATTCACTTTGGTCCTTTCCCGGAGTTGACGTCGAAAGTGCCAGTGACGCGTAAAGTGAGTGTTAACTGACATACTAATTGCCATATTTCCTCCGTTATAGGTACTTTCACGTAGCAATTATTGTTCATCTCAAAACCTATACTTTATGAAGTACACTTATCTATTGTTCATTATTCTCTTGGTATCCCCTTTTATTGGCCGGGCACAGATGGTCGAGGAGCACACATATCCTTCCACTATGGCTAACGTAGGTATTATGTCGGAAAACGGCGGGATATCTGTAATTGGACCGGTGTTGATAGACCTTGCGGTGTCGGGAAGGAAGTATGCTGTATGCGAGGCTAATTCTCTTAACCTATACAACCTTGACCATACCCTGTGGAAGTCTATTCCTTTGCAAGCAGTCGGCTATGCTACTACTGTTATTTTCTTCATTTCCGAAAACTTGTTCAAGCTTGACGGTAAAGTTGAGTACGCAGTTTCTTATACCCCTGCTTCAGGTTCGCCTACTATGTATGTGATGGATGAGGACGGCAATACGCTGAACACTATAAACGGCATGTACTGGATGTATCTTTATAAAAGCGCGCCCGATACTACTAAAGCGATAACGACGCTTGCCTACCAGGCATCGTCGGCCAAAGTGTTTGCCCTCCCGGGCAACCTGCCTTGTAAGCAATGCGTGAACAATAATAACCTTAACGTTGGCCATTATGGCCCAGCGGCGGCGCCTATGCTATCTGATCCGGTGCCTAACCCTGCAAACGGGATGGCGATGATAAATTATACATTGCCTGCCGGTGTGGCTGATGCCACAATAACGCTGTTTAATACCCAGGGGCAGGAAATAAGAAACTACAAGGCAACACAGGGAGGCCAAAATGTAGCCATAGAAACCTCAACACTGCCGCAAGGTATTTATTATTATAGCTTGCGCACAAACGCGGGCAACACGACCGCGAGGAAAATGCTTGTGGTGAAATAAGTTCCGGTTGCCAATTCAGCAGCGTTGTTGGTGCAGAACACGACCGACAGCAGGGAAAAGATACTATTCACTGAACACTATCTTTTCTGTAAGCTGTATGTGGCAATAGCCGTCCCTCATTTTGCGCTTATTGGTGTAGATGCGGTCCACCTTGCAATTGGTGCCGGCCTTCCGGAACTTCATCTGTGTGAACCTGGCCTGGCCGGGGCCGTTGCCGCTGCCCCAATCTACATATTCCCATCCGTTGCGCTCCAGCACCTTCTTCAGGTAGCTGCGGTCTTTGTTTAGCTCGGGCAGGGTAGCGACATCGCGGTTAAGGACAATGGTATACCCGATACCGTATTGCCAGCTTTGTTGTGCTATCATGCGCTCCGCAGCTTGCTTGCTAATAGTCTTTTGGGCTATTGCGGTGCAGCAGCATACTGAGAGTGCTAATAAGAGCAAGGTGCGGAACATGGTATCAAAGTACGAAAGAAATCAGTTAGTTTTTTTATAACAACGCGGGTGTAAAGGGATATGTTGTATTAAAAACAAGAGGTTTCCACTTAGCATAGTATTGATGAATAGGTTTCAGGCACCGTGTTTTATAAATAGGAGATTATGGGGATGTAGCGGCCTTATTGATTTACGTCTTGGTTAAGCTATTACTATCTGCTCGCCGGATATCCGTTTGTGGCATCCGGAGGTATCGGTAAAACTCTTTCTGCGAGCGCATTCATTGTAGCGTAGTTTATGTTATTGTCGCGAGCCCAATAGCGTTCATAAGATTGGACATCATCGTTCCGATGTCGTGCATTAAAATGTGGATATCTTCTCCACTCAACCCCTTTCCAATGTCGTAACTTGCGCTATAGGTCATCGTTTTGGCTGTGGCCTGTGAGAAAAAGCTGGGGCAGAAATGGGAAATTTTTGGGAACTTTTTGTGACATTTTTTAGCACTAAACCGCTGATTATCAACAAAAATGTGGGAGAAAATAAAAAACGCCAATTTTTGCCAGCTTTTGGCTTTTGAATTTTGACTTTTGAATTGACGTATGTCAGACAATTACATAGTATCGGCACGTAAATACCGCCCGCAAACCTTTGATACGGTTGTGGGGCAGGAGCATATTACTACCACGCTTAAGAACGCCATTAAACACCAGCACCTGGCGCATGCTTATTTGTTTTGCGGTCCGCGGGGTGTGGGCAAGACCACCTGCGCGCGCATACTGGCCAAAACCATCAACTGCGAAAACCCTACGGCCGATATGGAAGCCTGCGGCGTGTGCCCCACCTGCCAGAGCTTTAAGAACAATACTTCCTTCAACGTTTTTGAGCTTGATGCTGCCAGTAACAACTCGGTGGACGATATACGCAATCTGATAGACCAGGTGCGCTTCGCACCGCAGCAAGGCAGGTACAAGATATACATCATAGATGAGGTGCACATGCTGAGCGCCGCGGCATTCAATGCCTTCCTGAAGACGCTGGAAGAGCCGCCGCCCTATGCCATCTTCATCCTGGCCACTACCGAGAAGCATAAGATACTGCCTACCATACTGAGCCGTTGCCAGATATTCGACTTCAAGCGGATCACGACAACGGATATCGTGAACCACCTGCATAGCATAGCCACCAAAGAGGGTGTGATAGCCCCCGAGGCTGCCCTGCACGTGATAGCCCAGAAGAGTGAGGGCTGCATGCGCGATGCCCTCTCGATGCTGGACAGGATAGTGAGCTTCACCAATGGTATGCTGACCTATAGCAATACCATGGAGCACCTGAACCTGCTGGACGCCGATTACTACTTTAAGCTGGTGGACCACATGCTGAGCCAGGACGTGAGCGGCACCCTGCTGCTGCTGGACCAGGTACTGGAAAAGGGCTTCGAGGGCGATGTGATACTGAACGGCCTGGCCGAGCATATGCGCAACCTGCTGCTCTGCAAAGACCCGCGCATGGCCAAAATGCTGGATGTGCCCAATGAGCACAAACCGATATACCACGAAAAGGCCAACCAGGCCCCGCCAAGCTTTATACTCAGCGCGCTCAACGTGATCAACGAGAGCGAGCTGCAATACAAGAACGCTACCAACAAGCGCCTGCACGTGGAGATGTGCCTGATACGCCTCTGCTACCTGCTGCAGGTGACCGCCGCGGTGGACGTAAAAAAAAAACTTAGTGAGCTAGCGGAAGAGAGCGGAGTGCGCAGTGTGGGGAGCGGAGGAGTTGTTGTAAATAATGAGGCGCCGAAACCGGCATATAAAGAGCCTGCACCGCAGCCTGCGCCTGTGAAAGAGCCGGAGCCGCCAAAGCAGCAACCGGTGCAGCAGCCAACGCAGCCAACGCCGCCTATACCACAACCACAGGCCCCGAAGCCTGCGCAGCCGCAAAATAGTAACAACACAGGAGCGCCCCCGCCATCGGCAGCCCGCAGGATAAGCAAAGACTTACTGGCAGATATAGGTAATGACATTGGCGCGGGGAATGCCGACCAAAGGGAACTGACCCAGGAACTGGCGACGGAAGTGCTGGAAAAATACCGTCAGCACCTGCGCGACCAGAAGCGAAGCGTGTACCACGCGCAGTTCATGGCTATGAGCGTAGAGGCCCTGCCCCCTGACGAGATCCGCTTCATTACCCCCAACGACCTTACGGATGCTTACGTAAAGGAACTCCGGGACGTGCTTATTGACTTCTTCAGGACGCATACCGGCATTGGGGCACTCCGAATAACCAGTGAAATACGTATCGATCCGAATACTATACAGGTGAAGGAAAAGGTGCTAAGCAAGCCAGAGATATATGAAGCGATGGCTGCAAAAAATCCTGTGCTGGCGCAGTTAAAAGACGCGCTTAATCTACAGATAGAGTACTAGTTGATAGGTTGATAGGTTGATAGGTTGATAGGTTGATAGGTTGATAGGTTGATAGGTTGATAGGTTTAACAAAAGAGAATAAGGTAGGATTTTTAAATGGACCGCATGAGTGAACAATTAGCACATCAGGGTTTTACAGAGTTAGAGGTGTGGAAGCAGGCGCGCATTTTCAAAAATGAAATATGGAGGCTGACGAGGTCGTTTCCGGCTGAGGAGAAGTTTAGGCTTGTTGACTAGTTAGTACGGGCATCAAGGTCAGTGGGTAGTAACATTGCCGAAGGGCATGGGAGGTTTACTTACAAAGAGCAATTACATTTTTGCATACTGGCGAGAGGCTCACTCTCAGAAATATACAATCATCTCGTTGACGCATTAGATTGCGAATACATAAATGTCGAAAACTTTAAAAGTGTTGAAGTCGGCTATAAAACTGTGGAGAAATTACTTAACGGATATATTACTTTCCTAAGAAAATCGGTTAAATAACCAGAAAATATACCTATCAACTTGTCAACTTATCAACCTATCAACCTGAATTATTACTTTTGAGGGCAAATTAGAACTATGGCTGAAGTGATACGCATGCCGCTGCTGAGCGATACGATGAAGGAGGGGGTGATTGCGGAATGGCACAAAAATGTTGGCGATAAAGTAAAGAGCGACGATGTAATAGCCGAAGTGGAAACCGATAAGGCTACCATGGAGGTAATGCCCTATGTGGACGGTGTATTGCTGTATAGGGCGGTGGAGAAAGGACAGGGCGTGCCGGTGAACGGGATCATGGCGATCATTGGTAAGGAAGGTGAAGACTACAAGTCGCTGCTGGCAAGTGAACCGAAAGCTGAAGCGCCAAAAGAAGAACCGAAGAAGGAAGAGCCTAAGAAAGAAGCTGCTCCAACGCCAGAAGCACCAAAACAAGAAGCGCCTAAACAGCAGGCAGCAGCTGCGCCACAGCCGGAGCCACAACCGGCAGAGGGTGATGACCGCCTGAAGGCAAGCCCGCTGGCTAAAAAGCTGGCCGAAGAAAAAGGCATAGACCTGCAGGATGTGAAAGGCAGCGGCGATAATGGCCGTATCATAAAGCGCGATGTGGACAGCTATGTGCCACCGGCGAAAGGTGCGCCAAAGGCTGCTGCACAGGTGATGCAGTTTGCCCCGGTGGGCGAGGAACGCTATACTGACAAGCCGCTGAGCCAGATGCGGAGGGTGATAGCCCAGAGGCTGGCTGAAAGCAAGTTCAGCGCGCCGCACTTCTACCTAACCATGAGCATCAAGATGGATACGGCTATGGAAGCGCGCAAAGCCATCAATGCCGTGAGCCCTGTAAAAGTATCCTTCAACGACCTGATCATAAAAGCATGTGCAATGGCGCTGCGCCAGCACCCTGAGGTGAACAGCTCATGGATGGGGGATTTTATACGCACCAACCAGCATATACACATAGGCACGGCCGTGGCGGTGGAAGAAGGACTGATAGTACCGGTGGTAAAATTCGCCGACCAGAAATCGCTGTCGCAGATAGCGCAGGAGGCAGGTGTGCTGATAGACAAGGCCCGCAATAAGAAACTGCAACCTCCTGAGTTTACAGGCAATACCTTCACGATCTCTAACCTCGGCATGATGGATATAGACGAGTTCACCGCCATCATCAATCCGCCCGACAGCTGCATACTGGCTATTGGCAAGATAGAGCCGACGCCCGTTGTAGAAAACAACCAGGTAGTGATCCGCAACATCATGAAGCTCACCCTCAGTTGCGACCATAGGGTAGTGGACGGTGCAGTAGGTTCGCGCTTCCTGCAGACATTGAAAGCCCACCTGGAAAACCCGGTGACGATGCTTGTCTAAGACAAAAAGTTATAAGTCAAAGCCAAAAAATTTGCAATAAAAAATGGCCTTCTTGTGGAAGGCCATTTTCGTTGGGCGGGAGATTCTTTTTTGCAGGCTATGCAATGTCGGGGTGCATAGGCAGGTTTTCGGGTTCATGACGGATCTCTGTGTACCAGAAGACAGGGAAGGCAACCGGTGCAAGGAATGTCATAAACACGATCCATCCCAGCTTGGTGCCGGGGGCCATAGTGGCCAGCCTTGCAACGTGTATCACAAAATACACGAGCACGGCACTAGTGAGCGCAAAGCAGAGGATGAAAAAGAACAATGTGCCGTCATAGTTTTGAGACAGCAAGCCCGACATGGTCATATGATCTTGCATGGCTTCGCGCGCGATGAGGCTGCGCATGACGATGAGATATTGAACCAGCCATCCGAGGTAAGCAAATAAAGGGAGAAAGCTTATGAGTCCCATACGGTTCTTGGCCTTGTGGTCCATGGTTGCTATACGATGCATAACATAAGTTTTTTGGTTCTGCTGCGGAAAGTCAAAATACCGTGCCATGGCGTGTGAAGGGATGATGAAAAAATGGCGTAACTTGTAGTATATCAATCACGTAGGCCCATGGGAAAACTGTACATTCCATTTACTGTTTTGTTGCTGTTGACGATGTCTGCTCGCGGCCAGATGAGTATTACCTACAACATAGACGTGTCGCAGGACAGGCATAACATCAGTCCGTACATATATGGCATAAACAACGGCACATATAAGAAGGCGACATGGCGACGCTGGGGCGGCAACCGGACATCGGCATATAACTGGGAGAACAACTACTCGAATGCCGGGGCGGACTATATAGATGACAATGACGATTACCTGCCTTGGGTAATGAACCTGCCGGCCAACCAGTACAAAAGTCCGGGCTCGGTACTGAAGGCCTTTCATGACAGCTCACTGGCGCAGGGCGCGGTGAGCGGCATCACGCTGCCGATGGTGGGATGGGTATCGAACGACGGGAATGGGCCTGTGACTGCGGGTGAACTTGCACCATCAGCCAGGTGGGCGCAGGTAAGAGATGTAAAGGGGGCGGCCTTTACGCTGACGCCTGATACTACGGACAGCAAAATATTCGTGGATGAGGAGTTGAATTTTCTCCTCAATAGCTTCGGGCATGCAAATACTGCCAATGGTATCAAGGCGTACATCATGGACAATGAGCCGGGATTGTGGTGCACACAGTTTCAGCATATGCGCAACACTTGTGTGACGTATAATGAACTCTTTACGAAGACGGATACGCTGTCGGCAGTGGTGAAGAATATGGATTCGGGTGCGTTGGTAATGGGGCCGGAGTCGTTCGGGTTCAGCGAGTATTGGGACCTGCAAAATGCAACGGACAAAGCTACCTATGCAGCCGACCACTGGTTTGTGGACAGCTACCTGAAGCATATGCAACAATCGTCGACAGCCGCTGGAAAAAGGTTACTGGATGTGTTCTCTGTGCATTGGTATCCCGATCTGAATACGGTGCATCCTTATTCTGACGATACCGATCATCAGACGTGTATACAGCGTATGCAATGTACCCGCAGCCTGTGGGATAGTAGCTATGTAGAGGACAGCTGGATAGGCACATGGTTCGCTGCCGACCTGCCGATCATCCCGCACATTAAGAATTCCATCGCTCAGTTTTATCCCGGCACTAAGATGGCGATCAATGAATATGATTATGGTGGGCATCACCACATATCCGGTGGCCTGGCGCAGGCCGATGCGCTGGGGGCTTTCGGCAAGACGGGGCTTGACTATGCCGCACTCTGGGGAGAGATCAATGGATACAACGTGGCCGCCTTCGACCTGTTCAGAAACTACGATGGGAACAATGGTACTTATGGCGGCATCTATGTGAAATCCACGGCCACTAATATTGACAGCTCATCGGTGTATGCATCTGTGGAAGACAATACGAATAAGACACTGCATATTATTGTGCTGAATAAATCGGGCAACGATATTAATGCTACGATGAATGTGCAGAGTGCGGTGAACTACAACAAGACAGACTTGTACTATTTTGACAAGACGGATTCGGCGGTGTATCACCAGTCAGTACCTAATGCTGCGCTGAGCAATAATGTGCTCACGTACAGTGTACCTGCTTATACAGCCTGCCATTTTGTGTTGAGGGATACTACGGTGCTCGCGGTTGTGTCTGTTAACAAGGCAGATATACAGCTATCGGTATTCCCCAATCCATCGACAGGCAGCGCGACCGTTTATTTTGAGAATGCTGTGCCGGGTAAGGGGGTAGTTGATGTGTGTGACCTACAGGGCAGGGTACTGGAGCGATATGTAGATTTACCATCCAAAGGCAGTGTACAATTAAACGTGGCGTCGGCAGGTATTTACCTCGTTCGGTATAGCAGTGAAAGAAGTAGCAAGACAGAGAAACTGGTGATACTCAAATAAAAACGGGGCTGACATGCCCCGTTCCCTTTTGTCTTTTTTAAGCCTTTACAGACCTACTTTTACTTTGTATTTGATAACTGCATGGCAGTTGAGCTCCTTAGTGGTAGCACGCCTCATGCGCCCCTGGATGATGTATGAGAATTCGGTAGCCTTGAAATAATCCTTCAATTCCTGGCCGGTAACGACCGGCAGGGAAATTTCAGACGAATGATCGTCAGGGTTGTTGTCGTTTTGGGCAACGGTTATCATGTCGGGTTTATTGTTACTTGCGAAGAGTACCTTGTAATTCTGTAACGCGCCGAAATTATTGACCTCGTCGCCGTTTTCAAAACTTACCGTAACCGACTCCAATTTGGCTGATTTAATATTGTTGGCGCTGAACTGGCTGTTGGCCCTGATGATGCTGTCGATATCCAGGTGGCTATTGAAGGCCACGAAGGATGTGTCATTTGTGCTGGTAATAACCGGTATCGTGAAATCGACCGTAGATGACTGCATGCCGATGTTGACGCCCACGCCATCTATGACTTTATTACAGGCGCTAAAAAGGGCCGTGCCGCAGCAGGCTAAAGCGATGATGATACTCTTTCTCATGAAAACCTCTATTTATCCAAATATAAGAAATTCAATAAGTTATAACGAAAAAAGGGGCGAAAAGCCCCTTTTTTAAGTTTAAATATGTTATTGTATTACAAGCTTACTGTCAAGTCGTATTTTATGGTAGCCTTTACGTGCAGCGGGTGTTTGGTAACCCTGCGTGCTTGTCCCGTAAAGGTGTAGTAAAAGCTGCTCGAGTTCATGTAATCTTTCAGCTCCAGTGAAGTATTTACGTTCAGTGCCAGGTAAGAAGCAGGCACATCCGGGATAGTAGCGGTAGCAATAGTAACGTCTGTTGTTTTAGCATCAGAGTGGAATGCTGCAGACGCGCTGGAGAAATTGGAGAAGTTGGTTGAATCGTCGTTATTCGTGATCTGAAGCTCTATGGATTTCAGCTTTGCATTTTGAATATTGCCGACGCCCAGTTGTGAGTTAGCGGCTTTTATGATGCTATCTACATTCATTGTGAGGGTTAGGGATCCCATTGCTGCATTTGGGTTGGTGTTATCAACCGGTGGAATATCGAACTCAACATCGGTGGAGGTCAGGGGTACATCGGCCTTTACTGCGTCCTTTATTTTATTGCAGGATTGCATGGTGCCGGCGACAAGGGCAGAGCAGAGGAAAAGTAATGCAAGTTTCTTCATTTCAATTTGTTTTGAGGTTGTGGAAATATTGAGGCAAAAATAATCGCTGCAGGGCAGAAATGAAAATTTTTCTGATACTTAATTGAATTGATTATTTGCGTTATATGAACGTATTGTCAGGGGATAAAAGTGGTGCAAAATGGATTGTGGATACCCATGCATTTGCATTATCTTCGCCCAAATTTTTTCGCAGTATGAATTTGCACGAATACCAGGCTAAGGAATTATTGAAGCGCTATAATGTACCTACTCAGGAGGGCATAGCTGCCGAAAAGGTAGATGACGCTGTAAACGCCTACAAACAAATAGCTGTTAACAACGGGACCAAGTTTGCCGTTGTAAAAGCGCAGATACACGCCGGTGGCCGTGGTAAAGGCCGCATGAAAGAAGTGCCCGATCAAAGTGGTGTCTCGGTAGTCAAGAGCGCGGAAGACGTGGAACGTGTAGCCAAGAACATCCTTGGCAATACGCTTGTAACGATCCAGACGGGTGCTGCCGGGAAGAAAGTGCATAAAATACTCGTAGCTCAGGACATGTATTATGATGGCCCAAGCGAGCGCAAGGAATTTTACCTCTCGATATTGCTGGACCGTGCAAAAAAGCAAAACGTGATCATGTATAGCACGGAGGGTGGTATGGATATAGAGGAAGTGGCACACAACACACCGGACAAGATCTTCCGTGAGTGGGTGACACCTAACCTGCCACTGCAGGCCTTCCAGGCAAGGAAGATCGCTTTCAACTTCGGGCTGAGCGGCGAGGCTTTCAAGAACATGGTGAAGTTTGTGACCAACCTGTATAATGCGTACGTTGGCCTCGACTGCTCTATGCTGGAGATCAACCCACTGTTCAAATCGGCTGATGATAAAATAATAGCTGTGGACTGCAAGATGAACCTGGACGAGAACGCGCTGATGCGCCACCCGGACCTTGCTGACATGCGCGATAAAAATGAAGAAGATCCCACGGAAGTAGAAGCGGGCGAATATAACCTGAACTATGTGAAACTGGACGGCAATGTAGGCTGCATGGTGAATGGCGCCGGCCTTGCAATGGCCACCATGGACATGATAAAACTGGCGGGCGGTGAACCTGCGAACTTCCTGGACGTGGGCGGTACTGCGAATGCGCAAACGGTTGAAGCCGGTTTCCGTATCATACTGAAAGACCCGAATGTAAAAGCGATCCTCATCAACATCTTTGGTGGTATCGTGCGTTGCGACAGGGTAGCTGCCGGTGTGATAGAAGCTTACAACAAACTCGGCAATATCAATATCCCGATCATCGTGCGCCTGCAGGGTACGAATGCAGAGCAGGCAAAGGAACTGATCGTGAACTCGGGCCTGAAGGTACAGAGTGCCATATTGCTCAGTGAAGCTGCTGAACTGGTGCAGAAAGCTGTAAGTGCGAACTAATTCGCGAATTGATATTTTGACGTTATAGAAAGTAAAGGCTACTCATTTGAGTAGCCTTTACTTTTAATATACTATCGGCGAATAGTCAATTTTTGAGTCAGGTGTCCTTTTGTGCCGTCAACCCTTATCAGGTAATTGCCGGCGGGTATGTCGCCCACGCTTATCGTTTGCCGAACGTCGCTGCCAATGGGTAATTCAAGTGTCCTGACCAGCGATCCCCGCATATCCGTTATATTCATTGTGGCTAATTGAGTTTCATCCCAGGTGATATGGACATTCAGCTCCTGGTCGGCAGGTACCGGATAAATGGAGATGTCTCCGTTGACTGCGCTCAATGTCGTTACATGCAGGTCATAATCTTCATAGTAATATCTGCCGCCGTAATTGCCGAAGGTGGAAACCCAGTTGTTGTTAATCCATGATTCATTCGTAAATGCTGTCAATTGCTCAAAGCTGTTATAGCTATTGTTTGTTTTCGTGACATTGCTATACAATTGTGTAAGATCGTCCCAGTCCTGTATGATTTCTGTTTGTGGAGAGTGACCGGTGAAGTTACTGGAAGAAGTAAGTCGGCTTTTGATCCACCTGGATGAGTCATTATACCAGTTGTATTGCAGATCGGTCAGCTTGTTGTTAGATGCATCATAGGTGAAGGAGTCCTTTCGCTGGTTGACCCAAAGCTGGGTTGCCATATCTTTATCCTGCTCTTCTGTGATCATTATGTTATGGCTCGCGTCGAAGACGTTGTGGAAAAAGACAAGTGAATCCCATTGGGTAGCATTCCAGACCTTTATCAGCGTTGTAGCAGTTTGATTATAAAGGTGGGTGTAAATATCTTCTTCATTATTGACCCAGGTGCCGGTATTTCCGTCCCAGTCCTGCCAGGTATGCGATATCTCTTCGTTTCCGGCATTATAAACAGAGGAGTCACGGTTGAGGTTTGCCCAGTTTGAATTATTGTTATCCCATTCGGTTACCGTGGTCTTGAGCAGGTTATTATTTGCATCGTAGCTATAATATACGCTGTCACTATTGACCCACGCGTTGCCGGAAGGATCCCATGCATACACTTTAGTATAGGTTATGTTGTTACTGGCATCGAACACCTGGATAGCTCGATAGCCATTGTCGTAGTTTCCCCCATCATAAGCAAATTGTAGCGCGGTATCGAACTTCATTGTGTGGTCGAGATCGCCACCGCGGGAGCCGGAGTATACATATACGGTAGAATCGGTGGGGACAAGCGAGATGCCATCAAAATTTGTATTAACTTCTTTTGTAAGGCGGGAGCCGGTTGCAGTTGATTTGGATGCAAAGTGCGTTGAAGCTGAAGTGCGATGCAAATGTTTTGCGATAAAAGGGGTGCCTCGTACTTGATCATGATATCCCGATTGGCCTGAAGCTGCGTTTATGAACAAATAACTCAGCAAGATGGTTAGTGACAAATGGTGGCGCATATTGTGTGTATGAGGTGGTGAATATATTGTGAGTACTAGAACGCCCGGATACAAATAATATTGCATAGGCTTTTGTTTTATAGCCTTATTTTTAAGCCTGGAACCAAGAAAGAAGATATCGCGTTCTGTTGGTATGGCATCCACCTCAAAACGATAACATTTTTAAAAACAGGAATAATGAAAGAATTGATCAACAAAGTATCGGATAGGATAAGCGATGCAAAAGATGCAGTTAAAGACGGCATGGAAGGCATTTTCAATTTCGAAAAGCTGACTGAGAAATTCTCTGACATGACCGACTCGGCAAGGGAGAAGTCGGCCAACTTTACCAGCGACCTGATATCGCTGTCGCCTATCATCGAGGAGATAGGATTTAAGACGAAGGGCATCACCCTTGGTATAGGACTACCGCCTTCTGCAACTTTCCATTTTGCGAAATTTAAAGATGTAGACGAGGAAAGACGCAATGCGATCATCGAACAGCACAAAGAAAAGCCATTGCTGAGCGTGATCGTGAAGACATTGATAACAGCCGACGATTATCAAAAAAAGATACAGCTGGGATCATTCAAATTCGATTGTATAGAAGTTTGCATAGGCCTTACGCCTGGGGTGAATGTACAGCTAATACCTAAGGGCGGAGAAAGCATAGGATAATCGTAAATTGCAGCATGAACGGACGTAACCGGGCAGATATATACCCCGGGCTGGAAGTAGCCATCATTCTGAAAAAAGACCAGCGCAGCGGTAAGCAAACTATCGGGATCGTTAAGAACCTGCTTACTAGCGCGCCATATCATTCAAGAGGTATCAAAGTACGACTGGAAGACGGCCAAATAGGCCGTGTGGCAGAGATACTGGGCGATCCGGAATAACTATTGCATTTGCGCAGCAATAGCCTCCGCACATCTTTCACCATCGATTGCCGCTGAAACGATACCTCCGGCGTAGCCTGCGCCTTCAGCACATGGGTAAAGGCCCATGATCTGCGGGTGTTGTAGTGTTTCTTTATCGCGGGGGATGCGTACGGGTGAACTGGTGCGCGACTCGGTGGCAACCAATACAGCTTCATTGGTATAATAGCCTTTCATTTTCTTTCCAAAGTCGACCAGCGCTTTGCGCAAGGCCTCATTCACGTCTTTGGGCAATACCTGTTTGATTGCGGCACTATGAATGCCGGGCAGGTAAGAACAATCGGGCAGGGTGGCAGATACTTTTCCTTCCACGAAATCGACCATACGCTGAGCGGGCGCAACGAGTTGGCCGCCGCCGATCCCGAAAGCTTTCTGCTCTACCATCTGCTGGTATTGCATGCCTGCCAGCGGACCCGCGAAACCATATTGCGCAAAATCTTTTTCATCAACAGCTACTACGGTGCCTGAATTGGCGTAAGGATTATTGCGTTTGGACGGCGACCAGCCATTCACAACGATCTCGCCGGGGGCAGTGGCCGCCGGAGCAATGATACCGCCGGGACACATGCAGAATGAGAAAACACCCCTTCCATACTCCTGCGCTACCAGCGAATAACTGGCAGGTGGCAGATAGGGATCGCGAACTACGCAATGATATTGCGAGCGGTCGATAATGAGTTGGGGATGCTCTATCCGGACACCAAGCGCGAATGGCTTGCATTCGATCCCGATCTGTTTGCTATGTAAAAGCGTAAAAATATCGCGGGCGGAGTGGCCGGTGGCAAGCAATACATGGCTGCATGGTATCTGTTCGCCAGTGGAGGTGGACACCGCTTTGATGCGGTCACCATCCAGCACAATGTCTGTGAGCTTGGTATTGAAGCGCACCTCACCACCACAGGCTATTACCTGCTCGCGCATCGCGGTGATGATCTGCGGCAGTTTATTGGTGCCTATGTGGGGGTGTGCATCATAGAGTATACTATCGTCGGCCCCAAAGTGTACGAAGAGCTGCAGTATGCGCTGCACATTGCCGCGCTTGGTGCTGCGGGTGTAGAGCTTGCCATCGCTGTAGGTGCCCGCACCGCCCTCCCCAAAGCAGTAGTTCGACTCCGGGTTTACGATGCCTTCTTTATTCATAGCTGCAAGGTCGCGACGACGGCTACGGACGTCTTTGCCCCGCTCGATGACGATGGGCTTAATACCGAGGCTGATGAAACGCAAAGCCGCAAAAAGACCTGCGGGTCCCGCCCCTACTATGACCACATGCGGTGCATTGCTTACATCCTGTAGCTGAGGATCGAAAACGGCGAGTTCCTTTACCGGCTCATCGATAAAGACCTCGAGTTGTAAAATAAAATGTGCCTGGCGTGAGCGCGCGTCAATGGAACGCTTGAGAATATGATAGCCGGTGATGCGCTTTGGATTTACGGCCAGCTCTTCGGCCAGCTGCATTTTCAGCCTGCGCTCGTCGGCAGCAAAGGCCGGAATTAATTTTATGGAAACATTCTTTATCATACCTGAACCACGATTGCATGGTTAAAGGCCCCTGCACCTATTTTATCAGGAGTGTGTTTGTTTGTATTTCTCTTTTACCCTCTCAAGATGGTTGATGAAACGCTGTACGTCGGGATTATAAGAGTAACCACTGTCGGCCAGCTTATTGCCGTTCTCATCAACATAGAAATAAAAAGGTTGCGAGTTGGAGTTGAACTTGGTAGCCTGGAGGTCTTCGTTCTTATCGCCCAGTGTCACTACGTCGGACTGGAGGGCTTGTGAGAAATGTTGTTCGGATTTTGGCAGGTCGAGCTTGTCATAGTCGCAATAGAGCGAAGCTATAACAAAATCTTCCTTCAGCCTTTTCATTACTTCGGGGTTTGACCACACCTGGCCTTCCATTTTGCGGCAATTGACGCAGTTGATGCCGGTAAAATCGAGCATGATCGGCTTCTTTAATTTTTTGGATGCAGCCACCGCTTCGTCATAATCGTAATAGGTAACGAGACCGAATTTGCGCACCACTTCGGGCTCGTAGATCTTCAATACGTCTACATACTTCACAGGCTTGTCACCACCTGTTTCAACAGCAGCTCCATTGCCGCCACCTGCACCCAGCACAAAATCCTGTGTGCCCATGGGCGGCACAAACTGGCTCATGGCATTGAGCGGCGCACCCCACATGCCGGGCAACAAGTAAACTGCAAAGGAAAAGCAGCCGATGGCGAGGAAGAGTTTGAACAAGGAGACATATTCCTGCCCGTAAATGTTCTTAGCCGGTGCATCGTCGTGCGAAAGCTTGAGCTTGCCAAGCAGGTACACACCAAGCAATACAGCCAATACGATCCAGATGGCGATAAATACCTCCCTATCGAGCAGGCGCCAGCCACGGGCCAGGTCGGCATTGGAGAGAAACTTAAGTGCCAGCATCATTTCAATGAAGCCAAGGGTCACCTTCACCTGGTTGAGCCAGCCACCCGAAGAAGCGATCTTATTGAGCATGCCGGGGAATACGGCAAATAACGCAAAAGGCAAAGCCAATCCAACGGAGAAGCCAAACATACCGATGGCGGGACCCGTGATGCCACCGCGCCCTGCTATTACTAACAGCGGGCCAATGATGGGGCCTGTGCAGGAGAAGGACACGATAACCAACGTAAGAGCCATGAAAAAGATCCCGGCGAAGCTGCCTACGCCTGCCTTGGAATCGGTTTTGCTGGTCCAGGAAGAGGGTAGCTGTATCTCGAAGGCGCCGAGGAATGATATACCGAAGATGACGAACACTGCAAAGAAGAACAGGTTGGCGATCCAGTTGGTAGAAAGATTATTAAGCGCATTGCCGCCGAAGATGGCAGAAATCAGTATGCCAAGGACGGTGAATATAATGATAATAGAAAGCGAATAATAAATAGCATTGCGGATACCTTCAGCGCGCGTTTTGCTGCGCTTGGTGAAGAAACTTACCGTAATAGGTATCATCGAATAAACGCAGGGTGTGAGGACAGCAAGTATACCGCCTATTAATGCGCCGAAGAAAAGGCTTAAAAGAGAGCCTTGTTTTGGTTTTTCAATGCTTACTTTTTTTGGGCCATCGACCGGCGCTACATCCGCATTTGTTTTTGATGCGCTCATGCTGGGTTTCGAGGTGTCGGCAGGTGGAGCAGTTACAGCAGTTTTTGGGGTATCGGCACCGGCAACTGCTACAGCATCGATGATATCGAATGAAAAAGGTTTTGTTTTGGCGGCCAGACATTTTTCTGTATCGCAAACCTGGTATTTATATTTTCCGGTTATTTTCCCATTCCCGGTAACAGCCACCGATTGAATGTAATCGACCTGGTTTAAGTACATGTGTACAATGCCCACAGCAGGATTATCTTCAGTAATAAGTTTACCTTTCTCTTTCGTTTTGCCATCCAGTTTTAAAGTCCCCGTTTTGTCAAAAGTGAACGAAGGAGATATTAATGAGCCATCACCGCCGGGGTTGAAAGACCAAATGTGCCAGTGTGGTTGGAGCTTAAGATGGAAAATAAGATCATAATTGTTGTTACCCTTTTTCTTAGCCTCAAAGGTCCAGGTGGTTGGGTCTGCTGTCATTTGCGCAAACGCAGAAACTGCAAAAAGGCAGCTGATCAACAATAACCATAAACTTTTTACAATACGCATTGCAGATGTTTGCTAAGGTTACTTTATAACGAATTCGAACTTTTTTTCTTTTGGTGGCAGGCAGAGTTCTTCGTTGCAGGTTTGGTACTCGTACTTGCCGCTTATTTTGGTTTTGCCTTTTACACTTACTGTTTGGGTAAAATCTACTTTTCCTACATGGTATGTGACATTGCCTCCAAGGATGTCATTGTTTGTGGTGACACCTTTATTTGACTCCTTAACGCCTCCAACGAATTTCACGTTCGGATTTTTATCGAAGCTAAACGACAAAGGTATCAGGCTTCCGTCGCCGCCCGGCTTCATGGCCCAAACGTGCCACTTATCTTCCAGGGAAAGGTGGAAGATGAGGTCGTATTGATTGGCGCCTGTCTTCTTTACTTCATAAGTCCAGGTGGTGGGGTCTTTCATTTGTGCTGAAGCGCGATCGCTGAAACCAGCCAGGGCCAGGACCATTGTCAGAAAAATGGTTACTTTTTTCATAAGCCGTTCATCAGTTCATGTACGTAAATGCCTGCAAAATAGATCTGCCGTCGGTATTGCTCAATGCTTCGGAACAGGCACGCTCTGGGTGGGGCATCATGCCAAACACGTTGCGGTCTTTATTGCAGATGCCGGCAATGTTGTTGATCGCACCGTTGGGGTTGGAGTTGATGTGTATCTCGCCTGCCTCGTTACAATAGCGGAACACCACTTGGTTGTTGGCGTTGATCTGCTCCATGGTAGCAGCATCGGCAAAATACCTGCCTTCGCCGTGTGCCACCGGTATCTTCAGCACTTTTTCGCCCACGTTGTGGCCTATAAGGTTGGTTTTTCCCTCGCTCTTGATATGCACGTTCTTGCAAACGAATTTCTGATGATCGTTTTGCAGCAACACGCCTGGCAGCAAGCCTGATTCGCAGAGTATCTGGAAGCCATTACAAACGCCGAGGACCTTGCCCCCGTCATTAGCAAATTTTATTACCTGCTCCATCATGGGGCTGAAGCGGGCCAGTGCGCCGCAACGCAGGTAGTCGCCATAAGAGAAGCCCCCCGGCAGCACTATACAGTCGTCCTGGCTAAACATGCTGAGGTCGCGGTCTTTGTGCCAAAGCATCACCACCTCTTGCTGCAGGTCGTCCTGCAAAGCATGCATCATATCCCTGTCGCAGTTAGAGCCGGGAAAAACAATGATTCCGAATTTCATTTATCTATAGATCATTTAGCTGCCAGCTGGCAGGCAATCACAATTGCAAGGAAGAAATAAAACGTGAAATTACTAAACCGTTTACTTTTTTCAAGCGCAACACCGTGTGTAATAATCATGGATGATGCGGGTATTATCAATAACCAGGCACTTTTAACAGAATATTCTGTAAATACAGCCACCGCTACCGACATAACTAAATAAAAAATAATAACTGACCAGATGCGACGGCCATAGACGCTGTGTTTGGCTATCTGGCTCTGCATAGCATAGAAGCCGCATACAAAGAGGATCAAAAGGCCGGATATGGAAATGATGAAATATTTGGCTGATGTGATATGTGTAGGCAATGATAAGCCAAGATGCGGCCATTTGGTGAGCAGTGGCAATTGATCGACCAGGAAAAGAATGCCCGCAAAAAAATAAAGCGGCGTAAAGTAGCCCATCGCACTCACTACCCATTCGCTGGGGTTAAAGCTGCGCAGCAGCGCTACGCCCACAAAGAAGACCAGCAGGAAGCCTACGGCTGAGAACTGTAATAAGGCGGCGAGGCAAAAAATGAAGCCGGCATTGAAAAGTTGCTTTCTCGGGTGCAGACTCTGGCTAAATGAGAGCATGGTATCTATACCACCCAGCAGGCACCAATTGATGAGTAGGGTGGGGCCGAAGTAGTTGAATGCCGGGTAGATAGAACTGAGCATTACGAACACCAGCGCAGGCAGGTAAGTGGGGCGGGGATAAAGCTTGTGCCGCACACTGATGAACTGGAAATACATAGCCTGTGCAAACAAGAGCACCACCGTAAAGAAAGTATAGGCGAACGCATTGCCACGAAAAATATAATCGAGGGCGTGTAACGTATTGTTGTATAAAAAATAACCGTCGATGGCTGCGGGTGATAAAGGATGGGTCAGCACCTGCAGTTTTAGGATCATAGTGCCTATGAGCAGTATGATGACGGTATATGGATTATTGTTGCGAAATAAGGACAGCACCAGCTGAATTTTGGGCTAAAATACAATTTTAGCGAAGCATATCTCCCTTCTCCTCAGGCAGGGTACCACCATTTCGCGCGCCGACACCTGTTTGCCGGAACGTGGCAGCCAGTCGGGCATGCTATTCCCCTCCGGACTAAAGGAACGCATATTGGTTTTGCCATCTGCATCGACCGTGCCGAGCTGGATACGCGAACGGCTGGCGTTAAAGTCATTGAACATAAAGGCTAGCGTGCCGCCGGTATTGAGCAGCGCATAGGAGGAGAAGACGCCTCCATCGTCCTGGGAATATTGCTCCTTGCGCACAAAGGCATGCCACTGTTTGGCTCCGTTGCCGTCGTATGACAGGGCGAGGATGTCATTATAATGGTACTCCCGGATGGTGCCTGACATGCCACCGGGCGAATACCAGGAATAGTAGCCCCATGCCGGAGAATAATTGCTGCGTGTGGTAACATAATAGTTCTCCGCTATGAGCACGAAGCCGCCGTCGTTCTTGACGATCATTTGCTTCGGTACATAATCATTAAAGGCGTGTTTCTTACTCCGCTCACCGGTTTCCATGACGAATTGTGAGTCGAAGGGCAGCATCCTTTTGTTCATATAACCGGATGAAGCAATGTCGTAGTATGCATAGACCGCACCGATGTAATTCCCGTTCTTTTTGTCAGAATAGAAGCCGCCGATGTAGATGCGGTTGTTATTGTTGTCCAGCTTCACATACACATTGGCCAGGAAGCGGTTTTCCATTGGCATCTCTTTGGCTGCGAACTTACCTGCCTGCGCAGGCATGCTGAGTAGCCAGAACTGGTCGGAATAGTCTTTGCCGCCGATGGGTGTGTAAACCGGGAGGTAAAAAGTGCCGTCGTTGGCCACGATGCCTTCGCTGCGGTTGATGTCATTGCCGTCGCTCTTGTAAGTGGCGCGGTTGCGATGGACTACATTTAGCTGATCGTCTATCCATTTGCCTTCGAAATCCAGGTGATCGCCCTTCTCAGTGGCGCTATATACAACGATGGTCTTTTTGTCGTCGGACACTGCAGAGGAGAAATAATTGCGCGTCGGGCCGAAAATGCCTGTTTTTGCTTCGGATAATTGTAATGGTCCTTTTTGCAGCCTGCCTTTTTCATCGAGGAGGGCGGCGTATTGTATCACTTTAGTGCCTTCTATGGCTTGGTAGAGGACGATGATATGGTCACCTGAAAGAACAAAGCGTGTTTCGTATATTTTCTTCGGGAAAAAGTCGAGCACTACAGTAGCGGTATGCCCCATGGTATCGTTATATGCATCGAGGAAAAAGCCTTCTTCCGATCCGCGGTAGGTATACACCAGTCCGCCCACCTTGCCAACCACCGAAAAGTCGCCGCCACGAAAATCAAATTTCTGATAAGGTGAATACAATACCTCCTGTGCACGGGACGTGTTCCAAAAGATCAAAGCCAGCAATAAAAATCCTATGGTCCTGTTCATGAGTTCAAATTTAGACTAGCCGTGGCAAAATGTTTTGGTAAAAATCATTCAGGCAAAAAGCGGGCTTTTAATTCGGGTGTGGGTATCATACATTCCTCGTGCTTTCCATACCATTTATAACGGTTGCGGGCTATCCAGTCGTACACTGCATTTCGGATAAAGGGTGGCAAGATAAAGCCCACGGAAAACAAGCTCCACGAACCACCTATTAGCTGAGCGGTCTTTAGTGCGGCTGAAGACCGGGAATAAAAGCGACCGTTATAATATAACAGCAGGCTATCGGGCACTGAACCTTCTTGTTTTCTTAATTCGTTCTGTGCTTTTTCTCCGTAGGCCGATTGGAGTGAAGCGAATATTACCTGTTTTTTCCGGTCATGCTTGATGACGAATTGTACCCAGTTGTTACAAAGATTACATACCCCATCGAAGAAGAGGATCGGTCGATCGTTATAGCCGGGTATGTCCATGGTTTATTTTGTGCTATCCGCCTGAGCCTTGGGTTGTTTGGCCTGCCATGCTTCTACTATCGAGTCTGCTTTAGCTTTTACTTCTATCGAGCTCCTGCGGTCCAGGTCTTCGGCTGCCTGCTGACTGATATCAGCTTTTTTCATAGCTACTATCGAGTCTGCCTTTGCTTTCA
The DNA here is from genome assembly GCA_018267915.1 of Bacteroidota bacterium. Taxonomy (GTDB): domain Bacteria; phylum Bacteroidota; class Bacteroidia; order Chitinophagales; family Chitinophagaceae; genus MKUN01. Next base: position 137,332 of record JAFDXN010000014.1, on the reverse strand, counting down.
ACTGCTGTTTGGTCAAAATAGTTTCTTCTTTACGGGTGCAGGCCGTAAAGAATAGGCTGAAAAATACCGTTATCGTAAGGCTATGTTTCATCAAAGGGCTTGTTTGCCGCTGCAAAGGTATTGCAACATGGCCTTTTTGGTTCAAAAATCAGGCCAAACGGAGTAAAATTTTAACATGTTTTTCCATTGGCGCTGTACAATAAGGTGTCTGAATGCCGTTTAAATTGAGGAACTTTACGGTAGCAGATGTTACGAAGCCTGGTGTATATAAGTCTGGTGTTTTTGCTCCTGGCAGCCACTATAGCCCCGCTCGGGGCGCAAACGCGTACTGCCCGCGATACGATATTGCTGGGCGCCGTGGTGGAGGGTAAGGACACCATACCTATGATATTCCTGCCCGATGTGTACAAGACCGACAGGATGCTGAAGAAGTTCGCGAAGGAGCGGCGGAAGTATGACATGCTGTATTACAACGTCTATAAAGTGTATCCTTATGCCGTGACTGCAGCAGATGTGCTGAAAGATGTAGACGTGAACCTGGCCAAAATAGGTGACCATCGCGATGCGCGCAAAGCCTACCTGAAGACAGTGGAACGTGAACTGAACAAGCGCTTTAAAGGCGAACTGGAGGACCTGACCATCAGCCAGGGGCAGGTGCTGGTAAAGCTGATAGACCGGCAAACGGGCAAGAACTGCTATGGCATCATCAAGGAGTTAAAAGGCGGCTTCTCGGCCGTTATCTGGCAGTCGGTAGCGCTCATTTTCAATAACAGCCTCAAACGGGAGTACGACCCCAATGGCGACGATAAAGACATGGAAGGCATCGTGCGGGAGCTGGAAGCGGCCAATTACCACCAATATCAATACAAGCTGCAGCAAAGCCAGTTGCAGGCGAAGCGGAATTAGAAGCGCCTACTATCAAGACTTTCTTCTGTTGCCTGAAAGAACCACTGCATATAAAATATTTATGTGGCGTTTGCGTTATTGTAATTACATCAAAATACAATTTATGCATGTTCCATCGCTTTTGGCAACTTTGTGTTTCATCAGCACTGTCGCTAGCTCGCAAACTATCTCGCGTCTTACCTCAGTGCAAGTTGATTTTGACCACCACGCTTTTGACTCTTCTTATTTCAGCTACAACCCCGGGAATAGCAGTGTGGGTGATGGCAGGGATTACATGCGGGGAACCTTAAAATGCGACACCGGCCTCAAGTTCTTTTTTCAGAATGGTTCCTATAACACATTTTATAAGTTTGGTTACGGTTATAGTCAGTCGGGTAAGTTGCTGACTTACAATTCGTGGGAGGCAAATCCGCATGGAAGCAATAATTGGGTGAATGGGGGCAAAGTTTCTTATACATACGATGTTAATGATAACCTGGTTCAGTCCGAGAATATGATGTGGGATACAACTGCCAATAATTGGTACCTAAATGATAGGGAGACTTATCTGTATAATGGTAACTTGTTAACAGAGCATCTTCACGAATACTTCACCGGGCTTTTGCTTAGCGCGCAAGGGCATTATATCTATACTTATTCAGGGGATACGGTTTTCGAGCTGCAGGTTACATGGACAAATAACACGAACGTTTGGGACACGGTTGGACGAACCATCACTGTATATGATGCTAACCAAAACATTACCTATTCCGAGATGGACTTGTGGCAAAGCGGTTTTGTGCCCGACCAGCGCTCTTTGTACTCAAATAACGTAGCCGGGCAGCCTGTGTATAAACTTCAACAAGTTTGGGCAGCACCTACATGGGAAAACCATTGGCAGGAGAGCTATACTTACAATGCCGCCGGCAGCAGGCTTTCTCACTACGAGGATGGCTGGAATACAACGACTAGTACATGGCAACATCAGCAAAAGGATACTAATCTTTATGACGTAAATAATAATACGGTTGACAGTGTCCTATCAGTATGGGATAATAGCCTCCAAGGTTATAAAAACGCCGAAAAGTATTCTTTTACGTATAACAATTTCAACCAGCCTCTTACGCAGGGTTTGCAGTGGTGGGACAACGTTTCAAATGCCTGGGTCGACGGCAGTGGCGATTATTACTACAGGTATTTTTATTCCCTTACTAATTTGGAAGTGACAGGGCCTAAAGGTGTCGGTGGCAACATAGCATTATTCCCCTGCCCCGCCCATGATTTTATTACGCTCCAGTTGCGGCTCGACAAGGCATCTTCATTCACAATAACGATATGCGATGCACAAGGCCGGCGGTTAAAGCAGTGGAATAAATCCGCTACAGACCAGTACGTGGAAACAATCTCTCTGAAAGGTCTGGAACCCGGCGACTATCTATTGTCCGTAAATACCAGGACATCCAAGTTCTCGCAGATTTTTTCTGTACTCCGTTAGCCCTTCCGGTATACTCTCTATTGAATTTCGTCAACAAAGCTGTAAGGTGCATAGCGTGCCAATAATAGCATGGGACGTTTAAGGGCATTTCGATACCAGTTAAGCAAAATATATTTGGCAAATGGTGGTGTAAGTTGATGCATTCCATTCTTCAGGTAAAGCCCTATTTTTACAACAATGCCATTTACGTTCTCTCACCCGGCTGCCGTATTGCCGCTCACTTACCTTCCGCGACGCTGGTATTCACTCACCGGCCTTGTGGTGGGCAGCGTGGTGCCCGACTTTGAGTACTTTTTAAGGATGAGTGTGCGGAGTGAGTACAGCCATACCTGGCAGGGCGTTTTTTACTTCGATCTTCCGTTGGGTCTTGCTTTGACGTTTTTATTCCATCTCGCAGCGCGCGACCAATTGATAGACAACCTGCCCCTATTTCTGAAAAAATATCTCACGGGCTATAAAAAGATCGACTGGCTGCGTACATTCAAAACGCAATGGCCCGTCATTATATTTTCAATTATTGTGGGTGCATTTTCACACTTGTTGTGGGATGGTTTTACGCATGCCCGTACACCCATCTCCGACCACATAACTGTATTAAGGCACAAAATACCGCTATTCGGTTATGACGTGCCGGTTTATGAGCTATTGCAGCATACGAGCACGGTGATAGGCTTGCTCTGCATATTATATGCCATACGAAAGCTCCCTGCAGATAAGCCGGCGGAAAGCACGATGAGTATTAAATACTGGGGCATAGTTTGCTTTGTGACCTTACTTGTTGCGGCTGCAAAACTGGCGTTGAACACCGATAAAAGCGCCTACGAGAACTACATTATCCCTCCTATATCCGGTGCAATGATAGCGCTGGTTGTAACGCCATATGTCATGGGTAAAAGGAAACTGCAAAAAAAGCATGTAAATGGAAAAGAAAAAGATCGTTGTGCTTACGGGCGCAGGCATCAGCGCTGAGAGCGGCTTAAAGACCTTCAGGGACAGCGATGGCCTTTGGGAAGGCCACAGGGTGGAGGACGTGGCAACGCCGCGTGCCTGGCGACGCAATCCACAAATGGTGCTCGATTTTTACAATATGCGGCGCAAAGCAGTTATTGGAGCGCAGCCTAATGCCGCTCACGCAGGACTCGCAGAGTTGGAAGAAGTATATGACGTGCAAATCATAACGCAGAATATCGATGACCTTCATGAACGCGCCGGCTCTACCAAAGTGATGCACCTGCATGGCGAAATATTAAAAATGCGCAGCGAGCGCAACGAAGATTTGATTTACGATATCCGCGCGGATATCAAGCTGGGCGATATGGCCGAAGACGGTGCACAGCTAAGGCCGCACATTGTATGGTTCGAGGAGGCAGTACCGATGATAGAACACGCCATACCCCTGATGCATGAGGCAGATATTTTTATTTTGATAGGAACATCGCTCGTTGTATACCCGGCAGCAGGCCTTGTGAATTATGTGCGCGATGAAGTGCCGAAATATGTGCTCGATAGGCGTATCCCCTCCGTTGGGCACTTCAGCAATGTAATAACCATAGTGCGGCCGGCTACTGAAGGAATCGCCGAGCTACGACGTTTCCTTCTTTGCTAATGCAAAACGGATCTCTGATAATTTGCTGGCTATAACATAGACCATAGCAGGCATCAGCTGATGCATAAGGCGGTCTTGCGATGTGGCCAGTTGCCAATCGAGGTCGCGCGGAGTTATCACATAGATCATAAAGTAGGCACAAAGGCAGCACAGCAGCAGCCACATATGCCTGCCCGGCCATTGCTTTTGCAGGATGCACAAGATGAAGTACAGGTAAAATCCACTTTCTACGTAGCCAAACTTATCATGGAGGTTGGTTTTAAACGACTGCCATATTGTGTGGTACCGGGTGCCTGTATGGAGGAAGGTGAACGTATTGCTGCTTTGGTCTCTTACCATGTCATTCGCCGGTGCATAGCCAGTTTTAAAGATCAGCCATGCCAATAAAGGCAATGCCATACCTGCCGCGAGATATTTTAAGCCACCCCCTGAAAAAAGAGTTCGAAGATTGAATAATATGAAGAGTGCGGCAAGTACTGTGCCTTCGTTTTTGGTCCATATGCAGGCGCCTAAAAAGGCAGCAGATAATGCGATATAGCGCTTGTTTTCTTTGGCATGATCGATACATATAAATGCGCAAAGAAAAAAGAAGGCCAATAAGGTGTCCGCGTACTGCGACACTCCTTTTTCAATATAAAACGTGTCGCGCGAAAGGAAAAACAAAACAAGCGCCGCAACAGGCAAATTTTTTCGCACCTGCTCAAAGTAGATAATGGCCGGTATAAAAAGGGTGATGCAAAAGCTCAACACAAACGGGACAAGAACCTCTGACGAAGGTCCCAACAGGCGAAACCAGAAGGCTTCGAAAGCGGGTAGGCACAAGGGATAGTCAGGATGCGAGGCGCTTGCCTGGAACATGCTATGCCAGTTATCGGGCTCCGACAAGAACTTTGCAAATAGATTCCAGATCGCAACAGCATCGAATTGGCCGTGCTTGGTTGCCAGGCTTAAGGCGTTTTTTGTGATGAAATAACAGCCCAGTGCCAATATGATCACGGCCCAGCTTTGTTCGCTGCGGTTAGCCGTGTTGCTTGCCGCTGCTGGTTGCAGGAACCAAATACCCGCAACAGCTGCCACTGCTACCAGTGCCGTGAGAGTGACAGGCAGATGGACGATCAGCGACAAAAAGTATATGATGCTGGTGCAGGCAATGCACTGAGCTACAAATAGGATATGTTTGGTCGCCTGCTGCATCAATGGCCCGAACTTAAGAAGTAATAATACTGGCTGTCGCGATTGTTCCAGATGATCTTTCGGCCTCTCAGCATCGCGTTTATGATGCTGTCGCTATCCGTTGTTTTTGCGATGGTAAGAATGGTGTCGAGCCCGTGGTCATTATTTGCAGCTTGTGCGGGCACAAGGTTATAACTTACGGGGAAGAGCAGCATTTCTCTGCGATCGCTTGCCTGTAGGTAAATATTAGCGCCGGTAGCCAGGTGTTTTTCGATGCCGGCCAAACCTTTGTGGAATGTATCTACATTGTCGAACGTATCCGCCGCTTTGCTTTGAAACAGCAAGGAAGCAATGATAATGCTTGCTAACAGGATGACTGAATAAATGCCGCGCATCGAAAGGAAAAGATACAAATTAATCTTTCCAGTTCCACCACTTCAGCTTCTCAGGCCTTCTTTTGCCAGGAGGAGTCTCCGCATAGTACACTGCACAACGGAATACATATAGCAGGCACCGGTCTTGCACAGCGCCGGCAAAGCTGTTGGAAAGGTCGTAAAGTACTTCCGGATCTTTACCCTTCAGATCAGCCACCGACCTGATATCGATATTCCACAGGTCATGAGCAATGGACTTGCCTACGCCGGGTATCTGCCGGAGTTCCTTTAAGGCTATTTCTTTATCTACCTGTGACGTTTTACTTTTCAAGACTGAATAGACTGTCTACAAACTCTGCTTTGTTGAATACCTGCAGGTCTTCCATCCTTTCGCCAACGCCTATGTACTTAACCGGTATCTTGAACTGGTTGGCTATAGCTAATACTACACCGCCCTTTGCGGTGCCATCGAGCTTCGTAATGGCCATCGCAGTTACATCGGTTGCTGCAGTAAAGTGTTTTGCCTGTTCCAGGGCATTTTGTCCGGTGCTGCCGTCCAGTACCAGTATCACCTCATGCGGAGCATCTGGCATTTTCTTGCCTATCACACGGCGTATTTTGCCAAGCTCATCCATCAGGTGGGCTTTATTGTGCAGGCGACCTGCTGTATCTATAATTATAACGTCGGCACTTTGGGCTATTCCGTTTTGTACGGTTTCAAAAGCCACGGCACTTGGGTCGCTGCCCATTTCTTTTTTCACGATAGGTACTCCTACGCGTTCGCTCCATATGGTGAGCTGGTCCACAGCCGCCGCGCGGAAGGTATCAGCAGCGCCAAGCAGAACGCTCTTGCCATTCTTCTTGAAGTTATAAGCCAGCTTGCCGATCGTCGTAGTCTTGCCCACGCCATTCACGCCCACTACCAATATCACATAAGGCTTCTTGCCGGGAGGTGTGTCGAATGTTTCAAACTCATTAGAAGGCGCATCCGTCAGCATGCCCATGATCTCCTCCTGCAGTATATCGTTGAGCTGTGATGTGCCAAGGTATTTATCCTTAGACACACGCGCTTCGATGCGATTGATAATAGCGACGGTGGTATCAATACCCACATCGGCACTTACCAGCGCATCTTCCAGGTCGTCCAGCACTTCTTCATCTACCTTGTCCTTGCCTGCTATGGCCTTGGTCAGCTTTGAAAAAAAGCCTTCCTTGGTTTTCTTCAGGCCCTCGTCCAGTGCTTCCTTTTGTTCCTGCTGGTCTTTGTTCCGTTTGAAGAGCTTATCAAATAATCCCATGAGTAATTAATTCTAAATTCAGAGCTGCGAAATTAGGATAAATAAGAGTGAATTCCGATATAAATAAGAAGTCCCGCTTTTAGCGGGACTTTCAGAATATTATGGGTCAATCGCCCCTTCCAGGATGTCGAGCTTTTCGACAAATTGCATGGAGTTATTGATGTATATATCAGCGGGTATGGAGTTTTCTATATCTACGTCTTCCAGCAGGCGGGCATTGTCGAACACGTGGCCCAGTTCCATGAACTCCAGGTAAGGGTCGAGGCCTGAGAAGAGCACACGCAGCTTGCTCTTATCCTGGAAGGTGTCTTTCCAGTAGTCAAGGTACTCGCGGTAGCCATATAACTCACTATCGGGTGCCAGCCTGTTCTTAGCCCAATGCTTCACCTGGTTCAGCATCGACTTGTTGATGAAGTTGAAGGGTGGCATTTCATCGAAGTAGGCGGAAAGCGTTTTCGACAGCTTGTTCGCAGTCGTTGCTCCTTCCTCCCCGGAAGAGACATGGTACACATGGTAATGCCTGTTAGGCGCGAACAGCAGTCCTACGATAGCCCTTGCTGCATAGTCCACAGGAATGATATCCAGTTGTGCATATTCATTCACCGGTATCAGGCGCAAATGATTGATGGTCGCCATGGCCCAAAGTATCACCGGTGAACGCGGCACTACATTGCGGCTGTCGCCCATGATGATCGACGGGCGCGCTATCAGTATTTTGTCTTCGGGCAAATGTTCGCGTATCAGCAACTCACCCTTCATCTTGGTATAGGTATACTTTACCAGGTGCGTAGCCTCCAGGTTGGGCGACTCATCCTCGTGCACTATACGGTCTTTCACATCCTTACCGCATATGGTGGCGGTACCGATGTAAAGGAAGGTCTGCAGATGAGGTAGTTGTTTTGCCCACAGTAAGATCTTGGTAAGCCCGCCGATGTTGGCTTTCTCTACCAGGTCATCATTCACACGCGAGAAAGAAGTGTTCGCGGCAGAGTGAACGACTACATCAATGTTGTTAAGTGCGGTGTTGCTGATCAACGATCCAGTCAGGTCATCGTCAAAAAGATTGCCCAAAACCGGGATGATCCTGCTCCTGTCGAACTCGTCCTCGTGCAGATCGAAGACCTTCTCCAGTCGCTCCATTGCTTCTTCATGCGTCTGAGAACGGATGAGGCAGTAAATTTGATCTACCTCCGGCCGTTTAGAAAGCGTGACGAGCAACTCTCCACCAACTAATCCCGTAGCTCCGGTTAAAAAAATATTCATAATTCCTTATCGTCAAAAAAATTAATCGGATGACAACTCCAGGCCCAGTATGCCAAGTATTATCAAACCTATCGACACCAGTTTCAATAGTGAAACATGCTCGTGGTAAAACATAATGCCGATAATTGCGATCAGCGCGGTACCTGCGCTGGCCCATATAGCATATGCAATGCTCACTTCCATCTTTTCAAGCACAAAAACCAATACCGCCAGGCTGATGCCATAAAACAGGAATACCAGTATCGAGGGAACCAGTTTGGTGAAGCCGTCAGCATATTTCATGCTGATAGTGCCTAGCACCTCAAAGATGATCCCTATAGCCAGTATCAGCCATTTCATTGCCTGCGTTTTTTATCCTGTTTGGTATTGCAAGGCTAGTGCCAAAACAAGTACATATATACTGCAAGATAATAAGTGCCCAAATTTTAACAGGCTGCGAAGTTACTGTTTTATACTGATTTATGCCTTAGCACTTCAATATAATTTGCATCTCCTTAGTAATTAATGTGATGCGTGTGCGCCGTGCTTGCAACGTCAGGACAGTTAAAAAATTCTTATGGTACAGACGTCCATATTTGTCCATTTTGGCCATAACCCGTAACTTTACTAAAAGTATTAAAATGAACGTCAGTTTCACCGAAAAACAGGAAAGATATATAAACGAACAGTTAGCCTCAGGAGACTACCAGAATGCATCTGAGGTGGTAAGAGATGCCCTTCGTTTACATGAGCTTTACCGGAACAAAGTGTTGGAGGAGCTGAGGCAGGAGATTGAGAAAGGCTGGAATAGCCCGGATAGCAACCGAACGGTCAAGGACATTGTAAAGACTAAGCTAAAAGACCGGAAATAGTCTCATGCCTCAATATATATTATCTCAAGAGGCGGATAAAGACCTGGAAGAACATTTTTGAATACACAGCGGAGCGTTTCGGTTTAGACCAGGCGATAAAATATCTTGAAGACTTTGACTTTCTATTTGCATTGCTTTGTGACAACAAAGAGCTTGGTAGGGAAGGGAATGAGATAAAGCAGGGTGTGAGAAGCATCAATAAGGAAAGCCACATAGTATTTTACCGTATTGATCGTGGACGACTAGTTATAATCCGGGTACTTCACGCCAGCATGGATATGCCTAATTTTCTTAAATAGAAAGATCCCGGGTTTAGCCGGGATCTTTTTATTATTGTAGTTCTTCTAAGCTATTTTCTTCTTCAGATTCTCATCCAGCGCATCCAGAAATTCCTCGGTGTAGAGGTAGTGCGCACCATGCTCCACCTTGTTGCCGTGTATACATACCGCGAGGTCCTTGGTCATCTTGCCGCTTTCCACAGTTTCGATGCATACCTGCTCCAGCGCATGGCAGAAGTCTATCAGCTCCTGGTTGCCATCCAGCTTGCCGCGGAACATCAGGCCCCTTGTCCATGCGAAGATGGAGGCTATCGGGTTGGTAGATGTGGGCTTGCCTTTCTGGTGGTCGCGGTAGTGGCGGGTCACGGTGCCGTGTGCCGCTTCGGCCTCCATGGTTTTGCCATCAGGAGTGATGAGCGTTGAGGTCATCAGGCCCAATGATCCAAAACCTTGTGCCACGGTGTCGCTCTGCACGTCGCCGTCATAGTTCTTACAGGCCCACACGAAGTTGCCGTTCCACTTCAGTGCGCTCGCCACCATGTCGTCTATCAGGCGGTGCTCGTAAGTTATCCCTGCTTTTTCGAATTGGTCTTTGAACTCTGTTTGATAAATATTCTCGAAGATGTCCTTAAAGCGGCCATCATACTTTTTCAGGATGGTATTCTTGGTCGAGAGGTACAGCGGCCAGCCTTTTTGCAGCGCCGTGTTGAAGCACGCACGCGCAAAGCCCATGATCGACTCGTCGGTGTTGTACATGGTCAGCGCCACGCCGTCGCCTTTGAAGTTGTACACCTCATGCTCTATCACTTCGCCGTTCTCACCTTCAAATTTTACAGTCAGCTTACCCTTGCCTTTTGTTACAAAGTCGGTAGCACGGTACTGATCGCCGAATGCATGACGGCCTATGCAGATAGGCGCTGTCCAGTTGGGCACCAGGCGTGGGATGTTATTGATAACGATGGGCTCACGGAACACCGTGCCGTCCAGTATATTACGGATAGTGCCGTTGGGGCTCTTCCACATTTGTTTCAGTTTGAACTCTTCCACACGGGCTTCATCCGGGGTGATGGTAGCGCATTTGATACCCACGCCGTATTGTTTTATAGCGTTGGCTGCATCTATGGTTACCTGGTCGTTGGTTTCGTCGCGGTATTCTACGCCCAGGTCGTAGTATTTGATGTCTATATCGAGGTAAGGAAGTATCAGTTTGTCTTTAATGAACTTCCAGATGATGCGTGTCATTTCATCACCATCCAGTTCCACAACAGGATTCGCAACTTTAATTTTCGCCATGAAAAAGAGTATTTTATGATTTTAAGAAACAAAATTTGCTTGCGAATATAAGCAGTGGGTATTATATATCTCACGTATTTTTTCCAACAGCTTGATTTTCCCCTTCCTTTCATTATATTACTAATGCATGTTAGAGAAGCAGATGCCCTGTTGACGCCAATGATAAACGTAAAGCACCTTTCAAAAAATTACGGCGCTACCCGGGCGGTGGCCGGCATCTCTTTTGAGGTCAAACAGGGTGAAAAATTTATCCTGCTCGGCACCAGTGGCTGCGGCAAGACCACCACGCTCAAAATGCTTAATCGCTTGATCGAACCTTCGGCAGGCGAGATCAGCATCCAGGCCAGGAAAATCACCGCTCAGCAGCCCGAAATGTTACGACGGAGCATCGGTTACATATTGCAGGGCAATAGTCTTTTCCCCCATTATACTGTGGCTGAGAATATTGCGGTAGTGCCGCGCCTTCTCGGCTGGAGCAGGGACAGAACAGATGCACGAGTCAAAGAGCTGCTTGAAAAACTGCATCTGCCGCGCGAATACGCCAATTATTATCCTGCACAGCTGAGCGGTGGCCAGCAGCAGCGCGTAAACATAGCACGCGGTTTGGCAGCCGATCCACCAATAATATTAATGGATGAACCATTTGGTGCGCTCGACCCTGTGACGCGCACGCATATACGCAAAGAATTGGTGCAGCTCGATGAATATGAGAAGAAGACAATAGTGATGGTGACGCACGATATCGATGAGGCCTTTGAGATAGGCGATAGGATATGCCTGATGGATAAGGGCCGCATACAGCAGCAGGGCACTGCGGCAGAATTGCTGTTCAAACCCGCCAGTGATTTTGTGCGCAGTTTTTTCTCAGGCCATTACCTGCAGGCAGCATTGAAAACGGTGAAGCTCCGCGATATATGGTATGGCTTCGATGCCGAACCGGGGCCGGTAATAATGACCAGCGACTATAGTATATGGGATGCTATGGAAAAAATGGGAGATAAAAATGCCATTTACGTGGCCGACAAAAATAACGGTAAAGTAAAACGCATCGGCAAGGATAGTCTCCTGCGATTGTTCAGCGAATACACAGCTACATTGCAATGAACGAACAGCAAAGTCTTTGGCAATTTATGGCACAGCAGCGCGATAAGCTGTTCGAGCAGGCTTTGCAGCACATAGGGCTCACTTTTATTTCCTTACTCATTGCGGTTGCCATCGGCTTGCCACTTGGTATCCTGATCGCGAAAAGGAAAAAGCTGGCTGGAATTGTATTGGGGTTTGCAGGCATAATGCAAACTATTCCGAGTATTGCGTTGTTGGGCTTCATGATTCCCATATTAGGTATCGGCGCAAAGCCTGCTATCGCTGCGCTTTTTCTTTACGCCCTGTTGCCCATTATTCGCAATACCTATACGGGCATCACCGGGGTCGATCCGGCCGTGCGCGAGGCTGCCAAAGGCATGGGCATGACACCTGCGCAAGTATTAAAAAACGTAGAGCTGCCCCTGGCTATGCCGGTGATACTAGCGGGTATCCGCACAGCCACGGTGATTAACGTGGGGGTGGCCACGCTGGCTGCCTTCATTGCTGCCGGCGGACTGGGGGAGTTTATCTTCGGCGGCATTTCGCTCAACAATACCAATATGATCCTGGCCGGGGCTATACCTGCTGCTTTGCTCGCCATTTTATTTGACTTTCTTTTGTCACGCATTCAGTCGCTTAGCGGGCGCAAGCTGCGGATGGCGATGCTACTACTTCCCATACTTGGCTTTCTCCTTTCTTCGTTTTACCTGGTGCCGGCAGCTTACGAAGGAAAGATACTCGCTGGCTTTACGCCCGAGTTTATGGGCCGCACAGATGGTTACCTGGGTCTGAAACAGAAGTACGGCATGCGCGTACGCACGGTTGTAATAAGCGATGCAGTGATGTACAAAGCCGTATATGAAAAGAAGCTGGACCTCATCAGTGGCTATAGTACTGATGGCCGGCTCAAGGCTTATGATCTGCTGAGCTTGCAGGACGATAAGAATATTTTTCCGCCTTACTATGCGGCGCCCATAGTGCGCGCAGAGGTATTGCAACAGTACCCGGAACTGGAGGATGCCCTGAACTTGCTCGCTGGTCGCATTAGCGATTCTATCATGACTGAGCTAAACTACAGGGCCGATTATCTGCATGAGTTGCCGGATAAGATCGCGAAGGATTTCCTTACCAGCAATGGTTTGTATAAGGAACCGCGCAACGGCAAAAAAGCAACTATCCGGATCGGCTCCAAAATATTCGGCGAACAGTACATACTCATCAATATGTACAGCATGCTCATCAGGGGCTACACCGACCTGGACGTTGAGACGAAAACCGGTCTCGGCGGTACAAAGATATGTTTCGATGCAATGACCAATAAGCAGATCGACATGTACCCTGAATATACTGGCACGGGTTTGTTAGTGCTGCTGCAGGCTGATACAGAGACAGTTAATAAATTGATAACCGATAAAAACGCCGTTTACGAGTACGTGAAAGATAATTTCATGAGCCGGTATGGCATTAAATGGCTTAAGCCGATAGGCTTCAACAATGCCTACGCGCTGATGATGCGGAAACGACAAGCCAATGAGTTGGGAATAAAAACTATCTCGGACCTAAAGGCGTATATTGATAAGAATAAATAAATGGTAATGTCCTATAGGTACAAAATATCGGCAATGGGATAAGACACTAATATCTTTAAAGCTATTAAGCGCTGTACTGCAATAACTATGGGTTTATTAGAAAAATATAAGGAAGTAAGGCAAAGGACGGAAGACATCTGCAAACCCCTGCAGACGGAAGACTATGTGGTGCAGCCCGTGGTGGATGTGAGCCCTCCTAAGTGGCACCTGGGCCATACCACCTGGTTCTTCGAAACATTTATACTCAAACCAAACCAGAAAGACTACAACGAGTTCGACCCGAACTACAATTTTGTATTCAATAGCTATTATGAAACTGTTGGGGCGCGCGTGGTGCGTACGGACCGTGGCAATCTAAGCCGCCCCGGCGTAGCGGATGTATACTGTTACCGTAAGCATGTTGATGATGCAATGAATTCCTTGCTTTCAGGTGAACTCCCGAAAGAGCTATACGATCTCCTTGTGTTGGGGCTTAACCATGAAGAGCAGCACCAGGAACTGCTATGTACAGATATCAAATTCATTTTGGGTAATAATCCGCTATTACCGGCCTATGATTCGAAGCCCCTGGATGCTGGTGGCGCAGGCCGAAGCGGATTTGTTGACATGCCTGCCGGCATATACGAGATCGGCCATACTGGGAACGGTTTTTGTTTCGACAATGAACTAGGCCGCCACAAAGTGTATTTGCAGGACTATAGTATATCGGGGTCGCTCGTCACCAATGCGGAATTCCTTGAGTTTATGCAGGCAGGCGGGTATTCCGATTTTCGCCATTGGCATTCCGAAGGCTGGGAATGGGTAAAGAACAATTGTGTTCAATCGCCTATGTACTGGCATTTGATAGACGGTGCCTGGCATCATTACACTACACAGGGCTTGCAGCCCGTTGATCCGGATGCTGCTTTGTGTCACGTCAGTTTTTATGAGGCCGCAGCATACGCGGCATGGAGGGGAATGCGCCTGCCAACGGAATTTGAATGGGAAGCGGCGTCGGATAAATTTGAGTGGGGCAAACGTTGGGAGTGGACCGATAGCGCCTACCTGCCTTATCCCGGATTTGTGAAGGCAGAGGGAGCTATAGGAGAGTACAATGGCAAGTTTATGATCAACCAGATGGTATTGCGCGGCTCTTCGGTTGTTACGCCTCCCGGCCATAGTCGCAATACATACAGGAACTTTTTTCACCCACAGCTTCGCTGGCAATATACCGGCATCAGGCTGGCGAAATAAAACTGCACCATGAATAAATTCTACGAGGATATTGTCAGGGGATTAAGCTCCCGTTCAAAATACCTGGAGTCGAAATACTTTTACGATGCCGTTGGCGATAAGCTTTTCCAGGATATCATGGAGTGTCCTGAGTATTACCCTACCCGCTGTGAGATGGAGATATTCTCACAGCAGACGGGCGCCCTGAGTTCGCTGCTGCGCAGTCACTACAACGACTTTGAGTTGGTGGAATTGGGTGCTGGCGATGCGACCAAATCTATTCACCTGCTCAGGCGCCTGTTAGCCGAAAACGCAACCTTCACTTATTACCCAATAGATATATCATCCAACGTCATCAATTACCTCGAGACAAAATTACCTTTGCAGCTTCCGGGTTTGAAGGTCAAAGGCCTCAATGGCGAATACTTTGAAATGCTGGAGCGGCAGAAAAGAGACTCCTCCCGGCCGAAGATCGTGCTTTTCCTTGGCTCCAATATCGGCAATATTCCTGCTGATGGAGTAGATGGCTTTTGCAAGGAATTGCGTAGTCATTTAAACACTGGCGATCTCGCCCTGATAGGCTTCGACCTGAAGAAGGACCCTCGCACTATCTTAGCTGCTTATAACGACAAAGGCGGCATAACAAAGCGCTTCAACCTGAACCTCCTCCGCCGCATTAACGATGAACTCGGGGCGGACTTCGACCTGGAAAAGTTTGAACACTATCCTGTTTACGATCCGGGCACTGGTGCATGTAAAAGTTATCTTGTTAGCTTGGCTGAACAGCGGGTGTGTGTGGGCGATACAGAGTGTTTCGACTTTAAAGAGGGCGAACCCATCCATACAGAGATCTCACAAAAATACACGGTAGAGCAAACAAATGACATTGCGGCAAACTGTGGCTTTAAGCCTATTAGTCACCTGTACGACAGCCGGCATTGGTTCCTCGATGCCGTCTGGGAGTGTGTCTGATAACAAAAAAGCGGCCTGTGGGCCGCTAATAATTTATCTGATCTGACTGCGTTTAATATTTTCTTTCCGCCATCACCGGAACGGGAACAGCTTTAAGATGAGCCAGAGGAGCCGGCACCGGACCTTTGCCCAATACCTTAAGCATCTTTCCATGCGCTACCAATGCACCTAAAAATGTAGGTACTACATTATAAGGTATGCCATATTCCAGCGCAGTTTCACGCACGATCGGTGCGATTTTGGGATAGTGTATATGGCAAATGTGCGGGAACAGGTGGTGTTCTATCTGGTAGTTAAGTCCGCCCATAAACCATGATGTAACTTTGCTCTTCGGTGCAAAATCCGTTGTGTTCATTACCTGGTGCACAGCCCATGCATTTTCCATTTTACGTTTGTCGTCCGGCTCGGCATAGTCCGATGTCTCCATCACGTGTGCCGGCTGAAAGATGCAAGCCAGTGAAAAACCCGCTACCATATGCATAGCTACAAAACCCGCTACAACCATATACCAGGCCATGCCCGAGAAAATGATTGGCAGTACCAGCACGTAGGCTATATAGATCCCTTTATAGATGCTCAGTTCGATCACTGATTTTCTCAGTGTCGTTTTCTGGTTGCGCAGCAGGCCTTGTTTATCATAGCGCAGCAGTTGACGATAGTCTTTCACCGTTACCCAAAACAAGTTCATGAGCGTATAGACGAACCATGCATAAATATGCTGAAAGCGGTGGAAACGTTTGTATTCTTTTTGCGGCGACATACGTATCAATATGCCTGCGTCTATGTCTTCATCGAGGCCCTGCACGTTTGTGTAGGTGTGGTGGAGTATATTGTGTTGTATCCTCCAGTTGAGCGAGTAGCCGCCCAGCAGGTTCAGTACGTCGCCCATCAGCGTGTTGAACCGCTTATTGCTTGAGTACGCGCCATGGTTGGAATCATGCATAACGCCGGTGCCAATTCCCACGATGCCAAGTCCCATAGTGAGCCACAGGGCCATGAACAACCAGCCGCTTACGGATGCCAGCCCGGTTACTATCAGCAGGTAAGGTATGAAGTAAAGAGCCAGCATCCCCGCCGTCTTGATGTACATAAGCGTGTTACCATGCTCTGCAATGCCTTTGCTATGCAGGTAATGGTCCACACGGTCTTTTACAGTATCATAAAAGCTGTCTTCACCTTTCGGGGCGAATTTCACATAATTCTTTCTCGCAATTGTCGTCACAAACTATTTTTTAACTGTTAATGATATCGGTGAAATTAGGAATTTTTTCCTATATGGGTGGGAGTATAATGACAACAAAGTACGGAATAATAATCGGTAATCATAGTTTTTCTCCTAAACCCTAACAAAGCTATAACTAAATCTATAGATAGTAGCGCACCATAGGTCTGTGCTTTGACGTCTTGTCAACGATCTTAAACCCGGCGCGCTGGAAAGACTTATATAGCCCTATCCACGCAAAAGCATCCGGCAATTTATCCTGCGTAGGTATGGTAGGGTAGGCCTCGATGATCTTGATCTTTTTCTTCCTCGCGTAGTCTATCACACCCTTTAGCATCGCAACTGAAACGCCCATTCTTCTGTATCCCTTTGCTATGAAAAAACAGGGTATTGACCAAACAGGTTCATCGTCGATAGGCTTATGCACGCGTGAGTTTTGTAGCTTCAGGAAATCAGTGCGTGGCGCAAATGCACACCAGGCTATCGGTTCACCGTCGTACAAACCAATGATGCCAACAGGCATTCCATCCGACACCAGGTCCTTCATCGCTTGTTTGTTGCCTTCATCGCGTTTGCCTTCTTCAAATTCGCTCTTCTTCAGTCTGAAGTACATGCACCAGCAGTTGCCGCAAGCACCTTTCTCGCCGAACAGCTGGACAAATTTTCCCCAGTTCTTTTTCGTAACTGGTTCAAAGGTCATTTCGCCTGCAATACCGCTATCCATGGCCACCTTACCCACTATTTTTACGGCTGCCAGAGTTCTATTTTGTTTCCTTCCGGGTCCAGTATCCAGCCAAACTTGCCGTAGTCTGTATTTTCAGGTCCGCCCACAATCTGCACGCCTTCCTGCTTCAAAGATTCCATTAGTTCTTCCAGGTTCTCCACCCGGTAGTTGAACATGCATTCCTTAGTGCTGGGGTCAAAATACTTCGTGCTGTCTTTAAAAAAGTTCAGCACTGTCATGCCTGGTTCGTTACTTTCTTTGTCGATCCACTCAAATGTGGCGCCGTATTCACTGGAGTTGATACCAAGGTGTTTGTTATACCATTCGCGTTGTTTGGCGGGGTCGGCCGATTTAATGAACACACCGCCTATGCCGGTTACTTTTTTCATACTATTTATGGTTTTGTGATCTCTATTTTTTTAGACACACTGCTGTTCCCGTCACTCACATTCAGCACATAAAATCCGGTAGCTAAATTCGGTAAAAGCAATTGCATCGTATTCACATTGTTATACGATTGCTGAGCAACCACACGTCCGTTCAGGTCCATCAATACAACGGTCATATTCGTTATGGTTCTTCCTGTGTTGATATACAATACGTCTTTGGCCGGGTTAGGATAAACCTGCATTTCGTCCAGCGCGGCACCGGCCATCGGTACACTCAGCGCAGCTATCGGCATGGTGTATAGATAATGCACCACACCCGTCGTGTCAAACCGCACATTGGCCATTACATAAAAATCATTGTAGCTCAGCTCTGTAACAGGCTTCAACATACCGCTGCCGGTATAGGGCAGGTCATCGCTTTTGGAGAACCAGGCGGTACCGCTTGCATCTGACTGCCACACGCCATCCTGCTGCGTGCCGCACAGCATCGATGTCCCGGTATTGCACAGGCACAGGGTATTTTTCGTAATTGTACCGATCCAGTGAGCCGGATCACCCGTGCCCTTATATACGCCCAGGTTAGTGGCCACATACACTGTGTCGTTGAACACCTTAATGTCGTTCACCACAGTTCCTATCGTTGTCACATACTGCCAGTTCTGTCCATTGTCAGTGCTGTACTGCAGACCCGTCAGCGAGCTCGCATATGCCACGCCGTTAAAGACCAGGAAAGCATTCCCGTCCGGCTGCTGGTAACCTGTAGAGGTCCAGGTGTTACCGGTATCGGTTGTCTGCAGCACATTGCCGAAATTAGTATTACTCGGGTCCCATACATACAGCCTGCTTCCCTCATACGACAATCTTGCCGCTGAGCTAACGGCGTACCATGGCTGGCTCATTGTAGTCGTGTCCCAGGTCACGCCGTCATCATGGCTTTTTAATATGGCAGAATCACCTACGCCAAACAGCAATGAATTCACTTTTACAAATCGATATACCCTATGCCCGCTCGTCGATGGGTCGAAAGCTGTGCTCACCGTATGTGTGTAGTATGGTGTGCCGCCCAGTACCATATTTGGCCCGTAGCCGATGATCCCTGTCACGTCATAGAGAATCGGCAATTGGTTATACTGTTGCGTCCAGTAGGCTATCTGGCTTTTTGCACTGCTGCCGATAAGCAGCCCTATCGATGCCACGAGGCTTATAAAGTAGTTTTTCTTCATGCTGTATCTATTGCTCCGTAATTTATTAAATAAAACGCATCAAAACCTTTATAACAAAAGAGCCCGCAGGACAGCGGGCTTTCTTTTGCAGCATAGAATTTTCTTATTTTATGTCGCATGTCGCTACGATCGGCGAAGAATAAGTACGTTCCATAGCGTCACAGGTTTCCTGTACCATGCTCTTTTTGTATCCCGTCATTGGCGTGGACTCCGTTTCCGTTTCTATTACACCGTTATTATCATAGCTCTTTGTGCAAACGCAGGTCCAGCTCTTTTTGCAAGATGTGCCACCTATCACCAGGGCGCACATACAGATAGAAAGTAATAGTTTTTTCATTGTAGATCGTTTTTTGCAAGTATAACGTGCCCTTCGCTACTGTACAAGAGCAATCTTAAGAATTTTACTAAGGCTGTTGGCATCATCCTTACACCTTAAAAGGAAAATTTTGAGTTATGTTCTTTATGATGTTTGTAGTCGGATTTTTAGCGATCGTGTTTATCTTTTACCTGATCTTTTTCCGGTATAAGAAGAGAAAGAATACGCAGTTGCATCACAGGTAACGGTAAGAAATACAAGTCCCGCATTTCTGCAGGACTTTTGTAGCACGTACGGGAACACAACCAACTATTTTAAGGGGTGTTGATTAGCCTAAAAGTATTGATTTTACTCATTTTATTTCCTTTAGTACTTTTTTAATTTCTGTTACTTTCCTACTTTTTGTTACCCTATTGTTACTTAATATCAAGGGAATTAATACCTTTGTAGAACATTATCCAACCAAAGGAAACTAATAGAAAATGAGTGTGAAACTTAGAAAGCGCAAAAACTCTGATAGTACCACTACGCTATATTTAGACATCTATCACAATGGCAAAAGGTATTATGAATTTTTAAAGCATTTGAAGCTTATTTTAAAGCCATCGTCTCCGGTTGACAGGCAAAAGAACAAAGAGAATATAGAGATTGCCGAAAGTATAAGAAACCGTCGAGCGCAAGAACTTGAAAGTTCAGATTTTCAAATTGTTAATAAGTTTAAGGGTAGGGTTGATTTTTTGGAGTATTTCCAAACGTTTATTGATAACTATAAAAAGAAGGATAAGCGTGTTATTGTTAGCACTCAATCAAAATTCAAAGATTTTCTTAAAGAAATGAATGTAAAAGGACTTACAATTAATCAAGTTACGGAAAGCTTTGTAATCGATTTTAAAGATTACCTATTACACGAACTTAATGGTGAAAGTCCAGCAAACTACTTTAGTAAATTTAAAAAAGTATTAATACAGGCAACACGAGATAAGGTAATAAATATTAATCCAGCTGCAAATATAACAGTGAAGCGGGTAGAGGGTGTTAAGAAGGATATTCTTACGATTGAGGAAATAGGAAATTTAGCCGCAACACCGATCACCAATAATGAGGTTAAGCGTGCATTCATTTTTTCTTGTTTTACCGGATTGAGGTTCTGCGACGTTGTTGCCTTAAAGTGGGGGCACATTGATTTAAAGAATAAGCAACTATCAATGGTGCAATCAAAAACAGGGCATAAGGTTAGCGTGGGACTACATGATACTGCGATTAGCATTTTAGGCAAAAGTGGGGAGCCGAAAGAAGCCGTATTTGTTTTGCCCTCCCATACTGCCTGCCTCAAAGATTTGAGGCATTGGGTTAAAAAGGCCGAAATAAGTAAAAAGATTACGTGGCATTGTGCCAGGCATTCGTTTGCCACCAATATTATTTTCTTTGGGGCTGACGTGAATACAGCAAGCAGTTTGTTGGGGCATACTAGCTTGAAGTATACGCAACGATATACGCATGTGGTGCAAGCTTTGAAAGAGAAAGCAATTGATAATTTACCCACAGTAAGCTTAACGTAGTTAAAATATTTTCAATGGCGGATGTACTGCGTTTTTCTGAAGATACATTTGAGAAATTATTTATCAGGCACCCTGGTAATCTTGCGGCTTCCCATTATTTACAGCATCGTGACAGTTCTTCGCATTCGAAGGAAATGATTAATGCCGCAATTGGGTTGATAAAAGACAAAATTGAAAGGAAGATATTCTTGAATGATCTAACCAAAAGAATAGAGGCGAAACTTCAAGAATATATATCATTAAAGGAAAAGTACCAAGATGTGATCTTTGATAGAGACCTCGAAATCATTAATGAACTATATCACTGGTTGCGAGTGTTCGACGCACCTAAACTTGCTGTTAGCAAACGCACTTTTAAATGGATAAAGGAAGAAGCTTTGATTTACAAGTTGAAGGATGCACTCTCTGAAAGGTTTATTTCGCGTGAAACAACCGATATAGCATTTGGCTTTATTTTTTCAAACATTCCCCTTTCCTGCATAACCGATAAAATTGTATGGACAGCCTACTCCACAAAAAATAAGCAGGTTAATAAGAAATCACTGATAGATTTAGTGAGTATTCTTTCTGATAATTTTTTTATTGACTACGTAAATACAAGCTATAATCTTGATTTTAAAGTTACTTTAAATCATTGCTTTTGTAGTCCGAATGGAGATTTTGATTTCAGGCCAGCGAATTTCAAGGTTCCACTTCGAAAAGTTAATTCGGAATACTATTTATCCTTGGAGGAAATAATTAGAACATTATAGGTAATACACACTGCCATTGTCGTATTACATATTACCTATTGGTCGTGCTTTGCCTTTTCTTTCCCTTTGTGACATAAATTTTGATTTATGGATTTACAAAGCATCATGACGAAGTTGAATGGAATTGAAAAAATGCTCCTTTCAAACAAGACAATACTAAACCTCGAGGAGCTGGCAGAATATACAGGATATGCCACCAGTTACCTGTATAAGATGACATGTACACAGAAGATACCCTGTTTCCGTCCTAACGGGAAGAAGCTGTTCTTCAAAAAGAGCGAAATCGATGAATGGCTACTGCGAAATCGATCCAAGACACATTTGGAAAATGATGCAGAAGCAATAAGCTATGTAATGAGAAATCGGAAGTAATTCTGTTTACTAAGTTTATATGCCAGATAAAATCAGAGCGGTTGCCAAAATCAAAAACCCTCAACAAGTCATAGCAGGATGTGGGACACCATTTAGATGGAGAGGTTTAATATTTAGTCCTTCATTCAACAAATATGGTGAAATTTACAGATACAAATCTGAGTGGCGAAATCTACTCCTTTATTTATACGATAGTAAAATTGTAGTCATGAATTCCCTTCATAAGTTCTATCATGAGAACAACTATTGCGATTTTCATTATTCAGAGTTATGCGAGGCAGTGGAGCATGTATGTAATAAGCTGAAGATCCCTGCTAGAGATTTTACTTTGTATGAACTTGAGATAGCTGTGAACATAGCAACAAAGAATCCTGCGTATACATTGCTAGATAAGTTTATAGATTACAAAGGCAAACCTTTTAGAAAAGAGTACGCTGGTTCAAAGCAGTATGGGGTCGTTTGTGCTTTAGAGGAGTATGTTCTAAAAGTATATGATAAATCGCTTCAAACTAAAAGAGTTGATAAGGTGTCAATCCCCAAGAACATTCTTAGGTTAGAGATTGTCTATAAGAGAAGACGTAAGATTCCCATGTATACTCTCGAAGACTTGATTGATTTGAAAAAGCTGTCTTTGGCATTTCAACTGTTTATCTCGACCTGGAGCAAAGTTAATATTGAGAGTAAATTATTACTCACGCAATTAACCAGTCGAGATAGAGAACGATATTATGCCGGATTGAATAGTCAATTTTGGGTCGTTGAAAAGGATATTAATTACAACACCGCAAAGCAGAAAAGAAAAGCATTCAATTGCATAGTTAATCATTTGCCGGCAAAGAATATAAAGAGAACGCTGATCGCTAGAATAACCGATAAAGTTTACGCTTTCTTAAATAACTAGGTAATTCCAGACTTGTAATATAGTTGGAAATAGGGTGTAATAAGTAATGCTAATGTAACCAAAGTCAGTATAGGCCATGTCCTTACTACCCGAAGGTAGGATATAGCAATATATGAAAGGCTCTACTGCCCTCCCTGCACTTTTAAAGTAACTTTAAAACAGCGGTGAAAATGACGTAAGTGAAAGTCAATTGGATAAGGTCATACAATCGTGAAAATCAGCATATCCCAATGTTTAGTGCCATATTAGCTGTGTTAGCGATTTTAAGGCATTATAAACACGGCAAGGTACGACAAACGGCAAACTCCACGTACCATATGGACTTAGAGCATCAAATCACAATAGCCAGGTTTTAAAGTAACTTTAAAATGGGGCAAATATAGTTCATGACAGGCTGCCTCTTCTCGTGCGCGTGTAAGACTTTAAAGTAACTTTAAATTGCTCTCATATAGCATTTGGAAATAAGTTTTGAGACTCACGTGATATAGTTCAGGGTGCCGAGAAAATTTTAGGTAATTTTTTTTCATTTTTTTTATCTGTGACATAGAATATGAGTTGCTTTAGAGTCAATGACACGAGTTTAAAGCCAGTTAAGAAAGACGAAATGTAACGGGTTAAACTGTCTGTCTGTAGTTGACAGACTGCGCGAGATAATAAGTGAGTTTTAAAGTAACCTTAAAATGGGGTCAATGTAAGATGTAAATAGGTAGTTCATTACAGGTTAGTCCTTCTTATCCGCGAGAAAGATTTTAAAGTAACTTCAAACAGAAATTTAAATTAGCTCAGCATTCTTCTATGAGAGATGCCTATAAGTAGGATAGTTGTTCTCTTATTTGAGGCAAAGATAAATGCGTCAACCTATAGCATTGGTGGCTTAACGTTATCTTAAGTATTTCGGTTAAAGCTGTTAAAGACCTTTATCTTTACTGGTTATTTGCAAGCGCAAGTTGCAAATAGTGAATCGCTTCATTTATGTATCCTTTTTTCCCAAAAGCGTCTGATAATTGCAAAAAATAAATAAAGGAGTCTGAATTTTTCGGTACTCCGGCAATGATAGATAACGTGTTGGTTTTGTAGACGGCACTATCCAACACAATGAAGGTTCCCTTAGGCAAAGCATTGCAGACCTCATTATTCGGTTTTACCGTCCAATGGAAGTCTCTGTCACCATGTTTCTTGACAATTTGAGCAACTGCAATATGGATACTATTTCCATTAACATATTGTCTCAGGACAATATTGTCTGAGTCGTCATAAACGGTCAAATCGAACGTTAAAGCGGAAACAGCCTTCCATTGAAAGCAAACGGAATCTGCACCAAAAATTTCATCGTCGCTAGGCGAGATTAAATTAAGACAGTCTGCCATAGATCGGCTTGCTCCACCCCAAGAAGACGAAATAACATGACGCTCAATATTTTCACTAGCACCAATTGGATTGAATACATTCTTGAAAAGGGTTTGAAAATATTTACGTGTAATGGAAACTGGATAACTATCTACTTTTATGCCTATCTGAGAAACTGATATTGTACCCACTTGCTCATAATTCAATCTTTTTTGATCTGCGCTCACCAATAGCAATTCACAGCCTTTTCCAACATATAGACTGTCCTTTTCAAACAAAAAATTGTGCGATATAAGCCGCTCCCATCTATTCGATCCTTCTCTGAGAACATTGCAATACCCTTTTCCTTTTATGACATAAACATAATATTTAGGAAACTGCGCTGCGACCTGCAGGGAACTTAGCATAAAGAGGATGATCGTTGCGATTCTCATAGTTCATTAAATATAGTTCGGTATGCTGTAATGCGAGACAATCGCCAAGCCAGCCATTTGTATAGACCTAAGAATTCAACACACAGAACAAGTGAAACAATTATCGGTGATAAATATAGCCGGATTAAAAACCAGTCATAAATCTGCAGAAATAATAATACCAACAATATCATATAAATGATCTGCACAACGAAAACAATTATATGATTAAAATGTCTGTGCTTTTGATGTAGCCAAATCGAAAAGTATAGCAAAAAGAATGACAAAATATATGCAACGATGTATGAGAATACTCGTGGAAGCTGCTTAATTTCATGACCTGAGAGAAGCATATTTATGATATTAGCATGTACAAATACTCCGTACATATCCGGCAAGCCACGCTCTGTTGTGCTCTCATTAAATGGCGTAAAGTGTTTGTCTTCTAATGAGTTCTCATCTTTTGAAAAATAACCCAATAAAATTATTTTATTTGCAAAAATATTATCGTGGCGCTGCAAGAAGTCTCGGTGATAATAGTAGTCAAACTCAGATGCAGTAAATGAATTGAAATTTACAGGTTTCCCCATATAGCTAATCCAAATTGATTTGTTGGGAAAATAATTTTTTCTGTTATCCTCCCTAGCGAATTTCCTAAAAACCGTCAAGGCAAAAGAATTTAAGAACACACTTTCATTGCTAACGATTGGTTTAAAAGAGCGAACCACCGAGAAAGAATCTCCATCAAAATTGATAAACCCACCAAATTTTGCTAGGTATTCGCTATTAAATAAAGAAGGTTGAATTTCTAACTTTTTGTTTTTTGTTTCGACAAAACGATATGCCAAACATATACGTTGGTCACGCATTATCCTTATTAACGAATCATTAGATGATTGGTTGTCTTTTTTCGAATCAAATAACACATCCACACCAATAATAGCTGGCTGCAGTGATAAAATTTCTTGCAACTGTCTTGCAATAGCTGGCCGATCATAAGCCACTTGTACAATTATTATATTGCTATCAACTGCTGATTGGAACTCTTTTTTGTCTGCATAGTAAAGGTCATAAACGTTATAGTTTTCGAGTTCTTGTCGAATTGGATTAATCAATTCAATTTTGAATGGCAATATATTAAGTACAAAAGAAAGGAAGACCATTAGTGCTGAGGCGACGAGTGCCTCTATGAGTAAATGAAAATTAAATTTAGATTGCTTCATATTATTACCTTACAAGTGTAAATGCAGCCCAATAATAGGGGCTATCTTCTTTTCGCATCATTCGTTGTACCTTTTCAAATGCCTCCTCAATGTTATCACCTTTGGCCAAATTTTCGTAAAATAAGATCATCATTCGTGTTGTTTGAATATCAGGCACTTTCCATAAACTTACTATCATATTTTCAACTCCCGCACATTTAAGCGAACGCTGTAGTCCGAAAACCCCTTCTTCACCTTTGATGTCTCCCAAACCTGATTCACATGCGCTAAGAACAATTAGTTTTGTACGGCTCAAATCTAATTGTGAAATCTCATAAGCGCTAAGAATTCCATCATCCTTTTCAGCAATGGGAATTCCGCCAGTCCAGACAAGATTTGAACCAGCAAGAAAAATACAACTTCGAAATAATGGATTATCATCTGCATGAAAATCGATGTCCAAAGCGCCAACGGTTTCTTTACTCCTTTGTTTAGATGGCAAAAAGAAACAATGTGTAGCAAGGTGAATAATTGTCGGTGAATTCCCTTTTAAATTTTTGAAAGCAGTTTCGTTTGCCGCTGTATCAGTCAATTTGACGGATCTGATATGTCGGATTTGAGCAATGCTATCAATTGCTTCAATCTCTTCTTTGGTGCCTTCCAGCCTAGGAAGTGGAAGATGAGTCTTAATTGCAGAATCAGCAACTTGTCCAAAATCAACATCTCCGAAAAGTACTATATCTGTCTTGGGGTTTATTATCGGCTTTTCATGTCGACGATCTGTCAAAAGCCTCAAATTTGAGACGGTCAGCAATTGGTACTTGTCTATGAGTATGCTATCTCCACTAATAGGTAATGCATTGATTGGTATGTAATTTAATAGCCCTGCCATTGACAAATCCAGTTGGTGTGCCGAACTGATCATATTTTGAATCGGACCAAAAATTAATTTGTAAATTTTGGCAGGGCGATCACTTTTGAAAAATTGTCTAATTGATACCATGTCTGTTTGCCACCGCCCTTCTGGAGCAATCAGATTCATAATATCGTTTTCTGAGCAAACCGAGACATAGGAAGGATACGGCATGTCCGATCGGACAATAAAGGCTCCATATCTGATGGAGTCTTTCCAACTTCCATCGTAAATTCTATAATTTAGAAATTCGACTGCGACTTCATTCGGTAATAAGCTGTTTCTAATATCGGCAAAACCAATGGGAAATGACGATGATTGATTTATCGCTGATTGAACCTGGAAGTTCAACTCTTTTTCTAACTGATTTGATAATTGTTGTAAACTATCGGTAGTTATCTCGCTGACATGTGTGCTAAGAAATGACTGCTTAGCCAATCGATCACGTATTTGTTGCAATCGATCAAATTTTTCACGTGTCTCCAGATCGCTGCTTGTATACAGACGCTTCATTTTGGATGTTTCATCGGTCAGTACCATATTCCTTACTGCAACAGAAAGGTCGAAAAAGGCTGTTTTAATAGAAGGGGAAGCGGTTGAATCTTGGTCAAGCAACAATGGAAAGATGGAAAAGATTGTGCTATTACGATCAAGCCAATGAAGCTTTTCATCAGCGCTCATATATATAAAATTTTTGTTCACATATTTTAATGTGATCGTTGAAGCTTTTAAAAGGGATTCCTCTGCAGCTTTATAATTTTTCATAGAAATGTACACCTCTGCCAGATTAGTCAAGCCTGTAGCGTAAAATGGATGGTCAATTCCAATAGTTTTCTCCCAAATGCTCAGCGATTTTTGATAAAGCTGAACTGCTTCAGGGAAATTACCAATGTCACGGTATAATCGCGCTTTGTCATTTACGAGCGTAGCATAAACTTGATCTTGGGGCAAATCACTGTTTTCCCATTTGTACAGACCTTCATTCATCAATTTGATGGCATTGCCATATTTTTTTTCTAGTCGATAGCAATCAGAGAGCGCCACAATGCAAGCAGGATAGTTCTGATCATTTGACCTAAAAGCTGTATCAACGGCTGCAGCAAAATATTCTTCTGCTCCTTCATAATCTAACGTCTTTATACGTATATAACCCATTAGTGTCAATGAGAGGATATAAGAATATGGATTTATATTGCCTACTTGGTGCTTTAACTCCAGAGATGACTTTGCATCGTCCCATGCCAAATTATAGTATCCCATTCGATAATAAAGCTCAGCTCGATGATCAAGTGCTGATAACTTCAATTGGCTAATAGCACTCGTTGATTTCATTATAATCGGGAAAGCCTTTTCAAGCAAGCGTTGTGCTTCGGACAACATCCCTTGATCAATATATAATTTTGCCAGGTCGTTTTGAAGTTCAGCTAATTTCAATCCTTCATTCTGCTCAGAAATTAAAAGGTTTATCGAACTATCAAAATATAATTTCGAAAGAGCAAAGTTGCCTACTGCCTGATAGTAGGTTGCCACATTGCTCGATACTTGGGCATAATAAATCCCCTTATAGTTAGTTTCGCCTCCAAGAAATTTAAGAGACTTTAAAAGATAGACCCTTGCAGAATCGTATTTCCTATAGGTAAGGAATGCGGATCCTAAATCATTCAAATATTTTGCATAAACAATTGTATTGGCTTCTCCTATGGACTCTGACAAGTTAATAGCTTTACGATAAGCCTGTTCGGCGTCTGAAAATCGGTTTTGGTCAAAATAATTACCGCCCTGAGTTGCGTAAATGGCGGCAATGTTATGCAACACTTCAACATCCTCATGTGCATTTGCGAGCGCATCCTGCAACAAATCCTCAGCCTCCTTCAATTTGCTTTCTTTGATCAACTGGTTTGTCATTGTATTGACACATTCCAAGTATTCCTGGCTTTGAATACCTCCTTTATCGCGGGCAATTGCTAAACTAACACGCAATATCGAATCACCTTGTTGTAATTGTCCAAGATTTATATAGCAACTTGCAAGATTATGAAGTGCGCTAACAATAGGTAGAGTTTGGGCGCCGTAGACCTCAATTTTCATTTTCAGAATGTTCTGAAAGATACTTACTGCGTCAGGAGTACTTCCCATATTCATTAAGCAAATTCCTAAACCATTAAGTGCGGTTAAGTAACGAGGAACATCACCGGTAGTCTTTCGTATGTCGGAAAGCTCTCGATACAGCGGCAATGCTGAGTCAAAATCTTGCAGTTGCCGATCCAATTCAGCCAGATTTTCCAAAAAGACAGGATATCTGGTAAAAGCTATGTCATTGCTTGCATCTTTTTTTTGTTGAATTGCTTGTTCATACCATATTCGTGCGGTGCGAAGTTCTCCTTTGATAAAATAAAGACGCCCAATATTAAACAGCCCGCTAGCATATTCAGAGGAAGGATTACCATACAGTTTTAGTCTAATTGCCAAGGACTTACGAAGTAATGAATCAGACTGCTCATAATGGTGGTTTTCACGACAGGCTAATGCTAAATTATCTAATGCTATCTGGTAGTCACTTCCATTGATTCCTTTTTCAGATGCTACAATATTAAGTAAGAGTTTGCCCTTGAACTCCGCCTCAACATAATTTCTACTTTGCATCAAGTCGACTACTGAATCTTTAAGTTGTTCGTAACTATTCTGAGCTGCGCTAGTTAGATAGCAACTCAATAAAGCTATCAATAGAAGTAATTTTATTCCTATGCGGGAGGGATAAAATATCATAAACCTTATTATATAGTTCAATGGATTGAAGTTATGAAATAAAACTCGCCACCAACCTTTCATTTGACCTCCGAGCTTAGAATGGCAAGTCATCCATTTCCTCAGTACTTGGACTTTTTTTATCAGTGCCCGAAAGAAAATCTAGGCTTACCTCTACTTCCCTCTTCTTACAATTACCACATTTTTTAAACCCTAACGCTTCAAGCAGATTCTCAGCAAACTGGAGATCTGGATTCAACTTTACTCTATAATATTCTATTAAAAGCTTTTTAAGTGGCAATTTGAATTTCTTATGATACTCCTGAAGTAACTCCTTTATTTCTTCTTCTGAGTATCCAGTATCATTAAATGTGTACTGCATATTAGTAAAGGCAGTTGCAGACATTTTTGAAAACCTACGTAATATTGTCTCATGTTTCGAACTAGTATGGTAGAATTGCGCTGACTTTCTTAGTAGATTATCAATTGTATCTTCCAGCTCTTTTACTGAATAATTTTTGAAATCATCGAAGCCTGAATTCTCATAATTTATTGCTTTAGGGTTATACGTTATTCCAAATGCAATTTGTAAACGCATTACAAAAATTTCAGGTTTTGATAAGAGATTTTCATTTTCTTTAAACCAAGCTCGAAATCGTTCAATTTCCGCATCTCCCTTTTCTGCAATTTCTCCGGGCAATTCAAAGTTTGTAAAATCGGCAGATAGCCTTGGACAGTCTTTATAGGTGTGATATGATGGTTGTTGCTCTCTATACACATACTTTTTAGTATCTCTAGCAACAATGGGATTGTATATATCCTTGAAGTATTTTTCCGGATTTTTCATTAGTTCTTGAATTGCAAGAAGGGAGGCCTCTTCGTGTTTGCTGAAAATCGTTATTTTACTTTTGTATATATCACCCTCAAGTTTCAAATCTTTGAGATTATTTCTGTTAACGATTTTATAGCTATTATGTGACGTAATGTAAGCCATGTATGTAAGGTAATAAAATGTATTGTGTCGACCAAATGGTTTTAGATAGCTGATCGGTTAAGCAACCATTTTAAAGTATCTTTAAAATAACCGTCAGTCTTCTTGTGGAATTTTGCTAAATCTAGTTGGATTTACCATTAAATATTTATTTTTAAAGCAACCAAAAATATTAAATGACATAATTAGCGTTGAACATATAGCATATTAGCTGTTTACAAACATTTCCAACTCGAAACTGGTAATTTCTAATACTCGGAAAATGTACGTGAGCTGCGCCGATACGGCGTGGGCTTGCACATTTCCGAGTAAGGTATACCAGTACCTGAGTAGGGGTGTGATAAGTTCCACGCTGCTTTTTTAAAAATATCCTTATGAAAGTTCTAAGCACAATGTCCTTTTTACTTGCTATTGCTTGCATCTTCTGGTTACGTGTTATTTACAATAAGCACAAAAGAGAGAAGTTTAAAAACACTATTCCTAACTTACTTATAAATGCTGAGAGTTTAAAAGCGATTTTAGCGCTCAGTGCTCTATTAGCATTGGCAGTTACTATTGATGGAAGCGTTGAAAAAGGCTATGGGGCGATAGATTTCTTTAAATTTTTGGCGGTTATTTTTCTTGTCACATTTCTCATTTACCAAGCAGCTTGTAAACAACATAAGGTAGAAGGAGAGTTAATAATGAATGAAACCAACAAAACCGACCAGGTTAAAAATCTAACCACTTTTAATAAAAGCGAAGGGTACATGTCCGTAGATAAGACGGTGTTTCTCGCAATTGATAAGAGCAGTAATAAAATATGCATAGTCGATGAGGCCAGCAATTCACATTATTATTCGCAAGCCGAGATCATTGCGTGCGAGATAATTGAAGATAACCAAATGCTAAGTATATCCGATCATGTCGGTATAGGAGGAATAGTGGGTCATATTGGAGTAGGCGCTGGAACTTCCATATCTCAGCAGCTTAAAACTATAAAGGAAGTTGTTCTAAAAATTACTGTAAATGACTTAAGGAGGCCGTCTTATGCCGTAACCTTTTTTAGACCTAAACGACCAACTTTAAAAACGCACAAGGAGTATAAAGATGCAATTAACCATGCGTTACACTGGCATGAAATGTTGATTGTCCTAATTCGGAATGCGAGCCAAATTGTTAATGACCTAAGTTCAAATAAAAATGACAGCATTGACAAACTGAACGGGTTGTTTGAACTTCTACAAAAGGGAGCGATAACACAGGTAGAGTATGATATACAAAAGCAAAAGCTATTTAGCTGATTTTAAAGTTACTTTAAAAAGTGCGTTTTTTTACATGTGACAAGTGCATCGATTTTGATAATTGACACTACTTGTTGCTGTTGAAAGCCTGTGACAATCCTTGATAGTGTAAATTATTAAAATTGATGTGGCAAGAATAGATGAAGATTAGTATTGAAGTGAATTTGCTGTTCGCGGCAGTAATTGAAAGGTTTGGTATATGGGCCTTGCTGCCAATTGTTATTTAGTCAGGAATGATATAATTTAGCTAATTCATAGTGATAGGGTTTATAGGGGCTTGCCTGTTTTCAGGCTGGCTTTTTTATTGCTTGCCGCCTAAAGCGCAATGAACGAAGTTTACGAGTGAATGTAGCTGCGAGCGCCTCAATGCTGGGGCAAATATCTAGCCCGACCTAAGAAGGTCGTTATTTGCACAGAGAAAGGGGGGGCGCGGGGCATTTCTTTAATTGCCTTGTGAATTGGCCAAGAAATAAGCGTAGGGGTGTGTCCAAGCAAACCCCTTGAACGCAGCATTGAGGCAAGCGAAGGCGAGCACAAACGAAGGAAACGGGTAGACAGAAGGCTACTGACTGAATGGAAGGGAATGAAGTGTAATGAACGAAGAAATGAAGGAAGTGGCCTGATGGGTACAGGAGTTTTCCGAACGTAGGCTGATAGAGAAGCAAATACCATGACAGACTGCGATGAATGAGCACCCTTTAGGGATTTAGAGTGGGTTTCCTGCCATTAAAAGACATGAGACGATAGGAAACTGGCTCTAAAGGTCTGGCGTGCGTATTTGCCTCTATTAGCCGGAGAGAGTCCTTTCAACTAAGTGTCCGTGCAGCGGTAGCGGAATGGACATCATAGAAGATTGCGAAGCTCCACTTCTTTCTTCTAAACTATGCAGAGCAACTAAATTTACTCCAGCGAATCATAAGATACCGTCAAAACACGGTGTGCTTTATTGAAATATTTTCATACGTTTGGTAAAAGCAAAAACGGATTAATTAATGAAGCCACATATAAGGGAAAAACTCCAAAGGTTAAAAAGCAATACAACGAATCTTCAGCTAACGTCTGGAAGGTTAAAAGTGATTCCATTAGAGCTTAAACGATGCAGCGATTTGAAGTATCTGGATTTGTTTGGAAATTCCATACAAACGGTTCCGGATTGGTTTTTTCAATTTAAACTCTTGGAAAACCTTAGCCTGAAGAATAATTCATTAAAAGACTTCCCAACAATTATTTTCACTTTAGAAAAATTGACAAGCGTAAACTTGTCTGGAAACCAAATAAACAGTCTTACGGATCATCAATTCGCAAATTTGATGAACATCCAAAAGGTGGATATCAGTTACAATTCCATCAAGGAAATTGACTTTAAAAAAGTTGAACGTCCTAAATGTATTCATTTGAATATGAAGGGGAATAAATTGGAAAAATTTCCTAAGGGAATTAGTCAAATTAAAACCTTAGAAAAGCTAAACCTATCAGAAAATAAAATTTCCGCGTTCTCAGATGATGCGTTTCTTGAACTCGAAAATTTGACAGAATTAGATCTGAGCTATAACGAGCTAACATATTTGCCCGCAAGCCTCGGTAAACTTACCAAATTAAAAAAATTAAACTTAAGTGGCAACAATATTAGCGCACTTCCGATTGAATTTGAAAATTTAACGTCACTTGAATCACTTGATTTGAATGGAAATCCAATCGGAAATGTTCCAATTGAAATTTCTAATCAAGACGTACCTGGCATAATCAACTATTACTTATCGCTTGGAGATAATATTCAATTATTTGAGGCGAAATTGCTAATAGTAGGCCAAGGAAACGTAGGAAAAACGTATTTGGTAAATAGGATAATGCATGACTCAGTGCCTGAAACTAATACGACCGAGGGAATAGACATAAAAACATGGAAGATTCAGACTCTCTCTTCCTCTGATTTTAGAATTAACATATGGGATTTTGGAGGACAAGAAATTTATCATTCCACCCATCAGTTTTTTTTAACTAAGCGCTCTCTTTATCTTTTGGTATGGGAAGCGAGAACAGATCAACACCTAATTAGTTTTGATTATTGGCTGAACGTAATAAGGCTTTTAAGCAATAGCTCACCAGTGATAATTGCCTTAAACAAAATTGATGAGCGAATTGTAAACATCGATGAAAAATCACTTGCCACTAAATTTAAAAACATAGTTGGGTTTCACCAAGTAAGTGCCAAAAGCGGCCAAAATGTTCAGCAATTAATCGAAACAATAGGAGCAGAAATTGATTCACTCCCGTTAATTGGCGATAAACTGCCAAAAGTATGGTTAGAAATCCGTACTAAACTGGAGTCATTAGAATCAAATTATATTACCATAGATGAATACTTAACTATCTGTAATCAGAACGGATTGTCAAACAAACGCGGGTTATTTCTTAGCCAATATTTTCATGACCTTGGGGTTTTTCTGCATTTCCAAGATGATCAATTATTGAAAAATATCATTTTCTTAAAGCCCGAATGGGCAACCAATGCTGTTTATAAAATCCTAGATTCAAAAGATGTTATTAACCGAAATGGAGAGTTTGATTCCGAATTACTAGACTCAATTTTATATGAATATGAGCGAGAAAAACGCCCCTATATTGTGACGCTCATGAGAAAATTTGAGTTGTGTTTTGAAGTTGAAAAGAATATCTACCTAGTCCCGGAACTTCTGAAGCCTGAAAAACTTGAATTTGATTGGGATTATAAGGACAATCTAAGATTTGAATATCATTACGATTTTATGCCCGCAGGTATAATGGCTCGTTTTATTGTAAGAATTAGAAACTTGGTATATGATAGAACTTTTTGGAAAAATGGCGTAATTATCCAACGGGAAAATACCAGAGCTCTAATTACAGCGGATCAATATTCACGTAAGATTTATCTATGGATTCATGGCAACAACTCATCTTTTTTATTGGAAATCATTAGAAAGGAATTGGATGCAATTCACCAATCTCTAAATTACCCTGACGTTCCCGAAAAAATTCCTTGCATATGCCCTGAGTGCATAAATTCTCGAACACCACATCTTTTTAACTACGCGTTTGTTAGAAGAGTGGGAATAGAAAATGCATTTAAAACTATACCGTGCGAAATTAGCGCTACTGGAGTAAACGTTCATAAACTTCTGGGGCTGTACAGAATAGAAACAACAGAACCAGAAAATAATCAGATGTACTCTCTTGATAAAATTCTGTATGATATTATAGAAGTCTCATCTAGAGTTCTCGAACGTAAGTATAATAAGGTAGTAGAAAATCTCATTAACGACGATTTGGTCGATCTGTTAAGAACTAAAGGGCATAATATTGCTGATCAAACCAGGTCTGGAATTTCTCAAAGCGGCCAAAGTCCTGGTGAATTGGACATTATGATACGACGCAATAATGGAATTCCGGTCACAATTATCGAGTGCTTAAGGCTCGAAAGTTGTGGGCAGAAAAATACAACTGTTTCAGAGCATCTATCAAAACTTCTTGCAAAATACGATACCCACGAATTAAAGAGAAAATTTTTGATAATTTTTGGCGAGGCAGACAGATTTGACAATTTGTGGGTTAATTACACCGACTACATTAAGAACATTAATGACAACAAAGATTATGGCAATAGCTACCCACTTTCGGGATTTACTGTACGAGATGACTTGCCGAGCTTTAATAACATGAAAATTGGTATTTCACGTCATGAAAATAATGGGGAGACAATTGAGGTTGTACATGTAATGTTAAATATGAAATAACCTATGTTTTTTGCATTAGTAATCGGATTCATGCCCGTTAACAATCCCAAAAGCTATTCGCTCCGCGATTGGGTGTATACTATCTGAACGTCTCCTCCTTGATGAAATGATGAGAAAGAACTCATGTTTGTATGAGTTCTTTTACTTTTTGAAGATGATTGAATATAGGGACTACCTAGTTTCCTTCCCATCTTATCAACGTCCGACCTTTAACAGCTAGTTTCTTGGCCAGCTTTTTATGCTCAACCCATTTTCGATGCGGTATTTCTTTATTCTTCCACATAGAATTAAAGTGTCTATGTCAAATGGGTTGTGCCCTAAAAAAGAAATTATTTTAGAATAATGCTTAATTTGTGGTCGGCTCCTTCCGTTCTCGCAGTATGTTATACAATCCTCTGAAATGCCAATTTGCTTCGCAACTTCAGACTGTTTCAAGACTAGCTTCAACTGGCGGTTTTCAGGTGGTGACCGATACTTTTCGGATTATTAAGTAGTTGTGAGGCTTTGGATTTTGCGGAAATTTCAAAACCGCAGAATGCCAACGCAGGTATGAGGTTGCGTCAGGGCAAACGGCACGAAAAAAGTTGCACTCGGGTAAGTACTAATTTTTTGATTTATTTGGTTTACAAGGTTTTATGACTCGTCTATTCAACACGGAAAAGCAAAATAATCCGATTCGATTGATAAGTGGTAATTTCTCGTTTTTTGTTACTCTATTGTTACTTCGTAAATACAAAAAAGCCCACAAGGTAATACCAGTGGACTTTTCAGCAATTTTCTATGTAGCACGTACGGGAGTCGAACCCGTCATTCCTTTTAGAGGCATTATCTACAATTTCCTTACTCTGATCTTTTTGGTAGTTATAGTCGCAAAAAAAGGACGCTCGAGTTTTTGAGTTTTTAGCAATTGAAGAACAGCTTGAGCGATTTCGCCAAATTCGGAAAAAGAATAACGCAGAAATATAACGCTGAGGGTGTTTATATGGTGCGCAAAAACCCATTCTCCGAAATCTTTGTCCTCCGTTAGCAGCGTGCAGTTCTTGTTTACGGCCATCTCTATCACCTTTTCGTCTTTTATACCCGATGACAGTTCTCTCACCGAAATAACTTCTAAACCGGCATCGCGCAAAGTGGCGATAATAAAACTATGGATATTTTCATCGGCAAGGATCATGCAGCCGATATCAGCGATTCATTGGATATTACATCCGTTGCATAGGCCAATGCAGCTGTAATATGCACAGACTCAAGGTTGGGGTACGCAATTAGGATGTCCTTCACTGAAGCTCCCTCCGATAGCCTTCTTAGTATCAGTTCCACCGTTATCCTGGTGCCTTTTATCACAGGCTTTCCCAGCATCAGGTCAGATCTCGATTCTATGTACTCATTGTAATTCATACGATAATATAAAAATACGAAAAAGTCCCGCATTTCTGCAGGACTTTTGTAGCACGTACGGGAGTCGAACCCGTCATTCCTCCGTGAAAGGGAGGCGTCTTAGCCGATTGACCAACGCGCCATTCCCGTTTTGGGATTGCAAAGATAACACGCCTTTTGCTATCCTCAAAATTTTCTGCAAAAATTACAGACCCATCATAGCATTTACTATACCAAGGAAATCTTCTGCTTTCAGCGATGCGCCGCCTATCAGGCCCCCATCCACATCGGGGCAGGCAAATAGCTCCGCTGCGTTCGATGGTTTGCAACTGCCGCCGTAGAGGATGGTCATCTCATCGGCCAGCAGGGGTGTGTACTGGTTGGCCACTACGCGGCGTATGTGCTCGTGCATGTCCTGAGCCTGAGCGGTGCTGGCCGTGCGGCCGGTGCCTATGGCCCATATCGGTTCGTAGGCTATCACGATGCGCTTCATCAGCAGATCGCCAAGGTGAAAGAGCGCCGACTTCAGTTGCTTCTCCACATATTCGTTCTGCGCATTGGCGTCCCTTATCTCCAGCGATTCGCCGCAGCAGAAGATCACCTGCATGTCCGTTGCCAGTGCCTGCTCCACCTTGCGGGCCAGCAGTGCATCGTCTTCGTTAAAGTATTCCCTGCGCTCGCTGTGGCCTATGATCACATATTGCACACCGGCGCTCTGCAGCATTGCCGCCGATACTTCACCAGTATAAGCGCCCGATGTCTCCGACGCGCAGTTTTGCGCGCCCAGGTATATGTGCTCATATTCGTCCAGTTGCTCACCGGTTTGTGTAAGGTGTGTGTAGGGCGGGGCTATCACCACCTGCCTGCTTTCGTTGAGCGTGGGCAGGCCCGATAGGATGCCGTCCACCAGTGTGCGGCCTTCCGGTAGTGTCAGGTTCATTTTCCAGTTGCCCGCTACTATTTTCTTCCTCATTTTTTATTGAGTGTTTTTATTGTTTAGCTTTTTACAAACCAGCCTCTTTGCTCGGCTGTGTGTTCAAATATGTGCCGCATCAGTTCCTGCTCTGCCGCATTCAGCCGCTTGCCCCTGCGCTCCATCATCCGGTTGGCTGTTTCTATCGCCCGGTCTATCGAATAGGTGGTCATGCCCTCGCTGCCACCCCAGCAAAACGACGGGATGAACTTCTCCTGGTAGCCCGCGCCGAATATGTTACAGCTCACACCCGCTACGGTGCCGGTGTTGAACATAGTATTGATGCCGCACTTGCTGTGGTCGCCCATCAGCAGGCCGCAAAAGGTGAGGCCGGTAGCCACCGACTTCTTCGCCTGCTCATCCCATATCTTCACCTCGTCATAGTTGTTCTTCAGGTTCGAGCAGTTGGTGTCTGCGCCCAGGTTGCACCATTCGCCTATCACCGCATTGCCCAGGTAGCCGTCATGTGCCTTGTTGCTGTTGGCGAAGAACACCACGTTGTTCAGCTCGCCGCCCACTTTGCAGCCGGGGCCTATGGTGGTGGCGCCGTAGATCTTTGCCCCCATCTTCACCACACTTTGCTCGCACAGCGCCAGCGGACCGCGTATCATCGTGCCCTCCAGCAGTTCAGCGTTTTTCCCTATGTAAACGGGGCCGGTAGTGGTATTGATGATACATCCTGCCCCTATCTTAGCCCCTTCCGCTACATAAATATTATTCCCCAATACGGTTACCGCCTCAAAATCTTCATAACGCCCGTCGCTCTCCGCCCCATGCTCCGTGAGCATAGCATAATCATCGCGGATAGCCCGGTCATTTTGCGAAAATATGTCCCACACATGCTCCAGTTTGTGCACGGTGCCTTCATACTTTACCTCGTCGAAGTTGTGGGGCAGCAGGTCCTCGGCGTCCAGCTCCTGCATGCTGGTGCGCGCTGCTATCAGCAGCTCGCCGCTTATCAGCTTCTGGCCATGCTCCAGCGCAGCGATCGCCCCGCATATGGCTGCATCGGCAAACACCCTGCCGTTCAGTATGATGTTGTCCCTCGTTGCCGTTAGCGGGTACACATCCTGCAGGTAGCCGCGCGTCAGCGTGCTGCTTGTCGCTCCCAGCAGCCGTTCCCAGCGCTCGCGCATCGTGAAGATGCCGCAGCGGATATCGGCCATCGGCCTTGTGTGGGTAAAGGGCAGCAGCCTGTCGCGGGTGCTGTCGTCGAAAAGAATATAGTTCATAATGTCTTGAACATCAGCCCCTCCTTCCCGGAGCATTTAGAGAGGGGCGCCACAAAATCAAAAACCCCGACAAAAGTCGGGATTTTTAATGCTTTAAGCAAAATATTATAAAAGAAGATTATTTCTTCTTTGCGTAACGTTGCTTGAACTTCTCGATACGGCCCGCGGTGTCAACGAACATCGACTTGCCCGTATAGAAGGGGTGCGACATGTGCGAAATTTCCACCTTTACCAGGGGGTATTCGTTACCGTCTTCCCATACGATGGTTTCCTTGCTTGGAGTTGTAGAACGGCTCAGGAAAGTGTAGTCGTTCGACATGTCTTTGAACACCACTAAACGGTAGCTCTTGGGATGAATATCTTTTTTCATTGTTGTTGCCTTTTGTGCATGGATTTTGCCATGCGGTTGAGATTAAGAGGTGCAAAGGTAAGGAAAATCCTCATTTAGTCAAAATGATCCTAATAGTAATGTATAATAAACATTTCCAGCTATTGGTATTTTTTAAATTTTTATATTTATGCGACGTTTCTTTTTTGACAAACACTCACTATGCTCCATTTTACTTCGATAAAATTTAAGAATTACAAAAGCTTTAGTCAGTTTACTGTTGCGTTAGACCGCTTTAATATTTTTGTTGGACCAAATAATGCGGGAAAGTCCACCGTAATTGGCGCTTTTAAAATATTGGCCGAGGGTATTCGCAAGGCGAGATCTCGCAAGCCTACATTCGTAACCCTTCCTAATGGTAATGAAGCCTTAGGTTATGAAATTGACTTAGATCAAGTTCCAATTGCAACAGAAAATGTATTCCACGACTATAACGATGATACACCTGCAGTCATTCGTTTTCGGCTCTCTGATGGGTCACATTTGCAAATTTTCTTTCCTGAAAGAGGTAGATGTTTCCTGAATTATGAGTCAGATTCTACCATAGTAAGATCTCCGAAAGAATTTAAGGAACTGGTTGATATAGAAATAGGTTTCGTGCCAATCTTGGGTCCTGTAGATCACGAAGAAAAACTTTATCAAAAGGAGGCGGCTAGACTAGCTCTATTAACTTATACAGCGTCGCGAAACTTTAGAAATATCTGGCACCATTACGATGATGACTTCGACGAATTCAAAAGTCTGGTAAAGTCAACTTGGCCAGGTATGGACATTGACAAACCAGAGATTAACACTTCTGCCAAGGATCCAAAATTGGACATGTTTTGTCCAGAAGAGAGAATTCCCAGAGAGATCTTCTGGGCCGGCTTCGGATTTCAAGTTTGGTGTCAGATGTTAACCTATATAATAAAAAACAAACGCGCCTCTATCTTTTTGATTGATGAACCCGATATTTATTTACATTCTGATCTACAGAGGCAATTGTTGGGGATTT
This sequence comes from Bacteroidota bacterium, assembly GCA_018267915.1. Classification (GTDB taxonomy): domain Bacteria; phylum Bacteroidota; class Bacteroidia; order Chitinophagales; family Chitinophagaceae; genus MKUN01. The sequence goes on along the minus strand of JAFDXN010000014.1, from coordinate 96,874 downwards.
TGAGAGCATTAGGCCCAGATATTATTATCGCTACCCACTCCACCGAATTGATAAGCGAGGCAGAGCCGAATGAAATATTGCTAATTAACAAGGCAAATCAATCGGCAAAACGCATCAAAGATTCATCGCAATTAAAGGATATTTTTCAGGTACTTGGTTCTAACTTAAATCCAGTGCTAACCCATATTGCAAAGTCAAAGCGAGTGCTATTTGTAGAGGGTAAGGATTTTGCAATATTCTCCAAAATTGCAAGAATTTTAAATAAGGAACAGGTAGCTAATAGAATGGATTTCGCAGTAGTGCCGGTTGAAGGGTTCAATCCAGGTAGACTCAAAGCATTTAAAGAAGGCATTGAAAGAACCATAGGTTCTGAAATAATCTCAGCTGTAATTTTTGATAGAGATTTTAAATCGGATAAGGAAGTAGAGAAAATTCAAAGAGATTTAGAAAAGGGGAATTATTTTGCTCATATTCATACATGCAAAGAAATTGAAAACTTTATCATTATACCTAAAGCTATTGAGAAAGCTCTGATCGACAGGATAAACGAATCGAATTTGAGAAGTGGTAAATCAATTGTATTTAAAGAAAATATTGAGCAAATTTTGGACAATATCTCGCAGGAGTTTAAATACAAAACACAAGCCCAATTGCAATCGCACCGAGAAAAATATGAAAGGAGCATTCCAGGAACCGATGTCGCTGTTATCAAAGAAGCAATTCTGAAAGAATTTGATGACAGGTGGGGTAATTTAAATGAAAGGTTCAAATTAATACCAGGCAAGGATTTCCTCTCAAGACTGAATAATTATTTTCAAGAGAACTATAATGTGACCGTCACGCAAACTAATATTATAAACAGTTTGCCCAAAAGTTTAGTTCCCGAGGAACTGAGAAGTTTAATAGAACAAATTGATAATCTAAGGACGCAGCCTGTTTCTGGCTAGCGGCGGCGTTCCATGTTAGCACAAGAATGCCGTACGGGCTTAGTGTGCAGCGTTCGTGACCAGTTTGAGCTATTTTAGTTGCAGCAAGATTTAATGAACGACGGAAGAAAACAAGAGATTGCAAAATCTTTTCCCCGCTCCTCCAAGTCTGTGACTTGTGGTCACAATAATTGCAGTTTGCAATTGCCAAAGCCACAATTAGAAAATAGCGCTCAAAAAATAATTTTAAATAAGGCCCGCGTCACTAGGCCATGCTCTTTCACATCGCGTAGACAGCCAATCCCTAGGTTGACAAAGCGATTATTCACCCCAACAGCTACCTCCCACGAGCACCCTGCTATCAATGTCGAAGCTAAATGGTGACCATATTCCGTCGCCGTCGGCGGGTTCCCACGATAGTCCCGATACTATGCTGCCCTCCATTTTTACTTCCTTAAAGCCATCCCAGGAGATGCGTTTCGAGTCCCAGTATTCGCCGTTCGGTTCCACCACGGTAATGTCTGTTCCGCCAATTAGCACCAGCCGGCCCGTTTCTCTTTGAAATGCTAACTCGCAGTCTGCACATGGTTCGTCGATTGGCGTTGAGCTTTCAGCGCTCATTATGTAGCATTCACCGCCGGCAATTACTAGAAACAATGAATTTTGCAGCTCATATACGGTGCAAAGTTTGGTCCACCCCTTGGCAAAATTCGCAACCCACTCGCTGCCATCCATTCGCTGAAATTGGCCGCGAATCGGGAAAACTGTTCGTGTTGAAAGCAAAAAAATCCCTCAAAAAACTTTTCCTCCAACATTTAACACAGCCACCTGCACAATTCCATCCCGCTCAATAACTTTTATATTTTCACTTTTTCCCTTTGATCTAAAATAAAAGTACCATACCCCAAAATAAAGGGTATCATACCCCCAAATAGAGGGTACCATAAAAATCCAATTTCCCGATCCCAAAGCGCCCTACGAGCTTTGCGCCAAAAACAATAAATGAACCTAAAATCTCTGATCACTTTTTATCTCTTCCGGCCTTTGGAAAGAAAGCGTTAAGAAAATTGAGGTGTAGGCCGTTAAGAAAGGAAAACCGACTACTGGAGGCGATAGCAAACTGAACTTTCAAAAGTCCTGCTGAAGTTCGGTTTTCTCCGAAGCTCGAACTTATTTTTCCTTTTAGGCCTGCACCCCAATTTTTAGCTTTCTTTCCAACAGCCTTGAACTTAGCGCAGCGGTCTCATGAGCACCTCTGAAAATCATTGAGATTGCGAATAACTTTTCTTTGGTTACTTTCTTTCGTGTCAAGACAAAAGAAAGTAACAAGCAGACAAGAGAGATGTAGCTAAAATTTAATTATAAAGCGAAATAAACTATGCGCCCAATCAAAGAACAACAACAAGAAAAAGCACGAGAACTCTTCTTCCAGTCCGACCTCACCAGGTCCCAGATCGCAGAGCAAGTCGGCGTCAGCGAAAAGACAGTTTACCTCTGGACCAAAGCCGGCGACTGGCGCAAGCTCAAATCCGCCAGCCGCCTCATGCCCTCCATGATCGTCGAGCACTTCTATTCACAAATACAGGAGCTCAACGACAATATCCGCAACCGCGAGGCCGGCCACAGGTTCCCCACTGTTCAGGAAGCCGAAGTATTCCGCAAACTCGTCCTCACCGCCGAGCGACTGAAGAAGAAACAAACAAGAGGCGAATACTCCGAGATGTTCCAGAAGTTCATGCAATGGCTCCTCCCGCAAAACGAAGAACACCTGAAACTCTTCACCAACTATGCCAACTCCTTCCTCACCCAATCCGCCATCCACGGCTTCCACCCCTACGACATAGAATACGGAACCGAAGAAGAAAGCTCTCCTCCCTGCCCGTCCGACCGGCGGGCTTATTTTCAAGGAGGAGTACCCGCAGAGCCCAATGAAGCGCCAGCCGGGGGAGGTGGTTCCCTTCTCGCGACAGATAACCCCTCTCCTTTGGAGAGGTCGGGAGAGGCAGAATCGGAAATAATAGGAAATAACTCCACTCAACCATGCGGCCTCATAATCAATGTTTTAAGCAACGGAACAGCAGACCAACAGGAAATAACTCACCAACAGGAAATGGGAAATAACCAGGAGTTTCCCCTATTGAGAGGGGACAGTTCTGAAGAGGCGAATGCCGATTCAGAACAGGGGTGTGTTAAGTTGAGGAAAGCACCGCGGCCGGATCAAGGAACAGAGGTCGGCTACCTCGGCCAGAAACAAGACATCGACCCCAACGGCATCAAAACGATAGAATACAAACCCGACGACACCATCCAGAAATTCTCCATCGGCGACGCCATTTATTACATCAAAAAGAAGAATGATTAAACAAGGAATTTGTAGCCTGTCCTTGGCACGGTTTTGATTTGCCTTGTACTGAAGCATAAAACGCTAAACATGAAAAAGGTAACACTCGCAAGCATCCTGATGATCCTGGTATCATTAAGCAGCTGCAGACTGGTTGGAGACATTTTTAAGGCAGGCGTGTGGGTAGGCATATTAGTAGTGGTGGTAGTGGTAGCCCTGATCATAATGATCGTCGGAAAACTATTTGGCGGCAGGTAAAAACTTAAAACACAATTTATAAAACCAAAAAAGTATGAGCACATCAAAATTTATTGCGGGCGCATTGACCGGCCTGCTGGTGGGTTTGCTGGTAGCACCTGAAAAAGGGGAAGACCTGCGCGACGACATTATGGATGGAGCAGAAAAATGGAAGAAGAAGATTTACAAGATCGCCGGTAAGTCGAACAAGGAACTGGCTGATCTGCGTAAATCGCTGGAAAAAGAAATAGACGGACTGAGCGACGACGTAAGGCGCAGGATACTGACAATACTAGACGAAAGCGTGGACGCAGCGAGGAGCATTAAGAGCAATGTGACAGGATTAGCGTGATGTAGCATAAATTAAGTGAAAGAACGACCGGTTCCGCCCGCAAGGGCGGGACCGGATCGCCTATTCTATATTGAAAGTAAGCTCGGGCGTTTCGCTGCTGAAATGCGCGAATTTTTTAAGCAGCACGGTATCCGACTTTTCATTGACGTAAAAAACAGACACAGGCTTTTTACCACCCTCCTGGCGTTCGAAGTCGAGTGTGAAGTTACCGTTCTCATCTGTCTCCGTTTCACCCACCAGGTTATCACCTTCTTTCGCACAGATATATAGTCCTTCTATGGATGGTGCATTTTTCTTTGACTTGACTTTGAGATGGCCTGTGATGGTAATGCTATCAGGGTCGGCAGTGAAGCTGCTGAGCATGAACAGGCTGAAAAATGTGAAGGCGATATGCGGCGTTTTCATCGACAGAAATATTAGTGCAAGTATAGGCTAAATTTGTTGCAGTAAGACATTGGCGGTTGCAACGACACCCTCCTCACGACCAATGAAGCTGAGGTGCTCGGTGGTAGTGGCTTTAATGGAGATATCACCCGAGGACACTCCTAATACAGATGCGATGGTGTCCTGCATCTGCTGCACATAGGGGCGGATCTTAGGCGCCTGTAACAGCAGGGTAGCGTCGACATTCACGAGGCTATAGCCGCGCTCCCGAACCAGTTCGTAACAACGTTTCAGAATGATCTTGCTGTCAATACCCTTAATAGATTGATCGGTGTCGGGAAAATGCTGGCCGATGTCGCCAAGCGATAGGGCGCCAAGCAGCGCATCTGAGATAGCATGAAGCAACACGTCAGCATCGGAGTGACCGACTGCACCTTTGTGATGCGGTATTAAGATACCGCCAAGCCATAATTCGCGGCCCTCGGCCATTTGATGAAAATCGATTCCTTGCCCGATGCGGTAGCCCACGCTTATATATTGAGGTTGAATTTTTTTGCTGTGTCTTGCGCTATTTCGTAACCCGCGTCTGCGTGACGAATAACGCCCATTGCAGGATCGTTGTGGAGCACGCGGTGCAGGCGTTCGGCCGCATCATCGGTGCCATCGGCAACTATCACCATGCCCGCATGCAGCGAATAACCCATACCCACGCCGCCACCATGATGAAACGATACCCAACTGGCACCGCCTGCGGTGTTGATGAGTGCGTTAAGTATCGGCCAGTCGGCTACGGCGTCGCTGCCATCTTTCATGGCCTCGGTCTCGCGGTTGGGCGATGCAACAGAGCCGGTGTCGAGATGATCGCGCCCGATGACGATGGGGGCCTTTACTTTCCCGGTCTTCACGAGGTCGTTGAACAATGCCCCGGCTTTTTCGCGCTCGCCCATGCCCAGCCAGCAAATGCGTGCAGGCAAGCCCTGGAAGGCGATGCGGTCCTTGGCCATATGCAGCCAGCGGTGCAATCCCTTATTGTCGGGGAAGAGCTCCATCAGGGCTTTATCTGTAGTGTAAATATCTTCAGGATCGCCGCTCAATGCCACCCAGCGGAAAGGGCCTTTGCCCTCGCAGAAAAGTGGACGAATATAAGCAGGCACGAAGCCCGGAAAATCGAATGCATTGGTAACGCCGCGCTTATCGTGCGCCTGGCCGCGGATGTTATTACCATAGTCGAAAGTGATGGCGCCGCGCTTTTGCAATTCCAGCATCTGGCGCACGTGACGCGCCATGGTATCGAGCGAGCGACGGATGTATTCGGTAGGGTTAGCTGCGCGAAGTGCATTAGCCTCTGCTACGCTCATACCCTCGGGGAAATAACCGATCAGTTCATCGTGGGCAGATGTCTGATCGGTAAGTGTGTCAGGGGTGATGTTGCGATCAATGAGGCGCTGCAGCAGATCGACTGCGTTGCAGCAAACACCAATAGAGATGCCCTCGCCGTTCTTTTTGGCATCCAGCGACCAGTCGATCGCCTCATCGATGTCGGAGGTCCACTTGTCGAGGTAGCGGGTCTCGATACGTTTTTTGATGCGCCATTCTTCCATCTCGGCAGCAAGGCATACGCCCTCGTTCATCGTGATGGCCAATGGCTGAGCGCCACCCATGCCGCCAAGGCCGGCGGTAACGTTGAGTGTGCCCTTAAGTGTGCCATTGTAGTGCTGGCCGGCCAGCGAAAGGTATGTTTCGTAAGTGCCCTGTACGATGCCCTGCGAGCCTATGTATATCCAACTGCCGGCAGTCATTTGACCGTACATCATCAGGCCTTTAGCTTCTAATTCACGGAAATGCTCCCAGGTAGCCCAGTGACCCACAAGGTTGGAGTTGGCTATCAGCACACGGGGGGCATTTTTGTGCGAGCGGAGCACACCGACAGGTTTGCCGGACTGCACCATTAGTGTCTGGTCTTCCTCAAGATCGCGCAGGCAGGCGAGTATCTTATCAAAGCTCTCCCAGTTACGTGCGGCCTTACCAATGCCACCGTATACAACCAGATCTTCAGGGCGCTCCGCCACTTCTGGATCGAGGTTGTTTTGTATCATGCGGTATGCTGCCTCGGTAGCCCAATTCTTACAATTGAGCTGGCTGCCCCGGGGAGCTGTAATGATCCTCTTTGTTGTCTCTGAAGTCAAAAGTCAAAATTCAAAAGCCAAAAATATTTTCTATTATGCCAACAGCTTTGCTATCTCAGCTTTCAACACCTGCTCTGTCTGCTCTTGTGATGTCTCCTGCTTAACGAACGTTTTGCCGGTCACTACTTCGAACAGCTCTATGTAGCGTTCGGAGATGCGGGCGATCACTTCCTCGGTCATCTCAGGTACCTGCTGGCCCTCCTGGCCCTGGAAGCCGTTTTCCATCAGCCATTCGCGAACGAATTCCTTTGAAAGCTGCTTTTGGGGCTCTCCTTTTTTCTGGCGCTCTTCGTAACCATCGAGGTAGAAGTAGCGGGAAGAATCGGGGGTGTGGATCTCGTCGATCAGGTAGATGGTATCACCGATCTTACCGAATTCATATTTAGTATCAACCAGGATCAGACCGCGCTCTTTAGCCATTTCGCGGCCGCGCTCGAAGAGGGCAATAGTGTATTTCTCCAGTTGCTCATATTCTTCCTTAGATACCAGGCCGCTGCTGATGATCTCGTCGCGGGAAATGTCTTCGTCGTGGCCGACATGGGCTTTAGTAGTTGGAGTGAGGATGGGGCTTTCGAAAAAGTCGTTCTCTTTCATGCCATCCGGCATAGTAACGCCGCAAAGCTCGCGCCTGCCGCTCTTATAGGTGCGCCATGCGTGACCTGTGAGGTTACCGCGTACTACCATCTCAACAGGGTAGGTTTCGCACTTGTAACCTATGGTTACGTTTGGCAACGGTACATTGATCATCCAGTTGGGGACGATGTCCTTCGTAGAGTCGAGGAACTGGGCTGCGATCTGGTTAAGCACCTGCCCTTTGTATGGTATGGGCTTTGGCAGCACCACATCGAATGCTGAGATACGGTCGCTAACGAGCATGACCATGTATTTGTCGGCAATGGTGTAAACGTCCCGGACTTTTCCTTTGTAAAAAGCAGTTTGATTTGGCAGTTGCATAAGCAATATTTATTAAATGGATTGCAAAGATAGGGCATGAGTGGTTTAGGTTAAAGGACTAATTGAGGGAAATGGGAATATGTTGATAAAGAATGGATAATAGTAGTTTTTGAGGAAAACTATAAAAATAGTTTTGTAAACTAAAAATATAGTTTTACTTTTGGACTAAAGAATTAGTTTTAAGGATGAAGACACTTACTAAAGCAGAGGAGCAGGTAATGATGGTGCTGTGGAAGAAGGGAAGCGGATTGCTAATGGAAATAGTAGAGGGTATGCCGCAGCCACAACCGCATAAAAATACGGTGGCCACGATATTGAAGATACTGGTGGAGAAGGAATTTGTGAAGGTGGAGCAGGTGGGGAGGATACACAGGTACCACCCGGCTGTGAGTAAGGAGAGCTACTCGAAAAACACACTGACGAGTATGGTAAAGGGGTATTTCGAGGGATCATTCAGCAATGTGGTGTCTTTCCTGGTGGATGAAAAAAAGCTGTCTGTCGAGGACCTGGAATTATTATTAAAACAACTAAAGAAAAAGTAAGCCCATGGATACATTTTTTCTATTCCTGTTTAAGTCAACTGTGACGGCGGGCATATTCTTCGCATATTATTGCCTGTTCCTGAAAGACCTGAAACTGAACCGGTTCAACCGATTTTATCTATTAGCCAGTTCAGGGGTTAGCCTCGTGATGCCTTTGTTGCACTTTGAATGGTATAGGATAGCAAGTACTCAAAGTGATATGACATTTAAAGTGCTAAAAGTGCTGAATTCGGAGGGTGGCGAAGAAGCGGCAGTGAGCAGCAGTAGTTCTCTATTTACAGCACAGAACATTGCTATCGGCGGTTATGTGCTAGCGGTAATTGCTGTGTTGGGGATTTTGATCGCGAAAGTAAGGTGGGTTTACAAGCTTAAGTATAATAGTGTAGTATCGAAAGAACATGGATTCAAGCTTATCCTAACGGAGAACGGCAGGGCACCATTCTCGTTCCTGGATAACCTATTCTGGAGGCCGGACATAGATATGAACACAGAAACGGGCCGGCAGATACTCACACATGAGCTTACGCATATAAGAGAGCGACATACACTTGATAAGCTTTTCGTGCAAGCGGTGGCGGCAGTGCTGTGGCTCAACCCGTTTTACTGGCTGATTTTACGAGAGCTTTCGAATATCCATGAATTTATTGCAGACGGGGCGGCGCTCGAGCGGGAAGACACTGAAGCATTTGCCGCCATGATATTGCATTCGCGCTACCACAGAACATTGATCAATGTAATACAACCATTTTTTAATTCACCAATCAAAAGGAGGTTAGCCATGCTTAGTAAGCCAAACAAAACAAATTATTCGGGATTGCGGAGATTTATGCTTCTGCCATTGTTATGTGTTCCGTTGCTGTTATTTTCATTTAAGATAAATGATGCCAATGTGGTAAAGGCTAAAAAACGTGCATTCGTGATAGTGGATGCAGGACATGGTGGCAGTGATATCGGCGGGACGGGCGTGAATGGCCTGAAAGAAAAAGACCTGACACTGGCAATGACAGAGAAGCTTGTAGCACTGTCAGGACAATATAATCTTGACGTGGCCAGCACAAGGAAAGGAGATCACAATATGCCACTTGAGGAAAGAGTGGCGTTAATAAACAAAGAGACGCCGGATGTATTCATTTCGGTGCATGTAAACAAGCACGAACCCGGTGAGGCGGCACCGGACTACCAGGTTTACGTGTCGGACAAGAGTCCTAAACTGGCAGAGAGCGAAGTTTTTGCATCGGCGATGATGTCATCTTTGCAGGCGACGGGTGTAAAGCCCGTACTGAGCCAGAAACACTTATGGGTTTTGACAGGCAATACTGCTCCAGCAATACTGATAGAGTGCGGAGATATAGATAATGCCACACAAATGGCCATGCTAACCGATAATAAAAAGCAGGAGCAACTCTGCAGGAGTATCCTGAGTGGTATTGTACGATATGTAAATAGCAGGTAAGGGGTCTATTTGCAAAAAAGAAAACCCGCAGCCAGCTGCGGGTTTTCTAATATCTACAAGGCTTTGTGTTATAAGCGGGCTTTTACATTTGCTATATCGTTGAGACGCTTTTGGGCGATCTTCATCGCTGCTGCCTGTGCGTGTAATTTTTCCCGCTCCGAAAGGTCGAGTATCTCAAGTGTGCGACCGTAGATCTTTTCTACGTTGCCTGTTACGCGCTCGCGGTTGTAATCTTCAAGCTCGGCGGCTACGTTGATAAGACCACCGGCGTTGATGAGAAAGTCGGGGACGTAGATGATGCCTTTTTCTATCAGCATTGGGCCATGTACATTCTCATCGGCCAACTGGTTGTTGGCAGCACCTGCGATAACGGGGCATTTCATTTTGGCAATGCTTTCAGTATTTACTGTAGCACCGAGTGCGCAGGGTGCGTAGATATCCATGTCCAGGTCGAATATCTTTTCGCCGTCGATTACTTCTACGCCAGGGAACTTATCTTTCGTTTCTTTTATTTTTTCCTGGTTGATGTCGGATACGTAAACTTTAGCACCGTCCTGCACGAGGTGCCCCACGAGGTATTGGCCAACGTGACCAACGCCCTGAACGACTACTTTCTTGCCGCTGAGGCTATCATTACCCCATGCCTTTTTGGCTGCGGCTTTCATGCCCATGAAAACGCCATAGGCAGTAAATGGCGAAGGATCGCCGCTACCACCCATGTATTCAGGTACACCGGTAACGTGGTTCGTTTCCTGGGCGATGAACTCCATGTCGGGCGCAGAGGTGTTCACGTCTTCGGCTGTGATGTATTTGCCGTTCAGGCTGTTAACGAACTTGCCGTAGCGACGCCAGAGGGCTTCCGACTTGATCTGTTTTGCATCGCCAATGATCACTGCCTTACCACCGCCGAGATTGAGGCCTGAGATGGCGGCTTTGTAGGTCATGCCACGGCTTAGGCGCAGCGCATCAACGATGGCATCGCTGTGGCTATTGTAGTTCCAAAGGCGGGTGCCGCCGAGGGCCGGCCCAAGTGTAGTGTTATGAATGGCTATGATAGCATTGAGACCAGAGTGCGGATCATGGCAGAAGACTACCTGCTCATGTTCCATTTGCTGCATAAGATCGAAAACGGATTGCTGCATGAATTGGTTTTAAAAAATCAGGCTGCAAACCTAAGAAAAAAGCCACTAATACCAACCCCAGCCCCTAAAGGAGTGTTTTTTGATAATATGAACCTCCTTTTGGCGTTGCGTGACCCGCGGGTTTACTTTTCTGTTGGCCTGGTAAAAGATAAGTACGGATGGATCGCTACATGAGACAGGCTAAGATTGATGCTTTCCTCAATGACTAGATGTTATTCAGCCTGTCGTTGTTGTTTCCACTCGTCGCGGTGTTTGCGGAGGGGATGGTCTTTTGATTTGTTGAAGATCATTGGTCCATTTTCGCGACCTGCACGGCGCTCGCGCTGCTGATCTTTGGGCAGGTGCATTTCTTCGCGGCATTCTTCACTGCAGCAGCCTTCATATTTGGCTGAACATTCCTCGCACTGAATAAAGAGCAGGTGGCAGCCATCATTCTTGCAGTTAGTATGTGTATCGCAGGGCTTGCCGCAAATGTGGCATTGAGATATGATATCCTCTGTGATACGCTCACCCAAGCGCTCATCGAATACGAAGTTCTTACCCTTGAATTTTACAGGCAGTCCTTGTTCTTTGGCTTTGCGGGCATATTCTATAATGCCTCCCTCGACGTGGAAGATGTTTTTGAAGCCGTGGTGCAACATGTAGGCGCTGGCCTTTTCGCAACGGATGCCGCCAGTGCAGTACATGATGATGTTCTGATCCTTCTTGTCCTTCAACATATCGGCCGCCATGGGTAGCTGATCGCGGAAGGTGTCGGAGGGTATCTCGATGGCGTTTTCGAAATGGCCCACTTCATATTCGTAGTGGTTGCGCATATCGACAATGATCGTTCCGGGTTTTTCAGAGAGCTCGTTGTACTCCGCGGCTTTTAGATATTGTCCTTTCTTCATGATATCGAAGGTGGGATCGTCGATACCATCGGCCACTATCTTGTGACGGACCTTGGCGCGAAGCACCCAGAACGATTTGCCATCGTCGTCGACGGCGATGTTGAGACGGATACCGTTGAGTTCCGGAGCGAGTGCGTAGAGGGTGTCCCTGAATGCCTCGAAGTTGCCGGCAGGCACGCTGATCTGGGCGTTAACGCCCTCATTGGCAATGTAAATGCGACCAAAGACCTTGAGCGCGGTGAACTTAATATATAAGTCGTCGCGGAACTTTGCGGGGTCTGCAATATTAAAATACTGGTAGAAGGAAACTGTGGTACGTGGCTCGGTCTCGGCCAGCATACGCTGCTTCAGCTCCTCATTATTGACGCGGTTGTGTAACACTGGCATGGTGCACCTTCCTGATTTTTGAATGAGAAAGTGCAAAGGTACAGGTATTTTGTGTGTAATTTGTGGGATATGAGGCTGATATTGGTCATTGTATTTTGTTTAGTCAGCGCGGGGATCTATGCTGCAAGCGACGATACGCTGACAGATACATTTGAGGGTACCATAGCAGCAAGGGGATGCAGCGGTGTAAAGGTTACACTGCAACTAAGACATGAGCCATATGCTGACGATGGGTTGTATACCTTGACCGAGCAATATTGCAGACATCCGAAAGCCGTAGTATTGCGGGGTAGCTGGACGGTTTTAAGGGGAGATGCGGTAAATGAGAATGCGACGGTGGTTGAGCTTTGGGATGATGCGACCAACCGCCCGATAAGGCATTATTTGCGGCTGAGGAATGGGGACATTAAGGTGCTGGACGAAAAATTACGTCTGATGAGGGGGAAAGGCAGTTATGTGTTGAAGAGGCAATAGTTTTCCAACGCGAGTGGCACAAGTATGCTTTGCGCAAGGCCATGCGACATACTTGCGCCGGCCAAGTTGACGACTTAAACCAGCGTTGGGCAAAAGCCTTCAAACGAGAGAGGCACAAGTTCGCTATACACAAGACCATACTGCAAACTTGCGCCAACATTGGGCGGCAATAGTTCTCCAATGCGAGTGGCACAAGTTCGCTATACACGAGGCCCTACTGCAAACTTGCGCCAACATTGGGGAGGCACAAGTAGGTTCTACACAAGGCCAGGCGACATACTTGCGCCGGCAAGGGGGGCATGGAAACTATGTGTTGAAGAGACAATAGTTTTCCAACGCGAGAGGCACAAGTATGCTTTGCGCAAGGGCATGCGACATACTTGCGCCGGCATTGGGCGGCAATAGTTCTCCAACGCGGGTGGCACAAGTAGGCTCTACACAAGGCCAGGCGACATACTTGCGCCGGCATGGGGTGGCAATAGTTCTCCAACGCGAGTGGCACAAGTATGCTCTGCGCAAGGCCTGGCGACATACTTGCGCCGGCATGGGGCGGCAATAGTTGTCCAACGCGAGAGGCACAAGTTCGCTATACACGAGGCCCTACTGCAAACTTGCGCCAACCTTGGGGCCGGCATGGGGTTCTCCAACGCGAGTGGCACAAGTAGGCTCTACACAGGGCCAGGCGACATACTTGCGCCGGCATAGGATTACGTCGTTCTACGGCGATCTGAAAGACGGGCAAGCAATGACTCAAAGTATCAAAGCCACCTAAGCGGGTTGCGCTTGCTCATGAAGATGTAGCGCTTCATGTTCATCCAAAAGGCGAGGACCATATAGATGATGATAGGGGAACCCATGGTGAGGAAGGAGATGTAGATAAACCAAAGGCGTATGCGCGAGGTGGCGACTCCGAGTTTTTCGCCTATTGCGGAGCATACCCCGAAAGCTTTCCATTCGATAAAGTCTTTTATGTCGTAGAGGCGGCGTTGCATAGTGGTAAATATAAGGAAAATGTGTGAATCCTGATTCGTGTTTTTAGGATTAACATGATTTTAATGCTACTCTCTACATCCTATGCCGAGTGCCCCCTCGCGAGTTTACTTTTCTTTTGTCTTGGCAAAAGAAAAGTAACAAAAGAAAAGCCGCGCCCATCTTCGATCGCTCCGCGGAAATGGGCGTGGCTCTACTGCGTGTTACCTGGGGGAAGTCGATCATGGTGCGAAGCGTGCTGGCCTCAGGGACCTCAGGACGCCGATTTTGCTGTTGTTGAATCGTAAAGTTCTTTCGGAGCACTCCAACGAATATCCTCATAGCGCCTTCGGCAATGCGCAGTGCACTGATAGAAGACGAATATAAAAGCCCGCCGGTGGGCGGGCTTTGTGTTTTGAGTTAAGTCGATCAGTTATTGAGCGGCGAATTCCTGGCGGATGACGTTGAGGGCACCACCTGCTTTGAACCATTCGATCTGCTGATTGTTGTAGGTATGGTTGAGCAATACATTGTCGCTTGTGCCGTCTTTGTGGTGCAGTACCATTGTTACCTGGCTGCCCGGCTCAAGGGTGGTGAGACCCATCAGGTCGATAGTGTCATCTTCCTGCACCTTATCATAATCCGCTTTGTCGGCGAAAGTAAGTGCGAGCATACCTTGTTTTTTTAGGTTGGTCTCGTGGATGCGCGCAAAGCTCTTAACGATAATGGCGCGGACACCGAGGTGGCGCGGCTCCATAGCGGCGTGCTCGCGCGAGCTACCTTCGCCGTAGTTCTCATCGCCTACCACCACACTACCGATGCCTTTAGCTTTATACTCGCGTTGTACTGCGGGCACTTCGCCGTATTCACCGGTGAGCTGGTTCTTCACTTTATTGCTTTCCATGTTGAAGGCATTGAGTGCACCTATCAGCATGTTGTTGGAGATATTGTCGAGGTGGCCACGATACTTGAGCCACGGGCCAGCCATAGATATGTGATCGGTAGTGCACTTGCCGAACGCTTTGATGAGCAGCTTCATATTGTGCAGGTCGGTACCTTCCCATGCAGAGAATGGCTCGAGCAGTTGCAGCCTGTCGCTGGAAGGGCTAACAAGTACCTGCACCTTGCTGCCGTCGGTAGCGGGCGCCTGGTAACCGGCATCTTCCACAGAGAAGCCACTTGGCGGCAATTCGAAACCTACCGGCTCATCGAGCATTACTTCTTCGCCGGCTTCGTTTTTCAGTTTGTCCTTCAGCGGGTTGAAGCTGAGGCTACCTGCTATTGCGAAGGCCGTAACTATTTCAGGAGAGGCAACGAATGCGTGTGTGCTGGAAAGACCGTCGTTACGCTTAGCGAAGTTGCGGTTGAAAGATGTAACGATAGTGTTCTTGCGCGAAGGATCGTCGATATGGCGCGCCCATTGGCCGATGCAGGGTCCGCAAGCATTGGCCAAAACGATACCACCCATCTGATCAAAAGTATCCAGCATGCCATCGCGATCGATGGTGTAGCGCACCATTTCAGAACCAGGGGTAATAGTAAATTCACTCTTTGCTTTCAGGCCTTTTTTCATTGCATTCTTCGCGATGAAAGCTGAGCGTGAAATGTCTTCGTAAGAGGAGTTAGTACAAGAGCCGATGAGGGCCACCTCAACAGCGTCGGGCCAGCCATGCTGTTTTACAGCCTCAGCCATCTGGCTGATGGGGGTAGCAAGATCGGGAGTGAAGGGACCATTTACGTAAGGTTCCAGTTCGGACAGGTTGATCTCGATCAGCTGATCATAGAACAGGTCCGGGTTTTCGTAAACTTCTTTATCAGAGCGCAGGTGGTCTTTCACGCCGTCTGCGAGTTTTGCAATGTCTTCACGGTTGGTAGCACGGAGGTAGTCGCCCATTTTATCGTCATAGCCAAAGAGCGAACATGTAGCACCTATTTCGGCGCCCATGTTACAGATGGTGCCTTTACCGGTGCAGCTCAGGCTTTCTGCACCTTCGCCAAAGTATTCAACGATAGCACCCGTGCCACCTTTTACGGTGAGGATACCAGCCACTTTCAGGATGATATCTTTAGCAGAAGTCCAACCGCTCATTTTGCCGGTGAGCTTAACACCTATGAGCTTCGGCATCTTCAGTTCCCAAGGGAGGCCAGCCATTACGTCAACAGCATCTGCACCACCAACACCGATGGCGATCATGCCGAGACCACCTGCATTAGGCGTGTGACTATCGGTACCTATCATCATGCCGCCGGGGAATGCGTAATTCTCGAGCACTACCTGGTGAATGATACCTGCGCCCGGCTTCCAGAAGCCGATGCCATACTTATTAGATATAGAAGAAAGGAAGTCGTAAACTTCTTTGTTCACCTGGTTGGCAGTGGCAAGGTCTTCGGCAGCACCTGTCTTAGCCTGTATGAGGTGATCGCAATGCACGGTGCTGGGCACTGCCACTTTATCGCGACCACAGGTCATGAACTGCAGCAGGGCCATCTGTGCGGTGGCATCCTGCATGGCAACACGATCGGGGGCGAAATTCACATAGTCCTTTCCTCGTTCCAGCGCTTTGTTTGCAGTTTCGTAGCTGTGAGCGTACAATATTTTTTCGGCCTGCGTAAGAGGACGGCCGAGAAGCTTACGGGCAGCAGCTATTTTTTCGGGAAGCTGACTGTAAACGCGCTGAATGAGGTCAAGATCGAATGCCATTATTGAGGGAAATTTTGATTTACTAGTTTTAAAAGACGGTGCGAAATTATTTAAAATGCAACAGAATTGAAAATGAAAACAAAAGAGTATTACATAATCATTATAATTATACTGCTGTACTGCCTGATAGTTAGGGTTATTGGCAAAAAGCTAATATGTTGTAATTTTTTTAAATTATAGCGATGGCGTAATTTGTGCGTGGATAGGAGAGCGGAGACAAACAAAAGGATCGCCAATGAGAAAGATAATTTTCGCTACTGCCGCAATGGTTTGCGTAGGCGCAAGCCTGTATAGCCTTCCGCTGTGGAAGTATAAAAAGAAAGAAAGGCCCACCGTTAAGGCAGCCGATAGCACAGTTGTCAGCCCGGTGAAGCCGCCGGAAAGAACCTCACTACAGATATATACTGACATTATCGACGACAGTGCAATGTGTTTTCCGCTGAAGCATGATAATATCTACTCGCTGTATACTTATGTGATAGACCTGCGTGATGAGCGCATTATCGACAAGTACAAGCCGATATTTGACAGGCATCATTATGAGTTCAGCGGTTATGTATGGCAAAGTGTGCTGGCACAAATTATAGCCAAGGCGGGGAAGGAGATAGCGGCCAATACCTTTATGCTGGCGCAGGAGGACCTGGTGTGCTTTACCATAACACGGTACCCGGTGAAGAAATCGCTACCTGAATATATATGCCCGATACTGAGCAGCCCGAAACGGTTTGCCTCATACGTGGCTAGTGCGGACAGGAACTACGTTAATAATTATTAACCCCCGGCCCCTAAAGGGGGGCAGGACAAGAGTAACTTAAAAATAAAAAGGCTGCCGTAAGGCAGCCTTTCTTGTTATGTACGATTAATATACTACTATGGGAAGATGCCGAGTTCTTCGTAAGCCACGCCTACTTTGTTGATAGCAACAACGAAGGCTGCTGTGCGCATATCGGAAGCGCCTGAGCTAAGCAGCGACTCACGGATTTCATGATAAGAACCAATCATGGTGTCTTCCAGGCCCGAGTAAACCAGGTCAACTTCGTCGGGGCCGTGCATGATCATGTTGCGCTCCCTGTCGGTAACTTTTTTGCCGATCAGGCCCTCAACTGAATTCAGGATAAATGCATTCTGGTTTTCGCTGAAGCGCTTGTCCATACGGCCGAAACGAACGTGGCTGAGGTTTTTCAACCATTCGAAGTATGATACGGTAACACCACCGGCGTTGAGGTACATATCGGGCACTACTATAACACCTTTTTTGTTCAGGATCTCGTCGGCCTCAGGAGTGAGGGGGCCGTTGGCGCCTTCACCAATGATCTTTGCCTGGATGCGGTCGGCATTGCCCGCGTTGATCACGTTCTCAAGAGCTGCAGGGATAAGGATATCGCAGGGCTGCTCGAGCGTATCGAAGCTATTTTTGAACTCTGTAGCACCGGCGAAACCAAGGATAGAACCTGTGGCTTTGCGATGCTCAACTACGTCGTAAAGGTTAAGGCCTTTATCACTGTAGATACCGCCTTCGTATTCGGCAAGGCCTACAATGATAGCACCATTGTCGTAGAAGAACTTAGCAGCGTAGTAGCCCACATTGCCGAGGCCCTGCACGATAACGCGCTTGCCTTCTATGCCTGTGTTTAGGCCCAGTTTCTTCATGTCTTCGGCAGTGTTGCAGAGCTCACGTACACCGTAGAAAACACCAAGGCCAGTAGCCTCAGTACGGCCGCGAACACCGCCTTGCGTAACCGGCTTACCTGTAACGCAACCCAGTGCATCCACTTCTCCGGGTTTCAATGAAGCATATGTATCGGCTATCCAGCTCATTTCGCGGGCGCCTGTGCCGTAGTCGGGGGCAGGAACGTCGATGCCGGGGCCTATGAAGTTTTTCTTAACCAGTTCGGAAGCATAACGGCGGGTGATCTTTTCCAGTTCGAAAGGTGTATAGTTCTTAGGATTGATCCTGATACCACCTTTACCACCACCGAAAGGCACGTTAACGATAGCACATTTGTAAGTCATCAGCGCAGCAAGGGCCATCACCTCGTCCTGGTTCACATCCATGCTGTAGCGGATACCGCCTTTACAAGGCAGCTTGTGATGTGAGTGCTGCACGCGGTAAGCTTCGATGACCTCGATCTTATCGCCGATGCGCACAGGGAATTTCATTTGATACACGGAATTGCAGGCTTTGATCTGCTCGAGGATACCTTTCTCGAAACGTGTATAAGAGGCAGCTTTATCGAAGTTGCGTTCTACACCATGGAAGAAGCTGTAGTGCGGTTTTGCTGCTGCTGCCGTTAATGTGTCTGACATATTTTGTTGATTAAAAAATGGATTATGGTTACGAATTATTCTTTTCAAGTCTGGAGATCTTGCGATCGAGGCGTACCAGGAACCCGATAATGCCCGCAAAGATAGTGGCTAATACTAAAACCACCACGTATATTTTACCCTCGCCACGCAACTTGTCAGCCATCTCCGGGCCAGTATTTTGCGCGTGTGCAAGCACCGGGGTGAGTGCCAGCAAGAGTGCTGTGAAGAATGCTTTACGCATTGCTTTTGTTTTTAGTGAAATCAAAATTATTCTCCAGTTTAAATTTTACCAGGGCCTGCCGGATGCTGAGGGTAGCCATCCAGAAGCCGAGCATGATCCAGCCCAATACGGCGGGGTAGAAGACCATGCGCATATATTTATCGAGATCGTATTGCTTGAAGGCAGGGTTGCCGCCATTGCCGGGATGCAGGCTATCGACCATGCGTGGGATGACCATTATAAGCGGTATCATGAGCGCATAGGCAAATATGTTGTAAACCGAGCCGATCTTAGCGCGCTTCTCTTCGTCTTTGAGGCCATTGCGTAGGACGAGGTAGGCAAAATAGGTGAGCATGCAGAGGGCGGTGCAAAGCTCCTTAGGGTCGTTGCTCCAGGCGGCGCCCCATGTGTATTTGGCCCACTCCATGCCGGTGAGCATACCGAAGACGCTGAATGCTATACCCGTAATGGCGAACTGGGATGAATAGATATCGTCCTCGAGGCGGCCGCTGCGCAGGTATTTGATAGCATAAACCACCGATGCGGTGAATAAGGCCATCATGGTGAACCACATGGGTACATGGAAATAGAGGTTGCGGATGGTCTCGTTAAGAATATCGAGGCGGGGTACGGGGGCCAGAAAACCGGCTATTACTGTATAGCCGACGAGGAGAATGCAGACGATCTTCCACCACCAGGTGCGCATGCGATTTTAAAAAATTTCGCCAAAGGTAAGATTAATGTGCAAATGTGATAATGTGCGAATTTATAATGTGGTGAAAATGGGAAAAATGGCGAATGAGCCGGGTATGAGGTGGAATATTAATATTGGAAACTTATTGTTTTATTGTTTAATTTGTATATTTGGGGGATAGTAGCTAATAACTGAGTAATCTAATTGATAAAGTAAAGGCATGAAAAAAATTATTTATCCTATTTATGTGCTTCTGGGTATTGTCTGGAACTCAAGTATTGGTTTCGCACAGCAGCCTGGCTATGTGTACACAGTTGCAGGAAATGGTTCGCCTGGTTACAGTGGAGACGGTGGTCTTGCAGTCAA
Organism: Bacteroidota bacterium; assembly: GCA_018267915.1. Taxonomy (GTDB): domain Bacteria; phylum Bacteroidota; class Bacteroidia; order Chitinophagales; family Chitinophagaceae; genus MKUN01. The sequence goes on along the minus strand of JAFDXN010000014.1, from coordinate 77,349 downwards.
TGCAGCATTAAATGCTCCTATTGCTGTCTGCAAAGATAATGTCGGTAATATCTACATTGCAGACAACGGAAATCATCGCGTGAGAAAAATAGATGCAGTTTCTAAAATTATTACTACTGTAGCGGGAAATGGGATATCTGGATTTAGTGGTGATGGAGGACCCGCGACATCTGCAAAAATGGACGGCCCCATTGCAGTAGCGGCTGATGGCGCAGGTAACATCTATATCGTTACCAATGGGCGTGTAAGAAAGGTGAACACATCAGGTATAATAAACACAATAGCCGGCGGCGGGGGAAATGCGGGTGACGGAGGGCCAGCGGTCAATGCGGCGCTGGACCCAACAGGTGTCGCAGTCGATGCCTGGGGTAATATTTACATATCTGACAACGATAGAATAAGGAAAGTAGATGTAACCGGAATAATCACAACGATAGCGGGCGGGGGTGTCGGACAATTAGTTACAGGGGCCGTGGCAACAAATGTGAGCATTTGCACTACAAACAACCTTGCGGTAGATGCTAACGGGAATGTTTATTTCACAGATTTTTATTGTGGGAAATGTAGCAAAGTAGATCCGTCTGGTATAGTAACAATTATTGCCGGTTCAACCGAGGGCTTTAGCGGTGATGGGGGATTAGCGACAGCTGCCCAAATATCACACCCAGAGGGAATATCCGTTGATTTGCCGGGGAATATATTTATAGCTGATGATGGAAATCACAGGATCAGAAAGATAGATGCAAATACCGGTATTATCTCAACTATTATTGGTACAGGTGGTGTAGGATATTCAGGAGACAGTGTCTTGGCAGCTGGGGCCGTAATTTCTATCGGTGCTCGTTTATATGGCGACCTTACTGGAAACTGTTATTTCGCAGACGTTGGTAATAACAGGGTGCGAATGATAACATCGTCCATTACTGTGGCTTATACATCCAGCGATTTTTCGATCTTTATTAATGAATTTTGCAGCGGTTCCCAGTTAACTATTGCAACAAAAAATTATCTTCCAACTTACCACTTAACCACTTACTTTGGAGATAACACCTCAAACTCAACAGCTGTTATAAGTGGTTACGGCCCTTCCACTGGTTTTGCGACAGTAAATCATAGCTATTCGCTACCAGGCATGTATACACTGAAAACGATATTGTGGGATGGCGCAACTGTTTTGGATAGCTTGATTTACACTTACGATTACAGATTGTGTAATGATATCTTTGTTAAATATTACAAAGACCAAAATGCTGATTGTATGTACAGCGCCAACGTGGATCATAGCATAACTGTGCCGATGCTCACCGAGGTTGATTCAAACGGTATAGTGGTGGACACAATCTCTTCAACAAGTGGTTTTTACTATGTTGCATATGGGGCGCCGGGAGATGTTTATTCTTTCAAAGTCATACCAAAGGGAGGTTTTACAGCGAGCTGTCCAGCCTCAGGCACCATTACAGACACTTTGAAGTCGCAGCTTTATAATTTGACAAGCATCTCTGTTGGGTTTCAATGCAATGCAGCAGCTAGTTTTGATTTAGCTGCTGATATTACAGTACGGGCCACGGGCGTTCAAAATCAACGTGGTAATATTTATGCAAGAAATAACTATTGCCTACCGACGAACGCAACACTAACACTGAACTTCAGCCCAAAATATGTTTATGTCGGCGGTGCAAATCCTCCACCCTCGTCAATTATTGGTAATTCACTGATTTGGAATTTAGCAGGCTTGTCGGCTACCGATATAGAACCTCAAAAGATCTCCTATGAGTTATATTGCGCAAACGCTAATCCTCTTACTATAGGTGACACTGTACAGGAACATATTCAAATAGGCCCTACAAATGGGGATGTTGATGCGACAAATAATATTGTTATTCATGAGGATACAGTTAAGGCTTCATGTGACCCCAATCTGATAGAAGTGAGTCCCGAAGGCAGAATTTCTGCCGGGGTGAATTTGAAATACAGGATAGAATTTGAGAATGTGGGTAATGATACGGCTTTCAATATCTATGTGCTGGATACCCTCCCTGCACAGGTGGATGCGAAGAGCTTAAGGATCGTATCGAGTACGCATGCGATGTACACATCGCAATACAGCAGCGGGCCGTATAACATTGTGAAGTTCGACTTCCCGAATATCAACCTGCTGGATAGTTCTCATCATGATAAGTGCACTGGTACTTTTACTTATACGATAAATTCAAAAACCGGCTTGCCTTACGGTACGCGTATAGACCACAAAGCAGGTATTTACTTTGATGATAACGGATTGGTGGAGACGAACATGGTGGAGAATGTTATTGGCTTCCCGGCAAGTGTGAGCAATGTAGGTGCTGCGAATAGGGTGCAGGTTTATCCTAATCCTGCAAACAATGAGATTACAATAAAGTCAGACAACGAAATATTCAATTCGCTTACGGTTACCAACGCCATGGGGCAGGAGGTAATGCAACACTCGCTGAATAATAATGAAACCAAGGTGAATGTGAAGACATTGCCTGCCGGGGTTTACTATATCACTTTGAAGGGTGTGGATGGGAATGTGGTGAAGAAGTTTGTGAAGATGTAAAATTTAAAAGCCTTTATGAGAAAGTTTGCCAGCATTTTAAATGCCATTGCCGTTGTTCTTTTGTTCCCTGTCGTTTGCACGGCGCAGCAGGGATATGTGTTTGCTGTTGCCGGGGGTGGAAATCCGCCAACCGGGATAGGCGATGGCGGTCCTGCTACCGATGCTACTCTCGGTGGCGTTTATGGTGTCTGGGCCGATGGACGCGGCAACGTATATTTTGTCGACCAAGGTAATGTGAGAATCCGAAAAGTAGATGCATCGACCGGTATAATTACAACGATTGCGGGCACGGGCACGGCGGGCTTTTCAGGAGATGGAGGTCCCGGAGTTAATGCACAGATCAATAGCCCTGAAGGCGTCTATGCGGATTTTAGCGGCAATGTATACTTTGGTGATAATGGCAGGATAAGGAAAATAGATGCCGCAACGGGTATCATTAACACGGTCGTCTCGAATATGAGCGGATCGGTGTTGACCGACGCTGCAGGCAATATGTATATCGGCTCGAGTAATCAGATACATAGAATAGATGCCGTAACGGCACAAAATACTGTTGTTGCGACAATGCCGAGTGGAAGCATTTACGGCATGGCGTGGGATACTTCCGGAAAGAATATTTATTTCGCAGACTTTACGGGCAACCAGATAAAAAAAGTAAACGTTATCAGCGGGGTGGTTAGTGTAGTTGCCGGAACCGGCGCCTGGGGGGATTCGGGCGATGGCGGCCCGGCACTAAACGCGGAAATGCACTGGCCAAGGGGTGTTACAGTGGATATTAACGACAATGTTTACTTTACTGACCCAACCGGTGACAGGATAAGAAAAATAAATGCGGTGACCGGAATTATTGAAACCGCTGCCGGAGGTATTGGTGACGGCCCGGGGCACCCGGGACATCCTGCCCAGGCAACCCCGATGCGACCGAACTACGTATATGCAGATGTAAGCGGAAACATTTATTTTGGCATTCAAGGCGGTCGGCTACAGAGAATATCGGGCGCTGTACCTGATGTACAGGCTGCGGCTGACAGCTTCGCAGTATATACGTACGATCATTGTGGCACGACCCAGTTTCTCATTTCAACTGCCCACTATGGGCCATCCTATTCTGTAAAAACTTTTTACGGTGACGCACAGTCGGGTGTACACCAGGTTGCAGCAGGTTTTTCAGGAGGCCTGGCCAATTTCACTTACTCGTATGCTGCATCTAATAATTATATCGTGAAGCACGTGTTGTACAATGGAGCTAATGCGATTGACTCAATAAGTTATTCATACAATTATAAGTTTTGCCGCGTCCAGCCTATAACCTTGTATGACGATGTCAATGCCAATTGCGCCTTTGATGCAGCAACAGATTATAAGTTGCAACTTCCCGCAACAATGGAGGTTGACTCAAACAATGTACCGATCGATACCCTGTCAACTACAAGTTCATTTAATTATAACGCTTACGGTAATAACGGAGACAACTATAAGTTCAAAATTCTGTCTTTACCCGCTGGATTACAGGCTGCTTGTCCCGCAAACGGTACCGTAACAGCTACTTTACAATCAGCAGTAGCTATCAATCCTGAACTTACGTTAGGCCTCAACTGCATAGTAGGAAATAGTTTTGATTTGGCGGTAAATGCCACACTGCTGGCCGGCACTCATATGGCCAGTTGCGATATTGTGGCGAGTAACGCGTATTGCACGCCTGAAAATGCGGTGGTCACAATGGCCATATCGCCTAAATATGTTTTCCTGAGTTCAGACCCGCCGCCCTCGTCTCAAACGGGAAATACTGTTACCTGGAATTTTAATGGATTATCGGCATCAATAGCTGATCCTGCACATATACATTTAACGCTCGACAAAGCTACACCTCAAAACCTTATCCCGGGAGATACGGTACATAACAGCTTTAGTATTTCACCAACGGCCGGCGACGCTAACACGAACAATAATTCGATTGTAATAATAGACACTGTAAAGGGTTCATATGATCCAAATGAAAAGGATGTTACGCCTGCAGGGCACATCTACGCCGGAACTAAATTGACCTATGCGATCTCGTTCGAAAACACGGGTAATGAGCCGGCGCACAACATCTATATCATAGATACACTTTCCGACAATACTATTTTGAGCAGTCTGCGTGTGGTGTCAAGCTCAGCAACGATGACCACTTCCTATTTCGGAAAGAATGGGCATAATATTGTCAGATTTGATTTCCCAAATATAGATCTTCCCGACAGTTCGCATCATGACAGCTGTAACGGAATGGTTATATTCAGCATTGATACAAAGCCGGGACTTGCGTTCGGATCAACTATAGATAATAAAGCTGACATATTTTTTGACGATAATGCTTTGGTGGAAACCAATAAAGTAACAAATGTCATAGGATTTCCAGAGAGTGTAGTTTCAAGAACTAGCGAAAGGTGCGTCGAGATATTTCCCAATCCAGTTGTGGACGATTTTGTGATAAAAGTTGACAAAGGTCAATATGATCTTTTTAACGTGGTTAACAGCATGGGACAAATGGTGATGGAGCAGGTGGTGAATGCCGATGAAACAAAAGTGAATGTGAAGACATTGCCTGCCGGGGTTTACTATATCACTTTGAAGGGTGTGGATGGGAATGTGGTGAGGAAGTTTGTGAAGATGTAACTCTCCCGGCCTCCTAAAGGGAGGTGTAAAAATAGTTGCGGCGCTTTCGAGGGAAAGCGCCGCTATTTTATGTTGTTAATGCGGGTTATGCTTCGGCGGTTTCGAGGGCTTCTTTGTTGTACGCCTCGGTGAGTTTGCGTTGCAGGTCGCCGGGAACCGGGGCATAGTGATCGAACCTCATGCGGAAGCGGGCACGGCCCTGGGTGAGGCTGCGTAGGGAGGACGCATATTGGTACATCTCGGCGTGCGGCACCTGGGCCTTTATTACTGTAAAATGCCCTTCTGTATCGAAGCCCTCTACCATGCCGCGGCGTTGCTGCAGATCGCCCATAATGTTGCCGGTCTGCTCGTCGGGGCAGAGTATCTCTAATGAATAGATCGGTTCCATCAATAATGGATTGGCTTGCTGAAAGGCTTCGCGGAAGGCCATCATGCCGGCAGTTTTAAATGCCATATCATTGCTGTCTACCGGGTGCATTTTGCCATCGAATACGCTGACACGCACATCCCGTACATAGGAACCAGTGAGTGGACCTCGATGCATTTTGTCCATGATGCCTTTTAGTATCGATGGCAGGAAACGCTGATCGATAACGCCGCCTACTATGCAATTGTAGTATACCAGCTTACCACCCCATGGCAGTTCGATCTCTTCTTTGCCGCGCACGTTGAGTCCCGAGGGTTCCGGCATGCCATCGTGCCAAGCCTCAAGCCGAATGGCCACTTCGCCAAACTGCCCCGCACCACCGGATTGTTTTTTATGCCTGTATGTGGATTCGGCTTTGCCGCGTATGGTTTCCCGGTAAGCGATCTTAGGCTTTATATAGAGCACATTGAGGTGGTAGATGTGTTCCAGCTTCCATTTGATGACAGCGAGGTGCATATCGCCCTGGCAGTGGAGTAGCGTCTGTCCCAACTCGGCCGATACTTCCACCTGCAGGGTAGGGTCCTCTTCCTTCAGTTGGTGCAGCGCTGCTGCCAGTTTTTCTTCTTCACCTTTTTTGTTGTTGGCTATAGCAACGCTCATCCTTGGCTCCGGGAAGACGATGGGCTGCAGTTCTATTTGTTTGCCTTTTTCGTGAAGGGTATTGTTGACGTGGGTATTGCGCAGTTTCAATGTGGCGCCAATGTCGCCGGCTACCAGTTCGGGAACAGGATTACGTTTGTTGCCTTCCACTACGAACAGCTGGTTCAGTTTTTCGGTTACCCCGGTGCTTTCGTTGACGAGTTCCATGCCACTCTTTACTGTGCCTGAGTACACCTTGAAGAAGCTCAGCTCACCTATGTGTGGTTCATTAACCGTTTTGTAAATAAATATGCAAACGGGCCCCTTGCTATCGCAAGTAAGCGTATCACCGATCTTAGTGGTTTGCGGTGGCTTTTCGCTGGCCGGCGGGCATACATTGTCGATATAGCCCATGAGGCGTGCCACGCCGCGATTTTGCAAAGCTGATGCGCAAAACACAGGAAACAAGTCGTGCCGTGCCATTGATACATGCAGACCCTGCTTCATCTCGTCTTCAGTCAATTCGCCCTGGTCGAAATATTTCTCCATCAGGCCTTCGTCGTTGGATGCAATGGCCTCGATCAGTTCTTTATGCAGCGCTTCAGCTTTGGCACGCTCGGCATCGGGTATGGGGAGCTTTTCGGGTTTGCCACCTCTGTCGGGATATTGGTAGAGCACCATATTGAGCACGTCAATAATAGCGCTGAAGCCCGGGCCTGAATTGACTGGATATTGAACGAGCACTACGTGACTACCAAAATGATTTTTCGCCTCCTGCACTGTCTTGTCGAAGTCGGCATCGGGATGATCGAGCTGGTTGACCAGGAAGATCGTGGGTGTCTTGAATTTCTCAGTGTATTCCCATATCACATCAGTGCCTACTTCCACACCCATTGCAGCATTCAGCAGCACGACGCCTGTATCGGCAACGCGCAATGCACTGATCACTTCGCCCGAGAAATCATCGTAGCCGGGAGTGTCGAGAATGTTTATTTTGTAACCTTTCCAATGGGTATGCATGAGTTTGGAGAAAATGGAGTTGCCCCGCTCCCGCTCCAGTTCCGTGTAGTCGCCTACAGTATTCTTTTCTTCAATGGTGCCGCGCCGCTGAATGAGTCCTGCTTCAAAAAGCATGCTTTCAGCCAATGTCGTTTTTCCGCTGCCGGAGTGCCCCAGCAGTACAATGTTTTTTACATGAGCAGTATCAAAACCAGACATAACAATGGTTTTTAAGAACGTGAACAATGTGAATGCGCGGAGGCGAGAAAGCCGTGGAGGAGAGCGCAAATGCCAGTCGAAAGAAAAGTAAGGTTATGTCCCCGCTGCACTCTATTTAGCCTAAATTTAGGCAATAAATGCTGAAATTCCTATGACACTTGGGGTGGAGATTGTGACCTGTTTGTAAGTGTCTGGTAATAAGTAAGAAAGGCAAAACGCCAAAGGAAGTCTCTCCTTTGGCGTTTTGAATTATGGAATAACCAGCTATCGTATCAATGTTACATCGCCGCTTTGCTCTACTACTTTGCCGTCGAGGCATTCGAAACGAACGAAGTAGAAATATACGCCGGGATCTTGTGGTATTCCCTGGAAATTGCCGTCCCAATTTGGTACTTCATTATCGGTGCTAAACACTGTCTGGCCCCACCGATTGATAACCTTGAATAAGCGATAGCCGTGATGCCCATGTGCCAAAGGACGGAAGATATCATTCCTGCCATCACCATTGGGGGTAAAGGCATTGGGGAAATATACTTCGCAACAGGGCTTAACGCTCAGGTACTTACTACTTGTTGACTCGCAACCATATTCGTCGTAAACGGTCATTACAATATTTTCAGAGAACGCTACAATCCCTTGCACCGTAGAGGAATCAGAGGATGCATTGAAAAACTGGCCCGGTGTCCAGCGATAAGTATAGCCCTGGTGATAGGTAGCCGGTGCAAACAGAACTGTGTCATTTGCACAAATATTGCCGGCAATGGTAGCCATCGATGCATCAGGTAGCGGATGAATATTGATGTCTGCAGTGGCAGTGAACGACGGGCACTGCTGCTGTGAGATAACAGTGAGCGTCACGGTGTGGACACCGGGGTCGGTCCAGCGCAGCCAGTAGGTGCCGTCAATTGCTGACGGTACCCTTAACAGGTCGCCGCCTGCAAAGTTCCACTGAACGTCCGCTATACCGGGGCTTACCACAGGTATTCTTATGCGCACCGTATCGCCTGAACATGCTGCAGGTTGCATTTCGATCTGGGCCTCAGGCAATGCAATTACGTTTATAGTATCCCGTGCGCTGGCCGGGCACTTGCCATTTCCGGCGTCGACTGTCAGTGTCACAATATTAGTGCCGGGTTGCGTGAATTTGATCACCACAGGGCCTGCGCCGCTGCCGCTTTCAATGGTAGCGCCGAGTGGCAGCGTCCAGGTATAATTGGCCCCGGGACCGGCGGTGCCGCTGAAGCTGAACGTCAGTGCCTGGTTTTGACACACCGTTTTAGCGCTTGAAACTACGGCTGCGAACGGTTGCTCGTAAACCGTAACAGTAATTGCCGCCCGATCACTGATGCAACCGCCCACCACCTGTGCAACATACCATGTGGTAACACTTGCCGTATTGGTAGACGGCACCGGGGCTGAAGTGCTGCTCAATCCGCCTGTCGGGACGTCATACCAAAGCAGGTTCTGTCCTTGCGCTGTAAGTGGCGTGGCCGGTTCGTTTTGACAGTAAGTAACATCTGCTACTACAGGTGGCTGAGGCTTTGCAGTAACAGTAACAACTATGGGCAAACGAGGGCTCTCGCAACCGTTTTGGGTTTGCGTAACGTAATACGTAAATGTGCCTGTATTTGTTGTAGCCGGCGTGGGTGCATTTACACTTCCTGCACCACCTGTGGGGGCTGCATACCAAAGCAGACTATCGCCGATAGCGCTGAGCGGCATGGCTTGCTCGTTCTGACAATATTGCGTCTGTGCAACGGTAGTGGGTGCCGCCGGTTGTGGTTTTACTAATACCTGCAACGCACTCCTGGGGCTTTCGCAACCCAGGCTGCTTTGTGTGACATACCAGGTATTGGTTGCAGGTGCATTCGTTGGCGGAACCGGGGCAGTTGCACTGCCGGTGCCACCTGTGGGTGTAGTGTACCAGAGAAGATTTTGCCCCTGTGCCGTAAGTGCCGGCGCAATATCGAACTGGCAATAGGCCAGGTCGGACGTAACAGGTGCGGAAGGGATGGGGTTAACCGTAACGGTAGCGCTACCACTGACAAGTGCCGCACAGTTAACCGTATTGTCCTGTATGGTGACCAGCGAGTATGTTATTGTATTCGCGGGCGTTACGGTGAGCGTGGCCGTGCCGGAGGCCGGTATCCCGATCGTTTGCGTTGCCGCATTGGCAGTGTAGGTAACCGTTGTGTTAGGCGTTGCTGTGAACGTGATCACGGCACTATCGCCGGCACATATCGTGGTGGTGCCGCTGATTGCAGCCGTCATGAGCGCTGCCTGCGTGATCGTAACGGTTTGGGTATTAGTACAATTATTTGCGTCCGTAATGGTACAGGTGTAAGTGCCCGCTGTCAAACTGGTGGCGGTGGCGTTACTTCCGCCAAAAGGCGCCCAGGAATAAGTATACAGCGGTGTGCCGCCGGTGGGGTAGACCGTTGCGCTACCGCTGGAGCCCCCGTTACAGTTGATATTGGTTTGCGAGGTAGTAGCTGTTAACAAGGTGGGCTGGGTAAGTGTGAATGTTTTGAAAACTGAGCAATTATTAGCGTCTGTGATAGTGCAGGTATAGGAGCCAACGGAAAGGTTGGTGGCAATTGACCCTGTTCCTCCGAAGGGGGCCCAACTGTAGGTATAATTAGGCGTACCGCCCGTCGGGTAGACTGTGGCCGTACCGTCTGAACCGCCATAGCAGTTCACGTTGGTTTGAGAAGTAGTAGCAGAAAGCGCGGTAGGTTCTGTGATAGTCACTGTTTTCGTGATGGAGCAACTGTTCGCATCGGTTATGGTGCATGTGTATGTGCCAGCGGAGAGGTTGTTAGCTGTAGCGTTGGTGCCCCCAAACGGAGCCCAGGAATAAGTATATCCCGGTGTGCCACCGGATGGGGCAACGGTGGCCGAGCCGTTGTTGCCGCCGTTACAGCTCGCGTTTACCTGGGACGTGTTGGCTGTTATTACGGTAGGTTGCGCTATCGCGATAACACTTTGCGCGACACAGCCCGTCGCATCGGTGATGGTGCAGGTGTATGAGCCCGCAGCCAGATTACTAGCTGTAGCGCCTGTGCCGCCAGACGGGGACCATTGATAAGAGTAGTTCGGGTTGCCGCCTGTAACACTCACGGATGCCGTGCCATTGTTGCCGCCATTGCAACTCACGTCTGTGTGAGATGGCGTAACATTCATCGGCGTAGGCGAGGACACCGTAGCGGTGGCAATCGCAGTGCAGCCCGTTTTGCCTTGTAAGGCGCTTGCTACGACCGTATATGTTCCGGCTGCGAGATTGCTGATGTTTTGTGTAGTTGCGGTGAAATTGCCCGGGCCGGTCCAGTAGAACGAGTTTGCAGTATAACCAAGCGTGGAGCTCGCTACAACACTTATGCTACCATTAGCGGCAGGATTGCAGCTGATGTTTGTGACCGTGGGGGTCAGTACCATACAAGGTGAAGTAAGGGGCACAAACACAATGCCGCGGAAGACATAGGTAGCCGGTGCGGTTGCCAGAGTTGTGCTGGGTGAGTTGGCGCCATTGTCTACTACTTTAAATATCGTGTTGGGGCTATTGGCCGTGTTTGTAGCATAGAGCGTGTATGGTGAAGCTGAAAAGTCTACAGTGAGACCGCGCGCATTAGTGGTGGAAACGGTGTAGGCGGTGGTAAATGAAGAAGCCAGGTTGGGCCGTGTGTATTTTATGATGCCAAAACCCGCATCGTCCGCTATGTAGCAGGTGAGCCCATCGGGACTAATTGCAAAGCCGTAATTGGAAGAGTTGCCTGTGTTGATGATATTGCTTGATACCTGTCCCGTTGCATTGGATATGCCGGTACCCACCTGCCACAAGCCACGTGTGCCGCTGGCTGTAGTAAAATACAATTGACCATTGAAGATATTCAACTGTCGATTGTTGGAGCTTGTGTTCGACACTACTGTATTGCTATTATCCATCAGCACTATACCATTTGTGGCGCCCGAGCCATAATAAAAAGAGCCACATGTAGTGCCTGAACGAATGTTGTTTCCGCTAAATAATGAGCTGGTAACACCCAGCTTCGTGTAAGTGCCGGAGGAGTTTACTGTGAACAGTTCACGGTTATATGGCGGATTGGCCGTGCTTGCGACCGCGGCCGTGCCCGAGGCAGCATCATAGCCCGGTATGATGACAAGGTTGCGCTCGCCGTTCAATGAAATTTCACCTTCGGATGTCGCAGACGCACTAGCTGTGATCTGCGGATTGCCGGTGGAAGGCAAGGTCACAGAATAGCCGGTGGCTACACCTGCCGTAGTATACTCCACTAGTTGCATCGGGGTGGCCGCATTGGTGGTGCCGGGCCCCACCCGAAGCACCACAAGATTTCCCTGCGTGAATTGGGCATTGCTGTGTGTTACACCAATAAAATATAATGCGAAAAGTGCAATCCGACGGTAAATTTGTTTCATTGGCTGTATGTTTTTGCTATACGTATGTATAATAATACAAAACTACTTAGGGTAATAGAAGCAGACAGCCTGCCATTATTACGAAATAGTTAACAAAAGAGGCAAGCTTTGCTTTGAAAGTATTGCAAAGATAAAGGTAATAGGCAGAGGCTTATTTAACAGTCACCTTTATTTCATCCAGAAAGCTATGTCTTGAATAGAATTTTAGAGCGTAATTGCCAGGCTTTAATTTATGGCCGATCTTTTTGTTGATGTCTTTTACTTTAAAATTATTTTTAAAAAGAGAATGATTTGCCTCGTCGAAGCACTCCATATTCATTTCTTCACCGATGAGTCCGCTGCTGAAGTGGATTAAAAACTCTTTTGCCACAAGGTTGTCCACCGTCACATGTTCTGTTACACCCGGCGCAGATGCCAAGACTTCTGTTTGGGGAGGCCTGATTTTTTGCCCGCCGGTCTCTACCAATAGCTCCGCCATTACCGGGTATTTGTTCGACATCTGGTAAAGGGCTTCGATGACCTCTGCGGGCGCGGAAGTATTAACCTGTGAAGGTTCGTTAATCGAAATTTTATACCTGTTACCATCGTTGCCGACCGTGCGGTAGGAATTGGGTATATAACTGATCCGGTTGCTGTTGTTCATTATCCAGGAGGAAAGGAAAATGTGATCGTACCAGTTTTTTGCCCCACCGCCCGAACCGCAAGGGTTGGGCACTGTTTTATCTTTCCTTGTTGAGGTGGTAAGGTAAGCAGCAAAGTTGGCGCGGTCATTGTCCCAATCAGCGGGGTATTTTAATTTGCCTTCGTAGAACGGAGGATCAAAAAAGCGAAAAGCGGTGTCGGAAGGGAAAACGAGTGCTTTATAGCATTGTTCGCCCGAACTGCGCGTATTAAAATCGCCCATGTTGATCATGTTGGGCAGGCTTGTAAAATGGCTACGGATATTCTCCATTTCGGCCCTTATTTGTGCACCCCTCACCTGCTCATATTCGTCCCCCGATTTATCGTGATTGAGCGTTACGTAAAGGAACGTGGTGTCGTGTGTTGTTGCCAGGTCGGCAGACCGATAGTATAATTTATAGGTGTTGAAATCGGTAAGGTTGATATAACTAGCTATTGTTGAAACATATCCCAGTTTATCCTGGTTGTAGAACAGTACTTCTACATTGTTAGCGTGTGCATTGTTTGTGTACGGGCAATAAGTGTAGGTGCCGGGAATAGCGGCATTGAGGGCATATTGCAATACCGAGTCGGGGAAATTGACGGGCGCTGTAGCAAACCTGTTGCCTTCCTGTAGCGGAGCGGCCATCTTGACCAAACCAAGTATATCGGGACGGGTGTAGCCTATAATAGTCTTGAGGTATCCATGCAAGGTGCTATGTGGTGCCTGGCACGGCGGTGTATCGCCGTAATAAAGTACGTTGTAGGTCATGAGACGCAATGTGTCGGCGTGCGCACTTGCATGGAGGCTGTTGAGCACGGACAAGGCCGCAAGCAGGCCGCATTTCAGGTGTCTAAGCATTGGCAATTACTCTTTTATCCCTTCAAGGCTCACGTTATCGAAACGGTCGTTGCCTGATGTCCCCGTATTGTTGTTGGTGAACACGATCTTTACGGCAAATTTCGGATTATTGTTTGTATTGGCGTCGGATGCGAAATTGAAGGCATGGAGGCCAAATGTAGTGTCTACAGTGTAGGTATTGACACCACTAATGGCGGTACTGATGTAGTTTATGCCGTCAGTAGTATAGTATACAGCGTTTATAGACGGGCCGCTGTTGGTACGTTGTTCGGCAAATTGCATGACCACATCTTTATAGCCGGTTGTAGGCATTACAAATACCACCGAATCGGATGGGTTGCGAACGCGCAGGCAGGACCCGGTATCAAAGCCGGGCCGTAGGTTAACGCCGGACCCGGTTGTGAAGTCGATAGAGGAAGAATGATAACGATAAGTGGCTGCAGCGCTACCGGCATTGAAGGCAGGACTACGATCTGCGGAGTCTTCCACGTTAAAATCCCAAAAATAAATAAGCGAGTCTCCTGCGGTGTTGATCACATTTGACACCGGCGGCTGTATCCTGTCTTTCACGCAAGAGGCCAATATTGCCGCTGTGGCAGTACATAATATTATTAAGCGTTTCATTGCTATTGTCTGTTGAGTGTGTTAATGACTTAGAAAATAACCTGGTAACCTATTCTTATCTGATCGGTGTATTTTAATGGATTCGATGCGCCATCTTCAGTCATTGGCTTGTAGTATTCTATCTTGAATACGGAATTGAAGCTATTGACCGTATAGGCGTAGCCGATATATAGCCACTCCTGGCGACCTTTAATAAGGTCGTTGGCATTGATGTTCTCGTAGTTAACCGAAAAAACCGAATGTATCTTTTTCCAGTCATAGCTGGCGCCAGTGACGAAACCACCGGCGTGCACCACCTTATTATTGAATGTCGTGGATGTGGCTTCATATAGCGGGTCTGTGCTGTCGGCAGGTTGGATGTTGATCATATCGGTTTCAAAAAGAATTGAAAAGCCCTTGTACTTTGCCGTGAAATCAGCGCCATACACTAACTTCTTGCCGTTCACGATCCGCAGTCCATAGGGTCCGGCGACATCGGGCACATCGGAAGATAAAGAGCGGCCAACCGGTTGTGTTTTGTTGGTGTAACGTGCGTTTACACCCACGCGAAATGTCGGTTTAGGTGTTTGGTCTTCATCTATTACATCGTATTTGTAGCGGCCGGGGTAGGCGAAGTCGATCCTGCCAATATACTCCGGGCGACCGCTGGCGTCATTGCCGTATTCAAATACGTTTTCACCCAGGCCGCTGTATATACCGCCATAGATATGGATGCGTTTTTGCCATAGGCTTTTGCTAAGCGTAAGTCCAAGGTCGCGGCGCGAGTAGAAATCACCCCCAAAAAGATTGGCATGGCTCCACATGGGCGTGCTGTACGCATCGTTGAGCGAGCCTTGTGAGTAGGGGACCTTATCGTAGCCAAGCTTAATGTGAAAGGGCAGGGCTTTACCTTCGTAGGAGACGTAGGCAGCTTTGATGCCCGGTGCAGCGGGGTCGGCGGTGTTTTGGCTTACGGCTGCGTTGGCGAGGTCGAGCAAGCTGAACTGGATCTCGTATACAAATTTCGATTTCGTGGTGCCAAGGATATCCAGGTCCGCATCTTTAGGCACAAAACCATTGTGCGACAGGTTGGTTTGTCCTGTTTTCATAATGCGGTGCTGATAGTATGCAGCCACGCGCCCGCTGATCTGTAAAATATTATTCTCTGAGTTAAGCGTAAAGTTCGAGGGCGCCTCTTCATTACGGAATTCCGAGAATTGGGCAAAAGAATTGCTGGCGATTGCCAGTGCGGTAATGGTTAAGAATACTAATTTTTTCATCTTTTTATCTTGGTAGGCTATTGAAGAAATAAATGCGTTGCAGGTCGTCTGAAGTAACCACTAGCTTGCCAGCGGTATCAAATGCTAGTCCTTCGGGGTTGATGATATCCAGTTTATAAGTGCACAGAACATGGTAGTCCACAGGATCGCACTTAAAGATCTCATCTGACTTGCTACTAAGCAGATAGATAGACCCGTTGTACCATCTTGCGGATGAGATGTCGCCCGCATCATGGAAAGCTATTTTGTTTAGCAAGTGGAAATTTTCATCATACTCATAGATGACAGCCGGCTGCTGGGTTACCATTAAGAAGCAGTGTTTCTTCTGATTGTATGCGATCGATTCGAAAGCTTTATTCATAGGACCGGCATAAGAGACGCTGTAAACCTGCTCGAGTCCCAGGTCGCTTTCGCGGTATTTGTAGACTTTGCGCGGTGTCTCATCGGACACATAAATAAAGCCGTCTTTCACCTCTACACCTTCAAAGTCCATTCCCTCCTTGTTAGCTTTATTAATCATGCTGCAGTCTGCCGCACATTCGTAAAGGATGCCATGATCGCTTACAATGAAGCAGCGGCCGTTAATACTGTCATATACGATATCTGACGGTTCGGGGATGTGCCGGAGTGTATGCCAGTCTTGCGGGGTTAGCCTCGACGAATGATCACGCTTTCCCTTGAAAGAAAGTAATAATACCGAAAGCAGTAAGAGAGAGGCCCTTGTATATCTCATGAGGGAGACGGTCTTCAGACCGGGCCCAAAAGTATTCCGAAGGGGTTACCTTATTATTAAGCGAATGTTACGCCTGTATTAACTGGCGAAATTTAAAAAGCCTGTAAACAAAAAAGGCCTGCATTGCGCAGGCCTTTTAACGATATCAAAATATGATTACTGAATAGTAACTTTTGTAACGCCCACTGTGTTAGCGTTTGAAAGCTTAACGATATATAAACCGCTTGCGAGGTTCATGCCGTTCACAGTATAGCGTTGAGCGCCGGTTACTGCATTGATGCTTTCGGTATGCAGTGTGCGGCCGGTAAGGTCGAGTACTTCTACCTGGTATTTTCCAGCTTCAGCAGCAGTAAAGCCAATGGTCATGTTGTTGGCTGTTGCATTGCCTAATATTGAAAGGGGCAATTGGATCTTTGTAGTGTTTGCAACACTTACGGGACCGGTACCTTTAAACACAATGCTCAGGTCATCGATCGCAAGGCCATCGTCACTGCCAGTACAGTTTTTATCCACCCACTTAATGATCAGGTGCTGACCGGGCAGTACGGTAACTGTAACAGAGTCCATGGCATTGTAGTTATTGCCGCTTGCATTGCCATTAAGGGCGTTACCCGATGGTGAAGTAGAAACGGGGGTAGGTGAGTGGAGCATAAGGCTTGGTACTTCTGTCCAATTTGCTGCCACTGTATCGCCTACGCTATCAGCTGTAGTGCTGTAATAGAAGTAAGTGGTATCAGATTTGCTGAGGGTATCACCGGCGCGCCATTGTTCTACTTTGTGAGAGATCACAAATTTGCCTATTGTGTCGGTAGAAGTATTCATGAACATGGCGCCAAAGCTGGGTGCGTTTGTACCTGAAGCTACTGAACCCAATGCACGCTCCGTGCTTGCCGAGTCGCCAAAGCTATACACGTCACCGGCATTGGATGTTCCGGCGCCTGAACGGTACATGTTATTAGCGCTTGCGCTGGTACCCACTTCTTTGATCGCCCAGCCTGTTGGCAGGTTAGAGCTGTTAGTGGTGCTATTATCCAGGGTGTTGAAGTCCTGGGTATAGGTAAAATTTGCTGAGGTAACGTTGATCTGGGCCTGGGCCGTCGTTATGCCGGCTGCTGCAGTCAGGAGTAAAAATAGTTTTTTCATAAGCGTCTTTTTTTTGGTCTGGCAAATTTCGGGGTATTTTTTGGTATTACCCAGAGAGGGGGTTAAGAAATTATTAAGGTGCATCGCAGCACGGCTGAAAACCAAAGCCCTCGCTGTGCAGCGAGGGCTTTACGTATTTTAAATAATCCCGGGCCGACTATTGCACGTCGTTGAGACTGCGTAACTGGATCTGATGGGTAGTATTATACTCGTTTATCAGGCCAGTAACGGTATGGGAACCTGAAGGTATTGTTGAACCGGCAAATGAGGCTGCACTTGCTGTGTATAGAGTTATTGTGCCACTTGCATCAGTTAATGTTTTATTGCCTGCGTTATCGCCGTAGGTGGTGCCACCTGAAATCGTGGCGTTCACGATCTTGACGATTGTCCCTTCGTAATCGCTATAGTGGGTGTTGATCTCCGAAATAGTAACCTGGCGCGGAACGATTGTGCCTGTCCCAACTTTTATGGCACTCGATACGGCTACGCTTTTTATCTCAAGCACCCCATTGTAGCTGGTAAGTGTACCGCCTGCAATCACGATATTGAGCGAGTCGCCAAGGGAAAAGCTATGTGCCTGGTTAAAGAATACCGATATCCCCCTGTTGCCGTCCTGGATATATAATGTCTTGTTATTTGTGCCGAAGTTGCCGCTCGCATTGTCGGAAACCACAACGCCCTTGATCTTGTATGAACCCAGCATTACATCGCTGCCTGCGTATAAGTGGCGTATGCTATCGATACTCACAAACTGTGGAGCCTGACTGCCGCTGCAACGTGGGCCGTAAAGCTTTGCGTCGCTCGTATCACGAATTACCAGTTGCGGGGTTGTTTTACTTGTTGTTTTGTAAACAGTATAAATACCCGTAATCGTGCCTTTACCCGAGGGTACAAGGTAAGAAGCGAAATTTGCATACCCGCTGGTACGTATATCGAGTTGCGTTCCGCTACAGTCTTCAATATACACATCGGTACCGGAGGATATTGATGAAGGCTGAGCAAAAGGGCTGATCCCCGCAGATGCAGCTACAAATTCAACACTATCGATACTGACAAGTGTATTCAGGAGAGTCGCGTCATATCCCGATGCTTGAGCCATGGTAATCTTTTTAGGTACTACGGGATTGTTAATATTGCCCTTTACGATGTATTTATCTGCAAGGCTGGCGGGTATCTGCACCAGCGAGCCTGTGTTGTCCACAGCATAGCCGATTTGCGGAAGGCCACCATAGTTGCCAATATACAGGCCTTTTAATTTTACATAAACCTTGCGTCCAACCGGGTAATCGCCATAAAGGTCGTATGCGTCAATCATCAGGGCAATGCCACCTGTAGAATCTTGTATCACGATCTGTTTATAGAGATTGCCTGAACGGTCATCGGCAACTACTATACCCCAAACGGTAGAGTCGTTGGTGATCTTTACATTGCCGCCAAGTGTGGTACCCATTTTGCTCGCCTGAAGCAATGTCATATTTGTAGCGAGATGAGGATCGTAGCCGCTGGTATCGGGCGGTCCATCGTAATTCTTCTTCAGGCAAGAAGTAAGCGTGACTGCACCTATAAGTAACATTCCGAGTGCAAAACGTAGATTTTTCATATCGTTGTTTTATAATGTTTTTAATTGTTTAGAATTTGAGGCTTACGCTGGCAAAGAAGTTTGTACCATAGCCATAGAAATATTTGTTAGCAAATTTATTGGGTTCGTTTGCAGAGAAGTCATAGCGCAACTGTTCGAAACCAAGATTGATGATTTTTTGATTGTTCAGCAAGTTGTTTACTCCCACATTGATATATAAGAAGCTATTCTTTCCGAGCTTTCGGCTTAATCTTGACAATTTCCATGAGTAGCCTGCATAAAGATCAATAGTAAAGACTGAAGGCAATTTCTCCTGGTCGAATATTTTGTGCCAGAGGTCCGATCCAGGTTGTATAAGATCAGCAGCTTGTTCTGTGCGACGGTCGGGAGCTACGTCTGTATAGTTACGGTCAATGTAGTTAAAGTTCATGCTCGCGTACCAATAGTCTTTTGAGCGATAATTGAGGCCCAGCGTATAAGCCGATTGTGGTCCGTTTGCCAGGCTATAGTTGCTAAGGTACTGGGTATGTACGTCGCTTGCTGCTGTTACAGTATCATTTTCACTGTAGACACTTACCTTGGGGTTGTTAGTATAGAATGCCTGCGATAAAGATGCAACCCCTGTAACATCAAATGCCGAAGTGACTTTGTAGTTCAGGGCAAGCTCCATCCCGATGAATCGCATGTTGAGACCTTGTATCACGTAATCGGTAAAGCTCTGGAAATTGGGATCATTGTTATAGGCGCGTTGCAGTTTTACTGCATCGGTAATGTCTGTCGCATAACCAACAACGCGTGCATTCCACCTTGGAGCCTTTAACAGATAGCCACCTTCAATCGTTTTATATTTTTCAGAAACAGGATTATCTATTACGGCATTCCTAATGTTCGGTGATACAAATGTGTTTTCCATATCCGGCGGGTTAGCGCCTATGCCAGCATTTACGAAAAGGAAATTTCTGCCGTTTATTTTATATGTGGCGCCGCCTTTCAGGTTAAGTGTAAGGAAGTTTTGTTTGTCGCTGTTTCCGGCGGAAGTGGTAGGATAGAGTCCGTTGCGGAACAGACCCTCACGATAGAAAGAAGTATAGTCAGCCTTGCCGGAAATGAAGAAGTCAAACTTGTTATATTTCATCACACTTTGTACCCAGAAAGTTCCTTTATTCAGGTGTTTAATGTAATCGTAGCCGTATTTATCTCCTTCGTGGATAATGCCATTAGGATTATCAAGGTTATTTTGTGTGTATACTCCAGTCCCCAGGTTACGTGAGGCGAACTGGTTCAGGTTTACATAGAAGTCACCACCCAGCAAGTCCTGAAGTTGTTTGTAATTCTCTGTTTGTTGAGATATGAAAGAAAGTCCACCGTAGATGCCAATGTGTTCGTTAATCTGGCGCTCCAGGTTGGTATTGAATACCCATTTTTTCAGATCGTCAACATAATTACTCAGAACATATAGTGACCTCTTGCCGGTAACATCATTACCTGTAATCCCGTTCGCATTATGTATAGTCTCCGTATTCATGTAGTTGGTGTTATAGATACGGTCCCAATCGATCTGCATGGTATGATCCGGATCTGACTTAAGATGATCGGCGATCGCATTGGCGATATCTGCGTTTGGTTTTGGGCCATACTTATAATAGCTTGGCAGGTAACGGTAATAATCAGGTCTTGGGTCGGCTGCGTTATACCAGTCCAAAGTTGAATTCTTTACTTTGCCAAACTGGTATGACAGTGCTGTAGACCACCTGGTTTTGGAATTGGGCTTGTATTCGTGATTCAGGATAAATGCAGGCTGGAAGGTCTCGTTCACTTTAGCATTACGCTTTTCTCCGTTTTGATATCCCCAGTTAGGATTGTAAAAATTCGTTCCCGCCAGATCGTTGCTTTCCTGTGTCGTCGGGGCAGCTTTTCCTCTGCGTGTAGGTGTGCCAAAAGTCGTGAAGTTGAACTGATGCTTTTTATAAACCTTGCTTACTGCTGCATAGTAAGAATAACCATCGTAAAAAGTACCGGGCACATAGCCTTCTTTTGCCCATCTTTTCGAGAATGACAATGAATAAGCCCAGCCGTTTTTCATAAGGCCACTGCTATGTGTCACCATAAGGCGATTTCTGTAGGTGCGGTTCGAAAGTGCGTAGGATACCCTCGTTTGCTTGCGTTGATTGAGTGCGGTAGCGTCAAAGTTAGTAGTACCCGTAAGGCCTCCATATGCATATTCTGAAGGCTCTAAACCGTAAGTATTGCTGCGGCTGCGGAACACATCATTCAGGCCGCCCCATTGAGACCAGAACGCATCACCTGTTTCAGCATCGTTCATAATCGCACCATTCACCAGTACTGCTTGTTCGGCACGGTCGTAGCCACGCGGACGGAACCAGAATGAGCCGAATGTATAGGATATTGCATTGATAAAGGGGTCCCTTCCGGAATTGAGTACGCTGCTCACATTTTGTGTAGCGATTCCCTCGTCCTCAGTTGAAAGATTTGTCTCGTCCATTGCAATGGTAGGAATTTCCGTTGATGCGGGCGGAGGTGCGGCGTCATTATAAGTAACATTAATGTTGCCAAGATCTGAAACCGCGCCATTCACATTGATCGCAATGGTATCTGTTGTAGCAAAGGTGCCGACGATGACCATTTTATAACTACCGTAGGCAACGTCGCTAAATGTGAACTTACCTTCTGCATCCGAAAGTGTAGCAAGCTTTAATTCCGGTATGATTAACTGGATGTCCGGTGCCGGTTGTTTTGAGGTGGTTTTCAGTAGCGTTCCTTTCACAACGCCTTTGTTTTTGTCAGTTTGCGCCTTTGTACCCAGGCTGGCAAAGAGCAACAGTAATATTAAATACCGTAAACGTAGATACATATAGAAAACATAATTGTTTTTCAGTAAAATAAATGCCTGCAAAAGTACTATTCTTTACTGAGGCCGAAGGAAAAGATTTAGATTATCAAATTGTTACCCACGACATGCGAAGGGCTGACACTGCCTTTTTTCGTTCCTTTGCAAAAAATTAAGAAAAGTCATGGTAATAACTAATCGATTGTTGCTGCTTTTGTTGGTGTTTTCCACCTGTTTTACTGTTACCTGTGTAGCACAAAAGAAGAATTACCATGTCGTTGCTGTCGCGTTCTACAACTGTGAAAATTTCTTTGATACGAAGGACGATCCGAACAAAAACGATGAAGAGTTTACACCTAAAGGCGCGTATCATTATACTGATGAGATATTTCAACAGAAGGCGCACAACCTGGCGACCGTGCTGGAAAAATTGGGTACTGAATTAACGCCTGACGGACCTGCATTCGTGGGCGTAGCGGAAGTAGAAAACAGCGGGTCTTTGGACGCACTGATCAGCCAGCCTGAAATACGGGACAGGCACTATAAATATGTGATCTTTTATGGTCCTGACGAGCGTGGTATTAATACGGGTTTTATTTACAACCCAAAATATTTTACTGTGCTCGATGCGCAGCCGTACCATGTAAACCTCGGCGGTAGCGGTGGTAAGGAAACTACAAGGGATATACTAAGAGTTAGCGGTCTGCTGCTGGGCGATACGGTGCATGTATTGGTTAACCACTGGCCGTCGCGGCGTGGCGGTGAGGCGGCAAGTGCCCCTAAGCGGGCGATCGCTGCAGCTGTAGACAGAAAGATCGTTGACTCGCTAATGCATGCCAACCCGGAAAGCAGGGTATTTATTATGGGCGACCTGAACGACGATCCGACTAGCCCGAGTGTCGTTAAGGTCCTGGGCGCCAGCGGCGACCGTAACAAAGTGGAAAAGAACGGGATATATAATCCCTGGGTGGCTTTTTACAAAAAGGGGATCGGCACCCTGGCATGGGATAATTCCTGGAACCTTTTTGATCAAATCATGTTCACCGCGCCGCTCTTAAAGAAAGATGATGCGCATTGGCAATATTATAAGGCCGAAGTATTTAATAAGGACTTCCTGATACAGAGCAATGGCGAATATAAGGGTTCGCCGCACCGTTCGTTTTCCGGCACTACCTGGATCAACGGCTACAGCGACCACTTCCCCACAATAGTATACCTGGTGCGGGCAACCAATTAATACAGAGTGAACTAAATTGAAAAGTGCGGTTTAAAACCGCACTTTTTTTACTGTCCTGCCTGTTTATCTGTTCCTGTCTTAGGCTGCATCCTTCAGATCGTCTACCTTTTTTATAAACTCTACTTCTGCCTGTATCTTTATCTCGTCGCCTGCTACTATGCCGCCTGCTTCTGTTACTGCATGCCAGTTAAGTCCGTATTGCTTCCTGTTTACCTTTCCTTCAATTGAGAAACCTGCGCGCAGATTGCCCCAGGGGTCTTTCTGCAAGCCGCCAAATGTTACTTTAAATGATTCCTCTTTTGTAGTCTCGCGCATGGTCAGGTTGCCGGTCATTGTATAATGTTCATCGTCAATCTTTTCCAACTTTGTAGCCTCAAACCTAATCTGCGGATGGTTGGCCGCGTCAAAGAAGTCCTCGCCCTGGAGGTGTCCATCACGTTGGGCATTGTTAGTAGTTATCGAACTAACTTCGCCCGTGAAATGGATCTTTGCTGTGGTGAAATCGTCACCTTCCGTTTCAACGTTCGCGTCGAATTGTTGGATCTTCCCGGTTACATTGGCGATCATCATGTGCCTAACCTTAAATTGGATCTCCGAATGTGAGGTATCTAATACCCATTTTGTAGTTGCCATAAGTTCTCCTTTTTATTTTTTAATCTATTAATCTTAGTTTTTCTATTAGCTCATTAAGCATTTTGCCTTCTTCATTGCTGATGCCGATGATCCTGCTATTCAAGTCTTCTACGATGGCGTTGGTTTGCTCAAGGGTTTGAAGACCTTTGTCCGTCAGGTTCATCACAGTCTCCCTTTTGTCAAGCTTTGAAGTGCTGCGTTTTACTAATTTTTTCGCGACGAGTTTGTCGGCTATGCGGGGCACGTTGGAGTTTTTCTCCAGCATGCGCGAGGCAATGTCTTTCACACACATCTGTTCAGGATGTTTCCCCTTCAGTATCCTCATCACGTTAAATTGTTCAGAAGTGATACCCGTTTCCTTCAGCGCTGAGCTGATGTGACTTTTCAGCCAGTAGGCGGTATACAGAATGTTTAATCCTGCTTTGTGTTTCTCGTCTGTAAAACGGCTGCTTTTTAAAGCTTCTTCCAGTTTCATAATGCAAATGTATGTACGTACACGTAATTTTTAAAATCAGTTAAATCTATAAAGCTATAAGGTATTCAAAAATTAGATCAGCCGTAGGGAATACTAAAAAACCTCGCCCAGGTTGACGAAGAATCCTCTGGAGCCGTTAAGGCCAAGTCCATAGTCGATGGCGAGATTGGTGCGGGAGTGTTTGTTCAGTTTTATACGGATGCCCGCGCCGTAGCCCGGTGCTATGGTTTCGAAGCGGTTCGTTTTCTCTTCGCTGAAGCTTTCCGCATTTGCGAACACGACAGCGCCCAGCAAGCCGTCGTTCGTTATGTCCACCCGGTACTCGGATTCCAGGTATAGCATTCTTTTACCTCTGTAACGGCCTTGTATGTAGCCCCTGCCAGTGTTTACAAAGGGATCCCAGCCCGTGCTGGGCAATTGCAGATAGGGCGTATTGCCAAAAGATAACCAATCGTAATTCCATAGCCCAATTACCTGTCGACGCCTAGTGGGGAGCTTAAGGTATTTACGGAAATCTCCAACTACAGCAGCCCAGTTAGCGTCACTCCCCATAAAGGTGTAATGTGGCCTGTAGGCAATAGTTGCATACCAGCCATTGTCGGGGTTGATCGTGTTTTGGCGGCTATCATAAAGTACATTAACTGAGATACCGGAGGAAACAGATGTCTTTTTCAACCCATATCGCTGAAAATCAGTTATTTTTCCTGCCGGTGGATTTTCTTCATTGACATTCCAATAATAGTCAAGATCATAACCGAGACCTATATATGTTTTATCAGCCACGGATTTTAGTACCGTTTGATGAAGCTTTAGGTAAGAATAATCTATCATGTATCCATCCGACGGTTTTGTATATCCTCCCAGTCCATAGGTGAAAGAAGGGTAGTACATGTAGCGCCAGTCGGTAACTATATTAAAATCGTTATGCTTTGTCCAGAAGTTCGCCTGAACCGGGAAAATGACCTGATTGTAAGAAGTGTATGCTACGCTGGTTAGTACTGTAGAAGCCCGTTCGTCCGGTAGATCATATGTATAAAAAGCAGCGTTGGCAAAGCCGATGATTGCGAAGT
Organism: Bacteroidota bacterium; assembly: GCA_018267915.1. GTDB lineage: Bacteria > Bacteroidota > Bacteroidia > Chitinophagales > Chitinophagaceae > MKUN01. The sequence goes on along the minus strand of JAFDXN010000014.1, from coordinate 52,335 downwards.
TGGTTTGCAAAGAGTAGCCTACTGAAGGCAGCGCAGATATACGTATTTTTTTTGAATCGACCTTTGGTGTGTCCGTGGGGTTGCTCACCCTCAGGCGCAAGATCTTCCGGGCGATGTCAAAAATATCTTTCTCGTCGCTACTGTTTACCTTCTCCTTCGAAAGCGGACGACTAACCGCTTGACCGAATGTACTTGCATTGATAAATAACAAGAATAATATAATAAATATCTTATGAGTATGCGTCAATTGCGTGGGGAGATATTTACAGATTTTGACCTTGAAAGGGTGCAAAGGTAAAATTTTGTATGTATTTGGCCAGACGCTCACATTAGAATATTGTTATAGTTTTCCGAAAAGTTCCGCTTTATTTTATTCTTATCTATGGGGTATAACTTTAAAATGTCTGTCATCTAATAGGATAAAATAAAATTAGTAATATTATTTATAATTATTGACGTAACGCCTATTTTCGGAACATTTGCGACGTCTCTTATTGTCCCATATGGATTAAAATTATTTTTAGAATAAAACGGTTGACTACTTGACTTATATTTTCAGATTATTATCTTTACCCTCGTATATTTTTGGGCTATCCGCGGATATACTTAAAAGAGTAGAGTTATTTTGTTAATCTTAATAGTTTTCAAGCACTAACGTCACACCTATGAAAAGAACAGTTACGCGTTTTCTTTGGGTTGTATCAATTTTGGCTATGTTGCCGGGCTTTGCCCTGGCAGCGCCTACGTTCTCGTCGGGCAACACAGCAAGTTTTACAATTTGTCAAAATGCTGCGGCAGTCTCGCTGGACGGCTACTTAGCAGTCGACGATCTAACCGCCGGCACACTTACCTGGTCCATCAATTCCGGACCGGCACATGGTAGCCTTAACGGCTTCTCCCAAACCCAGCCATCGGGTGGCTTTGGTATTACGCCTGCCGGTACTACTTATCAGCCTACCGTAGGTTACAGCGGAACAGATAACTTTATTATCAGGGTTGTCGATAACCTTGGTAATATTATCAACAAGTCATTTACCGTTACCATCACTGCGTTGCCTGCACAACCGGGCAATTTCACTGTGTCTTCCACAACAGTGTGTGCAGGGCAGAACAATGTGACGTATACAGTGCCTTCGGACCCCAACGTTACCTCTTACACATGGGGTTACTCGGGCAACGGTGCTTCTATAGCAGCGGCCGGTAATACAGCGAACATCAGTTTTGCTGCTAATGCTACATCAGGAACAGTGAGCGTATACGCAACCAATGCCTGCGGTACGTCGGTGGCCAGGACGATAGCTGTAACAGTAACGGCTGTTCCTTCTCAGCCTAGCGTGATCACTGGCACTTCTCCTGTGTGTCAAGGTCAGACCGGGGTATCTTATTCAGTAACAAACGATCCAAGCGTAACAACATATAACTGGTTCTATACCGGCAGTGGTGGCACGATCAACGGTTCTGGTAATAGTATTACCATGAACTTCAGCAACACTGCAACTTCCGGCACGCTGACTGTTACCGGTACTAACTCTTGCGGAACTTCTACACAGAGAACTTTTGCGATCACGGTTAATTCACTGCCTTCGGCTCCCGCCAGCTTTACTGCAAGTACTGCTACAGTTTGCCAGGGTCAGAATAACGTGGTGTATACAGTGCCCAGCGATCCCACAGCGACATCTTACAACTGGAGCTATTCAGGAGCTAATACCAGCATAGTTAATTCAGGTAACAGCGCTTTCCTTAGTTATGGAGCAGCTGCCACATCGGGTATATTAAGTGTTTCAATAACTAATTCATGCGGTACTTCTTCGGCGCTCAACCTGCCGATCACCGTTAACTCGATTCCTGCTCAACCCGGCAGCTTTACTGTTTCTTCAACTACAGTATGTGCCGGTCAGAGCAACGTACAGTATTCAGTACCTAACGTAGCCGGAGTTACTTACACATGGACGTATTCAGGTAATGGTGCAAGTATCACCAACTCCGGTAATACCGCATATATATCATTCTCTGCAAGTGCCACATCGGGCGTAGTGAGCGTAACCGCTAGCAATGCATGTGGAACTTCAACCGCACAGGTAGTGCCGGTAACTGTAAACACAGTTCCGTCACAGCCGGGCAACTTTACCGCCAGCACTGCAACTGTTTGCCAGGGGCAGACAGGTGTGGTTTACACTATTCCTAATGATCCGACGGTAACTTCTTACAACTGGACCTACTCCGGTGCAGGTGGAAACATAAGTGGCTCAGGCAATAGCATTACTATGAGCTTCAGTGCATCAGCTACATCAGGCACGCTAAGCGTAACAGCGACCAATGCCTGCGGTACATCGACAGCACGTACATTATCAATAACAGTTAATTCCCTGCCTACTCAACCGAGCAACATTACAGGCAACTCTACAGTATGCCAGGGCCAGAATAACGTAGCCTACTCGGTTACAAACGTAGCGGGTAACAGTTATACATGGTCTTACAGCGGTGGTGGTGCTACTATTAATGGAGTAGGCAATGCGATAACCATTAATTTCAGCGCTACCGCAACATCGGGCACGCTGAGTGTATTTGCTACTAACGCATGCGGCACTTCAGCTACAACAGTATTGGCCATCACGGTGAACCCGCTGCCCACGCAGCCGGCCAACTTCACTGCCAGCTCTGCTACAGTATGCCAGGGCCAGAGCGGTGTGGTGTATACCGTGCCTAATGATCCGACAGTGACTTCTTATAACTGGACTTATTCCGGCGCCGGGGGAACGATCAACGGATCAGGCAACAGTATTACAATGAACTTCAGCAACACTGCTACATCAGGTACGCTGAGTGTTACAGCAACCAATGCCTGCGGCACTTCTACCGCACGTACTATTGCTATTACAGTTAACCCGCTGCCTTCACAACCTGCTAACTTCTCGGTGTTCACTACGCCGGTGTGCGCGGGCCAGACAGGCGTAGTTTATACGGTGCCTAACGATCCGACAATTACCACTTATACATGGACTTATTCCGGTGCAGGCGGTACGATCACAGGTTCAGGTAACAGTATTACGATGAACTTCAGCAACACTGCTACATCGGGTACCCTGAGTGTGACAGCTACAAACGCTTGTGGTACTTCAACAGCAAGGACGCTGGCAGTCACTGTGAATCCACTGCCTTCTCAGCCGGGTGTTATCACAGGCACCACTCCTGTTTGCCAGGGCCAGAATGGTGTCGCTTATTCAGTAACCAACGACCCAACTGTTACTTATACATGGACATATAGCGGCGCAGGCGGCACCATCAATGGTACCGGCAATGCTATTACAATGAATTTCAGTAATACAGCTACTTCGGGTACACTAAGCGTAACTGCAACTAATGCCTGCGGTACTTCAACTGCGAGAACTTTTGCAATCACCGTGAACCCGCTGCCGTCACAGCCATCAAACTTCACCGTGTTCTCTTCCTCAGTTTGCCAGGGGCAAACGGGTGTAGTTTACACAGTACCTAATGATCCTACTGTAACAACTTACAACTGGACATATTCAGGAGCAGGTGGCAGCATCAACGGTTCAGGTAACAGTATTACCATGAACTTCTCAGCTACGGCTACTTCAGGTACACTTAGTGTGACTGCAACCAATGCCTGCGGTACTTCTACAGCTCGCACCATTGCAATAACAGTTAACACCGTGCCTTCTCAACCGGCAGCGTTCAACCAGGGCCTGACTACGGTGTGCGCAGGTCAGACAGGTGTTGTATATGGAGTGCCAAATGATCCGAACGCCACCTCTTATACCTGGGTTTATTCAGGTTTAGGTGCTACTATAACAGGTACAGGCAATACAGTTTCTGTCGACTTTAGTAATACAGCTACCTCGGGTACAATGAGCGTATCGGCGGTAAATGCCTGCGGTACTTCGATACCAAGGACAATGTCGATCACGGTTACTCCGATACCTTCGCAACCGGGTAACTTCACAACATTCTCTTCTACAGTATGCCAGGGACAAAACGGTGTTGCTTACACAGTACCCAATGATCCGACAGTTACAACTTATACATGGAGCTATTCAGGTACTGGCGGTACTATCATAGGTTCGGGTAACAGCATTACCATGAACTTTAACAACACTGCCACTTCAGGCACATTGAGTGTTACAGGCACGAATGCCTGCGGTACTTCAATAGCACGTACAATTAATATTACAGTAAATGGCGTACCTGCACAGCCGCTGGCTTTCACACAGTCGAGCGCTACAGTATGCCAGGGCCAGACAGGCGTGGTTTACACAGTGCCTAATGATCCGACAGCTACATCTTATACATGGACTTACAGCGGTACGGGTGCTACAATATCAGGTACTTCAAATACCGTAGTTGTTGACTTCAGCAATACAGCTACTTCGGGTACTCTGAGTGTGGTAGCGAACAATTCTTGCGGATCATCACCTGCAAGGTCGATAGCTATTACAGTTAATACATTGCCTGCTCAACCTGGCGCGTTCCTTACCGGTCCGGCTACAGTATGTCAGGGACAGAACAACGTGGTATACTCGGTTCCTCTTGATCCTTCGGTATCTTATACCTGGAGCTATTCAGGATTTGGTGCTACTATCGTTACAGCCAATAACACTGCTTCGATAAGCTTCAGCAATACTGCCACTTCCGGTACAGTAAATGTTTATGCTACCAATGCATGTGGTAACTCAACAGTAAGGTCGATGCTGGTAACGGTTAACCCGCTGCCAACTCAGCCTGCTGCCTTCATTACTTCAAGTTCTTCGGTATGCCAGGGCCAGAACAATGTAACTTATACTGTTCCAAATGACCCTACGGTTACTTATGTATGGAGCTACACTGGTTCAGGCGCTACAATAAATGGTACAGGTAACAGCGTATTGATCAACTTCAGCGCAACAGCTACCTCAGGTACACTGAATGTAACTGCAAATAACGCCTGTGGTACATCAACACCAAGGTCTGTGAATATCACAGTTAATCCGCTGCCTGCTCAGCCGGCCAACTTCACAACCTTTACGTCAATAGTTTGCCAGGGTCAAAACAATGTAGCGTACACCGTTCCGAATGATCCGACTGTAACATATACATGGAGCTACTCAGGCGCCGGTGCAACAATAACAGGCACAGGTAATAGTGTTCTGATCAGCTATGCAAACAATGCTACTTCGGGCACGCTGAGCGTAACTGCGACAAATGTTTGCGGTACGTCCACTGCACGCACTATTGCGGTAACAGTTAACCCGCTGCCAAACCAGCCGGGCCTCTTTACTACATTCTCTGCTACTGTATGCCAGGGCCAGAACAACGTAGCTTATGCCGTACCTAACGATCCGACGGTTTCTTATAACTGGTCTTATTCAGGTACAGGCGCTACTATTTCTCCTTATGGCGATAGCGTTTCAATAAACTTCAGCAACACTGCGACCAACGGTACGTTAAGCGTAACAGCTACCAACGGTTGCGGCACATCTGCTGCACGCACGCTGCTCATAACAGTTAACCCGCTGCCGAATCAGCCGGGCGTGTTCACTACATCGAGCCCGACAGTTTGCCAGGGTCAGAACGGAGTGGTATACGCAGTGCCATTCGATCCCACTGTAACTTATACATGGAGCTACTCAGGCCTGGGAGCTACGATCAACGGTACCAGCAACACGGTTTCTGTCGATTTCAGCACAACTGCTACTTCGGGCACACTGGTGGTAACTGCTAACAACGGTTGCGGCGCTTCGACTCCTAGGACACTGGCTATTACCGTTAATCCGCTGCCGGCTCAGCCACTTGCATTCACTACATCGAGCGCAACAGTATGTCAGGCCCAGACTGGTGTGATCTATACAGTTCCGCTGGACGTAACCGCTACAGGTTATACTTGGCAGTACTCGGGTACAGGTGCTACCATTAACGGTACCACCAACAGCGTTACAGTTGACTTCAGCAATACGGCTACTTCCGGTACACTGAGCGTGTGGGCTAACAATGCCTGCGGTGCTTCGGCTACTCCGCGTACAATAGCTATAACTGTTAACCCGCTGCCGCTGCAACCTGCTGCCTTTACGCAGTCGAGCGCGACGGTATGCCAGGGCCAAAACGGTGTGGTATATGTAGTGCCAGCTGTTGCGAACGCTACATCTTATACATGGACTTACAGCGGTACAGGCGCAACGATCACCAGCTTTGGTGACAGTGCGATAGTTGACTTTGCAACAACTGCTACTTCGGGTACAATAAGCGTAACTGCTACTAATGCCTGCGGTACATCAGCTGCACGCACACTGGCTGTAACGGTTAACCCGCTGCCAAACCAGCCTGCTGCGTTTACTGCCAGCACAGCTACAGTATGCCAGGGTGTTAACGGTGTGACATACACAGTGCCTAACGATCCAACTGTTACTTACACATGGACTTACTCAGGCACAGGTGTTACTATTAACGGTACAGGTAATAGCGTGACGCTCAATTTCGGTCTGACTGCCACTTCAGGTACTCTCAGCGTAACAGCAAACAATGCATGTGGTACCTCTGCTGCAAGGACAATTGCGATCACAGTTAATCCGCTCCCGCTTCAGCCGGGCGTGTTCACCGCGTTCTCTAACCCTGTCTGCCAGGGTCAGAACAATGTGGTTTATACAGTTCCTAACGATCCGACAGCTACTTCTTATACATGGACATACAGCGGCCTGGGTGCTACTATCACAGGCTCAACCAATAGCGTAACGATCAACTTCAGCGCATCAGCTACTTCCGGAACACTTTCTGTAGTGGCTAACAATGCCTGCGGTGCTTCGCCAACGCCACGCACACTGGCGATAACAGTTAACCCGCTGCCTGCTCAGCCTTCACCGTTCACTGCTTCTTCTACCACGGTATGCCAGGGTCAGGACAGCGTATTCTACGCTGTTAATAATGACACCAGCGTATCATATATATGGAGCTACACCGGCGCCGGCGCAACAATTCTGAATGCTAACCTCGCTGGTACTTATATCAACTTCGCGAACAATGCGACTTCAGGTACGTTGAGCGTATCGGCAGTAAATGGTTGCGGTCTGTCAGTGGCCCGTACAGTTGCTGTAACAGTGAATCCGCTGCCAAACCAGCCTTTCAACTTCACAACTTTGTCTCCGACAGTATGTCAGGGTCAGAACAACGTGACATACACTGTTCCAAACGATCCTACAGTGACATATGCATGGAGCTATAGCGGTACCGGCGCAACGATCACTCCGATCGCTCCGGGTAATTCTGCAACGGTTAACTTCAGCGCTACCGCTACTTCCGGTACATTGAGTGTTACAGCCAGCAATTCCTGTGGTACTTCAGCTGCACGCACGATCGCTATAACAGTGAATCCGCTGCCGGCACAGCCTGCTGCATTCACAACATTCACTAATCCTGTATGCCAGGGTCAGTCGAATGTATCCTACGCGGTACCTTTCGATCCTGCGGTAACTTATACATGGGCATATAGCGGTACAGGTGCTACCATTACACCGACCGCAGTGGGCGATAGTGTAGTAGTTAGCTTTAACGCGACGGCTACTTCCGGTAACCTGAGTGTAACAGCCACTAACTCTTGCGGTACATCTGCAGCACGCACGCTTGCCATCGTGGTGAACCCGCTGCCAACTCAGCCAGGTGCATTCACTGCATCGAGCGCTACAGTATGCCAGGGCCAAACCGGTGTTGTTTACACAGTTCCGAACAACCCACTTGTGACTTATACATGGACATACAGCGGCACAGGCGCTACTATCAATGGTACAGGTAACAGCGTAACTGTTGACTTTAGCGCAACCGCGACATCGGGTACGCTCAGTGTGACTGCTACGAACGCTTGCGGTACTTCAACTGCACGTACGATAGCTATTACAGTGAATCCGCTGCCTGCTACACCAGGTGCCTTTACAGTATTCAACGCCAGTCCTTGCCAGGGCCAGACCAATGTAACTTACACCGTGCCTAACGTAGCAGGTGTAACGTACACCTGGACTTACTCAGGCTTTGGTGCTACGATAACTGGCGCCGGAAACAGCGTTAACATCAACTTTAGTAATACGGCTACTTCCGGTACACTGAGTGTCACTGCTACCAACGGTTGCGGTACATCGGCTCCACGTACACTGGCTATAAATGTAAGATTACTGCCGAATCAGCCTAATGGCTTTACTACATTCTCAAGTGTGGTATGCCAGGGTCAGACCGGCGTAGTTTATACAGTGCCACTGGATACGGCAATTACTACTTATAACTGGACTTATTCAGGTACAGGTGCTATCATCTCGGCAGCCGGCAACTCAGCTACCGTTGACTTCAGCGCAACTGCTACCTCAGGTAATCTCAGCGTAACCGCTACTAACTCCTGCGGTACATCTGCTCCTCGCACGATCGCTGTGACAGTTAATCAGCCACCTTCGATCACAACACAGCCTGTTAACAGGACAATATGCCAGGGCAGCAACACTACATTTAATGTGGTTGCTACCGGTACTGCTATCACTTACCAGTGGCAGGTGAACGACGGTACAGGTTGGGTTGATCTCACGAATACAGCTCCTTATAGTGGCGTGACAACAGCTACGTTGAGCATTACAACAGCTACATTCGTTATGAACGGTTACCAATACCGTGTGGTAGTGAGTGGCTCATGTCCGCCGGCTGCAACATCAAATGCAGCTACGCTTACAGTTAACACTTCTCCGACACTGGTATCTCAGTCACCAAGCGTTACAGTTTGCGAAGGCGACAACGCACTGTTCAGCATCACTGCTACGGGTACTGGTCTTAATTACCAATGGCAGGTTGACCCGGGTACCGGTTTCGTGAATGTTCCGGCAGCTCCGCCTTATAGCGGCGGCACTACAGCTACGCTGACAATCACCGGTGTAACAACTGCAATGGACGGCTATAACTACCGTGTGATAGTGACCGGTTCTTGCGCTCCTGTAGCTACCTCAGGTACAGTTACACTGAACGTGAACGCACTGCCCGCTGTAACGACCGATCCAATAGATGCGACAGCTTGTGCAGGCTCTTCTGCTACCTTCACTGTAGGTGCTACAGGTGCAGGTATCACATATCAGTGGCAGGAAAATACCGGATCAGGCTTTGTTAATATCTCTGATAACGCTACTTACAACGGTACCACCACGGCTACATTGACCATTAATGGCCTCACAGCCGCTATGTCCGGCAACCAATACCGTGTGGTAGTAACAGGTACGTGTCCGCCTCCTGCGATCTCTAACTTCGCAACGCTGACTGTTAGCACTACAGCTTCATGGACCGGTGTAATCAACACTGCTTGGTCTAATCCTGGAAACTGGAGCTGCAATACATTGCCAAATGCTTCTACTGATGTATTCGTTCCGACTACAGCACCGAACATGCCGCTTGTAGATATACCTGGCGCGATCTGTAATAATCTTACTATCGATCCTGCCGCAAGCGTTGCCTTCACAGGTGTTGGAAACAAGCTGGAACTGAAGGGTAGCGTAACCAACAATGGTACATTCGATCCTTCTCTTGGTGAGGTGATCCTCTCGGGCGATGTGAACCAGTTCGTTCCGGGTGCTATCTATCAAAGCATCAGGCTCGACGGTCAGTTCGACAAGACGATACAAGGCGTAAGTACAGTTACGGACAGCGTGGTGCTGAACAAAGGCTACCTCATCATTGGTAACAACGACCTGACAGTTACTTCTACAGGTGCTATCTACGGCGGTGATTCTACATCATTCATCGTAACGAATGGTACAGGTAAAGTGATAGACGTGAATGTAGGTTTCGGTGGCAAGATGGGTAACATCAAGTTCCCTGTAGGTGCAACCCGCAACTCTTACACTCCGCTCACACTGGCTAACAATGGTGTGGCTGATGCCTTCGCAGTACAGGTTTACGACAACATCTACTCATCGTACACGAACGATATCCCGACTAGCCCTGCATTGACCGACAATGCGGTTGCTAAGACCTGGATCGTTCAGGAAGGTACACCGGGTAGCTCTAACGTATCGCTGACGCTGCAGTGGAACTCTTACGATGAACTGCCTGGCTTCAACAGGTCAGCTTGCTACCTGTCGCACTATATCGATCCGATCTGGCATCCTGGTCTCACAGGCCCTGCATTCGGTTCAGGTCCGTTCAACGTGACGCTTGCCGGTATCACAACGTTCTCGCCATTCGGTGTGGCAAGCGCAGGCAGCCCGCTGCTTGTTCATAACACCAGCAACGACAACGACGATATCATGGTGTTCCCGAACCCGGTTACTGGTTCAGAAATGTATGTAAGGTTCGAGAATGCTCCGAAAGGTGATGTTGCGATCCGTATAATCGACATGCTTGGTAAAGTTGTAGCGATCTACAATGTGGATGCAGCTCAGTTCAGGGGTGGTACGATACCTGTTAAGGTAAGCGACCTTGCCAACGGAGACTACATGCTGCAATTGACAGATAAGAACAACGCTCCATTGCAAACGATCAAGTTCACCAAACAGTAGACTATTAAGGTTTATATATTAACAAACGGCGCAGTAGATACTGCGCCGTTTTTCTTTTAATTGCCTGCACAAAAAAAAGCCCCGCCACTGGCGGGGCTTTACGTATATGGTTACCAGTATTACTGACAATATGTTTCAAAAGCCTGCAGCAGGTTAGCCGCTATCATTTGGGCAGGCCTTCCTTCTATCATGTGACGCTCTACCATGTGCACCACTTTGCCGTCTTTCAGCAGGGCGATAGCCGGTGATGATGGCGGATAAGGAAGCAGGTAATTCCTGGCTTGCTTTACAGCGTCCGTATCGTAACCTGCAAATGCGGTAACGCAATGATCAGGTTTTTTTGTCGCATTGGCCACAGCCATTACAACGCCCGGCCTGGCCGTACCGGCTGCGCAGCCACACACAGAGTTGATGAAGAGCAGGGTAGTACCTTGGTTCTTCATAGCATTGTCCACATCTTCGCTGCTTAACAATTCCCGGAAGCCGTGGCTGGTTACTTCAGCCTTCATTGGAGCTACTATTTCTATCGGATACATTTTATACTTTTATTTTGCATGCAAATTTACGGCAACTTAGCGGCAATTGAATAATATATTGATAACGAAAATCGATCTTATCCGAAAACCGCCTAATTTTAAGCTGCTTTCATTAATTATTATACCTCCAAATGAGACAAAGCATATTATTGCTCACCGCAGTTTTTTTTGCTATATCATGTAATACGCCCACAGCTAATAAGGGTTCAAAACATGGTAGTAAAGAGTTTACCACCATGCTCGATAACTATTGGGAAGAGCGCATGCAGCTTTTTCCGCTGGAAGCTACCGCCAATGGCGATAACAGGTACAACGACAGGTTGACCATCACCATCGCGCAGTCTTTCAGGGACAGCACAAAGCGATTTTACGAGAAATACCTTGCGCAGCTCCTGCTGGTTGACAGCGCTTCGTTGGCTCCTGAAGAGCAATTGAGCTATGGCCTCTTCAGGTATGAGATGAACATGAGCATCGAAGGCCTCAAATACCCAACCCACTACACGCCCATTAACCAGTTCTGGTCTTTTACGCTAGACCTGCCACTATTAGGTTCGGGTCAGGGCAATCAACCATTTAAAACAGTGAAGGACTATGACAATTTCCTGAAGCGCCTCCAGTTATTTCCTGCCTGGACGGATACCGCAATTTCAAATATGCGAAAGGGCATTGCATCAGGATGGGTGTTGCCAAAGGCGCTCGTAGTAAAAATATTGCCGCAGCTTAAGGCAATTATGGTAAAAGATACCAGGGCTAGTATTTTTTATTCACCTGTCAAGACAATACCCGACAGCTTTCCTGCGGCAGATAAAGAAAGGCTAACAGCAGCTTATACAAAGGCCATTGATAGTGTGGTAGTTCCTAACTACACACGCCTTTACGACTTCTTTGAGAAAGAATATTTACCCAAGGCCCGCAGTTCCAGCGGGGTAGACAGCATTCGGGGAGGTGATGAGTATTACAGATATTGTATCCGTCTTTGGACCACCACTAACTTGTCTCCGGATAGTATTTATAACCTGGGGTTAAGCGAAGTTGCACGCTTGACAGGGGAAATGAACAAAGTGAAAGACGAGGTAGGTTTTAAGGGTGATTTAAAAGCGTTCTTCGAGTATCTTAATAAGGATCCTAAATTCTATCCCTTCACCACAGCTCAGCAGGTGTTGGATAGCTTTTGGGCCATTAAAAAACAGGAAGACCCGGCATTGAAGCGCCTTTTCGCCCATGCGCCTAAAACACAATTTACCATTAGGCAGACAGAGGCGTTTCGTGCTGCATCGGCAAGTGCTGAATATAATCCCGCGTCTGAAGATGGTACCCGTCCTGGTATCTTCTATGTGCCGATACTCGACCCTAAAAAATATAATGCAGTCGGAATGGAAACATTGTTTCTGCATGAGGCAATACCGGGGCATCATTACCAGTGCTCGCTACAGCAGGAGAATAAGGCGATACCAAAGTTTCGCCGCTTCATATGGTATGGTGCCTACGGCGAGGGCTGGGCGCTGTATTCGGAATCACTGGGCAAGGAATTAGGCGTATATCAAAATCCCTATCAGTACTTTGGCCATCTAAGCGACGCCATACACCGTGCAATCCGGCTCGTAGTGGACGTAGGAATACACTATAAGGGCATGACACGCGAAGAGGCTGTCAGGTATATGATGGAACACGAGCGTGCAACGGAGCAGGAAGCAACGGCAGAGATAGAGCGCTATATGGCCATACCGGGACAGGCCCTGTCTTACAAGATCGGCGCATATACCATCCGTGCCGAGCGAACAAAGTATGAGCAGCAATTGGGCAGTAAGTTTAATATTGCATCGTTCCATGATGAGGTGCTGAATGATGGCTGCCTGCCCCTCCAGGTGTTACAAAGCAAACTAGCCAACTGGGCAAAAAATCAATAGTATGGTAAACTTTCGTATAGCTACGAGGAGTTACATAGATGAATATACCAACAAACGCGCCGGCGAAACAAAGCTGGGTGAAAGGGTGGCTTGTGTACATAGTGAAGATTGGGAAGAACAACTGAAGAATAGTCCGGCAAGGTTTGTCTTGCTCGGCATACCCGAAGATATCGGTGTGCGGGCGAACTATGGACTGGGGGGCACTTACACAATGTGGGAGCCAGCGCTGAAAGCAATATTGAATGTACAGCACATGGACAAACTGGATGGGGCAGATTTATTGGTACTCGGCGCATTTGATTTCAGCGATATGATGAAGAACGCGGAGAAAAAAGATGCCGATGAGCTGCGTGAGTTGGTGCCGGAGATAGATGCCGCCGTAACTCCGGTAATTCAAAAGGTTATTCAGGCGGGTAAAATTCCGGTAATCATTGGGGGAGGACACAACAACGCTTTCCCTATTTTGCAGGGAGCGGCCCAGGCGCTCAATGTCTCATTGAATTGTATCAATCTGGATGCACACAGTGACTACAGGAAAATGGAAGGTCGCCACAGTGGTAATGGCTTTCGCTACGCAAAGGCCAAAGGCTACCTTAAAAAGTACGCAGTAGTTGGCCTGCACGAAAACTACAATGCGCAAAACATTGTTGATGACCTGGCGGCGGATCAGGATTTACATTGGTCATTTTACGAAGACATTTTTGTCCGCAATAAGTTGAGCTTTATACAGGCAGTTCGCGATGCTATTGTGCATACCTCGGGGTCAAAGACAGGAATAGAACTGGATATAGACTGCATTGAGTATGCATTGTCGAGTGCCGTTACCCCGGTAGGTATTACCGCACTGCAAGCCCGGCAATATATTCACACTTGTGCGGAGTTTTGCGACGTAGCTTACCTCCATATTACCGAAGGAGCTGTCAAACTTCGGAATGGAAACGAGGATGCCGGCACGGCGAAGTTGGTCGCCTATCTCGTGGCTGATTTCGTCAAGGCTTACGACAGTAAATAGCCTCTCCTTTTGGCTTTTTTTTAACTGGAATTCGCTTTGCACATAGTCGGATTCGCTATATTTGTGAACGTTATTTATTGACTGATATTCAATCACTAATTTATATTTATGAATAAAAAACTTTTACTCCTGTTTCCTGCATTTTTCTATTACACCCAATCCCTGAACGCCCAGGCTAACAACCGCGCGGGACAGGACGTCGTATCGGCAAGCCAATTGAAAACGCATACTGCTGCGAAGGGAACCGCGGCTACGGGCTCGCGGTTGATATCTTATGTAGAGCTAAGCCATGACGGTGTCACATATGCTTATCTCGATTCTACGCATTTTAGCTATAGCGGTACGAGGGGAAGCGACTACACATGGCCGATCGGCAGATGGGATAGCAGTATCGCGTTGGGGTATAATACAGCAACCTCAAGCTGGGTGGCGTTGGTACGAAACTTTCAAAGTTTTGACGGAAACGATGATATGTACGACAAAGTTGGTAAAACCTGGAATACTTCTACAAATACCTGGGATAACAACGATCACACGATTAATATCTACGATGGTGCGCACAATTTGCTTACACAGGTCGCTCAGACTTGGGATGCCGTTGCCGTTAATTGGAAGAATTCCTCAAAAACTATTGATACCTACGATCCTAATAACAATGTAACGGACGTAGTATATCAAAACTGGAATGCCGCAACCAGTTCATGGGATAATGCCACACATACCATCTATAACTACGATGCAAATAATAATTTGCTTACCGAGATCCATCAATCGTGGGTAGCCGGCAATTGGAAAAATAGTAGCATGTACACAAATACTTACGATGCTAACAACAATCTGCTGACCTTTATTTCTCAAAACTGGAACAATGCAACCAGCAACTGGGTAAACTACATTAAGCGGACTTATACCTACGGGGCGTCCAACGAACTGCTAAATTATTTGTACCAGTTTTGGAACACTACTAATAACGTCTGGGACAACGGCAGAAGATACACGTACAGCAATTTCACAGGTATTAATCCGGGTACCCGGATTTGGGAAAACTGGAACACTTCGACTTCGTCTTATGAGAATGCTGTGCGCACACAATATACGTACAATACTTATGGCCAGTATCTGTCCTATTATGATGAGTCGTGGAACGTGGGCGGTTTTTGGCAGCCAACCCCGGGTGACGGAGGTGTTCGGTTTCATTATGAAACTTACACCACATCAGTTAATAATATCACTAACATAGGCGGTGATGCTAAAGCATACCCCGTTCCCGCGAACAACCTGCTGAATATAGATATTGATTGGAATAATGCCCAACCTTTTACTATTAGTCTGCTGGATCTTAGCGGGCGTGTTTGTCGCAGTTGGCATGTGCCTGCCGCCGCGCACTACCATACCGCTATTTCGGTAGGCGACCTGCCGTACGGTAATTATGTTCTGAATATCGAAGGAGCAGAGGGGCATGTCGTGAAGCAAATCGTCGTATCTCCTAACTAATACCAACTTAAGCAGAATAGACATAAGAGCGGACCATCGGTTCGCTCTTATTTTTTTACCAGGTAGTCATTGAGCACGAGCGCATCTAATCCGCTTGTAAAAAATACGCTTAGGGCATCCTCCGCTGAATGTACGATAGGCTTACCCATCACATTGAAGCTGGTATTAAGCAACAGCGGTATACCTGTTATCTTTTGGAATTCACTTATAAGCTGATGAAAGCCGGGATTCCATTCTTTCTTTACACTTTGCAGCCTGCCGGTTTGGTTATGGTGCACCACTGCAGGCACCTTCTCCAGCACTTCATTTTTAAATCGCAACGTTCGTTCCATATACGGGCTCTCTTCGTAGTGCTCAAAATAATCTGGCCCGCATTCGTGCAATATAGACGGCGCAAAGGGCCGGAACTCCTCCCTGAATTTTACACGCTCATTAATGATGTCTTTCATCTCTTTTCGTCTCGGATCGGCCAGTATCGAGCGGTTGCCCAATGACCGCGGCCCAAATTCCGCCCTGCCTTGTGCCCAGCCGATTATTTTGCCGTCTGCAAGCAACTGAGCAACAACCGCATATTTATCAGCACCCAATTTTTGAATATTGCTGATGCCGCCAAACTTCAGAAAGTTTTCGATGCTATCGTCCCTGATCTCGGAGCCGAGATACGCGGATATTTTTTTATGTTGATTTTTAAAGCCCTTCTGCTCATAGCAAGCCAGCATAGCCGCACCCAGGGCATTTCCATCGTCTGCAGGTGCCGAAGGAACATACAGCTGCTTGAACCCCGTTTGCTCCGTGATTTTGCCGTTGTAACTGGAGTTAAGGCCACAACCACCGCTCAGCACCAGGTTCTCCGAAATGTTCATGGCATATATGCCATTTATCATTTGCGTCATCCATTCTTCATAAACCAGTTGCCCGTTAAATGCAAGATCTGCCTTGAAGATGAAGTCACTGATTCCCTTATCTGCGATCGTCTTGATCTGCTTATGTATTTCCCGCGTTGTCTTCTTATCGTGACTGTACAATAGGTGGCAACCTTTTACGTGATATAGAGAACTGAGCAGTTGATGGAGTTCTTTATTGTAACTGCCATAGGCAGCCAGGCCCATTACTTTCCACTCCTCACCCTTCACTGAGTCGAAACCGCAAACGTTGGTGAGAAAAGTGTAAAAGCCCCCAAGGTTCTCCCCGGTTTTCTGTTTGTCGACTAATGTTATCCTGCCATCGCGGTATTTAAATACCCTGAAACAGCCATTCTCTCCTCCTGCATCCACAACAAAGCAAGCTGCGTCGTCGAAACCGGATCCATAGCAGGCCAGCGCGGCATGCGTGCTATGGTGGTCGCAGTTGATGATCTCTATACTACGGGCGCTCATTACACTGCGGAGGTTATATTCCAGGCTTTGGCCTGCATTGAGTTGCATGCCGAGATTCAGCCGGTTCATCCATGCCATGGTATCGTAGGCGCCCTCCTGGCTGGCCATTTTTTCCAATCGCTTCTTAACTCCGGAAGCTAACTGCATACGCTGCAAGCCCAGTGCATTACCCGCGAGTAGTTTTTTTGTCTCTTTTTTACTCCAGCTTGTGGCTATAGTATAGTCCGCACCCTCGGCGCAATACTTCTTGAGCAAATGCTTGATATACACCGGGTTGTCGGGCACACAGCCGATTGCCCTTTTGTTCTGGTAATACCGTTCAGATGCCTCTGCAAACAGGATGTTTCCCTCGCCGTCCATTATGGCAATGGCGGGGTCGTGCATTGTGGTCGCCAGCCCTATATAGTAGTGCTTGTTGGACATGAAGGGCTAAATTATCTTTTTTACACAATAGTTCCGACCTGGTATTCTTTTTCAGACAATTCTTGTTCCAAATACTTCTATTAGTGGTGCCTGGAATGAAGGCTGGCAAGGTCTTTGAGGTAATTTTGTACATTGCATTGCTGTAAAATTTCAAAACCGATAATATGAAAAAATCCGTTTACCTCGCTCTCTGCGTCTCTCTCGCTGTAGCTTCCTGCTCTAAGAAGACGCCAACGCCCACACCCACTCCTACACCAACGCCCACACCGGCGGCTAAGGTGATGTTCGTCGATGCCTGCCTCGATGCACCCACGCTCGCAGTGAAGATCAATGACACAACGATGTCTGCTTTTACAAACCTTGTTTTTTTGGCTAACTCTGGTTACAAAAACGTAACACCGGGCAGCTCCGTTAAAACTTCTTTTGTCTCGGCTAATACTGGTCTTCCAATGGGCAATATGGCTCCCGGTTATAATTTCGTGGATGGTAGCTATTACTCGGTGTTTTTGTATGGCACTGTAAACAGTGCATCAATGGCTCAGGTCAGCGACGATTTAACCGCGCCATCCTCTGGCAAATCAAAAGTGCGTCTCGTAAATTTTTGTAATGATACCTTGTCATATGATTTTTATGTTGGCGGTGACAAAATAGATTCAGCTGTAATTTTCGGATCCGCAACACATTTTACCGAAGTTACAGCGGGAGATAAAAATATTATCATCCAGGCTCCGGTTGATGTAGGGCACCAGGTGACCATATCGCCTCAACATTTCGCCGCGGGCAAAATTTATACAGTTATGGTTACAGGTAGTAGAGCTTATACTGGTGCAGATTCTTTAACTGCTACGGTAATAACTCATAACTAACCTTCTATTGTTGCACTGTTGAAGTTTTTGAAGAGTCTCCTACGGAGACTCTTTTTATTTAGATGCGCGGTTGTTTTGTTTTACCTATGCCCACCATGGAAGCCGCCGCGGCTACCGCCATGCCATGTATTGCCAGCACCACCACGGTACCCGCCAGCGTCAACACCACCGCTGTGCCAGGTGGGGCGGGTAACTACCGGCGATCCGCGATAAGCACCCCTTACGCCACGATAGCCACCATAATAGTGCGGGCGATAGTAATAATGTGGACGATAATAACCCCTATGCCACCAATAGTATGGATAAGTATCGTAATATCCATAATAATAAGTGTCCGGATAAGTGGTTCCTTCCACTTCACATGAGTTAAGCCCAATAATTGCAACAAGTACTAAGCTCAATACCAACAACCAGCGTTTCATAAAATTGTTTTTGGTTGCCGGTATTGGGAAAAAACCCGCGCCACCGTTTCTAAACCATCTATTAAACTCGTGATTTTAGTATAAGCTTAGGGCTGTCCCTTGCCGCCTGATGATCCGTATATCTGTCCCGTTGCATAACTGGCATCGCCGTCAGCCAATTGCACATAAATGGACGCCAGTTCTGCTGGTTGGCCCGGGCGTCCCATCGGTGTTTCTTCACCGAATTTTTTCAGCTTCTCCTGCGTGGCCCCTCCGCTCACCTGGAGGGGTGTCCAGATAGGGCCCGGGGCTACCCCGTTCACCCTTATGCCTTTAGGGCCCAGTTGCTTAGCCAGCGATTTTACATAGTTCATAGTGGCAGCTTTGGTTTGCGCATAGTCATAAAGGTCGGGAGAGGGGTCATACGCCTGTTCCGATGCAGTTGCAATGATACAGGATCCCGGTTTCAGGTGCGGCAATGCCGCTTTCAGTATCCAAAAGGGTGCGTAGATATTGGTCTTCATTGTCGCATCAAAGTCCTCGGTGCTGATATCCAATATGGAAGGTTTTGTTTGTTGTCGCGCTGCATTGCAAACCACGATATCCAGTCCGCCAAGGCCGGCTACGGCTTCAGTCACAAGCTTTTGGCAAAAAGTTTCGTCGCGAAGATCACCCGGTATGGCCACGGCTTTGCGGCCTTCGGCCTGTATCAGTTTCACTACTTCCTGGGCGTCAGGTTCTTCAGTCGGGTAGTAGTTGATGGCGACGTCAGCCCCTTCACGCGCGTAAGCTATGGCTGCCGCTCTGCCCATGCCCGAATCTCCACCTGTTATCAATGCCTTGCGCCCTTTCAACCGGCCTGAGCCGATGTAGCTGCTCTCACCGTGATCGGGTTTCGGATTCATTTTGCTTGCCAGTCCCGGCCAGGCTTGCGATTGGCCTTCAAATGGAGGCTGCGGATATTTTTTCGTGGGGTCTTGCAGACCTGTATTGCGATTGCGCTGGGTGCCAGCTGCGCCGGCAGATGATATAGGCGATAAAGCACTTAAGGCGATGGTGGCGCCTAGCCCTGTAAGCACCTGGCGACGGCTCAGTTTATTTTCTTCGTACATGCTGTTTGTTTTTTAGTCCCGTTGGGGTAGCAGTTCTGCATTAAATTGATGCCAGCAATGAAACAATAGCCGGAGTGATCTGGCAAGAAATGTAGATATCTCTTTGCTTACCCACTAACATGCGCTCTAACTCCGGCCTATCTTTACAGCCTGATCATTTTTTAAAAGCTAAAAACATCATTATGCCATCAGCAAACATTTATCTCAACTTCAACGGCAACTGCGAAGAAGCCTTTAACTTTTACAGGTCCGTATTCGGAGGTGAGTTCCCATTTGTAGGCCGTTACAGCGATATGCCACCTTCACCTGACGGAAAGACTTTCCCTCCGGAGCAGGCCAACAGGATCATGCATATGTCCTTGCCAATAGGCGATGGCACGCACATTCTCGGTAGCGACACTGGGGGCGACTGGGCATCCAATTATAAAGAAGGTAACAATTTCTCCATTTCACTTAACGCCGAAAGCAATGAAGAAGCCGACCGCTTGTTCAACGGCTTGTCGGCTGGCGGACAGGTGACCATGCCCATGGCCAATACATTCTGGGGCAGCTATTTTGGAATGTTGACAGATAAGTTCGGTATCAACTGGATGGTGAGTTGCGAACCTGCAAAGGATAAATAATTGACAAAGGGCCGCGCGAATGTCGCGGTCCTTTATATGCGAATAGTTAGATGTTTTGCAGAAAAATGTTATTTTTCAACAAATTCCACCTGATGCAAAATCGCATATTCTTCTTTTTGCTGTTTGTTTCCATTGGCGCCGCAAAAGCCCAAACACCAACCTGGGCTACCGATGTTGCTCCCATTATCTATAACAAATGCGCAAACTGTCATCATAATGGGGCAATCGCGCCTTTTTCATTGATGACCTACAATGCCTGTGTCACTCATGCTGACAGCATCAAGTGGGCTACGCAAAATAAAGTAATGCCGCCCTGGCCACCCGACCCCAATTATGCAAGGCTGGCGCACGAGCGTAGGCTTACGGATGCGGAGATCAACAAGATAAAGAACTGGGTGGATGGCGGTACGCCGTCCGGTGACCTGGCAACCGCACCACCACCACCGGTCTTCAATGTCAATGGAGATCTACCGGGTAATGCCGATCTCACAGTACAGATACCGGCTTTTACTTCTACCGCGTCAGCTTCAGATGTTTATCAATGCTTTGTGATACCGAGCGGTCTGCTGACAGATAAGTTTATCACTGCCTTCGAGGCGGTACCCGGCAACAGGAGCATTGTGCATCACGTGCTGGTCTATGCCGATACTACGGGAACATGTGCGGCACTGGATGCAGCAAGCCCGGGACCGGGTTATGTAAACTTTGGGGGTGTAGGTACCAACAGTGCCATATTGCTCGGTGGATGGGTGCCCGGAAGCGCGCCGATACAATATCCGAATAACTTTGGCGTTCGCATACCGCACAATGCTGACATTGTACTACAGATACACTATCCCGCAGGTACCGCAGGCCTTGTTGATAGCACTAAGGTGCGCTTCTTTTTCGCAGCCAATACGGTGCGGGATGTGTATATAGCGCCTGTGCTCAATCACCTCGATCCTTCGGTCCTGTCGCCATATCCGCTGAGTATACCTGCTAATGACACCGCAAGTTTTAAGGAAACGTACACGATGCCGGCGGTCGATTTTTCCTTGCTGGGCATCGCACCGCATATGCACCTCATTGGCCAGAGCATCAAAACTTTTGCAGTGGATCCCAGTAATGACACCAGTAAGATCATTAGCATACCTAAATGGGATTTCCATTGGCAGGGTTTCTATTTGTTGCCGCGCATCATGCGCTTGAGGGCCAATAGCCATGTATATGCATCGGCCTTCTACGACAATACCACTAACAATGACGACAACCCCAATAGCCCGCCCCAGGTGGTAAATGCCGGTGAAGGTACTACCGACGAGATGATGCTGGTATATTTTGTCTTTGCCCTATATCAGCCCGGCGACGAAAATATCATCATTGATAGCGCAGTAGCTTTACATACTGCAACGTATTATCATGGACAACAGCTATTAACACCTTACCCCAATCCGGCTTCGGGACAGGTGATCGTGAAATACTATTTTGAAAAAGACGATGCAGCAACAAGCCTTACGCTGCTCGATATGAACGGCAAAGTGGTAAAGCAGTTTAGTCCGAATAGAAAAGTGACAGGCGGCTACCATGCCGAAACTTATTCGCTTAGCGAAATACCTGCGGGCGTGTATACTCTTCAACTCCGCAGTAGCGAACGTATTTTAACGCAAAAACTAATTATCCGGAACTAGTAACAAACTATGAAACGCCACGTTGCTTTGATAATGCTTGCTTTGGCAACTGCACTGTGTTTTACAGCATGCCGAAATAATTCAAAAAATAATGCCGCACTGGTAGGGAATTGGAGCCTAACCACACTGCCTGACACTAGCTTTACGATTCCTCAGGGACGTATATATATCACATTTGACGGCAAGGGTGCAGTCAGCGGTAATGGGGGCTGCAACGATTTTTCGGGCAATTATACCGCAAAAGGAAACAGCTTACATCTCAGCAATCTCATTAACACGCTGATGTGGTGCGATTATGGCGATTTGGAGACGAAGTTCCTCACCGCATTGAAATTGACTAATAATTATGCTGTCAGCAATAAAACGTTGTCATTGTACCAGGATGCAAAACTTCTGGCAACACTCACGATGTACTAGCGCTGGTTTAGCTTGTAATCGGTGGTCTTCACCATGATGTTAGCCTTGGGGTCAAGCATGGTCACTTCCATCTGGGTTTCCAGTTGGTCTTCCTTATAAAATTTGCTCATCATCATCATGCCGCCCGCACCGTCCATTTGCCTGAAGTACGCTGCGTAAGGGCCACGCTGGCCGCTTACAGAAAGGTTAACGGGTAGTGAGGTTGTCACCCACATCTCACTGCGGGTCTTGCGATCGTTGTCAACACATACATACTCATCGCACTTGTAGCCTTGTATGGTCTGTGTTTTACCTGTTTTTTTACAGTCGGTATTTCCTTTGGATGCGGGTGGTGTGCCTGCGTCGCGGCGCTCTTGCATTTCTTTACTCATGAATGCGTTCATGTTAATGGCCATGCCGGTCATTTTATCATGATCGAGCATCAGCATGCTATGGTTCGTCATGTCATAAACCATTATCATGTTGTCCCGGCCTTTGCGGTCGGTGGGCTTCATGCCAAAGGTTTCAGAAGATGGATTTACATAGTACCTGATATCGCTCTCGTCCTTTTTATCGCCATTCTTATAAGTGGTAATATGCATGGTCAATGCGGTTGTGAACGTGTATTGGGGCTCGGTTTTTGCATTCATCATATTGTCGGTCCAGGCATTAAGCTTGTCGCGCCCGGGCTCGCCATACTTTTCGTCCATGGCCTTATGTACTTCGCCTTCCTGTGCAAAAACCTGGAAACTAAGCAAACATGCAGGCAGCAAAAGAAACACTTTCATATTCGTAGATCTCGTTTTCATATACCAATGGTATTTATTAGCATGAAATTAGGAAAATATATTAGGGAATTCCAGCAAAAAAGCATCTTATTTAACAATTTAATGAAGTAGTAAATGCTTATTTTCATCAACGGAAATCGACCCCGGCCGCAGGCTATATGAACCGTAAAGAGATCAAAAGACAGCTTCGATATTACAGGCAGTACATTCCTATCACCATCAATACAGTACTTTTTAGTGTTGCTATATGGCTATTGCACAAGATATTATACCGTCCCTTACCCAAGGGTGAGGAACCCTCGCCTATGCGGCCCTTTATCGTCCTCATGGGCAAGATCGCTTTCTGGTTTGCCATCGGCTTTATAGGCCTGTCGGTTTTAAGTGCTATTGGCAGTTGGCTCTATTACCTCTGGTTGCGCAAAACGAAAAACTACAAACTGCAGGTAAGCTTCAGCACAGAAACAAGGAAGGGTAAGAACAGCAAACTCTTCATGAATGCAGTGTTGGAAGGCGTGTACCGCCCGGTTCTTGGCTTTGTAAAAGGCCGGCTGTTTTACGACGATCATAACATGACAGATAAATTCGGGCTGCTGTCGAACAAACGAAAAGAGCGGAGTCTTTGGCGTGCTGCCATCACCGGTAAAAGCCGTATGGAACTGCCCGACATCAAAGAATACCAGCTGAAGGGTGGCTTCATCTTTTTTGAGGACATGCTGAATCTTTTCTCCTTTGCCGTAGCCCAGCCCGTTGGTGGACAATTTTATCAACCCCCGGTTTTAGAAGACGAAGAAGAGAAGAACGTGTACCCGAAGAAAACCGAAACGATGGATGTGCGCATAGAGCAAATGCGCAGGGTAGAAGGGGAATATCACAACTATAAAGACTTCGAGTCTGGCGACGATGTGCGCAGGATCGTTTGGAAGGTGTACGCCAAGAATCGCGATCTGGTAGTGCGCATACCCGAAATGTTCGAGCCCTATGCCTCTCACCTGTATTTCTATGCTTCATTTCATGCCTCGGTAAAGGCCGCCTGGATGAGTGAGGGCTATCTGAAGGAAATGCTGAACTACTATAAGAATGGTGTTTGGGCCGTGTACGACTCGTTATCGCACAAGGAATGGGATATGCGGTTCATTCCGGACCAGGACCTTACAGTACCTGAACATCTTTCCGACAGTGAAAAGGCAGCCCGCATCATAAGTAACAGCAGCTGGCATCCCGATAAGCCACTGACCAAATATTTCAATCCGCGGCAGGGTGCTGTGCTTTGCGTGTCCTCGCTTACCGATCCGGAGGAGTTGCAGCAGGTGCTCGACCAATGCAATGCATCAACCGTTGTTTACTTCATGAAGACCTCGCAGGTATTTCGCCATTTTGTAGCCTTGGGCTGGTTGCGCAGGCTCATCTTCCTGCCGCCGAAGGACAGGCTGAATAAACTCCGTGGCCGCTGGACATTCTCACCCATCCGTATCCAGGTGCACAAGCGCGAAAAAGAGATCGAAGAAATGTTAAAACGCAGCTCAGTGACCTGGGCAGTTATTTAGAAGCAGGAGCCACAGGCGCAGCCTTTTTCTTGCTCCAGTGTATCGCGTAGTTGATATAGAAGTTATAATCGAATACACTGGTCTTATCCCCTTTGCCGTAGCCCGCCACATAAGAAGGTGATAGCTCCTTAAATGCGCCCGCGTTCAGCAGGAATTTACCGCGAAGGGTCCATCCTGCAGACAGGTTTTTAACAATGGCCACGCGCATACCGCCAGCTATCTCAGCCCAGTGTCCCAGGAAGCTTTTGGGCGCTATACTGCCCGTCGTATTCCCGTAAAAATCATCGATCACGGTATAAGTTCCCGCCGACCTGTTGATAGCCGCTATCCCATACCTCACGCCGATAAAGCCCATATCCCAGTCGTTCGAGGTCAGCCGTATAAGGATACTTTTGTTGATGCCTATCCGGAAGAACGTGTTTGTACTGCTGTATTTAAGGTCAGTGTAGTCCACTTGCGCATTGCCAAAGCCCCCTTCCAGTACTGCATATACTTCTTTGCCGCAGAAGTAGTCAATGGTCATCTCATAACCCTTCCTGTTTTTAGCGAGAGCGCTGGTAATAGGCTGGGCAATGTCTATACCGATGCAAAGCTGGTGCAAGCCTTTGGTCTCCACTTTTTGTTTGGTTGTGTCCGAATCCTCGTCTTGCGCATAAGCGCAGGTTGAAGCAAGCAGCAACAACAGGCTAGTAATATATCTTAAGGTGCTCTTTGCTTGCATCGTCGTTAACTGAGTAGCTGCTTATCACCGCCGAATCGATACTGTGATTGGTAACGTGCACGCTATGTAGGTTGTAAAAGTACGCATATCCGCAGGCATTCGAGAGAAACTGCAGGTTTTTGTCGTAATAGAAGGTAATAGTGTCGGCTGTGTTGACAGACAGGCTGCTATCCGGCCATATCAGCCAGCGTGCGCTATCCGACTGAGGCGACAGGTAGATACTGAACTTATTGGTAGCGGTTGCTCCGTCGTTTATGATCTTGATACTGTCATTGAAATCGATTGCCGCAACGAAGGGGTGGGGCAGTGCAGTATCGATGACGCTGGTGTCCACCCGTTGGTAGGCCCCGATCTTCAGCAGCATTATCTTAGGTTGCAGGCAGGGGTCGCGCTCTTGGGTGCAGGATATGTAGCAGATAGCCGGCAGGCAAAGTAAAAGGATAAATGCGGCCTTGATTCTAGTCATTTAACGTCGCCAGTATTTTATCTATCTCTCCTATTACGGTGTCAAGCTGCTTTTTTACGGCCTGCTTCTCGTCATCCTTTAGCAGGTCTTTTCCAATAGCCGTCGCAGCCATATTTTGCTCCAGGCTATTCAGTTTGGCATTCAGGTCCTCCATCGATTTGGTTTGCTGGGCAAGCGCTCCCTGCAGGCGTTTGTTCTCCGCCTGCAGCGCTGTGTACTTTTGCAGCAGCGTATCGAGTCTTTTATTGAGTAGCTCCAGTTCCTGCACTATTCGCGAATTTGGGCCTGCAATTTGCTTTTATATGCCACCATCAGCTGTTGCATCAGTTGATCGGTTTCCGCATCTGTTAAGGTACGGTCTTGTAGTTGAAATGTATAACTTAACGCATAAGATTTTTTCCCTGCGCCAAGCTTCTCGCTCTCGAACACGTCGAAGAGATCATAGCCCTTCAGCCCCTCCAGCTTCAGTTGCTCGGTCACCTGTTGTACCTGCTGGTAGGTAACATTCTTGTCGAGGATTATTGCAAGGTCGCGGTTAACGGCAGGGAACTTCGGCACTTCGCTGTACTTTGTCTTATTCGCTCCGAGCGCCTTCATCCATACATTCCAGTTGATGGCGGCGAAGAACACATCCTGCTTCACTTCAAATTCTTTCAGTCGCTTGCCAGGCACCTGCATCGCAGTAGCCAGCACTTCGTTCTTCCATTTCCAGGTCACCGTGCCCCCATCGTCGTAGCTTGTTTGCGACCCCTTCACGCCACTCATTGTGCATAGGTTTTGAACGATGCCCTTCAGGTAAAACAGGTCGGCAGCTGTAGCCTTTGTATTCCAGCCGGCAGCCTGTACGTTCCCGCTGATCCACAATGCCAGCTGTGGCGTCTCAACATATTTGCCCGCCGCCTGTGTATACGTTTTGCCGAATTCAAACAGGCGAAGGTCCTGGTTCTTACGGTTGCAGTTATAGGCTATCACTTCCAGCCCGCTCTCCAGCATTTCAGGCCGCATTATGTCCAGTTCGCTGCTCAGGCTGTTCAGCATACGTACAAGGTCTTCGCGGCCGGGATAGTACTTGCTGTTCACTATCGAGTTGGTCACCATTTCGTGAAAGCCCATATCGCAAAGTTGCTGGGCCGTTTTCTCACGTTCATGTCGGTCATTAGGCATTGGCCTGGTGAGCGATATGTTTAGCCTGTCGGGGATGGCCACATTGTCCAGCCCGTCGATGCGCAATATCTCTTCAGCAATATCGGCGGCCTGCAGCACATCTGTTTTGTTGGATGGTACTAATACTACCATTCCCTCTGCATCCTCGCTCTCTATAATAAAACCAAGCGCAGTAAGTATCTCCTGCATGGCACCAATGCTATAATCCTTACCGCATAGCTTCCGGATATACGCATACGACACATCTATGCGAACAGGCTCCAGCTTTTTAGGATAAACGTCCACTACCTCCGATGCGATGCTGCCCCCGGCTATTTCGCAGATCATCTGTGCCGCACGCTCCAGGGCATTGTAAACATTGTTGATGTCCACTCCCTTCTCAAAATGTGTGGCCGCATCTGTGCGCAAACCGTGATGTAAAGATGTGCTGCGTACAAACAACGGCGTGAAGTAAGCGCTCTCCAAAAATATATTAGTCGTGTTATCGCTCACGCCGCTGTCCAGCCCGCCGAACACACCTGCCATTGCCACCGGCCCTTCAGCATCGCATATCATCATGTCGTTGGGGCGCAGCTTGTATTCTTTTTCGTCGAGCGCCTTAAACGCAGTTCCTTCATTCAGGAAGCGCACGTTTATCTGCTTGCCTTTTATCTTGTCAGCATCAAAGGCATGCAGCGGTTGTCCATACTCGTGCAATACGAAATTGGTGATGTCCACCACATTATTGATGCTGCGTAAACCTATTGTCTTCAAACGCTCCTGCAGCCATTCAGGTGAAGGTCCTATTTGAACACCAGCAATGCCGATACCCATATAGCGCGGGCATGCGTCCGCTGCATCGATGTTCACCCTGATATCGATCTGTTTATCAATTTTCGCTGGCAGGCTTACCTGGGGTAGCTTTACATGATGCTTGCTGCCATGATGATGCGTCAGGTAAGCGCACACATCGCGTGCCACGCCTATATGGCTCATCGCGTCCGATCGGTTCGGTGTTAGCCCTATATGTATCGCGTACCCTGCTTCCGGTATCTTAAAATAGTCTTTTGCTGGCATGCCGATAGGCGCATCAGTGGGCAATATCATGATGCCTGCATGGCTCTTTCCCAGGCCTATCTCGTCCTCGGCGCATATCATGCCCTCACTGTTCTCGCCCCGTATCTTCGCCTTCTTTATCAGGAATGCCTCGCCTTCTGTCGGGTGCACGTAAGCCCCTACTGGCGCTACTATCACGCGCTGGCCTTCGGCAACATTAGGTGCGCCACACACTATTTGCAGGGCTTCCCCTGTGCCTATATTCACAGTAGTCACACTCAGTTTATCGGCATTCGGATGCTTGGCACAGGTCAAAACTTCACCTATCACAAGCCCTTCCAGGCTGCCTTTTATGCTTTCCACCTTCTCCACAGCCTCCACCTCCAGCCCTATCGAGGTTAGTATGGCGCTCAATTCGGCCACTGGCAGGGCTTCCGGCAGGTAATCAAGCAGCCATGTATACGAAATGGTCATCTATTTCTTCTTGTTTGCGGCAAAGATAACCTATGATTATAGCAAAACGCATCCTTTCCGCAAAATGGGGCAGAAGCCATTTTTATCCACACGATTTGTGAATTACCTGTGGGCTACTCGTTGGTAACATATGTGGATTGTTAGTTCCGCGATGTGCCATATGGATAACGTACCTTTACAGTGAATTTTTAGGGGATAAAGCTGTCAGTAACAGGTGCAGGACAGGGAGATAAATATAACCGCCTCCAAACTTTTGCAGTTCGCTTTTCCCGTTTACATTCGTTCGTAAGCTGTTGTTTTAATGTTGTCTTAATGTTCGCATAACATTAAGGGGGTTTCGAAGGAAACTTTGTAAAAGCAATGTTACACAGCCCGTACCGATACAATATTAGGACTGATATATACAACCCCGATTAACTAGAATGGCCGTAAACATTAAGAAAGAATTTGGTAACTCCCGTAGCCGCAAACCCGACCTCACTACGCTGGTATACGGAAAAGTCCCACCCCAGGCGCCAGAGCTTGAAGAAGCAGTTCTCGGTGCCATCATGCTCGAAAAAGACAAACTCGCCGAAGTACTGGAGATCATCCAGGCCGAAGATTGCTTTTACGTAGATGCCAACCAGAAGATATACGGCGCCATCCGCCGCCTCTTCGACAAGGGTATGCCGGTCGATCTGTTGACGGTGACCGAGGAGCTGCGCAAGAGCAATGAACTGGAGATAGTGGGCGGCGCCTACTATCTTACCCGCCTCACAATGAGTGTAGTATCCAGCGCCCACGTGGAGGCCCACGCACGCATAGTGATGGAGAAATTCATACAGCGCGAGCTCATACGCATCTCGGGCGAGGTGATCGGCAACGCTTACGAGGACAGTACCGACGTCTTCGACCTGCTGGACAAGGCCGAGAGCAACCTCTACGAGATCACCGACAAACACCTGCGCAAGAACTTCAAAAGCCTCAAGGAAGTGCTGGTAAAGACCGTGCACGAGATAGAGGAAGCCAAGAATAAGAAGGACGACCTTACTGGTGTGCCATCAGGTTTCACTGCCCTGGATAAGCTCACCTCCGGCTGGCAAAAGACCGACCTCATCATCCTGGCTGCCCGCCCCGCCGTGGGTAAAACGGCCTTCTGTTTGAACCTGGCCATGAATGCCTCGATGCAGCCCGAGCCCTTCCCTGTAGCCTTCTTCTCGCTCGAAATGGGTGCGGGACAGCTCGTAAAAAGGATGCTGGCCGCCACCACCGAGGTGAGCATGGAGGCCATCACCAAAGGCCGCATGCAGGAGCACGAATTCATCCAGATGACCCAGCGTATGAACAAGCTGGCATCGGCCCCCATCTTCCTCGACGACCAGGCAGCCCTCAATATCTTCGAGCTGCGGGCTAAAGCGAGGAGGTTGAAGCAAAAACATGATATTCAACTGATTATAATAGACTACTTGCAGCTAATGCAGGCCAGTATAGATAAGGGCGGCAACCGAGAACAGGAGATATCTAAGATATCGCGCGACCTGAAAGCACTGGCCAAAGAACTGGAAGTGCCGATCATTGCCCTGTCGCAATTGAACCGCTCGGTAGAGACCAGGAAGGAGTCGAAAGTACCCCAACTGAGTGACCTCCGCGAATCGGGTGCGATAGAACAGGATGCCGACATGGTCATGTTCCTGTACCGGCCCGAGTATTACGGTATCAATAGCGACGAGATGGGCCAGGCCATTGAGGGTGAGACCCACGTGCATGTGGCCAAGCACCGTAACGGTAGTACCGATACCGTAAAAGTGCGCTTCATAAAAGAGTACCAGAAATTCGTTGACCTGCCCGATAACGACTTTGGCGGCGGTGGCTTTGGCGGTGGTAACTTCGGCGGTGGCAGCGGCGGCGGTGGTGGCTTTAAGCCATTCAACGACAACCCCCAGGCCGGCATACGCAAAGACCCCAGCGAATTTGGCGATTCGAAGCTCTTTATACAGGGCGGCTTCCAGACCCTGCAATCGAAGGCCAATAGCATGAACTGGGACGAAGATGAAGCGGGCGATGAACCACCGTTTAAGAAGCCCGGCAGCGGTATGCTGGACGAAGAGGCACCATTCTAGAAAAGACTTGCTAACTATCATATAAGGTCCCGCCGGAAGGCGGGATTTTTTATAATATGAATTTGTATATTTGAACATCATGAAACGATTACTACTTATATTCCTATTGTTGCCTTGTGTTTTGAGGGGGCAGGTGATAAGCACCTATGCAGGGAATGGGGCTGCAGGCTATTCGGGCGATGGTCAGCAAGCCGTCAACGCGTCAGTTGGCTTTACGGGAGCTTTAGCCGTTGATCGTCATGGCAATCTCTATGTAGCTGAGTGGAACAATACCGTTAGAAAAGTATCCGTTGACGGCATTATAACAACAATAGCTGGAAACGGCACTCAAGGGTTTAGCGGTGATAATGGGCCTGCAACATTGGCAGCGTTTCACGGTATAGGTCACCTCGCCATAGACACGTCTGGCAATGTATTTATATCCGACTTTTACAACAACCGAATAAGAAAAGTCGATGCCGGAACAGGCATTATTACAACTATTGCCGGTGACGGTAACGGCGGATATAATGGAGACAACATTCAGGCAACTACGGCATCTCTTTATAGCCCGAATGGCTTAATATTTGACACTGCAAATAATCTTTACATTTCCGATTACGGCAACCGAAGAATAAGGAAAATCAGTCCTAACGGCATTATTGTTACTATTGGCGGCAATGGTGCCTTGGTTGACAGCGGAGATGGCGGGCCAGCAGTTTCTGCAGGTATTTACACTCCACAAGGACTAACCCTTGACCACCAAGGCAACTTGCTGATCGCTGAATCAAACAGAATCAGAAAGATAGACCTAAGTACTGGCATTGACCAAGGAACCCACATCATAAGTACCATTGCAGGAGGAAACGACACCTTTGGATTTGCGGGCGATGGAGGGTCGGCATTATCTGCAAAATTTTCACCGGCAGTTGATGTCGTGGTGGGTGCATATGGTTACTATATCACTGATCAGGGGAACAATAGGATTCGGTATGTTGATTCAAATGATGTTATCCATACAGTAACCGGAAACGGAATAGGGGGATACAATGGCGATGGTGGGCTTGCCGATACCTCTGAATTGAATAGTCCGAGAGGAATAGCATTGGACAATTGTGGCAACTTGTATATAGCGGACAATGCCAACTACCGCGTTAGGAAGGTGATATTTAATCCAAACTGCGCACTCGGTGTAACGATGATTAGTGAACAAGAAAATGCAATAATGCTCTCCCCCAACCCCACCCAAAACGAACTCACCATAACGGCAGGCAGCAATATCAAAGAGCTGGCTATCATCAATACCATGGGGCAAAGGGTGCTGTCGCAAAAAGGCAATGGGATGAAGCAGACCGTGCAGACAGGCGGGCTGAGTGCGGGGGTATATTTTGTGGTGCTGAGGGATGAGCGTGGAGAGGTATGGAGGGGGAGGTTTGTAAAGGAGTAGCTTTTTTTTTAGCTCCCCTCCCTGCCCGTCCGGTCAGGCGGGTTTTGTGGCCTTTGCAGCGTGGCAGGAAAGAGGGGTGGCCTGCTTCAGACAAAAGAAATGTTTCCATTGAACGAAGCAGGCCGGGGTGATTAAATTTGTATATTTGAATATTATGAAAAAGCTGTTACTTATATTCCTATTGTTGCCTTGCGTTTTGAGGGGGCAGATTATTACGACTATCGCTGGGAATGGAACCGCGGGGAATACTGGTGACGGGGAACAGGCTACATTGGCCAATATAAGCACTCCCATAGGCGGCGCGTTCGATCGTCATGGCAACTATTATTTTGTCTCAGCGAACACTATTCGAAAAATTGACCACAGCGGTACCATAAGCACCGTTGCCGGCACAGGAATACCTGGCTTCAGTGGCGATAATGGTCCGGCAACTTTGTGCGAACTTCATGGCCCGCAGGCTGTAACTACGGACTCCACAGGCAATTTATTTATCGCCGATGCTATCAACAACAGGATTAGAAAAATTGATATTGCTTCCGGCATTATAACCACCATAGCAGGTACAGGGGTCGCAGGTTATAACGGGGATTCAATTGCATCTGGCACTGCATCATTATACGATCCGCTAGACCTTTGCTTGGACAAATATGGCAACATTTACATCGCCGATCATGCAAATAACAGGGTGCGTAAAATTGATGCTACAGGCATCATACATACTATTGCAGGCACCGGCTCGGGAGGGTATAACGGCGACGGAGGGGATGCCGACACTTCTGAGATACACGGAGCAATGGGCGTGTATTGTGATCAATCCGGTAGCATTTACATAGCAGAGGGGTTCGCAAGACTCCGAATGATTGATACACTCGGGAAAATACATACGGTAGCTGGCACCGGCACAGGAGGTTATTCAGGAGATGGGGGGCTGGCTGTAAATGCCATGGTACACTCTGAAAAAGTGAGCAGGGATCGTTGGGGGAACATATACACTTCCGAAGGAAATAATAACGTTGTAAGAAGGATCGACACGAATGGTATAATAACGACTGTTGCCGGCACCGGTATGACGGGTTATAACGGTGACAGCATTTTAGCCACCGCCGCACAAGTTTCAGACCCGGCTGGATTAGTAGCCGACTCATGT
This sequence comes from Bacteroidota bacterium, assembly GCA_018267915.1. Classification (GTDB taxonomy): domain Bacteria; phylum Bacteroidota; class Bacteroidia; order Chitinophagales; family Chitinophagaceae; genus MKUN01. The sequence continues at coordinate 19,153 of JAFDXN010000014.1, read as the reverse complement.
GGCAATCTATTTATTGCAGATGCACACAATAACAGGATACGTAAGATCTCTTTCAATCCTGATTGCAGTATGGACAACACAACACTCATTAGTTCCGCACCTGCAAAAAGCAAAATTGAACTCTCCCCCAACCCCATCCAAAACGAACTCACCATAACAGCAGGCAGCAATATCAAAGAGCTGGCTATCATCAATGCTATGGGGCAAAGAGTGCTGTGGCAAAGCTGCAATGGGATGAAGCAGACCGTGCAGACGGGTGGGCTGAGTGTGGGGGTGTATTTTGTGGTGGTAAGGGATGAGCATGGGGAGGTATGGAGGGGGCGGTTTGTGAAGGAGTAAAGCGGGGACAATCACGGCAGGATAAATGGCTGCCCCCACTGGCGCGAGTCTGCCGCAAAGCCCCGAGCGCAGCCCGACTCGTGTCAAACCAATCTAGCCGGTTTGCAACCGGAATTCAAAGCGAAGAGGCCGACGACCAAAGGTTAAGTTCAACAATACTATAAAGCAAGATCCATAATTTCTACTGAGGTTTTCCAAATGCCGGTTGCAAACCGGAATGATTTTTAAGACACGAGTCGCCCTTCGGTAGACTCGCGCCAGTTATCCAGTTATTTTATTGGCATCAAAACGTATTTTAGCAATCATGTCATCACGCTATAAAGTTCACGACGATCAATTACCCCACTTCGTCACCAGCACCGTTATAGGGTGGGTCGATGCATTAACCCGCGACCTCTACAAAGACATTATCTGCGAAAGCCTCGTTTATTGCACAGAGGAGAAAGGTTTACTACTACATGCGTGGGTTATCATGAGCAATCACATTCATCTCGTTGTCAGTGCAAAGGATGGGTATGCTATCAGCGCCATAATGAGGGACTTCAAGAAGCACACTTCAAAAACAATTTTGGAAGCTATTGAAAACAACATACAGGAAAGCCGCCGAACCTGGATGCTCAATATGTTTGGCTATGCTGGGCGCAACAACAATAGCAACAAAGATTTTCAGTTCTGGCAGCAAGATTACCATCCGGTAGCCTTAGACAATGCCGAAAAAACCCAACAAAAACTCACCTATCTCCACGAAAACCCCGTGCGTGCAGGCATTGTTTGGGAGGCGCAACATTACAAGTATAGCAGCGCTATTGACTATTATTTGGATAAGCCCGGCTTACTGCCAATATCGCGCCTGATACTTTAAACATCAGCTTAGTACCATGAATTCCGGTTGCAAACCGGCTGATTTGGTTAGACACGAGTTACCCGTCGGTAGACTCGCGCCAGTGAAAGGGACTTTTTTTTTGCTCCCCTCTTTTGTGGCCTTTGCAGCGTTGCATGAAAGAGGGGTGGACTGATCCAATCAAATTATGCGCTTCCATTAAACGGATCAGGACGGGGTGATAATACTCAACCCCTACGGGGTTGCGTGGCTTGTTGGGTTACCTTACCCCGGACTTTATCGGGGGCTACAAACAGGTTAGTCCCACGGACTGTCTCAGCTATGGAAGGTCAAGGGTAAATCCCCTTTGCGTCTTCGCGCCTTTGCGGTTAAATCGCACAATCCAGCAATGAAGGCAGTGTCTGGAGAGGGAGGTTTGTGAAGGAGTAGTGCGTTATCAACCACTTTCGGGCAGATTGTCTATTTTTGCACAAATATTCTTATGCCTGTAATATCGTTCTTTCAGGGCTTGGTCATTACCTGGATAATAAACAACACAAACTCCCGCATATCCATGTGATGTATAATGACAAATCAGCAGTGTATAGCATTCCGGAAGGCAATCTGCTTGAGGGGTCATTGCCTACTGCGAAAGAGAGGTTAGTATTGGCATGGATAGAGCTAAGAAAAGAAGAGTTAATGGCAGACTGGCAACTAGCTATTGCCGGACAAACCGTTTTTAAAATAGAGCCACTTAAATAAAGAGATATGAATCCCAGGGTAGTCTCGGTAAATGCAATGGACGACTATATACTTGAACTCACATTTGACAATGGAGAGCGCGGTTTGTTTTCTATGAAACCCTACCTCGAATATCCCGTTTATAGCCCATTGAAAAACTACGATTTGTTCAGGAAAGCCCATGCTGTTTTTGGCTTCGTTTCATGGGGAGACGAAATAGATATGTCGCCTGACAATCTTTATCTTGAGAGTAAAATCACAGCCTGATTCAATTTGCAAAAATAAATTTGGAAGGCCTTGGCCTGCTGTCGTAACTTGCGTAGTTGGCTGATTTTTAGCCAACATTGAAGTTCTTTGAATGCTGTAAATCCTTTTACCGAAACCTAGGCCAATTCTAAGATCCCTTAAGTCCGGTTCAGCCAACTTAGGAAATAAGGAGAAATAACTCAATTACACATGTGCCCTATTAATCAAGCTCTTATAAAGCTGACCACCCAAAAACCGGAAATAGCTCTTCCTGGAAGAAAACAGGGAATGATTGCAAATTGCTATGTTTACCAGCTATTCTCCCATAGCTTTTCGTAACTTTGCAAAAAATTAAAATACAGGTTCTTAACATGTCCCGTATCTACTTTGACAATGCAGCTACCACAGCGCTCGATCCCGAAGTCCTGGAGGCAATGATGCCCTACCTGACAGAGAAATTCGGCAACCCCTCATCTATCTATTCTTATGGTCGCGAGACCAAGATGGCCATAGAGCAGGCGCGCAAATCGGTGGCCCGCATACTCAATGCAAACCCTGGTGAGATATTCTTCACATCGGGTGGCACGGAGAGTAGCAACACCGCCATCCACGCCGCCATTAACGACCTCGGCTGCAAGCACATCATCACCTCTCCCATCGAGCACCACGCTACGCTGCATACTGTAGAATACATGGAAAAGTCGGGTAGGGCGAAGTTGAGCTTCGTAAAGCTCACAAAAGACGGCCACATCGATCTGCAGGACCTGGAGCAACTGCTGGCTAATAACGAGAAGACACTCGTAACCCTCATGCACGCCAATAACGAAGTTGGCAACCTGCTGAAGATAAAAGCGGTTGGTGAGCTCTGCAAGAAGTACGATGCGATCTTTCATAGCGATACCGTGCAGACAGTAGGCCATTACCCGATTGACTTGAAGAACCTGCATGTACATTTCATCAGCGCCGCAGGTCACAAGTTCCATGGTCCTAAAGGAGTTGGCATACTATATGTCAACGAGAACATACAGATCAAGCCGTACATCAACGGCGGTTCGCAGGAGCGCAATATGCGCGCCGGCACTGAGAACCTCTACGGCATCGTAGGCTTCGCAAAAGCCCTGGAGAAAGCAACGGAACGTTACGAGCAGGACAGTGCCTATATCAAAGGACTGAAGACCTACATGGCTGAAAAGTTGCAACAGGAATTCCCCGGCATCAGCTTCAATGGCGACACCAACGGCAGCAGTCTTTATACCGTGCTCAACGTCTCATTCCCAAAGACCGACAAGTCGGAGATGCTCCTCTTCAATCTCGACATGGCGGGTGTATGCGTGAGCGGCGGCAGCGCCTGCACCAGCGGAGCCAACAGCACCAGCCACGTCATCAAGGCGCTCTGCAACGGCACTTCGGATAGCATAGTGCCCATACGCTTCTCATTCAGCAGACACAATACAAAAGAGGAGATCGATACGGTTATCGAAAAGCTAAAGGACCTCGTTTAGCAGTCGATTACTTATAGGTGCAGGTGAAGCTTTGCCCGCTATTATTCAGCACGGCATTCATCTGCATATCGCATTTCGATTGCACATTGTTGGTGCTGGCATCGGTCACCGTAAAGGTATGTACCTGGTTGCCCGATGTGTTCCCCGTGAGGTACTGGTTCTCTGTGCATGTGCAGATATAACTGTAAGTCTTGTTCTTCTCGCACGATGCAAATACAACAAGAGCAGCAGCCGCGATAACTATAGAGAGTGTAAAAAGCTTTTTCATAAAATGTTGTTTACTATTCGAACCTGCAATGAACTGACTGGTACAAAGTATGTCCCGGGTCGGGATTGGTATTATTAGCTTGTTGGTTGCAGGCATTTTGTGCGGCAATATAAGTACTGCTGATCGTAAATACCTGGGGGATCGTATCCGTAACGGTGTTACCCCTCTTATAAACGTAATTGCAATAGCAGGTGTAAGATCTTACAGTATGGTCATTGCTCTTAACGCATGAGAAAATAGCGGCAGAGCCCACCAGGGCAAGCAAACTTAATAGCAAGGTTCTTGTCATAACCGTATAAAAATAAACAGAAAATCGTAAAATCACCTAATGCCCGACAAATTCAGGCTTTTTACCCCTGAACTCAAAGCATGTCCCTGGCAGTTAGCCACCCTCTCGTTTTGCAGCAGCGTGGTCTTCCTGCACCGCCGGTACCGACTTGTGCACTACAAACCATATCCACCCGGAGAACAGGAAGATGACGATGATAATGGCAAGCCATATAGGCATTTTTTTCTTTTTGACCCCCTCAGGCATGGGCGCTCAATTTTTACTATAAAGCTATAAAATGCATTTCGCTATCCAAATAGCAGCGCAAAATATCAAGAAGAATATCATGTAAAAATATCCCCCGCTGAAGCGGGGGACCTGGTGAATGTAAGTAAGAGGCAAATACTTACTTCCGCCTGCCAAACAAACGCAGCAGGAACAGGAAAAGGTTAATGAAATCGAGATACAGTGTCAATGCACCGAATATAGAGATCTTTTTAGTGTCTTCTATAGTAACGCCTTCAGCGGTGATGCCCTCGCCAATACGCTTCAGTTTCTGTACATCATATGCAGTAAGGCCGGTGAACACTGCTACGCCTATTATGCTGATGACATAGTCCATTTGCTCGCTCTTCAGGAAGAAGTTGATCAACATGGCCACCACGATACCTATCAGGCCCATGGTCATGATACGACCGAAAGAGGTCAGGTCCTTATCTGTAGTGTAACCCATCACCGCCATAACACCGAACATGGCCGAAGCCGATGCAAAACAGCCCAACACAGATGAACTTGTGTAAACCAGCAAAATAAAGCTAAGGCTGATACCCGTAATAGCTGCGTAAAGTATAAACAAAAGCGTCATTACAGGGGCTGAAAGCCTGCTGTAACCAAACGACATCAGTAATACAAAGCCAAGGGGTGCAAACATAATGATCTTACCCAGCCCGCTTAGGCCCATGCCACGGTCCGTTTCAGTTACAAGAGTCGCGAGAAGAGATGGGGTAGTAGCAAAAAGGTAAGCACACAGTGCAGAGATGGCCAGTGCAGCGAACATCCACATAAACACATTGGCCATAAATTTCTTAGGCACAGCCCTCGCACCTGATTCAACAACAGTAAAATCACTGAACTGCTGCTGAGAATTATAATTGTCCATAAATACTTAAAAATAGTTTCAGTAAAAATAGATACTAAAAGCAATATTCCGCGCAAATGAGGTCCTAATTTTACCACACATACTGTTAATATCGTTTCCTGCTATATATAGCTATTCTATACAGGATACGCTACCTTTGCAAACCCCGGGATAGCCGTCAACCCGACAAGCGGCATGAGCATAATGAAAGAGTTCATCAAGCAACTGGTAAAAAAGATACCCATCGCCTTTACCAAAAACCAGCAATACGATAAGCAGACATTGCAGATCATCCAAAAGGTATGCAAAGCCGGCAGTAATTGTATTGATATTGGTGCTCACAAAGGTGAGGTGCTCGACCAGATGCTCAAATATGCTCCCAACGGTCAGCATTATGCCTTCGAGCCCATCCCGGTGCTTTACGACAAGTTGAAGGAAAAGTACAAAGACAGTAATTGCATAGTGTCCGACATTGCCCTGAGCAACAAAAAAGGTACGTCGTCTTTCAATTATGTCATCAGCAACCCTTCTTACAGTGGCCTCGTGAAAAGGAAGTACGACCGCGAAGATGAAAAGGACACCCTGATAGAAGTAAAGACCGACCTCCTCGATGCTGTGCTGCCGCCCAACTACCATCCGCACCTCATGAAGATCGACGTAGAGGGTGGCGAACTGCTGGTAATGGAAGGTGCAAAACAAACAATCGCCAAATACAAACCCGTTATCATCTTCGAGCATGGCCTCGGCGCCTCCGACTTTTATGGGTCCACGCCTGTAAAAGTATTTGGACTGCTTACCGAATGCGGCCTGAAGATCTCCCGCATGGTCGACTGGCTGCATGGTAAATCCCCTTTGACCCAGGAACAGTTCAGTAACATCTACGCTAAGAACTCCGACTACTATTTTATAGCGCACCCTTAAGTTTCCTTGAAGAAAGTTCGGCTCTACGGGGCCTTGGTATGCATTTTTATGGCCCGTTGCGGTAGTATTAAACTTTCGTTCAAAAAATTAGTTTAGCCTAATTTTATTCGTTAGATTTGCAAAATGGAGCAGATCCATGACCGGTCATTAAGCGATGTTCACGAAACCGTGAACCCCGCCGCCGCCAAAACTCCCTGGCGACGCATAGCTGCCTTTTTCGGACCGGCTTACCTCGTAAGCGTGGGCTACATGGACCCCGGCAATTGGGCGACCGATATCGCCGGTGGCAGCCAGTTTGGCTACAAGCTCATCTGGGTGCTGCTCATGAGCAATATCATGGCCCTGTTGCTGCAGTCCATCAGCGCAAGGCTTGGCATTGTGCGTGGCCGCGACCTCGCCCAGTGCAACCGCGAGACCTATCCGAGGGCAGTCAACTTTTCACTCTACGTCCTTGCGGAAATAGCCATAGCCGCATGCGACCTTGCCGAAGTACTGGGCGTTGCCATCGGTCTCAACCTGTTGCTCGGCATTCCGCTCTTGTGGGGTGTACTCATCACGCTGCTCGATACCATCCTGCTGCTCTACCTGCAGCGCCTCGGCATGCGCAAACTTGAGGCTTTCATAATTACGCTGGTTGCCATCATAGGCCTTTGTTTCATTACCGAGATCTTCTTGTCGAAGCCCAACATGGGCGATGTAGTTACAGGTCTAGTACCTTCCCTGCCCAATCACGCCGCATTGTACATCGCCATAGGTATCATCGGCGCTACGGTAATGCCCCACAACCTCTACCTGCACTCGGCGCTTGTGCAAACCCGCAAAGTGAGCCGCGACGATGCATCCATTAAGAGGGCACTGAAGCTGAACACGATCGATAGTGCTATCGCGCTCAATATGGCCTTCTTTGTAAATGCCGCTATACTGGTGCTTGCAGGCGCCGTGTTTTACACCAGCGGGCATTTTGGCGTTGCCTCCCTGCAGGATGCCTACAAGCTGCTTACACCATTGCTGGGTAATAAATGGGCTTCGCACCTCTTCGCCATAGCGCTCATAGCTGCGGGCCAGAGTTCTACGGTAACGGGCACCCTTGCGGGCCAGATCATCATGGAGGGCTACCTGCGCATCCGTATTAACCCTATCGCCCGGCGGCTTATTACACGCCTGCTGGCCATTGTGCCGGCTGTGATAACGTTGCTTGTAGCCGGCGATGCCATGGTCGATGAGATGCTGGTATTTAGCCAGGTGCTGCTGAGTATGCAGCTCGCGTTCGCCGTTATACCCCTCATCCTCTTCGTTAGCGACAGGCACAAGATGGGTAGCTTTGCTATAGGCAATGTCACTAAGGCTGCCGCCTGGCTCATAGCCGCTGTAATAGTGGTACTGAACCTGAAGCTGGTGATGGAGACAGTGACCCAATGGATGGCCGCTACTAACAGTCTACTGGTACAATCGCTCATACTGCTGGGTGTAGTGGGGCTCATCGTTCTGCTGCTCATTACCTTTTTCTTCCCCATCGTGAGGGCCAGGCGCCATGCCGATAGCCACATACACGAAAATATACAGGTCGCTTCGCTTCACACCGAGGCTGCACCCTTTAAGTGCATTGCACTCGCACTCGACTACAGCGACAAGGACCGTAAAGTGATACAGTATGCCTTGCAAATGGCCGGCGAAGAGGTACACTTCGTGCTCATCCATATTGTGGAGAGCGTATCTGCAAGGATGATGGGCAACGAGGCACAAGACCAGGAGGCCCTCCGCGACCAGGAACAACTGGACAAGTACGTCCAATTCTTTGCCGGGCGCAACTACAAAGCCACCGGTGTCCTCGGCTATAAAAAGCGCAGCAGCGAGATAGCACGCATCATTAAAGAGCAGGGTTGCGATCTCCTAATCATTGGCAGCCATGGGCACAAGGCCATCGGCGACTGGCTGTTTGGCGAGACCATCAACACCGTGAGGCATATGATACATATACCTGTGTTCATCGCGAAGTAGTGGTCTCCTTACAATAGTCCGGCTAGCTGATGCTACTTATCCTGCATGGGCTTGGTGCTTTGCTTGTCGTATTGGCCTTCCTGGTGGCTGCTGGGCTGCGGGTTGCCTTCGTCCTTTGCGCCTTCCGTTTCGCGCAGGTCGTTGTTTTCACCGCTGTTCTCCTGTGTGGGGTGCGATGAGCCCAAAGAACTCCGTGTGAGCTGAAGTGATGCAGGTCAGCGCCGGCGGCGCTTTCCGTTGACTTCTGTTTAGCGACGCAGTGCCCCACTGGTCTAAGCGTCTCGCTTAGACCTAAAATATTGTAAGCGTCGCGCTTGCTTCCCGTTGGCACAAGAATGCCGCTTAGCTTTGTGTATAGCGTTCTTGTGCCTTTCGCATTCAATCCTAAAATAAATTTGGAAACCCCTCTCTCCATTTCGTATCTTTATCACAAACCAAACCCTTTCTATAAAAATGATAATATCTTCAAAACATATCTCCTCAATGCTCGTCGTCAGCGAGGTTATTTCCTTCCGACAGGAAATAACAGGAAATAACTGCGTCTGCTAATACGGCGCTTCTGGCGCGGCTTTCAGCTGATTGTGCAGTCCCTAATAGGAAATAACTCAAGCCGGAAATAAAACAGGAAATAATTAAAAGAACTAATGTATAATGGCGAAATTGAGCCATTATAAAAATTATCTTTGCACACCCCAAATAAGGTATATTACAACAATGGAATTAGCTAAGAATTTTCAACACAGGGAGGCTGAACAGCACTGGTATGAGCATTGGAACAATTCGGGATACTTTAAGAGTGTGCCGGATGAAAGGCCTGCTTATACCATAGTCATTCCGCCGCCCAACGTGACGGGTGTGCTACACATGGGCCATGCGCTCAATGATACCGTGCAGGACATACTGCTGCGCCGTGCGAAAATGCTGGGCTACAATACCTGCTGGGTGCCGGGCACCGACCATGCCTCGATAGCTACCGAGGCCAAGGTGGTGGGCATGCTGCGCGAGAAGGGCATCGATAAGAAGAACCTGAGCAGGGACGAGTTCCTGAAATATGCCTGGGAGTGGAAGGAGAAATACGGGGGCATCATACTGCAGCAGCTTAAAAAGCTGGGCTGCGCCCTCGACTGGGACCGCACGGCCTTCACCATGGACGAGAACTATTATGCAGCGGTGATACGGGTATTCAACGAGCTGTATGAGAAGGGCTACATCTACCGCGGGGTAAAGATGATCAACTGGGACCCTAAGGCGAAGACCGCGCTGAGCGACGAGGAGGTGATCTTTAAGCCCACCAACTCGAAGCTGTACTATGTGCGCTATAAGCTGGATACGGAGAAGGAAGAATACATCACTATAGCTACGGTGCGCCCTGAGACCATACTGGGCGATACTGCCATATGCGTGCACCCCAACGATGAGCGCTATGCACACCTGAAGGGGGCTTATGCCTTTGTGCCGCTTATCAACAGGCGCATACCCATCATCTTCGACGACTATATAGATATGGAGTTCGGTACGGGTGCGCTGAAGGTGACGCCTGCACACGACATAAATGACTATAACCTGGGCCTGAAGCATAAGCTGCCCGTTGTGGATACGCTGAATGAGGACGGTACTATGAGTGCTGCCGCGCAGCTATATGTAGGTGAGGACAGGTTTAAGGTGCGCAAGAAGATAACGGAAGCCCTGCGCGAAAGCGGCAACCTGGTGAAGGAAGAAGAGTACAACAACCAGGTGGGCTACAGCGAGCGCACCAACGAGGTGATAGAGCCACGCCTCAGCATGCAATGGTGGTGTAATATGCAGGAGATGGCGAAGCCGGCGCTGAGCGCTGTGATGGACGACGCGATAGAGTTCCACCCCGCGAAGTTCAAGAACCTGTACCGGCACTGGATGGAGAACATCAAGGACTGGTGCATCAGCCGCCAACTATGGTGGGGGCAACGCATACCTGCCTGGTACGACAGCGAAGGCGGTATGTACATAGCGCACAATGCTGACGAGGCGCATGAAAAATACAATAAAGAAAAACCTGCACTGGCAGCCAAAGAGCCTGAACTTAGGCAGGATGAGGACGTGCTAGACACATGGTTCAGCAGCTGGCTGTGGCCCATGGAGGTTTTCGACTGGAATAAAAATCCCGGTAACCCCGAACTGAAATACTACTATCCTACCAACACGCTGGTGACGGCGCCGGAGATCATATTCTTCTGGGTGGCTAGGATGATCATGGCCGGTTATGAGTTCATGGGTGAGAAGCCTTTCGATAAGGTTTACTTCACGGGCATCGTGCGCGATAAGCAAGGCAGGAAGATGAGTAAGAGTCTCGGCAACTCGCCCGACCTGCTGCAACTGATAGATGACTTTGGGGCTGATGCGGTGCGCTTCAGCGTGATGATATCGAGCCCGGCGGGTAATGACCTGCTGTGGGACGAGAGCCAGATGGAACAGGGCCGCAACTTCAGCAACAAGATGTGGAATGCCCTGAAGCTGGTGAAAAGCTGGAGAGGTCGTGTGGCCGATGATGTGGAAGACAGCAATGTGCGCTTTGCCATCGACTGGATGGAGCAACGATTGAATGTGGTGTCGGGAGAGCTGACGGAGCTGATGAAGGACTTCCGCCTGAGCGAGGGACTGAAGACGATCTACTCCCTGATATGGAACGACTTCTGCAGCTGGTACCTGGAATGGGTGAAGCCGGCCATGGACGCGCATATGTCGCCCTATGTGTATGAGCGCACGGTGGCTATTTATGAAGGGCTACTGCAACTGCTGCACCCCTACATGCCATTCATCACCGAAGAGATATACCACGCACTGCGCGAGCGCAGGCCGGGCAACGACCTTATAGTGAAGCCACTGGAACCGGTAGAAGCTGTAAACAGGGAAGTGCTGAAGTATGGCGACATGCTGCAGGAACTGATAACGGCGATACGCGATACCCGCAACAAGAACCAACTGAAACCCAAGGACAGCATCGACCTGTGGATAGACACAAAGCACCGTGCATTCTACGAAGTGACGCGGGCTATACTGATAAGGCAGGTGAACGCGGAGCACATGGGCTTTACCGATGAGGCGAAAAAGGGCGCTATATCGATAGTGGTGCAGACGGATAAGCTGTACATCGAAGCACAGGCCGCGGCAAAGATCGACAAGGGAGCGCAGCGGGAAGCCTTGCAGAAAGACCTCGATTACCTGAAGGGCTTTTTGGTGAGCGTGGACAAGAAGCTGGGCAATGAAAAATTTGTTGCCAATGCAAAGCCCGATGTGATAGCCAATGAGCAGAAGAAGAAAGACGATGCGCTGGCGAAGATGAAGGCTATAGAGGAGAGCCTGGCATTGTTGGGGTAGCAGGTTGATAAGTTGATAGGTTAATAGGTTGGAGCAACTCACATGACAAAACAGGTTTATTATTATCTTAACTTTTTGCGTGTTATATTTAGGTACAATGAAGCGTAGCGGAAATATAATAGGGGTGCTGGTGCTGCTGTGTGTGGCAGTGAGCCTCTTTGCGCAAAACCCCAAGACAGATAATAAAACTGCCGCGGCGAAGAAGGATACGTCTGTATATTTTGTGCCTGTGTACCTTGGGCAATCGCAATATAAAGGAGGGCCGATACCGAAGGCTAAATTTGACGAGCTGCTGCACCAGGGCCTTACTGCCAGGGACTCGGCCGGCAACAAGTATAATGTGCTGGGATTCATGTTCACCTACGTGGAGCGCAACCTGTACGAAGACTCCGTAGGCAAGCTGATCATAATGCCCGATTACCTCTCTGAGTACTGCCAGGGCGATACTATAGGTACCAATATCGCAACGTCGATATACGAGCGCAGCAAGCAAAACGACACTGTCTATTTCGATGATATCTCCCTGCGCAAACAGGACAATGGCGCGGGTGCTTCCGGCAGGCCCATGCGTTTTGTAATTACCCGTTAGATCTAGCCTAGTTCATCAGCAGCAGGTTCACGCTGCGCTGCAGGATATTGAAGGCGATCTCCGCCATCATGTTCTCTTTGTCGAGGGTGGGGTTCACCTCTGTCACCTCGAAGCAGCATATCTTGTGGTGCTGCATGATGGATGCGATCATATCCTCGGCTTCTTTTTCTTTCAGGCCATTGCTAACAGGCGTACCCGTGCCGCGCGATATGGAACTATCGAGGCTATCTACATCGAAAGAGACATAGATATCGTCGCAATTGCTGAGGTGCATCATGGCCTGGCGCACTACGTTCTCCACACCTTTACGGCGCACTTCCTGCACAGGGATCACCTTGATGCCGTATTTTTTGATGAGGTATTCTTCTTCCTTTTCAAAGTCGCGCAGGCCGATGAACACGATATCGTCGGGGCGGATCTTGGGCTGGATCTTGCCTATGTTTTTAAGCTTGTTCCAAAGGTCGATGGTATGCTGATCGGGGTTATGTACCTGGTTATCGAGGTTGTCCTCGGCCAGTGCCGTGGAAAGCGGCATGCCATGCATATTGCCCGATGGAGTGGTGTAGGGCGAGTGCATATCGGCATGGGCATCTATCCAGATGACGCCGAGGCGGTTCTTGGGTTTGGCCATGCGGATGCCCGCTATAGTGCCGCCTGCGGTGCTATGGTCGCCCGCAAGCACGAGGGGGAAAAGACCTGACTTTAGCGTGTCGCAAACGGTTTTTGAAACGCGCTCATACATGGTGAGGATGCCCTGTATACGCTTGGCGTAGGGCGATGCAACGGGTTCGTAAAGCAGGCGGTTCTCGGTCTCCACCACCTCGGATGGGAAGTTGACGAAAAAGCTGCTCATAAAGTCAAGGGCGGCAATACGGATAGCGTCTATGCCGAGGCTGGCGCCCCTGGTACCTGCTCCTATTTCAGACCTTACTTCTATGATCTTGATATTACGCATATGCCTCAAAGGTAGGGAAAGGCCCCTGCTTAAGCAAAAAGGCTGGTATTAAGATACTTAGAAGGGGTAACCGATGGCGATATTGAGAATGATGTTATTGCTGCGCCAGGTAGGATTGTTAAAGGCGAACTCATTAAAGACCCAGCCGCCGTTGCCATTGAAGATGTAGGGCTTTTTGACCGGTATTGCTCCATCGACACGGATGACGAAGAACCCTGCAATGTCCATACGGATGCCGGCGCCTGAGGCCACGGCTATGTCCTGGCCCAACGTGCTAAAGGAAAATTCTCCTCCGGGGTAGTCGGCGCTGGCGCGTGCCAACCAGATGTTACCTGCGTCGGCGAAGAGAGCGCCATTGAACTTGATAGCGCCCGTAAAGAGCTGCAGGATATCGAAGCGATATTCTCCATTCATCTCCAGCTTAATGTCGCCGGTGCGGTCGATGAAGCTGTTGGTATTGTTGAGCGTGGAGGCATCGAAATAGCTGCCGGGGCCCAACTGGCGGATGCGCCAGCCACGGATGCTGTAAGCGCCACCGCCGTAGTACTGCTTAATGTAGGGCAGGGTAGTGGAATGATCGTAAGGCAGGCCGATGCCACCATAAAAGCGCACCGCTACTGTGGAGTGACGGCGCTTGAAATAGTGATGAGCATCGAAATCGAACTTGAGGTATTGGGAGTAGCTGCTATCAACGGCTGGGATCAGAGCGGTGATACCTTTCATTACACCACCTGCCTCTTCGAAAGCAAGGCGCAGGTAAGAGTAAGAGCGACCTTTTTTCTTTTCCTGGTCGGTGAAGGTATAGGCGATATTCTCACCCTCGATAAAGGTGGGGCGGTAACTGTTGCGCAGGAACTCATTAGTGTTCAGGCGGGCCTGGAACGAATCGGCTATGTGGGGCAGCCGTATGATGTTGACGAAAGCGGGGGAAATGTCCCATGTTTTTTCCCGTGTTTCGCGGAAGTTGTAGATGAGGCTGGCGGTAGTATTGGTAAGGGTGAAGTAGTTGATACGGTCCTGGAAGTTGGTGCCCACATTGATGATTGTACGAGGCAGGTTGCGACGGCTGCCGTTCACCGCGAAAGGCACGATGAATTTGGGAAAGTTGATGCTAGCGTTGACGCCGTAGTACCTGTTAAGTAGGGAAAAACGGCTAAAGAAATCGGTGGACCTGCTTTGGTCATAAGCTGTTTCAAGGCCGCCGGATACGGAAAGGCTTAGGAGATTCGCGCCCTTGCCAAGGTTCTTATCGCGCACGCTGAAGCTGAGGGTATTGCCAAGGAAATAGGTTGAGCCGCTGGACACTTCGTAGCTGGTGCCGAAGTCGAATTTCTTATTGCGGTTCATAAGTATGGTGCAGTTGAGCAGGTTGTCAGCCGATGTGTCTTCCCTGAAGCGGATATTGATGGAACGGAAGACGCCAAGCTCGGTCAGTTTGGTTTGGGTCTGTTCGTAATCAGATTGCGAAAACAGGCGGCCTTTCTCCAGGTAGATGTGCTTAAGAATAACGCGTGAGCGCACGTAGTAATTGCGGTAACGGAAGGTGACATTATCAATGTTCTTTACGATCATCGTACTGTCGCGCAGGTCGCGGCGGTCGCTGTAGTCGGGTACAACGGTGATCCTGTTGATGTAATACTTGCGGTATTCGGAGGGGTCTTCGGCGCGGATGATAATGTTGACCTCCAGTGGTGGTTTCTGGTCTTTTTTCTTTTGCTCCAGTACCGACATGGCGCCTGCGAAAATGTTCTCTGCATTCTGTAGCGCTGCTTTATTCACCGTGTCTATCACGAAGTTGATACTTTCCTGAGAGAATTTGTAGTAGCCGTTGTCCTTTAAGAGATTGGTAATGCGGCTGCGCTCCGCTTCAAGTTGGTTCATCGAAAAATCCTCACCGATAACGAGGACAGATTCTCTGCTGCTCCTGTGGATGATACCGGCAACGGTGGAATCGTCGACGTCGAGGTTTACTTTGTTGATGGCGTAGTTGGTGCCCGTCTCCACATTGTAAGTTACATAAGCTTTTTTGCCTTTGAACTTTGTTGTGTCGGTAACATGCGCATAAAAAAAGCCCTGGTTGAACATGTAGCTCTTCATATTCTGCACGCTACGGCGCAGGGATGTGCTGTCGTAGACCACGGGTTTCTCTACGGTTTTGGACCTGATCTGGAAGTTGGCGGTGTCTTTTTCATACTTCTTGTAGCGCAGGTTGTATAGCCATACCTTGGTGGGCCAGTAGCCGAATACGGCGTAGGTATTGGGCTTTTGGGCAATTATCCGGCTAAGGTTGTCGCGGAGATCGCTTTTGTGCTTAACGGGTACATCGGTTTTTAGCTTCACCGTATTGCTGCGGAGCAGATATTCGCCTTCTTTCAGGTGTTTTGTGGAGTCGCAGGAAGACCAGGTGAGGGATAACAAAGCAATAAGCGCCAGGACCGTATAATTGTTATGTTTTGATCTGCTTTGGCTCATGTAGCTTGTTAGGACAATTAATATAGCTTTGTATCCCGAATGTTATCCAAGGCGCAAAATAAATATATTCGCTCGTTAACCCAGCAAAAATACCGCAAAGAACACAATGTATTCATTGCGGAAGGTGACAAAATAGCCCGTGAATGGCTGGAGTCCGCGGCCGGTGTGCGGTTGATCGTAGCCGTGCAGGACTGGGCAGATAGTCATGCAGCGCTCGTCGCGAAACATAAAGAGGCCCAGTTATGCATAGTGGAGCCGCACGAACTGGAAGCGGTATCGACACTGCAAACGCCCAACCAAGTGCTATTGGTGGTGGATATGCCTGCACCTGTGGAAAAGCTGCCTGAAAACGAATGGTGCATAGCCCTGGAGGGAATACAAGACCCCGGTAACATGGGGACGATCATTCGCATAGCCGACTGGTTTGGCATAGGCCACGTGCTGTGCTCGCCCAACTGTGCTGATGTATACAACCCTAAGGTGGTGCAGGCTGCTATGGGTGGACATTTGCGTGTTAAACTCCACGAAACCGAACTGGATCAGTTCATCTCAAATGCCAAAATGCCGGCAATAGCTGCCACATTGCATGGTGAAGATGTTCATAATATGCCGCAGCTCGGAGCAGGTATCATTATGATAGGCAATGAGTCGAAGGGACTACCGGACAAACTCATAGAGCATGCCAGGTACAAGGTTACAATACCAAGGAAGGGAGGGGCAGAGTCGCTGAACGCCGCAGTATCAACGGGGATACTTTGCGCACTGCTTATTCGTTAAAATTCAAGCTTGTTTAAACTTTGGCACAAGTGTTGTTTCTAAGTAGTAACACATAGTGGTTATGAAAAAAGTAATATTTACCGCACTGCTTAGTTTCGCGTTTACACCCTTACTTTTTGCACAGAGGGGCATGAGTACATTGCATGTCCGCCTGGCAGACAATTCACACCTGAGGGTGGCGCTGGATGGCAGGCGTTTTGATAAACATGGCACCTCGCTGACCGTCGGTGACCTGCCGGCGGGAAGACATTACCTGCAGGTATTTGCGCTGGACGGCGACCAGGGAGGAAGAGGTGAACTGGTGTATAGGGGCTATGTAAAAGTGCACCGAGGCAGCTATGCAGAATGCGTGATAGACCCCAATACGGGCGACATACAGGTAAATGAAGAGGCCGACAATGGCGACAGCCGATATAGTTATAGCCAGCGGCAACGCAGTAACGGCAATGAACGTGACGACAGGCAATATGAAGAGCAGGCCCCGCCGCAGGATGATATTTATGCAAACGGTAATGCGGATGACCGACGAACTGACGATAGAAACCCTGACAATACGAATGCGCCTGCCATTGGCAGCTTTGGCACCGGTGCTATGTCGAAGGGCGATATGGACGGATTAAAAAGTATGGTGAGGGGTAAGGATGGTGACAACGAGAAGCTGCAAACCATGGAGACGGAGTTGAGAGGCAAGTCGTTCACTACGGAACAGGTAACTAAAATGATGAGCTGGCTGAATGGCGACGACAGCAGGCTGGAACTGGCAGAATGGGCTTACCCGGAAACTACTGATAAAGAGAACTACCGGAAGCTTGGCAGTGCCTTTTCCAAAGGCAGTTATCTGAAAGACCTCGACAATTTTATAGATAGCAGGAAGTAGTTCAGGGCTAATGTTTAGCCTCGAGGGCAAAGCGGATGTTGATCAGCCATGCTGAGAGACCGCCGATCACTATTCCGATCAATCCACCTACTGTTACATCGAGCGGGAAGTGCACACCGACATAGACCTGCGAGTAAGAAACAACAATAGCCCAGAGGATGCCAGCGGGCCATACCCACTTATAATTGCGCCCTAATGTTGCCGACATGAAAACGCCCAACGTAAAATGATTGGCAGCATGAGAAGATGGGAAGCTGTAACCGCCGCCGCAAGGCACAATGCAATGTATGATGTCGGCCAGGTAAGGATTATTGCAGGGGCGGGTGCGGTGAAAGATGGGCTTTAAGAGGTGTGCGCTGAACTGATCGGAAAGCGCGAAGGCAAGGATGAATGCCGCACACCAGATCAGCCCATTGCGCCCATACCTGCGCGGTATAAATATTGCCAGGAAAAGGTATAGCGGCGCCCAGGTCCATTGGTTGCGCAGGAAGGGTATGATGGTATCGAGTAAAGGTGTATGCCATTCGGTATTCATGTAATACCAAATGGAATAGTCCCAGTACAGTATGAGGTCTTTTAACGACTGCAAGCTTTATTTTTTGAACACCATTATCATGCGTGGTGATGTGAGCGGGTCATACACATCGAGCTTATAATTGCCAAATGTGCCTGTCAACGACAGTCCTGCCTGCTTAAATATCCGTATAAAATCTGACAATGAAAAAGCTGCAACGCTCTCCGTGTACCTGCGCGGCTTATTGTCCGCGTCAGTAAATTCTATTGTTTTCAATATGTGATTGCGCTCAACATTCCGGGTAATGTGAAACGAGTAGCTGCCACGATGCACAATTTCCTCCGGTATGAAGTTATCCAGTACCTGGTCTTTGTTCAGGTAGTCGATCACGAGTATACCGCTTTTTTTCAAGGCCGCTGCAAAGGACTTAGCAGCCAGCACGTGATCGCGATCGCGCGTGAAATAACCAAAGCTTGTAAAGAAATTGAAAGCGTAGTCGAAATAGTTGATGTAAAAAGGGAAACGCATATCGTGCACATAAAAATGCAGGTGATCGTTCTCCTGCGCTTTTGCTTTCTCGATAGCCAGGTGGGATATGTCGATGCCTGTGAGGTCGTAGCCATGTTCAGCTAACTCTACCGCGAAACGCCCCTCGCCGCAGGCAATATCGAGCATGGTGCTGCCGGCCATGGGCTGCAGGTAGCGAAGCAGGTTGGCAGTAAACTCCTGGGCCTCCAGTTCATCGCGGTCCTGGTAGAGTATTTTATAATAAAGCGACCCGAACCAGTTCTCGTACCAATCGGTATGTTCCATTCCGTGAAAGATTAGGGCAAAAATAAGGCGTGAAGGGGATATTCGTATTATGACATATTCAACCCCGATAGGGGTTGCATGTGTGATCGCTATGTCTCTACCGGTTTTACCGGTGGTTATTCGTATTCAACCCCGATAGGGGTTGCATGTGTGTGATCGTCCGTGTATCCACCGGTTTTACCGGTGGCTATTCGTATTCAACCCCTATCGGGGTTGCATGTGTGTAATCGTCCGTGTATCCACCGGTTTTACCGGTGGCTATTCGTATTCAACCCCTATCGGGGTTGCATGTGTGTGATCGTCCGTGTCTCCACCGGTTTTGCCGGTGGTTATTCATATTCAACCCCTGCCGGGGTTGCATGTGTGTGATCGTCCGTGTATCCACCGGTTTTGCCGGTGGTTATTCATATTCAACCCCTGCCGGGGTTGCATGGGTGTGATCGTCCGTGTATCCATCGGTTTTACCGGTGGTTATTCATATTCAACCCCTATCGGGGTTGCATGGGTGTGATCGTCCGTGTATCCATCGGTTTTACCGGTGGTTATTCATATTCAACCCCT
>JAFDXN010000013.1 GCA_018267915.1 Bacteroidota bacterium | reverse complement strand
AGTCGTCCCTGAAAAAGTCTAGGCAAAAGAAAAAGGGGATTCAAAAACATGGTTTGAAGCCTCTTTTTTGGAGCCAAAACAAATAAAAGAAAGCCAAGAAAAAAGAACAAAAGAAAAAGCCCTGAGAATTTTTCTTAAATTGAAGGCAGAAGCAGCCAAAATACAATTGATGCGATCACCAGTTCTACCTAAGAGGAAGTTTCTATCCATGCGATGATCGAGTTTGAGATGGCCGATAACAGGCTCAATGGCAGAACGCCTTCGCAACCAAGCATTCAAACTAGTAGAAAGATTTTTTCGTCCGCAAATATAAACTTCAACATCTTTAGGATGATGCTGAGTGCCACGATATCCTTTATCTGCAAATAGTTGCTTAGGACGCTGCCCAACAATTTTCTGCATTTTATTAATAGAATCTATCAAGCTAGCACCATCAT
The DNA here is from genome assembly GCA_018267915.1 of Bacteroidota bacterium. GTDB lineage: Bacteria > Bacteroidota > Bacteroidia > Chitinophagales > Chitinophagaceae > MKUN01. Next base: position 2,856 of record JAFDXN010000013.1, on the reverse strand, counting down.
AAACATTTTGCTCTAATGCATCTATTGCTAAAACGTATCCTTTCTTGCTGCTTGTCACTATTGATACTTTGGCTCCAAACTCATAATGCTTCTCTATTTTTCCTTTAGTTATGCATTCTACTTCCGCTGAGTGCACACTGTAGATTTTTCTACTATCGTCTTTCTTTTGACTAAATATTTGCTTTGCTATTTCCAATAACTTTTTCATTTCTTGAGATTGTGTTGGAGTTTTTCTTTCTATGTCCCTTATCACTCGTCCTAACATTATCTGCAATCTTTTTGTTTGCTTTCGCGCTCTTTGTCCTTGTTTGGCATAGGCATATGAAGCTTGTTTCTTTAATGCTTTCTTACCAACTCGCTTATAACTTTGACGTAACTTGATATTTTCTTTTTCTGCCTGCCTTACTAAAGTACTTCTCATTTTATAGTAAAGCCTTGCATCTGTTGGAAATGCTATGGCTTTTTCTTGTACTGTTGTATCTACATTTACTCTCTCTAAATCTTTACTTTTTAACTCTTTTTCCCTTTTAGCTACTTCTATTGTTTCTTTTAATAGTTTTTCTATTCCTTCTGCTCCTAGCCTTCTTCTCCATCTCACCAAACTTGTTGGGTCGCACGGAAATTTATGCTGAAAATACTCATATCCGCAGAAATACTGCCAATATGGGTTTTCCAGAAACCCTTCTATTACTGCTTCATCTCCTACATTGTACAGGTACTTTAGATAGTGTAGCCCTACCATTAGCCTTATTGGTAAGCCTGGTCTTCCTATCATTTCTACGTAATATTCCCCGAATTCCTTTTCAAATACTTCCCATTCTATTTTTTCCGCTAATTTGTATAACGGGTGTTCTTTATTTAGTATTTCTTCTAGCAAGGCTTTGTCTTTGTTCTCTTGCTTTGGCTTTTTTCTTGGTTTCATTTTCCCAGATTTTCCCTACCTTTTTGGGCTTTCTGGCAATTTTACCTCTTATTGTTTTTACCTCAACCTCTTTTACCTTAACCCTTTCCCTTATTTTTCATCCTCAACTAAAAAATAGATACCATTTTACTGTCGCAATCCATCCATAAAAGCGACACTCCCAAAATCACCCCGCCATAAATCATTGATTCTTATAGCGCCTGTTTTATACTTGCCTTGACCTTTTGCGACACTTTGTCGCAATCTCTAACCAAAGGCGACAAAGAGCAATGACAAGACAATATAAACGCGAACCTCTCACTCAGGAGGAAGCAAATCGGCTTGCTAATGTTTGCCAGACCCACGAAGAAAAATTAGTGGTCTGGACGCTGCTAGACACTGGCCTAAGGGTGGCAGAGTTTGCCAACCTCCAAAAAGACAACATCGATTGGCAGGCAAAACGCTTGATGATCTACGGCAAAGGCGGCAGCTATGGCACAAGCAGCAGACGCCGCGTAGTGCCTTTAAGCAACCGCGCTTTTCTTCTACTGGAAAAGCAGTTTGCACTTTATGAGTCTATCGGGATGACCCCGCGCACCATTCAAAGAATGATGAAGCCCCTCGCCAACCGCGCCCAGATCTCCCGACCCGTCACGCCCCACGTTCTAAGACATAGTTTTGCTTGCGCAGCCGTTCAAAAAGGTATCAGCTTGGCAGCATTGCAGAAACTTCTAGGCCACGACCATTTGACCACCACCGAGATTTATTTGAACCTCTCACCAGAGGAAGTGATAAGGGAATTTCGGGAAAAATGGTGATAGTAATAAGTCCTTACTTATATTGAAACTTCAGCTGTCTAGCGTGCCGGTTTTTAAAATCTGTGAGAAAAATATTTTTGACGCCTTCCTTATCTTTGACAGTACCCATTCCGTACAATTGCTCGGAATCATCAGAGTGAGTTTTGAGCGGATCGCCTTCTACTCCGTCCTTTGTTACTTGCTGTATAAGCCTGTAACCTAATTTTTTTCCAGTCCTAACTTCTACCGTGTAACTATATTTCTCGTGGACGTCTTCAAAAATCAGTGAGATCGAGTGCTTTGTCTTAGAGTCGTCTGTAATAAGGGCGGTGACTTTTTCGTTCAGTGCTTGTTGAATGTCTTTAAATGCTTCTAAATATATGTTTAAGAAAGCGTTAGTGGCTTTTTCTTCTTCGGTTTGCGCGTTTGCTATTTGTTGCCTGCTTTTTTCTTCGTCTTCAAAAATTTTATTCAAGTTGTTCTTAAAATCGTTCTGATCATTTTCAGCCATACTTTATTAAACTCCAAATTTGTCATTTCGCGTTAATTTCGCTTTTTCAGTAATTGTATCATATAAGTCAATGGTTTTGTTTTGTTTGATAAACCTTCCTTTGCCTAACACTTTGTTTAGTACGATACAGAACCCACAACAAAATAAACAATTGAACATTTGTTATATTTGTTGTATTCTAAAAAGTCCGTTTAGATTAGCAGGAGGTTGTATTTATGAGCCGTCTATCTATTGAGATGACACCAGAACAACACCAACGCCTTAAAGCTGTTGCTGCCCTTTCTGGCAAGTCTATCAGGGAATATGTGTTGGATAGAGTTTTACCACCACTACCCACTGGTGAGGATATTTCAGAAATGGAGGCTTTACGTCAGCTAGAATTATTTCTGAAACCACGTATTGAGGCTGCCGAGAGAGGGGAAACGGTTTCCCAGTCTGTTATGGATGTTTTTAATGAGGTTGCTGCCGAAATGAGGAAACACTAAATGCGGCCTTATGAACTGACTTCAGCGGCAAAAGCAGACCTTAGAGAGATTGTGCGTTACACCATTGAGCGATGGGGAGAAGAACAGGCAGAACACTACGCTAAATCATTGGAAGCGGAGTTTCTCAAGATTGCTTCTAATAAGGTAGTATCGCGGCAGTTT
>JAFDXN010000012.1 GCA_018267915.1 Bacteroidota bacterium | reverse complement strand
GATTTTGGTTGACAGTTTAGGTTAGATAATCCTGTCTGAAGTTGACAGTTTAAAATTAAATAAAATCCCTATCACTGAAAACTATAACCTTGCTCGCTTTGATCCGGATATGCATAGGCTCTTACCCCCGTTGGCGCAAGAATGCCGCGCGGACTTGTGCGTTTGCGTTCTTGTGCCTTCCCCTCGCGCCGGTCAGCCCACCAATTTGTGGATATCATTTTTTGCAACCCCCCGTTGGCGCAAGAATGCAGCCCGGCTTGGAAGCATAGCGTTCTTGTGCCTCCCCTCGCGCTGTCGAAACCCCAAAATGCCTGCACGGCTGTATAGTCGTGTGGATATCATTATTTGCAACCCCCTCCCTCCATTTCGTATCTTGCATAAGAGGCTGAAACCTTCTTCCCCCACCGGGCAACCAATGGGTAAAGAACGGGGCACAAATGGGTAAAAAATGGGAACTTTTTGTGAACTTTTTTCAGCCTAAATGATTGATAATGAATGAAAATGTGTGAGAAAATATTTTTGTGAAAAAACGGGAAAGATGAAAATGAATAATACTAAAAAGGATAAAAGGAGTCTCAAAATGGAAAACCGGCTCGATGTTAAGGTAGCTACCTCCCGGAAGGACGAGCCTAAAAGAGATTGGGAAGACGTAAAAAAGACCCTGAAAACGAAAGGTAAACTATAATCATATATGACCTTCTCCCATCTCCACCCGTGGAGAGGCGCAAGAATGCCGCGCGGATTTGTGCGTTTGCGTTCTTGTGCCTTCCCCTCGCGCAGGTCAGCCCACCAAATTGTGGATATCATTTTTTGCAACCCCCTCCCTCCATTTCGTATCTTGCATAAGAGGCTGAAACCTTCTTCCCCCACCGGGCAACCAATGGGTAAAGAACGGGGCATAAATGGGTAAAAAATGGGAACTTTTTGTGAACTTTTTTCCGCCTAAGTAATTGATAATGAATGAAAATGTGTGAGAAAATATTTTTTGTGAGGAATGATTAAATTTGTAGAAAGCTATTAAGATGAAAGGAGTAAGTTTTGTGATGGACGATAAAAACCGCAAGCGGGCTGTGATTATTGAGCTAAAAACTATAGAGCAAAATCAGGAAGCTGTTGAAGACCTGCTGGATGTGATAGTTGCGGAATCAAGAAGGGACGAGCCTAAAAAAGATTGGAACGAGGTGAAAAAGTCCCTCAAAAAGAAAGGCAAGCTGTAATGTACCGCATTTTAGTTAGCCACAGTGCGGAGAAAGACCTGGAAAAATTACCTGCATCTGTCAACAAGCGGGTAGCCAAAGCGATCGACGGGCTGGCGGAGGAACCCCGGCCGCATGGCTGTAAGAAGCTAAAGGGAACTGATGAAGAACTCTGGCGTATCCGTATAGGCGATTATCGGGTTATTTATCATATTTCAGATAAGATCGAGATAGTGGATATACGCAGGGTACGGCATCGCAGAGATGTTTACGAATAGAATATGTATAGTGTCAGAGATGAAAAACCTTAAACCAAAAAAAACTACTTTTGCGCCATGCAAGCAACCGTCGAGCAGGCCGTAAAGCTGGGCCTACGCGAAGAAGAATTCCATAAGATAACAGAAATACTCGGGCGCGTGCCCAATTTCAACGAAGTAGCCATGTACTCCGTAATGTGGAGCGAGCACTGCAGCTACAAAAATTCTATAAAATGGTTGAAGACCCTGCCCCGCGAAGGCGAGCGCCTGCTGGTAAAAGCGGGCGAGGAGAACGCCGGCCTGGTGGATATAGGCGATGGCCTCGGCTGCGTGTTCAAGATCGAGAGCCACAACCACCCCTCGGCTATCGAGCCCTTCCAGGGTGCGGCTACGGGTGTGGGCGGCATACACAGGGATATCTTCACCATGGGTGCAAGGCCCATCGCCTCGCTCAATAGTCTGCGCTTCGGCAAGATGGACAACCCCAAGACCAAGTGGCTGCTGAAGGGTGTGGTAAAAGGCATCGGTCACTACGGCAACTGCTTTGGTGTGCCAACGGTGGCCGGCGAGGTGTACTACGAAAGCTGCTACCAGACCAACCCCCTGGTGAACGCCATGAGCGTAGGTGTGGTAAAGGCCGGGCAAACGGTGAGCGCCACATCGCATGGCGAGGGTAACCCTGTTTTCATAGTAGGTGCATCAACAGGTAAAGACGGTATAGGCGGCGCCTCATTCGCAAGTGCCGACATCAGCGAGAACAGCGCAGAGCAACTGCCTGCAGTGCAGGTGGGCGATCCCTTTGAAGAAAAGAAACTATTAGAGGCCTGCCTCGAGATGATACCTACGGGTGCCCTCATAGGCATGCAGGATATGGGCGCGGCAGGCATCACCTGCAGCACCAGCGAGATGAGCGCCAAGGGCGAGCATGGCATGATCATCCACCTGGACAAAGTGCCTACGCGACAGGCCAATATGAAGCCCTGGGAAATGCTGCTGAGCGAGAGCCAGGAGCGCATGCTGATCGTGGTGAAGAAAGGCCGCGAAGCGGAGATACAGAAAATATTCGACAAGTGGGACATACACTGCGTGCAGATAGGCGAGGTGACCAAAGACAAGAACCTGAAGTACTACATGCACGATGAGCTGATAGCCGATGTGCCCGCCGAAAGCCTCGTACTTGGTGGTGGTGCCCCCGTATATGAGCGTGAGTACAGCGAACCGAAATACTTTGCAGAGATCAATAAATTCAATCCCGAAAGCGTAGCCATCCCGGCCGACCTGAAGGATATAGCCTACCAGCTGGTGCAGCTGCCCAACATTGCGAGTAAACGCTGGATATGGGAGCAGTACGATAGCATGGTAATGACGGGCAACACGCATACCAATGCACCAAGCGATGCAGCAGTAGTGCGCGTGCACGACAGCAAGAAAGGCCTTGCCGTAACAACCGACTGCAACAGCCGCTACGTATGGGCCGACCCATACAAAGGCGGTATGATAGCCGTGAGCGAAGCTGCGCGCAACATTGTATGCAGCGGCGGCGTGCCGGTGGCCATCACCAACTGCCTCAACTTCGGCAATCCTTACAATCCTGAAGTGTATTACCAGTTCGTACACGCGATCAAGGGCATGACCACTGCCTGCACCAAACTAGGCACACCGGTAACGGGTGGTAACGTGAGCTTCTACAACCAGAGCGAAGACGGCCCCGTGTACCCCACACCTACCATAGGCATGGTAGGCGTGCTCGACACGCTCGACCAGAAGATGAGCCTGAACTTCAAGCACGCAGGCGACCTCATCTACGTGCTGGGCGTGAACCGCAACGACATCAACTGCAGCGAATACCTGCACCACATAATAGGCGTTACCCACAGCCCTGCACCGCACTTCGATATGGAAGAAGAAGCGCAGCTGCAGGACACGGTGATGCGCCTCATCAGCGAAAAACTCATCAACTCCGCCCACGATATTTCCGAAGGCGGCCTGTTCACCACGCTTTTAGAAAGCGCAATGAGCAGCGCCGGCCACGGCTTCACTATCGAGACAGATAAGAGCATCCGCAAAGATGCCTACCTCTTCGGCGAGGCGCAGAGCCGCGTAGTAGTGAGCGTGAACCCCGCAGTGCATGCCATGTTCGAAGCAGAACTGAAAGGAACACCATTCACCAAAATAGGCATGGTAAATGCCGACGGTGAAATAAAAGTGGACAACGACCACTGGGGCTACATCAGCGATTGGAAGGAGGCGTATGACAATGCATTGGAAAAGTTGCTTAATAATTAATGTGGAAGAAATGTGATGGAATACGACAACGTGGTGAACATTTAGTAGAGGTCATTTAGAATCACATTCCATCACATTGCCGCATTTTTCCCACATTAATTTTCATAGCACACCTGCGCATAAGCGATGTCGCCTTGCATCGGCGGGTGCAGCTTGCGGATGGCAACTTTGATCTTCTCCGCGAAAGGTACTTGGCCCTTGAGTGTGGCATGTATCAGCAGCACGAAGGTCTCCAGCGTCTCACCCGGCTGTTGGAAAGCATTGGCCACTGTATCGTTGATCAATGTGTAGTCGACGAAAGGCCATGGCCGGGCATCGGGCACGTGAATATCCACATCTATCTCAAAATCATTACCGCTGATCTTTTCTTCAGGGTACATACCGATGTTGGCGTGTATGCGTATGCCGTGGAGGGAGACTGTGAGCATGGGGCGAAGTTAAGCTATCGCGCTTACTTGAACCGTGCTTCGGCAGAGTAGGGTGCTATGGTGCTCTCGTAGCGGTACTTGTTGAGCGGTTGCAGTGTATTAAGGTCGTACACGCTGTACCAGCCCGGCTTGCCCCCACATACCGTGACGTGGTGCGGCGGCGGCCCGGTTTGGCTCACGTTGCTGCTGACGATGTAGAGCGTATTGTTCCGCTCGTCTACAGCCATGCCGTGCGGCTGGTAGAAGTCGCCGTAGATGCGGTTAACGACCTGGTTGGTGGTGTAGTCGATAACGTAGACCGAGCCCTGGCTGCCCGGTGTGGGATTGGCTGCATCGTATATGCAGGATACGAAGAGCCAGTGTTTTGAAGGTGCTATGGCAAACTCCTGCGGCTCGGTGCCAACGGGCAGCACTGCAAGCACCTTGTAGTTATGCGCATCGAGTACCCGCACTTCGTTAGTGTGCTGGCAGGTGACGAAGAGTTTGGAATGGTCGGGTGAAAAAATGATCTCATGAGGATCGCCATACAGCCCGCCCGTGCCTGTGGAAGCAGGTTGCGTAGTGTCGAGCAATATGTTGCTGATGGGTGGCAGCTTGCCGGGCGTGTATCGGTACACCACGTTGCCGTATTGCGAGGTGACGTAAAAAGTGTCCCATGTGGGTGTGGACGCAATGCCATGCGGGGCGCTGAATGCGTTCTTGCCAATGCGGGTGGCCTGCGAAGTTGTGAAGTCGGCTTTCCAGAGCTCGTAGTTGTAGAAGTCGGCTACGAGCACCTTGTCGCTGTCGGGGTGGACGTTAACTACACCGCCTTCACCATCGCCCAGGTTAATGGTCTGGACAACGGTATCAATACTGGCGTCGATCTTTTGCACTGCGGAGCCTTGTGAAAAGGATACGTAAGCATACCTGCCATCGTTGGAGAAATGCACATTGTGCGGGCTTTCCACCTGCGAAGTGACACCGATGTGAAACATGCGCATAGTAAGTTTCGATTCGCCATCGATGACAGCCATAAGGTCGCAGCCCTGCTGGGTGACATATATCTTCTGGCGGGTATCGGGATGAGAGGCGAAGGGGATATTACCATCCTTGTCGGGAGCGCCGGCTGCTATCCAGTTCTTAATGGTATAGTATTCCTCGCCGGAAAGTGCCGGGCGCATATAGGGCATGGTGGGGATGGCAACCAGGCCGCGGGTGGAATCAGTATTGATGAAGTTGAGCAGGGAGCTATAGTCGGTACTGTAGGGGATAACGACAGCTCCGTGCGAAGAGCCCTTGAACAGGGATTCCCAGCTATCGAGTCGCAGGTTGTCGGCATTAACAGAGCCGGCAGCGTCGTGGCAGCCGGTAACGGCGCATTTGGTGGTGAAGATGACACCTACATCATCCGGGAAGTTGCCGTAAGTAGGAGCAGGAAAAGGCTTGTGCTTGCAGGAGTTGAAAAGGTAAAGGAATGCCATGGAGCATGCCAGCAGTATGACGATACGCGAACGCATAATTGAAGTTACGACATAAATGGATACTATGTATGGAACAAGGCGCAGTAGGAGGAAAGCCCAAATGAGTGAAAATGGATTACATTTATACCCAAATTTAAGCAGGGCTAAATGCAGGTAGCTATTTACAACCGGACGTTCGAGGAGCAGGATCTGCCTGTGATGAAGCATATACTGGAGATGCTGAAAACGCACAACCTGCAGGTGGTGCTGTATAAGGACTTTTACGAAAGGATATCGCAGCACATCAGTTTCGAACAGACGCCGCGTTTGTTCACCGGGAAGAAAGACCTGCCTATGAACACTGATATGCTCTTCAGCCTGGGGGGCGATGGCACACTGCTGGATACGGTGGTGTTTGTTGGCAATAGTAACATACCGCTCATAGGTATCAACCTCGGGAGGCTGGGATTCCTGGCGGCGATACCGGAGGAGGAAGTGGATGCCGCCATCATGTCGCTGGTGAGAGGGTCTTACACGCTGGAAAAAAGGACGTTGATACACCTCGATAGCAGCGTGCCGCTATTTGATGGCGCGCCCTATGCGCTGAATGAGTTCACCATTCACAGGAAAGACTCATCGTCGATGATCAAGATACATACCTACCTCAACGGTGAGTTCCTGAATACTTACTGGGCCGATGGTCTGATCGTGGCGACGCCGACGGGCTCGACAGGGTATTCGCTGAGCTGTAACGGCCCTGTGGTGTTCCCGCAGACGTCGAGCTTCGTGATAACGCCGGTGGCGCCGCATAACCTCAACACACGATCGATAGTGGTGCCGGACGACAATGTGATCTCCTTCGAAGTGGAGGGCAGGGCGGAGCAGTTTTTGTGTACGCTCGACTCGCGGACAGAAACCATCACCAGCGGCACGCAGCTGGCGGTGAAGAAGGAGAGCTTTACCATATCGCTGGTGCGGCCGGACGAGCATAACTTCCTGAAAACCATAAGACAAAAACTATATTGGGGTATCGACCGGAGGAACTAGACAATAAACAATTACATTTGCCGTTACATAGACCGTCTGTATCTATGAGAAGAATCAGGAGCATAATATTAATGGTTTTCCTACTGGTTGCAGCAAAGCAGGCAGGGGCGCAGTATTTCTACAGCGGGCAGGAATATGGTTTTTCGCTGGGCGGATCGCAGTACTTCGGTGACTTGAACACCAATTACGGTTTTAAGGAAGTGTTGCCTGCAGGCGGCGCTTTTATACGTTTCCATATGAACCCCTATATAGCGCTGAAGACCACGCTGAACTATACTAAGGTGGGATATGACGATAAGCTGTCAACAGATCCCTACCAGCGGGCACGTAACCTGAATTTTAAGAGCGACATACTGGAGTTTTGTGTGCAGGGCGAATTCAACTTTGTGCGCTTTGCTACCGGCGATTTCAATAACAGGTTTACCCCTTACCTCACCATGGGTGTAGGCGCTTTTTATTCAAACCCTTATACACGCTTCCAGGGAAAGAGATACTATTTGCGTCCGCTGGGCACAGAGGGGCAAAACGCAGGTTTCGATAGCCATAAATACAGCATTGTGAATATGTGCATGCCTATAGGCGCGGGCGTGAAATGGTGGATGCGGCCAGGGATGAATGTGGGCTTTGAGGTTGCCGACAGGCTGACGACAACAGATTATATCGACGATGTTAGTTCTTATTACGTAGGCACACAGTACTTTGCAAAAGATCCCAAGTACACACAGCCGCCTGCTTACTACCTGCAGGACCGTTCGACAGAACTGACACCTAACGACCCATTAGGTCGCGCCGGGAAACAACGTGGCAACACCAGCACTTTCGATCAGTACCTGATGTTCATGGTCAATGTCTCATTCCAGCTAAAGGTCTACAGGTGCCCGGGTTATATGAACCGCGGGTCAAGTACGGACTAGGGCATCGTAAACCGGAAATAAAAAAGCGTGTTTGAAAGACAAACACGCTTTAATACTAAAGAGGTACGCTCAGATTTTTTGTAAATGGCTTACTGTTCTTTTGTTAGCCGCCTGGACAGATACAAGATAGGAACCCGAACTTAGATTGCCGATTGGCACCGTATTGACAATATTTTCTAAGGTGCCTGAGACAACGACACGCCCATCTACACTGTAAATTTTGTAAGAGGCATTGTTGTACTGCTTATCCAAAGCAATAGATATTGTAGTGCTTGCTGCGGTGGGATAAACTTTAGCTTCGCCTACCTCCGCAGCAAGCAGCTGCGATGTATATCGTTCGCCTTTTTGCTTGTTAATTACTTTTACTTTATAAAAAGAGCCGTCGTTTTCTTTATCTATGTATTCGTATGGAATCAAAACTCCCGATTTGTTAGCCTCCAGCTTTCCTACCGTAGAAAAGGCAATACCATCCTCACTCTTTAGTATCTCAAAGTAAATGTCTTAGCGGGGTCGGACTGAGCTTTAAAGGTTAAGACTGTTATATCCGGCTTAGCCTTAATCAGAATGTCGTCTATGGTGAACTCTTTTACATCGAAAAACCGTACTATGCCATTGCCGCTGACGCCTTTGATATTGGCACGACTGACATTTAAAACAAAAGCCGGTTTAAAATTGTCCTGAACACACAGACTGTAAGAACCCATAGCATCTACAGTGGCCTGCTTTAGCAATCGGCCACCACCTTTTGCAGAATAGAATTGAATATCAGAATTTGGAATGCAAGCATCAATTTTAAAATATTCGGTGTTCCCTGCATCAAACCAACAAAGTTCTTGCGCAGTGGCTGCGAGGGGCAGCAAGGCTGTAAAGCTTATTAAACAAAAAGGAAGCAACTTGTTCATAGTTTTTGTTTTTAGATATTAATGCTGAATGATTATTTTTTTGATTATTGTTTGGGTGCCGTCTGAGAGTTGTAAATAATACAAGCCCGAAGGAAATGATCTTAGGTTGAGCCGCGGCCTTTTTGATGTGGTGCTTTCTGATATAAGCGTCCTGCCCGTGATATCATTGATTTGCACGTTGCTTAAGGCTACGCTCACCGAAACAACGTACAGCATGTCATTTGCCGGATTGGGATAGATCTCTATGTCGTTTGCAGAAAGGTGAACATCACGCACTGCGACAGGATTTGATAACTTGGCCAAGCAAGGATCCCAGCTTGAAGTAGCGCTTACCTGGCTGGCATCGAAGACAGCGGGTTGGCTACTAGTGTAACCAGCAACAAGTATATTGTTGGAATTATCTAAAGTCACTGCGTATGCAGCATCGGTGCCGGTACCGCCCGCGTTCTTTACCCAAATATGGTTGCCATTATTGTCGTATTTGGCAACATAGATGTCCTGGCCGCCTAAAGTGGGTAATGTATCGGTCCCAAAAATACCGGTCGTATTGATATAACCTGCAACGTAGATGTTTTGGTACACATCAAGTGCGATATCGGAGGCAAAATCGTAACTCTTGTATGCCGTGTTATGAGCCCATAACAATGTTCCTACAGGGCTGTACTTAGCGATAAAGGAATTATCATCTGATATAGTAGTGGCCGCATCGAACTTGAAATAGGTCAAATCTCCGCTGCCTCCGCTGATGTAGACATTTCCCGAGCTGTCGACCGCAACTCCCGTACCAACTGTGACTCTGTCATTACCTGCTCCGCGTGCCCATAATGCATTGCCAGCACTGTCATATTTAGCAACGAACATATCCGAGAAGGGGCCAACTTTGCCGTCGAGTTGTATGTTATCGAACTTGATCCATGGATAGCTAAAGGTGCCCGTGACGTAACTATTGCCGGTTTTATCTACTGTAATGTTATAGCCATCGTCGTCATAAACACCTCCGGCACTTTTGGCCCATATCACATTGCCCGCCGTATCGAGTTTACCAGGAACATATCTCCTGTACCTGTACTTGTAAGCGTTACCGTGTCAAAAATTATAGTACCATGTACTGGTGGAGAACCTCCATCACCGGAAAAACTACCGGTAAGATAAATGTTTTCATTGCCATCAATTGCAATTTTGCTGCCAACATCTGAATAAATACTGCCCCAGGCTTTAGCCCATATGAGATGACCATTACTATCGTATTTGGCGAGGCAGAGATCGGCAAAGCCATTGCTGGCGAAAGAAAAAGTATCGAAAGCAATGCTTTGATAGAAAGTGCCGGCAACATAGACAGCGCCCTGCGCATCGATGGCGATACCAAAACCCTGATCGCCGCCGGGGCCGCCTTCGTGCTTTGCCCAGACGAGATTGCCAAGAGGATCGTACTTGGCGAAAAAGATATCGGAATCGCCGGTGCTGGTTAATGTGGTGGCGCCCAAATGGAGGGTGCCTGTAAAAGTGCCCACTACATAGGCATTGCCTGCGGCATCGGTAGCAATGCTGTTGCACATGCTCTCACCGGGGTCGTTGGCAATTGCGGCCCATTGCCATGCGGGCTGCGCCTGTATGAACAGCGGGAAGAAACAAAGAGCTATGAGGCAGAATGCTTTCATTTCTAATAATGGCAAACAGTGATTTTCCTGGTTATCCTGCTTTTTTTACCCGAAAGTTGCAGATAATAAACGCCATTAGTCAGCATATTGACATCGACAAGCGTTTCACTTCGACTTAGGGGCTGTTGATAAATCACATGGCCTAAGATGTCGCATAACTGCAAGTCGTTATAATCGCTATTCGCCCGGATGTGAACGAGGTTGGCAGCGGGAATAGGGTAAACAAGGACATTTGCCGATGAAGCATTTATGTCCTGTAGCCCCGTAGTGCCAGCCAGCCTTGCGATAAGAATACTTGTAACATCAGGCGACACATTATAGGCGTCGAAATTTTCGGTCGCACCATCCGTGCCACCAACGAGCACATTATGATCTTTATCGAGGGTAATGGCTGCACCCCGCGTGGCACCAATGCCCTGCGGTTCCCTGGTCCAGATAGGATCACCATTGTTATTGTATTTATTGACGAAGATATCGCTGCCGGGAACGTTTATGGTATCACCACCGAATACCATTGTGGGGCTAAAAAAGCCGGTGGTGTAAATATTGTTTTCGTTATCTATTGTGATATCCGAATTATAGCCGTTGCTTGATATGTAGACTTTGTGTGCCCAAAACAGATCGCCGGTAAAACTGTATTTGACAATGAAGGACCTGGCATCATTCAGTACTATATTATTGTCAAATTTTATAGGGGAAGCTACTGCCCCCGCCCCGGCTATGTAGCTATTGCCCATGGCATCGACAGCCAGCCCTGCACCTGCAGTGGGATAATCGCCGCCTGCACCTCTTACCCATAGCGGGTAGCCGGTGCTGTCATATTGTGCTATGAACATGTCGTTGAACGGACCATTCTTCGAATAGACCCGTTTGTTAACGAAATCGGCCCAAGGCGCATCGAAATAGCCGGTCAAATAAATGTAGCCCAAACTGTCTACCGCAACGTCGCTTGGTCCGTCGCCGAACTTGCCGCCTGCGTGGGTAGCCCAAAGAGGTACTGCATTACTGTCGAGCTTAACGAGAAATATGTCACCCCCGCCGTTGCTGGTGAAGGTAAAGTTGCCGAATGTTATGCTTCCGTACGAGGGTGGTGAGGCGCCATCGTCAGCAAAGACACCAATGTAAAATATGTTGTTGTTCTTGTCAATGCACAACTTGCTGCTTTCGTCAGGGTAAACACTACCCCAGGTGTGCGCCCATATTTTTGTGCCGTTCTTGTCATATTTGCAAAGAGCAAGGTCGGACAGCCCCCTGGCAATAAAAGTATCGTTGCCAAAGGATATAGTATCGTAGAATGTACTGCTGACGTAAACGTTCCCGCTGCCATCAATTGCTATTCCTGTGCCCTGGTCTGCGTCACTACCTCCTGCGCTCCCGGCCCAGAGGAATTGGCCCGCAGGACTGTACTTGGCCCAGAAAATGTCTGAATTGCCCCTGCTTGCCAGTGTGTCTGCCGGAAACATCAATGTGTCTTTAAATGAACCTGTTACATACACATTCCCCTCGGCATCTGTAGCGATATCAAATATGTGGCAGTCAGAGGAATCTTTAGCAATTGTTGCCCATTGCCATTGGGGAATAGTTTGCCCTTCTGTATTTAAGCATAATAATAGCGCTATAAGCAGGACAAGGAGTTTGGGAATATTCATCCGGGGAAGGTTTATTAATGACCAAACAAATATACGAATTACATCACGAGATGGGGGGAAGTCCCGGAACACAAAAATGTCATCTTATGGCGTATCAATAGTTACATTCAGCCATTCCCTATCAAATTTGGCTGCGTAGCGCTTGTAAAAGTTGATGGCAGGTTCGTTCCAGTCGAGCACCTGCCAGGTGATGCCTTTGAAGCCCTTTTCGCGGGCGATCGTTATCAGTTCATCCATAAGCAGGCTGCCAACGCCTTTGCCGCGCCATGCTTCGGTAACGAGGATGTCTTCGAGGTACATTTTCCGGCCCTTCCAGGTGGAGAAGCGAACGTAATAGAGGGCAAAGCCGATAACCTGTCCCTCAGCCTCGGCCACGATGGCCCAATAGACGGGGTTGGGGCCAAAGCCGCTTTCCATGAAATGCTCAATTTCTATGGTAACCTCGTTGGGCGCTCGCTCGTAGGTGGCCAGTTCCTGAACCAACTCGAGCATACGAGGGCAGTCTGTGATCTGTGCGGGACGAATGGAAACCGGGGGCATAATTATTATGGTAGTTAGTAATTAGTATTTAGCAGATAGTCAAAAGTAGAAAGTACAAAGCTTTGGACAAAAAGGAGAAATGCCCTTTTGACAAATATTTTTCGGTAATAGTTAACAATAGGAAACTACAGATGCGAAACTTGCGTTAAATAGAATGGGGGGCGACGGGGATATAGTGAGGAATCGATCAAATTAACGTAAGTTGTAAAACAAAACAAGGAGACAAATATGAGCACACAAGGTGATATACTTTGGGTAGATGATGAAATAGATTCGCTGAAATCGCAGATACTGTTTTTGAAAAACAAGGGCTACGAAGTGACGCCCCTGACAAATGGCTATGATGCACTGGAGCTGCTGAAGGAGAAGAATATGGACGTGGTGCTGCTGGACGAGAGCATGCCGGGCATGACCGGGCTGGAAACGCTGGCCAAGATAAAAGAAAGCCATCCGCAGGTGCCTGTGGTGATGGTTACGAAGAATGAGGCAGAATATATAATGGAAGAAGCGATAGGCTCGCAGATAACCGACTACCTGATAAAGCCGGTGAACCCTAACCAGGTGCTGCTGTCGCTGAAGAAGATAATGGACACCAGGCGGCTGGTATCGGAAAAAACGACGACCGCCTACCAACAGGAGTTTCGTAACCTGTTCATGGCCCTGAGCTCGAACCCCGACCACGAGGAGTGGAAGGAACTATATAAGAAGCTGGTGTACTGGGAACTGGAAATGGCCCGCAGCGACAGCTCTGAAATGATGGAAGTGTTGCAATCGCAAAAATCAGAGGCCAATACGGAGTTTAGCAAATACGTATCGAAGAATTATGCGAAATGGATAAAAGACCCTGTAACTGCGCCATTGCTATCGCATCAACTGTTCAGGGAAAAAATAGCACCCCATCTTGAGAAAGGGAAGCCGACCTTCCTGGTAGTGATAGACAACCTGCGCTTTGACCAATGGAAGGTGTTGCAGCCGATCGTTACGGACTCGTTCAGGGTGGTGGAAGAAGATATGTTCTACAGCATATTGCCTACTGCAACACAGTATGCGCGCAATGCACTGTTTGCCGGTATGCTGCCGATCGACATTGAAAAGAGGTATCCCAACGAGTGGAAGAACGATGATGATGAGGGGGGCAAAAATCTTTTCGAAGAAACATTTTTGCGCGGTCAGCTGAAGGATCTGAAGCTGGACGGACTGAAGGCGCAGTACATGAAGATAACGAACAACGAAGACGGCAAGAGTATGGAAGACAACATACACAACTGCCTGAACAATGACCTGACGGTGATAGTGTACAACTTCGTGGATATGCTGTCGCATGCGCGCACGGAAATGGAAGTGCTTAAGGAACTGGCGGGCGATGAGGTATCTTACCGCTCGCTGACGGTGAGCTGGTTTGAACACTCGCCGCTATACGGCGCGCTAAAAAAGATAGCCGATAAGGATATACAGGTATTCATTACCACCGACCATGGTACAGTGCGCGTGAAGCAGCCGAGCAAGTGCGTGGGCGACCGGCACACAACCACCAACCTGCGCTACAAACACGGCCGCAACCTGCAATATGAAGAAAGAGATGTACTGGCCTTCCGCGACCCGAAAGAAGCAGGATTGCCCAGGCCGAACGTGAGCTCAACCTTCATATTTGCCAAGGAAGATGTGTTCCTGTGTTACCCGAATAATTATAATCATTACGTAAATTACTATCGGAACACATTTCAGCACGGCGGCATATCGCTGGAGGAAATGATAGTGCCGGTGATAAGACTGCAGAGCAAGGGATAAAAGTTGAAAATGTATGCCGGACGAGCAACGACAAGAAGTATGGATACAACCGGGCCGCATCGAGAAGCTGATGGAGCGCACGGGCATATTACTTGTGTTCCTCCTCTTTATCGGCTGCAACCTGGGCTATGACCTGCTGCCTACGACGATACCACTGCACATAGGGACAGGAGGCGACGGGCATAACTACGCAAGTAAAGCCTATTTCTTTGTGCTGCCTTCGATAGGCATACTCGTTTACCTGGGGATCAGTATGCTTAACAAGGTGACGAGAGGACATGCGATACCGCCGAGCGCGGAGCGGCAGTACAGGCAGATGTGGCGTATACTGGAGCTTGTGAAGATGCTGGTGCTGGTGGCCTGCACGATAGAGATGGGTGAAACCGTAAGACTATCTTATAAGGAACTGGGAAGGCCGGGATGGTATGCAACGATATGGGAGGCGCTCTTCCTGCTGACGCCATTGGTGTATTACATCGTGAACCTGAGGCGTATGCGCCCGGGGCATGGGAAAAGCGCCGGATACTGAATTGTCTAAAAACGGCCGGAGAAAGGACTTATGAATTCAGCCGTTTTTTTCATCTTTAGCTTGTGGAGTGTTCAAACTGCTACTTTCACAAAAAATTATAAGCCGCCTAAACCTTGCCATTTCAGAAATCATTAAAATTGTATAAAGTTTATATTCAATGACGGAAAACTTCGCAGAGGAGCAGTATAGCGGTGGCGCGCCCAACACACAGGACGCTGCGGCAGCAATACAGGGCTTAATAAACCAGGTAGAGAAAGTAATAAGAGGTAAGAAGGACAAGATAGAACTGGTGATCACCTGCATGCTGGCAGGCGGACATATACTAATGGAGGATAACCCGGGTACGGGTAAAACGGTGCTGGCGCGCACGATAGCGCAGTGCATAAGCGGCGAGCGCGGTGAAGAACATGTAATATTCAAGCGTATCCAGTTCACACCCGACCTGCTGCCGATGGACCTGATAGGCACGCACATATTCGACGACAGGAATAAGGAGTTTGTCTTTAAGAAAGGTCCCTTATTCTGCAATGTGCTGCTGGCTGATGAAATAAACCGGGCCTCCCCTAAAGTACAGAGCGCGCTGCTGGAAGCTATGGCCGAACAGCAGATAACCGTGGGCGATACCACACTGAAACTGGAGAAGCTTTTCTTTACCATAGCCACGCAAAACCCGATAGAAATGGAGGGTACCTACCCGCTGCCCGCCGCGCAGCTGGATCGTTTCTTTATGAAGATCATATTCGGCTATGTGGACGAAGCGACCGAACTGAACATCTACCGGGAATATGTGAACATTGCCGAGAACCTGGTGAAAATGGAGCAAGTGCTGAGCATGCAGGACCTGCTGCAACTGCAGGAGCAGGCAACGCAGGTATACGTACACGACGAGATCGTAAAAGGCGTAAGCAACATAGTGCGCGGCACGCGCGAGCACCAGGACATCGTGCTGGGTGCATCGACCCGAAGCGGTATCGCCTTTCTGCGTTGCCTGAGAGCGTACGCTCTGGTGAAGGGTCGCACCTTTGTGATAGAGGATGATGTAAAAGACATTGGCTATGCTGTGCTGGACCACCGCCTGATGTATCGCAATAAGGACGGCCGCGAAAGGGCGCTGAACAGCATTGTGCAGAAGGAAGCTGAAAGGCTGGCGAGGCTGAAGTTGTATTAGTCGTAAGTCATAAGTCGTAAGTTGGCAAATGCAGATGATTTTGGCAGATTTTAAATTGATATGATACTTCGTTGTGAAGAGGCTAATGCGTTCTTTTAGTTTTCATAGGATTAGAAATGTTCTGGTAGCGATCGGCATGCTGGCGGGTCCTGTTTACGCGCAGGATACACAGCAGTCGCAGCAAGGGCAGCAGCAACCTGTGGCCCTGCAACCACAACTGGTGCATCCGCCGGCAAAGCAAGCGCAGCGCTGGGAGATAGATGCCAAGCGCATGGGCGTATCGCCTACGAGCGAAGATGCGTTGCCGAGATCGCGCGAATTCATCAGGATAGACAGCAGTTATTATGTGGGATGGCTTTTTGAAGGGGCATATAAATATGAGCATGCCGCCGATTACCTGGGCTATAAGAATGCTTCGGTGCCCCTGGAAAAGGCTATACGCCTGATAGAGCGGGACTACCGCAAGCAGCTAGGCACCCGCACCGCCGACCTTATGACCTATTTCCCAGCCTATAAGTTCCAGATAGACTATACTATAATAGCCATGTACCTGATGCATTGCTATAGCAATATGGAAGAGCCGGACAAAGTGTATGCGCTGCTGCGCAGGGTACTGAAGTGGAATATACAGCGGGAATACTACCTGGATGCTTACAACTTCCTGGGATGGACAGTGCACCGCAACAGGTTCTATACCAGCGATAAGTATAAGTTTCTCCGGAACACGATAGACGAAAATGAAAAGCTGGCAAACAAGTACCTGGACTCACAAATGCGGAAGATCAACAGGGACATGGCGCTGAATGCCCACATTTTTCAGCCGGGCTACGAGAAAAATGACCGGCTATCGGTGTATCATTACAAGTGTATATTGTACAGCTATTCCTTTAATATCGACTCTGCTACACATTATTTCAACCTGATGCGCAGCACGCCCTTGTTTCCGCACAATAACTATGCGACGTTCAGATCGATATGCGGCGATTTCAGGGAGGCAGAGAAAGAATATAAGATAGCTGCAGCGCAGGACAACGGTGACAAAAGGCTGCAGGAGTGGGCATACTACACTTCGATCATCGACATTTATAAAGGCCAGCCGAAGACAGGCATTGAGTTGATGAAAGACATGATCACAGCAGCGGGTTCCACACCGGGCTTTGGGTGGTATAACATAGCGCTGGCCCGCTGCATGCACTATGATGGGCAAATAGCGGAAGCTGAACGGTACATCAATAAAGCAGCCGAGTTTAAGGAAGTGCATATAGGCACTACATTGGGTCAGAGTATATATGACTTCAGTGTGCAGTTGGATAAATTAATGAACCTCCAATCGCGCTGGGAGATGCAACGGTTCGAAAATAAGAACTGGTGGTACAATCCCTATGTGATGGGCAGCATGTCGCAACTGCTGGGGCAAAAGTACATGCAACAGTTCCTGATCATTAACCAGTTTGCTCAAAACCCCGAGCGTGACCGGGTGATCTACAAACTCTTTTCGACAGAGAGCACTGTGAGCTGGGATGAGATCTGGTACCTGATACAGGACTTCAGCACCAAGTTCTTCCTGGACCGGTTCAGGAAGGAAATAGCAACAGATAAGCGTAGATATATCCGTAAGTACTTTGAACTGTTTGAGGCAAAACTGTTGATAAAAGAGGGCGAGTACACCGAAGCGCGAAAACTACTGGATGGTATATTGCGTAACCCGGATATCGATCAGCAATATGAAAAACTGTTCATAGCCAGGGTGTACGAGGCTGAGGCGAACTGTGCGAAGGCGCGCAAGGACAAAGCCGCTTATAGCGACTGGACCTATCGCCTATGTACAGAATATCTCCAACTGGTGCCTTACACCGGGCTGGAAGCGAATATGCAGCTGAGCGCAAGCGGTAACATAGACAATAAAGTGCTGAGCAGCCTGAAGGCCTGTAACATTAACTGGACGACGAGTGCTGCGGTTCCGGCATTGTCGGTGCACATAGAGTTCAGGGGCGAAGGTGAGAAGAGGCGCATTGCTTACTATGTGACAGATAAGGGCGGCAACTACCTGGTGCCGCAGCAAACCTGCTCGTACAACAGCCGCAATGCTGAGCGCGTGGGCAAAGAAATGGCCTACAGGCTTTTTGGCATAGGAGGGGCGAACGCTAAGATCGCCGCGAAGGACGAAGATTAGCATTGCAAAAAAGACTGTAAATCACTAGCTTTAGTGTCCCTGCCAAGCCAGGCAGTTAATTCCGGACCGTATGTTCATAGCTTCTTTGTATAACCTGAAAGGTGGTGTTGGAAAAACAGCGTCGTGCGTAAACTTCGCCTACATGGCGGCAAAGGATGGGTACAGGACGCTACTGTGGGACCTTGACCCGCAGGGTGCGGCAAGCTTTTACTACAAATCGGAAGCTAAATCGAAGGTCAGCATCAAGAAGATCATAGAGCAATCGCACCAGTTGAACGAAGCGATATGCCAAACCGAATACGCCAATCTCGACATCATTCCCGCCGACCATTCGGTAAGGAAAATGGAACTGATATTGGAGGATAACAATGCATCGAAGAAGCAGATACGCAATGTACTGCGTGAGCTGGACCAGGACTATGATTTTGTGTTCATAGACTGTCCGCCGGGGTTTTCGCTGCTGGCAGATAATATTTTCTTCGCCTCGGATGCCGTGCTGATGCCGGTGATACCAACCACGCTGTCGGTACGCACCTACGACCTGGTGAAAACTTACTTCCAGGACAAAGCGGAACTGGACAAGCTGATGTGCTTCTTCACAATGGCAGATGTAAGGAAGAATATGCATAATGAAGTGATGCGGCAGCTATACAAAGACAAGCGTTTCTTCGAATACTACATACCCAATTTGTCGGACGTGGAGAAGATGGGCGTGCATAGGGCGCCGATAGAAGAATTTGCTGCTACCGGTTATGCTGCCGTATGCTACCGGGCCTTGTGGAACGAGATCAAAGAAGGTGTGATGGAGTAAAGAGGCTTTTCTTTACATTGCAGGTATGTCGCCCGATGCGCCGGACATTCAATTATATCAAGCTTTAAGAATTGCCTCGATACATGATGAGGCAAAAGGAGTAAAAACTTTTGTTTTAGAGCCCGTGGACGGGATGCCGGTCCGCTACACGGCAGGGCAATTCCTTACGTTCGTTTTTCAGCATCATCACAAGGAGGCGCGCAGGTCATTCTCCATTCTAAGCAACCCTGAAGTGGGTGAGCCACTTTCCATAAGCGTTAAGCGGATAGAAAACGGTGTGTTTACGAGATACCTTATTGACCATGCGAAGGAAGGAGATGTACTGTATACTACGGGTGCCGCGGGATTGTTTACGCTGCCGGAGGAAACGGCGGCTTATGAACAGGTGTTCTTTTTCGCGGCAGGGATAGGGATAGTGCCGGTGATGCCTTTACTGAAGCAAGTGCTTTTTAAAACCGGGAAAAACGCCGTGCTGGTATACAGCAACCGTGAGCAAGATGAGGTAGTGTTCTACCAGGAGTTGACAGAGTTACAAACGGACTTCGGTGACAGACTCCGGATCGAATTTCTTTATAGCAATGCGTTTAAACTGACCCGGGCGCGGCTTAATAAAGCCCTGCTGCCGCAGTTGGTGGATGAGTACGCAAGGACTGACAAAGACAGGATGCTATTCTACACCTGCGGGCCTTTTGACTACATGCGGATGGTGATACTGGGCCTGGAAGAATATGGCGCTAAGCAGGAGCAGATCAAAAAGGAGAATTTCAATGTCTATCTACCGGTGTTGCGCGCAGAACCACCCGATAAGAAGGTGCGTCGTGTGCGCATCGATGCTGGGGAGGATGTTTATGAGTTAAACTGTGGTTATCCCGAAACGATTTTACAGGCAGCGCGCAAGCAGGGCATACAGATACCTTATAGTTGCGAGGCAGGCAGATGCGGCAGTTGCGTAGCGACCTGTACAGAGGGCAAGGTGTGGATGTCGGTGAATGAGGTACTTACGGATAAGGATGTAGCTAATGGCCTTGTGCTCACATGTGTGGGCTACCCGGTGAATGGCGACGTGCAGATAGAGCTCTAATGCTGGTCTTCGTTCTTTTTACTCCAGTCGACCGTTTTCCAATCGCCGCCAACCTGGTACAGGAGCCGGTATTTTGAAGGATCTTTTTTGAGTGTCAGTTCATACCAGTGTGCATCGGGGGCGTGCAGCTTGAAATATTCGTTTTCGCGGTCGCCCGCTCCGAAACCATCGAACCACCACCAGGTGCCCCATTGGTTGGCTGTGATCTTTATGGTGCTGTCGTTTAGTACCGTAGCAAATACCCCATCGGCAGGCGTCTCCATGTTCATCGACACAATATCCAGCACTTCGCCATTGATATGACCGTTGCGCAAAAGGTTGTACATCAGCTTGAACTCTCCGCCGGTTGTTGCCTGTATCATTGGGACGCCATGCATGTTTTCGGGTTGATCGAGCAGGAGGGTGATCTTGTCGTCGGCGATGGCATAGGTATCGAGCAGATGGTTGTTGATCCTCGCGGATTTCATCCAATAGCGGTTGACCTGGATCGTGTAGCGAAGATTGACCAGTCCGATCAAAGCCACGACCGCCACAGCGACGGATCGTTTCGCAATATAGCTGGCTAACAAAGCAATGAGCATGTATATGAATGCGCAAAGCATGTATGTATACCTGTCCATTGTTACCAACTGGAGCTCGGGGAACCACATAGGCAACACAATGAGCATGGCCAGGATGGTGAAGAGGAATATCAGCACAGCAGCTTTGCCTTTATTTCTGAAGGACTTGTAACGGACGAGTATGAAAAGACAAAGAGCGACAAACAAGCCGTAGAATATCAGCAGCCCGATAGGCGAACTGCAGAAGCTGTATACTTTTTGCCTGACCTCATGCGGGAAAAACCTGCCGAGGAAAATGATATGAAATACATAGCGAGGCGGTTTTACGATATAGTCGCTGAAAGACTGGAACAAGGTGCCGGAGCCAACGCGTGATATCCATTCGTTGTACAGCAGCTTAAACAGCAGGGTGCGACCAACGACCAATGCGATGGAAGGAACAATAAAGCGAATGCCTATGCGTGTAAATAATTTTTTGTCGTAGCCTGGCGTATTGCGGTAATATAAAGCCAGGCAAAGCACAAATAAAGGGGTAATATAAAAGTATTCGAGCGAAAAAAGTGACAAGGTGAAGCATAAAAGAGCCAGCCAGATGTGTTTGCTCGCCGCCGTTTTGAAATAGTTGCGGATGCAGATAAGGATAAGGAGCAGTAAAGCCATGGCCTGCAGATAATGGTAGGTTGGCTCCCATACTACAACCTCGGAAATGTGGGGACAGATGGAGTAGAGAATGGTACCGGACAAGGCAATAGTTGATGCGCCGGCGACGCCGGAATCTATAAACAATCTAAGAAAGAATGCGTAGAGCAGGTAGCTTACAAGCGCCTGCGAAGTAACAAAGAGCAAATGCCAGGCCCAGAAGTTAGTACCGAAAATATGATAAAAAACATATACGAATAGCTGCCAAAGCTGATACATGCTTTTCACGTGAAAGTTGTCTCTATTTATATACTCTTGAAAACTATAGTTTTTTACCTGGTTGAGCCAGCCTGTGAAATCCATAACGAAACCAGCCTTGACCGCGGGGAGGTACAGGACGAACAGGAGCGCCCATAATACCAGAAATATCAGCCAGGGCTTCAGTTTAGGATTTTGATTCATTGATACAAATATAGCTGGAAACCCAGTTTTTAGATGCGATTACATTAAACATTCGTAAATTGATTTCTTCTCTAACGGAGGGGTAATAATGTACGTCTATGGCAATGGACCAGTGCCCTAAGTTATGATTTATTAATACAATACGTATTTTGACAGAGCAGTATAATATCGCGGGTAATACCTACCGGGAAGCAGGGGAGTGGGCAGATCTCACTACACTGGTGAAGGAGTGTATTGCCCAAAGCCGTATTGCTCAAAAGAAGTTCTATGACAAGTATTCGCCGCTGATCTATGCGATCATCCGGCGCTATGAATACAATGAGCATTCCGCATGCGAGATACTAAACGATGTGTTCTTAAAAATATTTACGAAGCTCGAGCAGTATTCGTTTGAAGGGTCGATAGAGGGATGGATGCGGAGGATCACGATCAATACTGTGACTGACCACATCAGGAAATACGCAAAGGACAAGCAAGTGGTGAGCAGTGAACTGCAGGACCATAATGCTTATATAGACAGCGGTGCGGTGCAAGGGATGGCTTATAAAGAGCTTGTGGAACTGATACATGGTTTGCCCGAGATGCAGAAAGCGGTTTTCAACCTGCATGTGTTCGAGAGCCTGCCGCATAAAGAGATCGGAACATTGCTAAACATAACTGAAAATAATAGCAGGTGGTACCTGAATATGGCAAGGAAAAACCTGAAAGAAAAAATAACCTTATTAACGAAATAATAAGATGCCTGAACAGAAACATATTGATGACTTTTTCCGCGAGCAGATGGCGGGCCATAGCGAGGCCCCGCCACCTGCAGCCTGGAAAAACCTGGAGCAAAAGCTGGACAGCACAGCTACTCCCGGCAGCGTAGTATCCTACTATAAATGGTTGAGATACGGGATCATTATCGGCGTGGTGATACTGATGGTATTCGTGGGACGCAAGGTGATGAATACGCAAGACCTGAAACTTAATACTGAAAAGCAGATGGCTGTGAATAGCGGACAGCCTGATGCAGAACAAGTTGCGAGCGGCAATGCTGTAGCCGTTAACAACCTGACCCATGACAATAGAAATACAAATGCCGATCATCAAGGCACAATGGATGCAAGCAATACCCAGGCGCAAGCAAATAATGACCAGTCATCAGAACAGGCATCGCTGAATGGTCAAAATGCGGCGGGCGGTAGCGCGAGTGTGAATGGTAATAATGCGATTGCTTCAAACGGACAGACAAAGGATGCAAGCGGAAATAAGCAGGCAAATGGCGGCGGCAACAAAGCAACGCAGCCGGCAAACCTGTACAAGAACAATACAAACAGTCCGACTAACGCGAACGGGCAGCATACGGATATTGCTGCCAATGCGACTGTAAATACCAATACAAGGACGCAAAGTGCCGGCGCAGGCATGGCTACAAATAATAATAATAGCCAACTTAGTGCGAACACCAACGCTAGTGCAGCGCCCGCTGGTGAACACCATAACAATGCCCAACAACAAATTGCAGCAAGTGGTATAGGCGTTTCTCATAATAGACGACAAGCAGCTAAAGCAGATGGTGTAAAAAGCGCTGCTAATAATTATAACAGCAATGTGGCGCAGGCAGGTTCAGGTCGCGGCAGCCACAAAAGCAATAATCCGAACAACGTAGCTAATAAGCCAGCCCCTATAACCCACAATAAGGGGAACACTGCCCATGGGCCACTGCTGAGCAGCAGGCTAAAGAAGGGCAATATTGCCGCCTACCCAGGAAAGACCACTAAAGTGGAGTACACACAGAACGACATGAAAACCGTGAAGGGCGAGCAGAAAACGGCAAGCCAGGCACAGGATGGCAGTCATGTCAAGGTTGGAAATGCAGATATTGCCACCAGCGAAGCGAAGAGCCAGGAAACTGCAGGCAGCCAGGCGAAAAAAAGCAGTCCTTTCAGGATACCTGATGGCAATAACAATGTTGCCAGTGCAAATATCGGCAGTGTGGATAATAAGGGTGTACTGGCAAACGGGGCTGCCAGCAATAATGCCAACACAGGCGGCACCAGCCAGGCAACTGCAAGTGCTGCAGGCAGCGGAAACCATGCGAACGCCAATGCCACAAGCAACGCTGCAAATATTAATGCGACTGCCTCTAATGCAAACACGAATGGTGGTGCAGCGAGCGGCGCTACGCATCTGGATGAGACCAACATCGCGTCGGACAGATACAATGCAGCGGCTGCTGCGAACTGGAATGCAAAACAACCGGGCGAGCGCACCGGCTTAGCAGATAACCATAATAATACTGTTGCATCTAACACTGAAAGGAGGATGGCCAAACCCTTGCTGATCGAAAGTGGAATAAAAGCGGGATATGAAATCGGTTTCCAGCATTTTGCGGCGAACAAGTATGTCATATCTCCATATATTGAGTACACCAAAGGAAGATTCGGTTTATCTATACAACCAACTTTCAAGTGGGCAAGGATGAACCACACCAGCAACCTTGGCAGTACAGATGTGTATTATAATGTGACCAATCAGCCGAGGCTGGTGAATGAAGTCGATTCGATCTTTGCACAGACGCTTACGAAAAGCCGCACACTTTACTATGAAGAGGCCCATGATTCTATCGTGGTTAGGCACCATATTGCCACGAAGGCATATACGGAGCTGGAAGTGCCATTGCTGCTGAACTTTAAAGCTACACCGAACCTGCAGGTGTTTGGAGGGTTCCTATTGGACTATACATCTATTGTGCAGATACAGGAAGACAGAACTGTCAACTCTTATACGCGCGATGCTGTTGTAAGGCAAGAGTATTCAACGCTGGCGCCTGAGCCTGCTATGCCTGATGCAAATAGTCTGTATCAATATCCAGGCGTCGCTTACGCGTTGTACAGCACCAAAGGATATGATAATGTTACTTCGTCGAAACTGACCTTCGGGTATATGCTGGGCGTCAACTACACCATTAAGGACAGGTACCTGATAGACGTATCGCTGCTGCAAAACCTGAGCAATATGAACTATATACCAAATGACAAAGTACGGGGTGTGTACACGCAGCCCTACGTGCGCATCAGTGCAGGATATAAATTTTTGCAAGGCAATAAGAAAAAGAAGTAAAAATATTCATTAAGGGCACTAACAGAAAAGGATCTGTTGCCGTCAATAAAAACAACAAAAGTTTAAAACCAAACGCTTATTAAAGCGAAAAACAATTATGAGAAAAATTTCCTTTTTTGCTGTCTTGATGTTACTGTGCTCTGCTGCATTCGGCCAATGGACCGTAAGCGGCAATGTTCAGGACGTTAACAGCCAACCTGTAGCCAGCAAACTTGTTTACGTGTCGACAGACTCCTTCCCGAACCAGCAGATCTACTGGGGGCAAGACTACACAGATACCAATGGCAACTATACGGTGTCGTTTGCGACAGGCGCACCAGCGATCGGCACAACAGTGCATATCCAGCTGTTTGACTGTAATAACAGCCTTATAGATGATACCGTGATGTACGCTGTACCTGCAATTACTCACAACTTTACGATATGCGCCGCGCAGGCAGCCGCCACAGATATACATGGAACCATCACCGCCGGCAACCCGACAACAGGTGAGGCCGATGCTGAAGTATATCTTATCGAAATGCAGGTGGATTCGCTTACTTCGGACACGACTTTGGTTGCGATCGATAGTACCGTTACGGACAGTGTGGGCTATTACAGCTTTAGTATTCCTAACTTTTATGCCCCGCAACTGATGGTGAAAGCCGCTTTGCTCCCCGCCAATGCCAACTACGCGAACTATCTGCCTACTTATTACACTTCATCACTGGTGTGGTATGGTGCAAGCGCCCTGCCTAATCCGCTGCCGGTGACAGCAGTGAACATACAGCTGATAGCGGGTGTGAACCCCGGCGGTCCAGGCTTCATAGCCGGCAATGTGGCGCAGGGAGCTAATAAATCTACAGCTGTGGGCGACCCGCTGAATCACAGAATATTAATATTGACTACGGCCAGCAACCAGGCCGTTGCCTATACTTATTCTGATGCGTCCGGGCACTTCAGTTTCAGCAATCTGCCTCTTGGCACATATAAACTGTTTGGCGACGTAATGGGTAAGAGTAACCCTGCGCTGCTGGTGACACTGGACAATACACACCCATCTGTGGCTAATATCGAGTTTCAGGAGCACAGCCATCTATTTGAAGGCCACTATATCACGGCAACAGCGATTGCTAATATGCCTGCGGCATTGCAAAATGCAAGCGTGTTCCCTAACCCTGCTTCGGATAAGATCAGTGTAACCGGTATCGCAAATATTGGTGGTGCAAAGACTGTAACACTTACCGCAATGAACGGCTCTGTAATCTTCACTCAGCAATTTGCTGAAGGGGAGACCGTAACGGTTCCTGTTGCTTCTTTAACCAAGGGTGTGTACATGCTGAACCTGAATACTACAGTAGGTAATGCAATATTCAAGGTAACTAAGTAAAGCCTGCCTCTATATATACCACTTCGAATGGAATACGCTGTCCCGCCCATGTGGCGGGACGGTCGTTTTAAAGGCTTTTGAGTATGGAAATCGTATTGCGAAGATCTTGTTCGTCAGCCATTTCGCTGCCGGCTATGCGTGCAGAGCTATGAAATTCGCGTGCGTTCGTGGCTGAGACAAGCTCGCTGATGTTCGATGAACGGACACCACTGCCGGGCATAATGATGATACGGCCGCCAGCCGCCTCGACCAATTGAGCGATCAAGCCTTCGCCTTCTATAGCAGTGTTTTGCTGGCCGGAGGTGAGGATGCGCTCGCAGCCGCAACTGATGATATCTTCAAGGGCCCTGAATGGATCGGGCGTACGATCGAATACCCGGTGACAGGTGACCCTCATGGGGTAGGCCCAGTCGACGATGCGTTTTAAAAGCTCCGTGTCTATTCTACCATCGGCTGTGGCTGCGCCGGTGGCTATCCCTTCACAACCCAGCGACCAGCAAGTGGCTATATCGCGCTTGATGGTTGCGATCTCCTCATCATTATAGAAGAAATCGCCTCCTCGCGGGCGCACCATAGCGTAGACGGGTATGCGTACTTTTTCCTTTACCTCTTTTATGGTTTCGACGGAAGGGGTGGTACCACCTACAGAGGCATCGGCACAAAGCTCTATGCGATCAGCGCCCGCCTCCTCCGCTATGATGCAGGAGGCGGCATTGTAAGCACATACTTCGAGCAAATAGGGCTGCATGTTATTCCTGGTAAATGTGTTTAGGCTGCATCATTTCCTCTGTATTCTTGTCCCTTAGGGCGTATACGAAGCCGGGGTGTAGTGCGTAACCGCCGTGTTCGCCATGCTTATTCATAGCCAGGAAACAGACCTGCGCTTTTTTAGCCACTTCCGGGTTGCACTTTATGATGCGTTCAACAGCTTTTTTGCAGGCTTTTTCGGGACTATAACCCTGGCGCATGAGCTCCACAACGAGATGCGAGCCTGCGATGCGTATCACCTCCTCGCCCACGCCGGTAGAAGTAGCTGCGCCGACCTCATTATCAACGTAAAGACCTGCGCCGATGATGGGTGAGTCACCTACGCGGCCCCGCATTTTATAAGCCAGGCCGCTTGTAGTGCAGGCGCCGCTCAGGTTGCCGCGCGCATCCATAGCCAGCATACCGATGGTATCGTGATTGGTTTTGCTGCCGGGCATAGGGTCTTTCTTTTTATGGTAGCCCTTGTTCTCGGCGTTCATTACCGGGTTGTATTCAGCCTTTTTCAACCATTCCTTCCAGGCTTTTTCTGCCTCGGGGTGCAGCATATTTTCTTTCTTAAAGCCGTTCTCGAGCGCGAACTGTAATGCGCCCTCACCGGCTAATACAATATGCGGTGTCTTTTCCATCACAAGTCGTGCGACGGAAATGGGATGCATGATATGCTCTATGGCCATTACAGAACCGCAGCGGTATTTATGGTCCATTATGCAGGCATCGAGCGTCACATGACCGTCGCGATCGGGGGCGCCACCGTAGCCTACGCTGTTAACGCGCGGATCTGCTTCGGGTATCCTGACGCCCGCCTCTACGGCATCGAGTGCGGTGCCTCCGCTCTTCAATACCTTCCATGCTGCCTTATTGGCATCAAGGCCAAAGTTCCACGTTGAGATAACGATGGGATTATCCGTTACTGTGTCGTACTCTTCTTCGGATCTGGCTAAGACTTTTTCTCCTGTAAGTGTTGCGGCAGCGCCAAGCATGGAAAGCTTTAGAAAATTTCTGCGGTTGGACATTTCCTCTGTTATGTTGAAGAGAACTAAGATAGCATGGATTTTCTGAAATGGCTAATTATATGAGAAAATATTAAAGCTAAAAGCTTTGCTAATTTGCCTGTTAAAAAAAAGAAAAAAACTATTGGTGATAAACAAATAAATTGCCCCGCAATTAAATTTGCGGTTGCATTAAGATGCTTCGCTTTCAGCACATATCTCATCTCTTTGCCCTTGCAGCAATACCGGTTTTCGTGGTGTTGTTCATATGGCTTATTTACTGGCGTAAAAGCAAGATCAAAAAGCTGGGCGATATCGATCTCGTATCTGAACAGATAAGGGGTGTGATAGCAGGCCGGATCACGTTGAAGTTTATTTTGCTCTGCGTGGCGTTCCTGTTGCTGGCCATTGGCTGGGCTAACCTGCAAACAGGCGACAAAACGGAAAAGGTGCAGCGCAAAGGTGTCGACGTGATGATAGCTCTGGACCTGAGCAAAAGTATGCTGGCACGTGATGTGGAGCCCGACCGGCTGACCAAAGCCAAGCAGTTCATCATGCGCATGACTGATAAGATGCAGAACGACAGGGCGGGGCTTATCGTGTTCGCCGGGCGCGCCTATCTACAAGTGCCGCTGACCATAGACTACAGCGCGCTGAAGATGATGCTGAACAATGTGAACACCGGGCTGATACCGACGCAGGGAACCGTGATAGGCGACGCTATCGATATGGCCATGCAATCGTTCTCACAGAAAGAGCGCAAGTACAAGTCGCTGGTTATTATATCGGACGGGGAAGACCATGACGAGCAGGCGCTGGCCAAAGCAAAGGAAGCTGCTGAAGCCGGTGTGACGATACATACAATTGGAATTGGTTCGCCACAGGGAACAACGTTATATGACCCTGATACTAAATCGGTAAAACTGGATGAGAACGGAGCGCCGGTGGTGAGCAAGTTAAATGAAGACGAATTGAAGTCGCTGGCAGCAACAGGGCATGGCACTTATACCCTGCTGCGCAACACGGATGATGCGGCAGAAAAGCTTGTAGATGCGATGGCCGGCATGGAGCAAAAAAGCCTTGGGTCAGTAGTGTTCACAGATTTCACCAGTTATTTTCAGTATTTCCTCGCCGCTGCTTTTGTGCTGCTGGCGGCCGAATGGTTCCTGCCGGGAGCAAAGCTTAAAATGAAGACGGAAACCGCATGAAGAAGCTAAGCTGCTACATATCGCTGCTAACGATGGTTTGCCTGCTGCATAGCAAAGCCGAGGCGCAGACCAATAAATACGTGCGCGAGGGTAATAAGCTGTATGAGCAGAAGAAGTATAAGGAGGCGAGCATGGATTACCAGAAGGCTTTGCAGAAGAACCCTAACTATACGCCCGGACTCTTTAACCTGGGCAATAGCCTGTACCAGCAAAAGCAATATGATGCCGCCCGAAAGGTAATGGCCAGTACTGCTAAAACGACAAATGATAAGGGCGCTAAGGGCGGCGTACATTATAATATTGGTAACACTTACATGGCTGAGCAGAAATGGCAGGACGCCATAGATGCCTACAAACAGGCGCTGAGGAATAACCCCCAGGACGCGGACGCAAAGTACAACCTGTCGTACGCTGAAGAAATGCTGAAGAAGCAACAAGGTGGCGGCGGTGGTAAGAACAACGACAAGAATAAGGATCAAAACAAGGACCAAAAGAATAAGGATAAAGACAAGAACAAGGACCAGAATAAAGATCAGAACAAGGACCAGGATAAAGACAAAAATCAGGATCAGCAAAATAAGGATCAACAGAATAAAGACAAGCAAGACCAGGACCAACAACATCCGCAATCGCAGCCAAGCAAGTTATCGCAGCAGCAGGCTGATCAACTATTGAATGCACTGCAACAGGAAGAGAAGAAATTGCAAGACAAGATGCAGAAAGCAAAAGGTGTGCCTGTAAAAACAGAGAAGGATTGGTAAAGCAAGGCCAACCGATCTCGAAAAGCTAACTTTATTTTTCATAACCAACATTGCAGCTAATTTGTTTTTCGCGTCGCTCGTTAAACTGCTTAAGCGCTTATTTGAAGCATCACACTTGTCAACATCTTTTCAACATTCTCAAAAAAAACTTTAAAGAATTTTTTTTAGTAGAGAAAATTCTTTTTAATATTGTGTAAGGATTGTACTTACTAACCCATCCTTTATAGAACCCGGCGGTCCACAACACCAGCCGGGTTTTTTCATGCACATGCTGAAACCCTTTGCCACAGCGGGTTTCAGCGATGCCGAGAAAAAGTTTATGCACCGCTACTTTATTTTTTACAAACCATTCAGAGTACTTTCTCAATTTTCGCCGGAGGGTGAAAAGGAGACCTTAGCGCATTACTTCGGCCATTTGCCTAAAAATATTTATCCCGTCGGCAGGCTCGACTACGACAGCGAGGGACTACTTATTTTAACTGATGATAAGCAGTTGACGCATCAATTGCTCGATCCGAAGTTTGCACATAAGCGTACTTATCTTGTGCAGGTAGAAGGACAAATAGACGAGGCTGCGATGAAACAATTATCGCATGGCGTGATGATCAACGTGGAAGGTAGGCCGTACAAGACGAAGCCTGCCATTGCACAAATCTTGCATGAGGCGCCATTGCTTCCCGACAGAAATCCGCCGATACGATTCAGAAAGAATGTCCCAACGTCGTGGATATCGTTAACACTGACCGAAGGCAAAAACCGGCAGGTGCGGAAAATGACGGCTGCGATTGGCTTTCCCACATTGAGATTAGTACGTTACAGTATTGGCAATGTAACTATTGGTGACCTGGCGAGCGGAGCCTACCGTGAAGAAGCTGAACAGATCAGGCAAATGCTGCTGGCGAAATAATAATACTCCTTGTCTGCCCGTTTTATGGGAAGCCACACGTTGCAGCGATCGGGATGTGTATGGATCTACTGGATAAAATGTGGATAAAAAGAAATATAGAAGCCACACGGGCATGGAATTTATGTCCTAAATTGGATGTACTAAAACATAGGAGAGAGTTTATGTTAAGGTTAATTTTTCTTTCGTTGCTGATCCTGTTTACAGGCAGCCGTTACGATTCATAAGGGTTTCAAACTTCTTCACGCTAAAAAATAAGGCAGGGTTTTCCTATCTTTTTATTGCTAATTCGCAGGGATAACTATTTTTGTGCCTGTACTATTAAAAATATTTATGTTTAATTTGATCTTGTTCGGACCTCCGGGTAGTGGTAAAGGTACCCAGTCGGCCAACATTGTGAATGGCTATAAACTTCAGCACATATCCACTGGCGACCTGCTGCGCGACGAGGTAAGCAGGAAAACTCCCCTGGGTGTAGAGGCGCAAAAGTTTATGGACCAGGGACTGCTGGTGCCCGATGAAGTGGTGATAGGCATGATAAGCAGCAAGATAGACGAGAACCCCGGCGTGCGCGGTATTATCTTCGACGGTTTTCCCCGGACTAAGGCGCAGGCTGAAGCGCTCGATAAACTGCTCGAATTCAAGAATACACAAATACACCTGGTGCTGTCGCTGGAAGTGCCGGAAGACGAGCTGGTACGCCGCATGTTGGGTCGCGCAGCCACATCGGACCGCAGCGATGACAATGAGGAGGTGATATCGAAACGTATCAAAGAATACCACGCGAAGACCGCACCGGTTGCTGAGTACTATAACGCGCAGGGAAAGCTGGAGCGCGTAAAGGGCGACCATAGCGTGCAGGAGACCTTTAAGCAGATCGCGAAACAAATAGATAAATATCTCTTACCCGCATAGTGGAAAAAGGCAACTTTGTAGATTATATACGTGTCTTTTGCCGTTCCGGTAAAGGAGGGGCGGGTAGTGCGCATTTCGCACGCACAAAATTCAACCCGATGGCCGGCCCGGATGGGGGCGATGGCGGCCGCGGAGGTCACATCATATTAAGAGGCAGTTCACAACTATGGACATTGCTGCACTTGCGCTATTATAAAAACGTATTGGCTGAGGACGGTGAGGGTGGCAGCAAGAACAATTGTACCGGAAGGGACGGTAAAGACGTAATTATTGAAGTGCCGCTTGGCACCATAGCACGCGATGAAGAAACCGGCGAGGTAGAAGCTGAAGTGCTGGAGGACGGCCAGGAGGTAGTATGGATGCGTGGTGGCCGCGGAGGCTTAGGTAATACCAACTTTGCAACGCCAACCAACCAGGCGCCTGACTATGCACAGCCCGGCGAATTGGGTATAGAAGGCTGGAAGCTGCTGGAACTGAAGATACTTGCCGATGTGGGGCTGGTGGGCTTCCCTAATGCAGGTAAGTCGACATTATTATCGGTGGTAAGCGCAGCAAAACCGAAGATCGCCAACTATGCTTTTACCACCCTAAAACCGCAACTGGGCATGGTGGCGTATAGGGATAATAAGTCGTTCTGCATGGCCGACCTGCCGGGTATCATAGAGGGGGCATCGGAAGGGAAAGGTCTTGGCCACCGGTTCCTGAGACACATTGAACGCAACTCTGTATTGCTCTTCCTGATACCTGCCGACAGTGATGATCACAGGAAGGAATTTAACATCCTGCTAAATGAGTTGGAACAATACAACCCGGAACTTCTGAACAAGCAAATGCTCATTGCTATCAGCAAAAGCGATATGCTGGACGATGAGCTAAAGGAAGAGATAGAGAAAACACTGCCTCCGGATGTGCCGCACCTATTCATTTCCTCGGCCGCGATGCAGGGCATAACGCAGCTCAAGGATATGCTGTGGCAAGCGCTCACTGCTGAAGCGTAACACGACCTTTAAGACTGGCACAGTTTTATTTATGCTACACAGTAGTATGAATATATCGACCAACAGGGTAGAGAATTTCAGCGACGGCGTCATTTCCATCATCATTACGATCATGGTCTTCAGCATCCGCTTTCCGCATATCGGCATAAAGTATAGCCCCCACGAGATATGGCATGATATGGAGCGGCTGACCCCTCACCTTATAGCCTATCTGTTCAGCTTCCTGATAATCGGTATCATGTGGCTGAACCATCACCATGTATTTCATTTAATGGAAAAGGTGGACGAGAAACTGCTTTGGCTCAACCTGCACCTGTTGTTCTGGTTGAGCCTGGTGCCCTTCCCAACGGGCATGCTGGGTGAGAACCCCTTCCTGCCCGAGGCCGCAGCAATGTATGCCGGTACCCTTTTCTGCGTGGTGACAGCATTTGTAATGATGCGGACCTATGCCGAGCGGCACGATATGATGTACCGGGCCGACAGGGCGATCAACAAACAAATAAAGCGCGTCAATAAAAAGGCGCGAATAAAATACCTGGTGAGCATGGCCATCTATTTACTGGCCATCCCTGCGGCTTACTACTCCGTGTATATCTCTTTTGTGTGCTTCGCAGTACCGCCCATCCTCTTCTTTATTCCTGATGGGATAGACGATGAAGAACTGGCCCGCCAGCTGATAGAAAAGAGCGAAAACCCGGCATAACAATAATGGTGTTAACTTGCTTGCCAAATGAGACAGGTTAGCACGGCAGAATTCAGGAAATGGATAGAGGAGAACCGTTTTTTTGTGCTTATAGATGTGCGCGAAAGCTGGGAACATGCTGCCTATAACATAGGGGGTCAGCATATACCATTGGGCGAGATAATAGCCCGTAAGAATGAGATAGGCAAGGATGCTCCGGTGGTGCTGTATTGCGAAAAGGGCATCCGCAGTGCTATTGCAATACAGCGGCTGGAACCCCTGGGTTTCGATAATCTTTATAATCTGGAAGGGGGTATGAGTGCCTTGAGGAAGATCGCGAACTAGCGGATAAGCTCCAGTTGGCTACCGGAATTATCTACGCTTAACCGGTGCGGCATACCCATTATGAGTGTGTAATTAATATCCTCGTGGCCTGCCGGGAAATTGAAGCAAACCGGGTATTCATGATCTTTCACTTTATCGAGCACCACTTCTTCAAGGCTTTGGCCGAAAGTGCGCTGTGTATCCCTGATGTTGTCGAAGCTGCCAATCAATAAGCCTGCGATCCGGTCGAGCTTACCGGCGCGTTTTAACTGGAGCAACATGCGGTCGACATGATAGATGGCTTCACCGGTGTCTTCGAGAAAAAGGATCTTGCCGGCAGTATCGATATCGGATGCCGTGCCGATGAGATGCACCAGCAGGCTTAGGTTGCCACCGGTCATTATGCCCTCTGCAGTGCCAAACCTGTTGTATATGTTGGCACCTACCTGGTAACTTAGCGGTTTGCCTGTAATAGCATTTTGAAAGTTCAGTATGTGATCGGCTTGCTCATTGCCCTGTTTAAAAGCCGCGCACATGGGGCTGTGCAAAGTGCAGATGCCGAAATTTTGCTGGATGTGACTGTGCAGCACAGTCACGTCGCTGAAGCCGCAGATCCATTTGGGCTTATTGCAAAAGGCGGTAAAATCTATCGCGTCGATGATGCGGCTGAGGCCATAACCGCCACGGCCAAGGAGAATGGCATCGAGCGCAGGATCGTCCAGCATCTCCTGCAGGCTTTGAAGGCGCTCTTCATCGGTGCCGGCGAAATAAGCTTGCTCATCAAGGCCAACGGTCCTGCTAACCTTTACGTCAAAGCCCCATTGTTTTAAGACAGTGACCGCATGGCTTGCCGTAGCTGCCGGCATATAGCCTGAAGCGCAGGTAATGCCGATCACTGAACCTTGCTTTAGATATGGAGGCTGCTGCATAGTGCTAAGATAGGATTCCTACAAAAATTTCATTGTCGCGAATTTCCACCGGGTAGGTTTTGAGCTTATAGCCTTCGCCACTGCTGTTATAGCCATTGGCAGGATTGAACCGATAACTGTGCAGGGGACATACTATGTGGCCACGGGCATCGATCCAGCCTTCGCAGAGTGGAGCGCTGGTATGGGGGCAAAGGGCGGCAAAAGCGAAAACGGTACCGTTCCTTTTAAAAAGGCAGAGCTGTTTATCACCCGCCAGTATTTCGGTGGGTTTATTTTCCGCCAGTTCCGATATGTTCATTGCTTTGTGCCAGTTGTACATATTATCGTCTTTCGGCAAAAAAATCGCGCATCAGTTGGGCGCATTCATCGGCGAGTATTCCCTGGCTTAAAGTTGCCTTGGGGTGAAAGGGCCAGTTCTCGCCGGTAGTTTTTTTGTACCCGTTCTTTACATCGGTGGTTCCGAAGACGATACGGCTGACCTTGGACCAGTACATAGCACCGCAGCACATCAGGCAGGGTTCGACCGTGACATACACCGTTGCTTCGGGCAGGTATTTACTGCCAAGCTGGTTGAAGGCTGCAGTAAGCGCTATCATCTCGGCATGTGCTGTGCTGTCGTTGAGCTGTTCTACCTGGTTGTAGCCCCGGGCTATGATCTTATTGTCCCAGACCACCAGCGCACCAACGGGTATCTCGCCTGCATCGTAGGCGGTGCGGGCCAGCTTTAACGCCTCGCGCATGAAGTATGTATCATCGAAAACCAATGCTGCAAATATAGGCTGCTATTCTTTGTTTTGAGTGTCCATCAGGATGGTCACAGGGCCATCGTTCACGAGGGCAACCTTCATATCCGCGCCGAAAATGCCGCTTTTTACTTCCCGGCCTGTAAGGTCAGTCAACTGCTGTATGAAATATTCATAAAGCGGGATGGCTTGGTCGGGCCGGGCTGCACGGATAAAGGAAGGTCGATTGCCTTTCTTGTAGGCAGCGTGCAGTGTAAACTGGCTGATGACAAGAATATCGCCGTTCACCTCTTTGAGATCTTTGTTCATTAGTCCGGCTTCATCGCTGAACACCCTGAGAGACACAATTTTTCTTGCCAGCCAGTCGGCGTCTTCTTTCGTGTCGATCGCTTCAATACCCAGTAATACAAGATAGCCGGTGCCGATTTCCGCTTTTACTTTGCCTTCGATGCTGACGCTGGCGGAAGAGACTCTTTGTATGACTGTACGCATATGCTGTGAAAATAGCAAAATGTGTGTATCTCTTTTTGCGTGCCCCTGATTTTGATCTTACCTTTGTGGCGTATTTCACACCCTTTCGGAACAACGGAGATACTTGTAAAACCCTGACTAATGAAAAAAGCGTATTTTCCTCCTTATTTTGCGGCTAACCGATTGAATTTCAATAATAGCCCGGGAAGCTTGGTGAACCTTCAGGGAAGCTTGGTGAAGCTTGCGGGAACTTTCAGAGAAGCTTGAGAGAAGTTTTGGGAACCTTCAAAGAAGCTTGGTGAATCTTGAAGGACGGTTTGCCTTTTTTGTAATATTCATAGGACGCTTCTTGCTTTTTCAGCCTACCGAAGCTTCTTTGCAAATACCCCACTTTTTGATTTTGACTTTTTACTTTTGAATCATAAAATAAACGCATCCCTCCCTTTAGGGAGGTTAGGAGGGTTAATGTATTCGATAAATGAAACGATAGTGGCGCTGGCTACGCCCCCCGGCGAGGGCGCGATAGGTGTGATAAGGCTAAGCGGCAAGGATGCCTTTAGCATTGTAAATAAAATGTTCAAGGGAAAGGACTTGTTGCAACAAGGCTCTCATACCCTGCATTTCGGCAGGATAGTGGATGGCGAAGTAGTTGTGGACGAGGTGGTTGTTAGTTTATATAAAGGGCCGAAAAGCTATACAGGTGAAGATGTGATAGAGATCAGCTGTCATGGCTCGCAGTATGTGCTGGAGCGGGTGATCGACCTATGTGTTAAAAATGGGGCAGTGCTGGCAAAGCCGGGTGAGTTTACACAAAGAGCTTTTTTGAACGGCAAGCTCGACCTGACGCAGGCTGAGGCGGTGGCCGACCTGATAGCCAGCCAGAGCGGGGCATCGCACCGGGCTGCGATACATAACCTGCGGGGCGGCTTCAGCGAAGAGCTGAAACAGATGCGCGAGGAACTGATCAAGTTCAGTGCTTTAATAGAACTGGAATTGGACTTCAGCCAGGAAGATGTGGAATTTGCCGACAGGACGCAGTTGTATGGACTTGTCAACCGGCTGAATGAAAGAACCGCACAATTGCTGAATTCTTTCCAGCTGGGCAATGTGATACGCAACGGCGTGAACGTGGCCATCATAGGCAAGCCCAACGCCGGCAAGAGTACCTTGCTGAATGCCTTGCTGAACGAGGAGCGTGCCATAGTGAGCGAGATAGCCGGTACCACGAGGGACACCATAGAGGAGACGTTAAACATCAACGGCATTTTGTTCAGGCTGGTAGACACCGCAGGCATACGCGAGCATACGGCAGACGTGATAGAACGGATAGGCGTGCAGCGCAGCAAGGAGGCCATGAGCAAAGCGGACATCGTAGTGTATCTTTTTGATACCAGTTCGGGTGAGCATGAGCATGTCAATATACGGAAAGGGGAATTTGAAGAAGCGGGAGTTAAATACCTGCTGGTGGGCAATAAGGTAGATGCGATAGGCATGGATAAGGCCAGGGAAGAATTCGGTGATGAACCGATCTACATTTCGGCAAAAAATAAGGAAAACATCCAGCAATTAAAACAAAAGCTGTACGAAATGGTGGCAGGTGGGCAGGTGAAGCAGGAGGGGACCGTCATTACTAATGCACGGCACTTTGCAGCCCTGCAGGAAGTGCAGCGCTCTTTGGAGGATATCAAAAAAGGTATGGGCAACAACCTGCCCGGCGACCTGGTGGCGCTCGATATCAGGCGTTGCCTGTATTATCTTGGCGAGATAACCGGTGAGATAACAACTGAGGATAAACTGGATTATATATTTTCTAAGTTCTGTATCGGAAAGTGAGTTGACAGTTAGGCCGCACGCTACATTAATTTGAATCAATAACAGACAAAGCAATATTTAACGATGGTTGCTGAAAGTCCATTTGCAGTCAGACTATTTCGAACCAGGGAGACTAATATTTCTCAAACCAGTCAAACTTATTTCGAATGATATTGTCTTTTTCGCTTCTTAGATAATTCAGGTATGAGTTTGCTGCAGCCGAGAACCTTTTGTTCTTTAACCAAACGAGATGCCAGTGAGTTCTAATGGGCAATCTTTTCAAAGGAATTATTTGAAGCTCCCCAGTCCCCAGCTCATTTTTAATGCCTATCAAGGGCATTATTGAATATCCAATGCCGGCTATTACCGCTTGTTTTACTGCCTCATTTGAAGTCAATTCTATTTTTTTTA
This sequence comes from Bacteroidota bacterium, assembly GCA_018267915.1. Lineage (GTDB taxonomy): Bacteria > Bacteroidota > Bacteroidia > Chitinophagales > Chitinophagaceae > MKUN01. The sequence goes on along the minus strand of JAFDXN010000012.1, from coordinate 105,786 downwards.
GGGTTGGTATATTATTGTTCTGCAGAAAGCGCTCCATGACTAGTCTGGTTGCAGAACCCTGCTCCCGGTATATCAGAGGCATTTGTTGAAAAATTGTATTGCTGTAACTACTTTTAGTAAATTCATTATCCCGATTTGCAACTAGAAATAGCTTATTCTGCATAAGCTTTACGAAATCTAAAGCTACTGATTCGGGTAGGACAGAGACAAGAGAAAAATCGACCTCATTTTTTTCAAGACTCTCTATTACTTTGGCTTTATTGGTAACATCCATTACAAGCTCAATCGCCGGGTGCAGTTTTAAAAAGTCAGCCAAGAAATATGGCATTACATATTTTCCTGTAGAAACGATTGATATTTTTAGCCTTCCGGTTAGCTGCCCTTTGTGAGCATGTGTTTTGAAATTAAGCGTGTTTACTCCTTCTAAAATTTGTTCAGCAGTTACTGCGATTTCTTTTCCAAAGTCAGTAACATATAGCTGTCTTCCGACAACCTCAGTTAGTGGAATTTCAAATTGATCTTGGAAGTTTTTAAGCTGGATTGATACCGCGGGTTGTGTAAGATGCAACTCCTCAGCAGCCTTAGTTATACTGGCAGTTTGGGTAACCTTAAGGAATATCTTCAATTGGTTTAGCGTATAGTTCATAAATAAAATTTATGATTTTCATATCAAAGTTAAATAAAAATAAATGAAATGCTAATGAGACATTTGCACCGAGAACAATGGCGGGAAAGCAAAAAAACTTAAGCAATATGTTTGAAGAAATAAAAATTGGAATAATCGGAGGGGGTCAGCTTGGTTCAATGTTGATCAGATATGCAATAGACTTTGGACTGAATGTATCAGTTCTGGACATTGATCCTGAAGCCCCTTGTTCAAGATATAGTAATTCCTTCCACTTGGGCGATCCTTTAAAATTCGAAGATGTAGTCAACTTTGGAAAGAACCTGGATATAGTTACGATTGAAAAAGAGGCCGTAGATGTAACAGCTCTCAAGAGATTAAGAGACATTGGTGTAAAAGTATACCCTTCGCCTGAAACCCTGGAGATAATTCAAGATAAATACCTACAAAAAGAATATCTTAAAAAATTTGATATACCGGTAGCAATGGGTTGGCTAATAACAGATAAGGAGGAACTTTCAAGGCATGCCGATAAACTTCCCGCAGTGTTAAAAAAATGTACTCAAGGGTATGATGGGAGGGGCGTATTAAAACTACGAACAGTAGAGGACATATCAAAAGCATTTAACGGACCGTGTGTGCTCGAAGAATTAGTAGACATCAGGCAGGAAATATCGGTTATAGTATCGAGAAGCGAAAGCGGAATCATTGAATGTTATGATCCGGTACATATGGTTTTTGATGAGGAACGCATGTTGCTTGACTTCCAGATATGCCCAGCCGACTTAGACAACGATACCGCGGTAAGGATCTGTACGATAGCGAAGCAGGTGGCAAAAGCTGTGGATCTTACTGGAATTATGGCAGTGGAAATGTTTGTTGCCAGTAATGGAAAGGTTTATGTCAATGAACTTGCACCTCGACCACATAATAGCGGACACCACACAATCGAAGCAGCCAGAACGTCTCAATTCGAACAACAAATCAGACTAATACTGGGTCTTCCTATGGGTAGGACGGACAGCACTATGCCTTCAGCTATGATAAACATACTTGAGCCGGCAGCTCATAGAAAGCAGGCAATAATGAATGCGTTAAAAACGATTCTCTTTGCGGATAATGTACACTTGCATTGGTATGGTAAGCGCGGTGGTATAGAAGGTCGCAAGATGGGGCATATTACTATTACCGATGTGCAGAGAGAAGAAGCGATTGCAAAGTCGATAATGATAAGGCATATTTTAAAATGTGGTCATGCATAAGAAAGTAGCAATAATCATGGGTAGCGGTTCGGACGCGGAAATAATGCGCCCGGCTACCTGGGTATTTGAGAAAATGGGTATTGAATATGATTTTTTGGTTGTGTCGGCACACCGTAGCCCCGAGTGGATGTTTGACTATGCCAGGACGCTAGACGATAGAGGAGTGGCGATTGTAATTGCGGGCGCCGGCGGTGCAGCCCACCTGCCAGGTATGATGGCGGCACTTACTACTGTTCCGGTAATTGGTGTACCGGTAAGGTCCCGTAACTCTATCGATGGTTTGGACTCGCTTCTCTCTATTGTGCAAATGCCAAATGATGTTCCGGTCGCTACGGTAGCAATAGACAATGCACACAATGCGGCCATATTGGCCGCTCAAATATTGGCAATTGGCGATGCAGGTATTAGCGAAAAATTGAAAGAGCTGAAAATTGCAAACAAACAAAAAGTTGAAGAGCAAAATCGCATAGTAAACAAAAAATAGAATATAGTATATGACAACCTCAACAAAATCTCTTCCCAAGAGTAAGATCACAAAAAGAAGTTTTTCCGCAACGCCCATAACCGTAGCCTATGGTGACGGAATTGGCCCGGAAATAATGGGTGCTACCCTGAAAATTTTAAATGCCGCAGGTGCGAAACTCGATATCGAGGAGATAGAAATTGGTGAGAGGGTTTATTTAGGAGGCAATTCCTCGGGCATAAGAAATGAAGCCTGGGATTCATTAAGGAGAACAAAAGTCTTTTTGAAAGCTCCGATTACAACCCCACAAGGAGGAGGATTCAAAAGCCTGAATGTAACTACGAGAAAGGTACTTGGGTTATATGCGAATGTTCGTCCTTGTGTGTCATATCATCCGTACATACATACTAAACATCCCATCATGGATGTGGTCATCGTAAGAGAGAATGAAGAAGATCTTTATGGCGGTATCGAGCATCAGCAGACCGATGAAGTGGTTCAATGTCTGAAGTTGATCTCTAAGCCAGGAACGGAAAAGATTGTAAGATATGCGTTCGAATATGCTCGTGCTTACGGGCGAAAAAAAGTCACCTGCTTTACTAAAGACAATATAATGAAAATGACCGACGGCCTTTTTCATAAAACATTTGACCGTATAGGCGAAGAGTATCCTGATCTGGAGAAGGAGCATTGGATAGTGGATATAGGTGCAGCTAAGCTGGCAGAGACTCCCGAGATATTTGATGTGATAGTTATGCCGAACCTTTATGGAGACATACTTAGTGATGTTGCCGCACAGATTACCGGCTCAGTTGGTCTGGCAGGAAGTGCAAACATAGGCGAAGGCTTTGCAATGTTTGAAGCAATTCATGGATCGGCACCAGATATTGCCGGAGCTAATAAAGCTAATCCATCCGGCTTGTTACTGGCAGCAATTCAAATGCTCGTTCATATAAAGCAATCTGATATCGCAGAGAAGATACATAATGCATGGCTAAGAACAATAGAAGACGGGATACACACAGAGGATATATATAATAGTGGCGTGTCAAAGGAAATTGTTGGGACAAAGGAATTTGCGGAAGCGGTAATTACGCGATTAGGTATGTTGCCCCAGAAATTCAAACAGGTTGACTATGGAGATGGCAATAAAGATTTTAACATTCGGATTTCTGAGGTCAAGCCCGCATTAAGAGAGCTTATCGGTGTAGATGTGTTCTTACAGTTTAAGGACAGAAATCCTGAAAATCTTGCCTCTTTGCTATCGGATGTAGAATCGTATGGAATGAAGTTAACGATGATTACTAATCGCGGCACGAAAGTTTGGCCTAATGGTTTTCCCGAGACATTTTGCACTGACCATTGGCGTTGTCGGTTTGCAAGAGATTTGCAACAAGGTGTGAATTATCAGGTTGTAATCGATCTGCTCCAGAAAATTCACCATAGAAAGCTTGAGATTATAAAGACAGAGAATCTTTATGTGATAGACGGGCAACAATCTTTTAGCGCAGGACAAGGACAATAAAAAATGACTTATAAAAAGAGAATGCTATGGAATCAATATTGATAAATGGTAGATATACCATTCAAGAAGCAGAGCAGTTGCTTGCCAAAATATTCAAGGTCAAAACCGACTTTCAAATTGCAAAGATTGATACTTCGGTCTTATCAGAAGAAGACATTAAACACTGTGAAAAAAGAGTGAATGAATTGGAACATGATCAACGTGCGATATCCAGACTTTTAACTCAAAGTGGATATAAGCACGTTGCACTGCATGCTAAACTAACCCTAGAGTTTTGTCCTGATTATCATAACTCGTAATTGTTTTCCACATAACGATAAATTATGGACAATCACACCTTTAAGGGACGTGATCTGGTGATAGCTACTATGCACAATAAAGAAGCAGTTATGGCGCCAATCCTTGAGGCTGAGTTGGGTGTAACTATTGTTGAAGTCAACGGTTTTAATACAGATTGTTTTGGAACATTTACGGGAGAGGTTGAGAGAAATCCTAATCCTGTTGAGGCAGCAAGAATGAAGTGCAGAGCCGCGATGAAGCGATATGGTTGTTCTTTAGCTGTCGCTAGCGAGGGATCATTTGGGTCGCATCCTACTGTTCCCTTTCTCCCGGCAGATGATGAAATTATCCTGCTAATTGATATGGAGTATGGCCTTGAAATTAAAGTCAGGGAGCTAACTACCGATACCAACTTCAAGGCGGGCCGCCTACATACATGGGAAGAGGTCAAAAATTTTGCAGAAGAAGTATGCTTTCCATCCCACTCGTTAATATTAAGAAGGGATAAAGACGACATAAGTAACATGGTGAAAGGAATTAACTCCTGGAATAATTTAAAGACCTTAGTTGATATATTGTTAGGCAAATATGGCGGCGTTTTTTTAGAAACTGACATGAGGGCATTGCATAATCCAACAAGGATGAATGTGATAAAGAACGCAACGAAAAGACTAATAGAGTCAATTAATAAAAAATGTCCCGCATGTACTGCCCCAGGTTTTGATGTAGTGGACGTTCGTGAAGGCCTACCTTGCGAAGCATGTGGTATGCCCACAAGAAGCACACTAGCATACATTTGTGGCTGTCAGAAGTGTGGTGCTAGAAGAGAAAGTTTGTATCCTCATTCTAAAACACAAGAATCTCCAATGTACTGCGACTGGTGTAATCCTTGATTTTCTAATATCAAAATCTTAATGGAGGTGGAAACCTAAAATTGTGTCATTGAATCTCATGTTGGTATTGCAGGCACGGTGATCATTGAAGACAGCGTAATTATAGAAAGTCAGGTAGTTAATAAGGAGGTTACAATACCGAAAGGGGCCAAAATACTTTTTCAAAGTGGTTTTCCTATAAGTTTGGAAGAAAGTAAGGTATATATTGGTACGCCCGCGATTAAAGAAGGGGATCATAGGGAACAAAGCGAATGTGTTAAGTCTTTACCCAACATATGGAATGCAATTTTTCGGAATGCCAAATAGGTTTTTCCACTTATTTGTACCCCAATCAATTGAAAGCCGCTCCAGTATTGATAAGTTACTTTCTGTATCGGAAAGTAATCTCACATGCCGAAATGATACTTATAGCCGAGGTGGATCTTTCCCTATTGCACGAGTTGCATAGTTATGGCAGCGTTAGAAACTTAAAAGACCGGAGGAAGGACTTCTACCAGTTAAAATTGATAACAGGGGATAAGCACACACGTCGTTTCTAAGCGGCTCTGCCGGCGTTGCTTATCGGTTTTATTCCTAGCGATTTCATGTGGCGGTAATGCGAAGCTATAGCACTTCCAACAGTGGGCATACAGTTATACTGGATGCCGTATTCCTCACATTTGGCGCGTACTATTTTGCTTAGTTCCGGGTAGTGAATGTGGCTGATACGCGGGAAAAGATGATGTTCGATCTGGTAATTCAGACCACCTACAAACCAGGTAATGAATAAATTTTGAGGCGCAAAGTTGGCTGTTGTCTTGATTTGATGTACCGCCCATTCATTTTCCATTACTACATCTTCGTGGCCAAAATACAGGAATTCTGTCTCTTCGATAACATGTGCCAGCTGAAACACTACGGCAAGCGATAAACCCATGGTAATATGCATGCAAAGAAAGCCTATCAGCCACTTCTGAAACCCTACCAGCATGATGGGTACGACCATATAAAATATGACGTACAGCATTTTACTAAGCCAGAAGATAAGGTGCTCCTTTATATTGATCTGCTTTAATTGGGTAGTGTATATTTTTTTTGTTCCGTATTTTACAAAGTCAGTGACGAAAATCCACAAAATTGAGCTCAGCGCATAGATGACCCATAAGTACAAGTGCTGGAGGCGATGCAGTGGTTTCCATATCTGGGTACTACTTTGCCTTATCAAAGGGCTCTTTGCAATATCGTCGTCTATGCCATCCACGTTGGTATAGGTATGATGAATGATATTGTGTTTCTGCTTCCAGATAAAAGCATTACTGCCCAGGGCGTTAAGAGTAAGCCCCATAAGGTCATTCACCCATTGCTTGCTGGAGTAACTACCATGATTGGCATCGTGCATTATGTTGAAGCCTATACCTGAAAGAATAAACCCAAGTGCTGCAGATAGAACTATACCCAGGATGTTCGGGTAATGAGATGTCAGTAGGAAAACATACAGGCAGGTGGCGATCAACATTAACGTTAGGGACTTAAGGTATAGCCTCCAATCTCCGGTTTTCCGTATCCTGTTTCCTACGAAATAGTTTTCAACGTCTATTTTCAGAGCCTTAAAAAACACGGCTCCTTTATTGTTGTAAACGAGCTTTGCCATATTGCAAAAATGACAAAGCGCTATAAAAAAACCAAGCCTTCGCGCCAAAAATATCGGGCCGAATTTTTTCAGCAAAAATTATAATATGTTCCTGGCGCGGTATCAGTGAAAATTGTACGCGACCTCAACCCTCATCATGGGAGGTCTCCCGGTCAGGTAGAAAATACACCTTGCTTATATAATCGCTTAAACTCCCGGAAATAGATTTTTGTTTTGGTTGCATATTCGCGCGAATATCGTAAAACCTCTTCCTGCCATGAGTTGTCGCTACCGAAGGCAATAAGCGCATCGGCTATTGCGGAGCCTTGCCTCCCCGAACTGCGCAATTGTGACGATGCGGTCAGTATGGCCATGTCATCGATCACCTTGTATATATCACGGTATCGGTCCCGTATCAGGTTGAAGTCGATGCTGTCTTTTTCATATTGCAACTCCTGAATAAGATAAGATTCGCCTCTAAATTCGACTATGCTCAGCAATGCCGGCGGTATATTTTGCATTCGCCGTTGCACGCTAACCACCCGTTCCGCATGGGATTGCCAATCGGGTTGTGTAAATTTCACAAAGGGTTTTAGGGAGCTTTCCATCGATTGCTTCATATCGACAAGCAAATAATCCTGCTCCCGCCTCGTACTTTCCAGAAGAAAAATGTATCGTTTGACCCCCACGCTGCCCGTTCCTGCCAATCGGAACGCAACATCAGCTACACGATAGTTAAACGGTCCATCGTGATTATGGTACAGCCAATGTTCCATCAGCAGTGTTAGTTCTCGTTTTAGTATGCTATCTATTTCAAAATGCTTTTTGTTGTCGATCTTGATCCTGGAAATATGCTTTTTAATAATTGCGCGCCTGTCAAGGAGACTTTTTGCCTTCCGCTTGCCTACTGCTGTAAGGAAAGTTTGTATAATGCCTTTGGCGGTCTTCCGCTCTATATAATAAGCTTTGCCGGCTGCTAATGTTGCCGCATAGCTCTTCACGAATAGCTGGGCCATTTTTGCTGCCTTTTGCTTATCGATCTTAAGTATTTCAAAAGCGAGTATAATGCTGGTGGTTAACCGAACCACTTCCCATAGCGCTGGTGCTAAGATGGCCTCGTCAAAATCGTTCAAATCGAAGTAAACCAGGCGATTGTCGCTTTTGTAACTGCCGAAGTTCTCAAGGTGCAGGTCGCCGCATATCCAGGCTGGTGGTGACTTGGGAAAACCTTTGATCTTATGCAGATCTTCATAAAACAGGTGGCAGGTGCCGCGATAAAACCGGAACATATTTTGCGCCATAGCCTGGTACTTCCTTTGCACCATTTCGGGCACACGGTTGCTATTGAATTTTTTCAGTCGTTCTTCCAGTGTTGGCATTAGGTTTATGAAGTTTTGGGTTTTGATAGATAAGCCGCTAAGTCCCTTAAGGATTCGTTTACATAGAATAGCTGGACTACCAGCGTATCATCCTTAAATGCATCAATTTTTCGGGCTAATATAATTTTCCCGTTATGCGCAACGGAATAGTAAGCGAATAACTTATTGTCGCTTTCCGGTACAGGTGTTGCGTAGCCGGTAATTCCTATGCCCCAATTGCTATTAAACAGGGAGCAGACGTTGATGGCCATCTCATCAGCCACCTTTTCAGATACACAGTTGCAGGCTTGCGCATGGATCGGTTCGACCTGTAAATGCCGGTATTTCTGTCCCAGGTTGTAAGCGGTAATACCTCCCTGGAAGAACATCGAGGCCTCTTCGGCGCTGGCCAGTGCCGCTTGTATAAAGCCCGAAGTGACGCTCTCCGATACGGCGATCGTTTCCTCCCGGAGACCTAGTCCCTCTTTTATTTTCCGGACATTTTTAGTGTCAAACAAATTCAACATGCTGTATTAGTTGTGTTTCCAGTATTTGGACAATCAAAATCGTACCACACGGGGCGTGTTTTGCAGCCATAAGGTATTGTAGCGCTAATGCTCCTATTTTAGATGTCCAACGGCCAGCTCACGGTATTATCGTATGTTTTTAAGTCAAACAAGTTTTCCGGAGCGATGGAGCCACGACGGCATCGACAAGTTGTTTTGCATCGGGTAAGTGAATACAGGCACAAATTTTATAGGCTGTATAGTCTATGGTTTTAATGCCATTATCTGCACAGGTGGTTACTCTTTTGCTGCTGGCATTGCCGGTGGCCTGTATTGCATGGACGGTAACGCATGAAGAAGTCTTTCGCGAACCGCGGGAGTTCTGTATCAATAAGTCAAAAACCTGCAAAAGGCTTTTTCAGCGTAAGTTCTACTATCTATTCACCTGTGAGTATTGCTTTAGCCATTACGTAACCATATTCTTTCTTTTTATAACCCGGTATCATTTACTTTTTGACGACTGGAGAGGCTATCTCGTGGGTGGCTTTGCGCTGGTGTGGATAGCCAATGTATACATGAGCATCTTTGGATTCATAAGGGTGGGAATGAAAAAAGAAAAGATGGAAGCCGACCAGGAAGAGCAGCGTCTAAAGACTGCGAAAAAGGAGCAGCTATAGCCGCATCTGAATGACGGGGTCATATCGTGTTATAGCTAAATGAACTGCAACAACTTAATGAGGATGAGGGAGCTGGTGCAAACGCGGGCAATCGCTTTTTAGTGCAGAGGCCATTTTCTGCGCAGGCCAAATTTCATTGCATCAAACAGAAGCAAGGCAAATACTGTAGCCCCCGCTATAAGTAACCAATAGCTGAAGGGGAAAAGCTGAAACATAAAAACAGCCCGTAAATAAGGTATTGAAAATATAAGCAGCAATAAGATACAGGTAGCACCTATTATCCATTTTGCCGCGCCACTGGCCTGCCGAACGATGCCGATCACACTACGGCTTCTGGAGAGGTTTGATACTGCAAGTGCGAGATTTATCAATACCAGCGAGATGAATGCGATGGCCCTTAAAGACTTTTCGGGCAGATGAACACTATAACCTATAAAATAGACGGATAAGGTAATTGCCAAAACGATAAACCCCTGTACCACGCTGAATATGGCTTTTTTGCGGTCGAAGAAAGGCTCTCTTGTGCTTCTGGGTGGGCGCTGCATGATATTTTTCTCGTCCTCCTGCTGCTCGTAAACAACCGACGACATCGGATCTATAACCAACTCATGAAAGGCAATATGTATGGGCCAGAGCAGAATGGGCAAGCCCGGAATGACTGCGGGTATAAGAGCAAGGCCGGCAATTGGAATATGAATAGCCAGGATGTAGCTGAAAGCATTCTGGAGATTCTCAAATATCTTCCGGCCCATCCTGATCGCTGCCACTATGGAGGCAAAATTATCGTCGAGCAATACCAGCGAAGACGCCGCGCGGGCTACATCTGTTCCTTTTTCTCCCATTGATATACCGACATGTGCGGCTTTCAGCGCCAGGGCATCATTGACGCCGTCGCCGGTCATAGCTACTATCTCGCCGCTGTGTTTAAGCGCATCAACGATCTTCAGTTTTTGCTCTGGCCTGATCCTGGCAAATACATTGACTGACCTGATGCGCCGACTTAGCACTTCGGCGGACATTGCATCCAACTCGTCACCGCTTATCACCTCGCTATGGTTCCTGATACCTGCCTGTGCGGCAATGCTCTGCGCGGTAGCGGGATAGTCGCCTGTGATGATGATTACCCGTATGCCTGCCTCATAACAGCTTTTTATCGCTGCAGGTATCTCTCCCCTGATGGGGTCAGCCAGGCCCAGGAAACCACAGAACGAGAATTCAAAATGCTCTTGAGTGTCCGGCAGTGCCGAATGGCTAACCCGGGCTTTTGCAATGCCCAGCACTCTTAACCCCCGTTCCGCCATTTGCCCGGCTGCGGCGGAGAGTCTTGCATGTTCAGCATCCGGCAGACGGCATAGTTGCAATATCGCTTCAGGTGCACCTTTTGCGGCAACGATGTGGTCTTTGTTCTCTCCTGTTTGATATGCCATTGACATCGATAGCAGTCCGGTCGATAAGGGGTATTCCCTGAGAAGTGTCCAATCTCTATGAATATGTTCCGTACCTGAGAGTTTTAATTCTCCAAGCTGTTGTATCGATCGTTCCATAGGGTCGAAGGGATCGTTCCTGCTTGCCAGAATGCCATACTCTACAACTTCATGAAAGACTTCGGGTATCTCAGCGTTCCTGCTTTGGTCGAAGTCATAATACTCACCGGCAACATAAAGTTTGCTGACCTGCATTTTGTTTTCCGTGATCGTGCCTGTTTTGTCGGTACATAGTACGGTGACTGTGCCAAGGGCTTCAACTGCCGTAGGTTTTCTTACCAGTACATGGCGTCTCGACATACGCCAGGCGCCCAAGGCCATGAAAACCGTGAATACAACAGGGAATTCTTCAGGGATCATCGCCATGGCAAGTGCGAGGCCGGCGAGCAAACCATTGAGAAAGTTGCCCTTGGTAAAATAGTAAACCAACACCAGCAGCAGGCAGGAGAGGATGCCTGATATTGCCATGATCCGCACCAGGCGTTTTATTTCGTGCTGCAGAGCGGTTTTCTCTTCACTGATTATACCAAGCGACCGGCCGATTTTGCCCACCTGGCTGTTTTGCCCTGTAGCCAATACGCGGGCCAACCCCGTACCTTTTACTACCATGGTGCCGCTGTAGATATAGGGACTATCCTCGCCCCCGGAGCGTTGTTGAGAAACATTGCCATATTCACTTTTCCTTACGGGTACAGCCTCCCCGGTCAGTATCGATTCATCGGCAAGCAGGTGGGACGACTGTAAAAGCAAAGCGTCTGCCGGAATGTTATTGCCCTCGCTTATCACGATCACATCGCCGGGAACAACTTCGCGGCCGGGGATTTTTTTCCTGGCCCCGTTGCGGATCACCATAGCTTTCGGGCTTGCCAGTTTTTTCAATTCATCCAGAGCCCGTTCTGTTTTTCGTTCCTGGTAGAAAGTGACCCCCATGATAAATAGTATCCCTACGACAAGGGAGATACTTTCGGTGATACTTCCCAGGAAAAGATACAGTATGCCGCAGCTCAGCAATAAAAGGAACATCGGCTCCCTGATGACGTCGATGACAATGCGCGCAAAGCTTTTACGACCTACTCCCGCCAGCTCGTTATATCCATGTTCTGACAAAATTTGAGCCGCGGCCTCATCTGTAAGCCCTTGTATTTTTTGCAAATCCACATCCATTACCTATGTGTAAAGTTACAATGCGATGCATTGCATATAATGATAACAATCAGATTTCGCTATGACCGGTCTCACAGGTAGGCCTCGTAAATAGGTCCATCTTTGAACTTTGCTTCTTTTATGAGCCAAAGCACAAAACTGAAAAGCTTTTTCGTAGAGACAGGTGCGATATCCAAATTTACCGGTTGGTTCTTCCATGAGTTCCTGAGGCCGCGGTTTGAGGCAAGGGAGTTTTTACGCCAGTGTTATATCGTGGGCTATAAATCCTTGCCACTGGTGGGGCTCACGGGTTTCATCATGGGCCTTGTATTGACCATGCAACTCAGGCCCACGCTGGTGAACTATGGTGTTGAAGCCAGGCTGCCCGACATGGTGAGTCTATCGCTTATCCGTGAGATAGGGCCGGTCATCACCGCGCTCATTTTCGCCGGAAAGATAGGATCGAGCATTGGCGCTGAACTGGGATCGATGCGGGTGACGGAGCAGATAGATGCCATGGAGGTATCGGGCACTAACCCATATAAATATCTTGTAGTGACCAGGGTGTGGGCTACCACGCTGATGCTGCCTATACTCACCATCTTGTCGGACACTATTGGCCTCTATGGCGGCTACCTGGGCATCAACATAAGGGGTGTGATGAGCATGGACCTATATGTGAATGAGGTGCTGCATACTGTAGGCTTCAGCGACCTGCTGCCTGCCACTATCAAAACATTCTTTTTCGGTTTTGCAGTGGGCCTGGTGGGTTGCTACAAGGGCTACAATTCTAAAAAAGGCACCGAAGGGGTGGGTCTCTCAGCTAATTCCGCAGTGGTGCTTTCTTCCATACTCATATTCATCATCGACCTCGTGGTCGTTCAAATAACCGATCTCTTAGGATTCAACTGATCAATATGGATGCCTCGCAAAATACTATCATCAGTGCGAAAGATACAGACAACGAACCTGTACTGGCTGTGCGTGGGCTAAAGAAGGCTTTCGGGGCCAATGTAGTGTTGAATGATTTTGACCTTACCGTTAACAAGAACGAAAGTGTTGTCGTGCTAGGCAGATCGGGATCCGGCAAGTCTGTGTTGATAAAATGCATCATAGGCCTGCTGGAGCCGGATGCAGGCAGCGTCTCCGTGCTGGGACAGGATGTGCTATCGCTGGATCATGAAGGGCTCGACCATATCAGGATGCGTATCGGTTTCCTGTTCCAAAGCAATGCCTTGTACGATTCGATGACGGTTAGAGAGAACCTGGAGTTCCCTATGCGAAGACACCTGAAGCACATGAGTGCGGCAGATGCTGAGCAACGTATCAAAGAAGTGCTAAGCAATGTAGGGCTCGGGCATACTATCGACATGATGCCTGCGGAACTGTCGGGGGGCATGCAGAAGCGTATTGCGCTTGCGAGGACGCTGGTATTGAAACCGGAGATCATTCTTTATGATGAGCCCACCTCCGGGCTTGACCCTATCACGGGCAGGGAGATCAGTACGCTGATGGTGGAGGTAGAGAAAAAATACCACACAGCGTCGATCATCATCTCGCACGATATGCGCTGTGTGAAGATAACAGCCGACAGGATAGTGGTGCTGATAGACGGGCGTGCCTATGCAACGGGAACCTATGAAGAACTGAAACGCTCGACAGACGAAAAAGTGAAACAATTTTTTGAATAATAAATGTTATGGCAAAGCAGATCATAAATAACATCAAGCTTGGCATATTTGTTATCGCAGGCCTCATTATCCTGGTCACCTCCCTTTACATGATAGGGAGGAACCAAAGCTATTTTGGAAATAATATCACCGTGCGAGCACGCTTCACGAACGTGATGGGGCTCACCAAGGGCAATAATGTGCGATTCTCGGGTATACAGGCAGGTAATGTGAAAAGTGTGCACATTGTGAACGACTCGGTAATAGAGGTGGCAATGCTGGTGGAAAGGGAATTTCAGCCTTATATTCACAAGAACGCCATCGTATCGATCGGCAATGAAGGGCTGATGGGCAACAAGGTTATCAATATTTCCACCAATCCCATTCCCGCGCCGGCAGTAGAGAATGACGACCTGCTGCCTGTCAAAAAAGAAGTGGGCACTAACGAAATGCTGGAAACGCTATCGACCACCAACGATAACGTTGCCGTGATATCGCAAGACCTGAAACAGACCATAAAAAGACTGAATAACAGTGCCGCCCTGTGGAACCTGCTTAACGACACATCGATCTCCTATAACCTGAAAATATCGCTGCTGAACATAAGGAGTGCTGCGGTAAAGGTGAACCAGGTGGCAACAGGTTTAAACACCATAGTGGTAGACGCGCATAATGGCAAGGGCACTGTAGGCACATTGCTTGCTGACACCGCAGTAGCTACTGATCTGAAACAAGCCGTCAACCACATAAACGGAGCATCGGCGGAAGCGGACGCGGTGATAGCCAGGCTCGACAGTCTTATTGGAGGCATACAGAAAGATGTGAACAACGGCAGTGGTACCGTTTACACCCTGCTGAAAGACACTGCTACCACTAACAAGCTTACAAATAGCCTGGACAATATAGAAAAGGGAACGGCAGCCTTTAATGAAGACATGGAAGCGCTCAAACATAATTTCCTCACAAGACGTTACTTCAGGAAGCAGGAAAAGGCAAAGAAAGAAGCAGGTAAGTAAAAAGACCGGCGTTAGCCGGTCTTTTTACAACAATTATTTTTGCAGTTCGCAGAAGTAGTCGATGTGGTCGGCATTGTACAAAACACACTGTGTGGTCGCGTCGGAATCTGATTTTGCTTTTATCTTTTTGTCGTGAGTTGCGCCTGCCTGGTCTTCACAGTGGCAGGTATACTTTTTGCATGAGCAAAAGGAAATAGAAGCGATTGCTAATAGGATAAAGATACGTTTCATAAGATTATTGTTTTTATTAGTTTATGAAGCTAATGTAATAGGTTATTTTTGAAAATGGGAATGTTGGCTAATCAAATTTATGCGCGCCACAACTAACGGGATATAAGATGGATACAGTGACACACATCGTTGTAGGCGCTGCGGTAGGCGAGATATTCGTTGGTAAACAGCTAAGGCGCAAAGCGCTCTGGTGGGGTATGGTGGCCCAAAGCCTGCCGGATATAGATGTTATTGCTTCCTTGTGGACGAGCCCTTCTGAAGACCTGCTCGCGCACAGGGGCTTTACCCATTCTTTGCTGTTTCTCGCAATCGCGGCATTTTTTTGTTCCCTCGTATCCGAGCGGTGGCATCGCAAGCACGACATAGCGTTCAGATCGTGGTTGCTCTTTTGGGGGGTTGAGATATTTATACATCTCTTCCTCGATTGTATGAATGCCTATGGCACCGGCCTTTTGGAGCCTTTTAGCCATAAGCGTTTCAGCTTTAATGTGATCTTTGTGGCCGATCCCTTTTTCAGTATTTGGACAGCGCTGGCACTAATAGCGGTATTTGCGTTCAGAACACATAAAAACAAGACACACTGGGCTATCATCGCCTTGTCTATAAGCGGTCTTTACCTTGGGTATTGCGGGTTTAACAAGCTAAAGGCCGAGCAGCAGCTTGAGAGGGCTTTGCAGGCCCAGCATATTAAGGTGAACCGCCATTTTAGTACACCTACTATGTTCAATAGCTGGCTCTGGTACATTGTGGCAGAGGGCGATTCTGGTTATTACATTGGCTACTACTCCGTGCTGAGCCGCAACGACAGTATTCATTTTGCCTATTATCCCCGCAATGAAAACCTCATCGGAAGCATGTATAAAAACGAAGACCTGGAGCGGCTGTTACGTTTTTCCCAGGGATACTATACCGCCGAGCAATGGCATGATACGCTCGTGTTCAATGATCTGCGCTTTGGGCAGATCGGCGGATGGGGTGACGACAGTGCTAAGTTTGTATTCCATTACTTCCTGCGGGGAGCCGGCGATAATGAGCTGGTAGTGCAACGCGGGCGATTTGCGGCTTTAAAGGGGCGCAACCTGCGTTCCTTCATTATGAAAGTGAAGGGAAACTAGGTCCGTTTTGTTTTTTTAGCGCGCCTGAAGTAAAAGGTGAAAACAAAGAAAATTACATTGAGTAAAATAAAGGCAGCTTGCTGAAATATCCGCGATAAAAAGCCGTAGCGTTGGGCGTATTTGTCTTTGGTTACCAGTTCGCAATCATTTTCTATGATGGCCATTAACTGGCCGCGGGTGTTGGCTGCAAAAGCCGGGTTCATAATATCCAGGTTTAGCTCCACGCTGGCATAAGCGCTGATGTTGCTCACGTTGTAAGAGCCAATGGTAGCCCACTTGCTGTCGCAAACTGCTATTTTGCCATGTAGCACCTGTTTATCGTATTCGTATATCTCAATGTTTTTTCTGAATAACCAACGGTACATGTAGCGTTCCGCGTATTTCGCAAGCGCTATATCGGACACTGCAGCAAGCACCATTTTTATTTTCACGCCCCTTGCCGCCGCTTTTGCCATTTTGCGGACGAGCTTGCGTCCCGGCCAGAAGTAGCTTGTCATAACGATGATCTCGCTGCTGGCGGTGCCGAACATTTGCATATAGCTTTGCAGCACTTCCGTCTTTCGGTTGACCCAGTCGTTGATGCGGATCCTGATCTGGCATTCATCGTCCGGCACGTATGGCGAATTAGTGATCAGGGCCTGCTCCTCCCCGGCTTCACAATGTTGATTCCATTGTTTTACACAAACGTTGTATAAGCCCGCGGCTACCTCTCCCTCGGCATATACGGCCCAGTCGAGCCAGGCGGGTGCTCCGGGCATGTCATTGTACCTGTTGCCGATATTACGTCCGCCCACCAGGCAACATTTGGCATCCGCCACCACCACTTTATAATGCAGCCGCCTGCCGAAGTAGAAATCCCTACTCCGAAACAAGGGTTCAAAGAAATCAAAGTGGATACCCGCATCCTTCAGCTCCCTGATGAACTTGCCGGAAAGCCCCTGTGAGGCGTAGCCGTCAAGCAGTATGTAGATCTTTACACCGCGTCGGGCAGCCCGCTTCAGTGCCTGGGCGATGCGAACCCCGCTCTCGTCTTCCTCATATATATATGTCTGCAATTGCAGGCTGGTCTCAGCACGGTCGATAAGGGCTTCCAACTGGTCGAAGTAGCCCCTGCCGCCGCTGATCAGCGTTGCCCGGTTATGGTCTGTGTAAAGTGTTCCCGTCCTTGCTTTTCTTGACATCCTCACACTAAGTTATATTATCGTGCCTAACCTCCTGTACGCTGGTAAGCATTTTTTATCTAAATTACCCTACGCTAAGACATTAATTTTATACCGTATAATCTTGAACCGGTGATCAACGTTTCAAAACCATCTATAGGAATTACAGAAAGAAAATTGCTGGAAGAGGTCATTGCCTCAGGTTGGGTGGGACAAGGCAGCAGAGTCTTCGCGTTCGAGGAAGAATGCAAAAAGGAACTACAGGCAAAACATTTCATTGCGCTATCGAGCTGTACCAAATCCCTTGAAGTTGCCCTCATTGTTGCAGGCTGCAAAGCCGGCGATGAAATAATAGTCCCGTCGCTTACCTATGCGTCTGTAATACAAGTGATCATGAAGCTTGGCCTGGTACCGGTGTTTGCAGATGTCGACAAAGAAGATCTGAATATCTCGGTTGCGGATGTGGAGCGTCTTATTAGCCCCAGGACCAAGGTAATACTACCCCTGCATTTCCGGAGTCATTCCTGTCGTATAGATTCCGTACAGCAGCTCGCGGCAGCACACCGGTTAAAGGTGATAGAAGATGCAGCGCACGCTTTCGGCAGCAGCTACAAGGGTGCGCCGGTGGGTGCTAACAGTTATATGAGTTGCTTCAGTTTCGGACCGCTTAAAAATATATGCTGTATAGAAGGTGGCGGTATTGCCACTAACGACGATGAGGTGGCGAAAAAAATATTGGCTTACCGTAATATGGGCATGGCCCGCTCCACCTGGCACAGGTATAATACCAGCAATAACAATCCCTGGCATTACGAAGTGGTATCGGCCGGCGATAAGTGTACGCAAAACGATGTTGGAGCAGCCATCGGGCTGATGCAATTGCAGCGGATCGATGAGATACGGGCAAAGAAAAGGAATATGGTAAGGCGTTACCTTGATGAGTTGCCAGTTGATAAAGGGCTGGAGATACCCGCCACAGACCCCGACACTGATTTTGCCTATATCTTCTGCATATTGGCCGCAGAACCCTGGCGCGAGAAGCTTATGGGGCATCTGTGGGAAAAGGGTATCAGCACCGCAGTGCATTATTATCCTAACCATTTGCAGCCGTATTTCGCCAGGTATAACAAAGGGTCTTTGCCTGTCACCGAAGACGCGGGCCGAAGGATCATTACTATACCCTCTTATACCGACCTGTCAGATAATGAACAGAGTATGGTGATCGACGAGATAAAAAAATTCATCAGCCAGCTTTAACCCATCTATATTACATTTGAGCCATGTCTAAAAGCAAAGCAGCCTCAAAAAAAAATAAGGCAGCCCTTGTGCCCCCAAAAAAGGAAGGCAGCAGCGATGCGGTCAAAGAACTCGCCCCGGCTAAGCCTCGTAAAGACCGGACCATTCTTTACCAGAAGATCGCGCTTTTTGTCCTGGCATTTGCTGTGTTCGCCAATGGCATACCCAACAGGTTTAACCTTGATGATGAACTCTACACCAATAATGCTCAAAAGGCGGCCCGCCATGGTCTGAAGTCCATACCCAGGATATTTTCCAACAATACGTTTTCCGACAACGAAAACTCTTTCGAGTACCGGCCGGTGACCATGCTGTCTTTTGTTTTACAATATGCCTACATAGGACAGCAGCCCCCCGTGAGCCATTTTTTCAATGTATTGATATATGCCATCACTGTAGTGCTCATCTTTTCGATAATGCTTAAATGGTTTAAGAAAGAGCATGCGTGGTATGCCTTTGCCGTTTGCATGTTCTTTGCGGTGCATCCCCTGCATACGGAAGTAGTGGACAGTATAAAGAGCCGCGACGAAATACTGGCGCTTTTTTTCGTGGTGATCAGTTTTAATATATCCTGGCGATATTACACGACAAAGAAATGGATTTACCTCTTCCTGTATCCCACGGTATTCATAATCGGTACACTATGTAAGAAGACAGTAGCGCCATTGCTTGTCATACCTCCTATAGCCTTTTATTTTTTTAGTGATATGTCGATCAAAAGGATACTGCTGACGCTTATCCCGATATTTATCATGTTTCGCCTCAGCGCCTCGGTTCTTGGAACAGTTTTGCCGCCCGACCAGAGGCTGTTCTTTGCGATGGAAAACCCTTTTTATGTTTCAGGTTACAGTTTTGCCTTAAAATCTGCCACTGCAGTTTATATATCGGGCTGGTATCTTTACCTGCATTTTATTCCCTTTCCCCTGGTATTTTATTATGGTTATGCCTATGTGCCCATCGTTGGGTGGGATAATATTTGGGTGTGGCTTTCGCTTCTTGTTTTTATTGGCATAGGTGTATACATCATTGTCAATTTCCGGAAGAAATCGATACCCGTCTTTGCTGCCATCTGGTTTGTGTTGAACCTTTTTATTTTTTCCAACCTCTTTCGACCGTCGCCGGGTATGATGGCCGAGCGTTTTATGTATGCAGCCTCGCTTGGCTTTTGCATGTTTGTGATATGGTATCTCTTCAGGTTGTTCAAGGTAAACCCTGCCGGCTTTGAATTTAATGCCGCCGGTAAACGCCTTGCGCTGGTATTGGTTGTTCTATGCTGTGCCTACGGTGCAAGAAGCGTCGTGAGAAACATGGACTGGAAAAATAAGTTTGTATTATACCGGCATGATATAAAGTATCTTGAAAAATCGACTAAAGCCAATATGCTAAATGGCGAATTGATGATGGGTGTATCCAAACTTTACACCAGCCGCGCTATTGACTACAAAAACAGTGGCGACATGGTGAATGCAAAATTGTATTATGATAGTGCCATGAGTTTTCTACAGGAGGCAAAAAGCAACTTCCTGAAGGCGATAGAGATAACACCTAATATGGGCAGTGCGATAAATAACCTGGCGGTGATCTATTTTAATGAAGACAGCACTGCACAGGCGAAGAAGTATATCAATATGGCACTGAAAGGCACATCTAAAATGGGTGCCGGCGATGTAGCGGTTAATGCTAATGATCGTGCCAAACTGAACCATAACCTCGGCATCCTATTTTTTAAAGATCATAAGATCGATTCAGCCCTCTACCAGTTTGAATTAGCCATCTATTACGATTCTACTTTTGGAGAGGCTTATTTCGACATGAGCGATGTATTGCTCATGAATCATGATACCGCCGATGCTATAAAAGTGTTGACGAAGGCTACAAAAAATCTGCCGGACAAGGGGACGGCATTCACGGATCTGGCGAATGTAGCATTTTATCGGAACGATACGGCGTCTGCGGTGATGTATTGCGAAATGGCTGCCCAAAACCACATGGTAAATCCCCAGGTTGTCATGTTCCTGCGTAACTACTATACTTCGAAAAATGACGTTCAAAAGGCGAGTTATTATGAACACTTACTGCAGCAATTGATAAGTGACCGTAATAAAGCGCCTACCCCGGAAAGGTAACATTGGCGTTTCCGAATCGAAATGTCCCGTATATTTGTGATAATAAGTGTATAAAGGGCTTTAGGGCTCGAGTATACAAGGAAGGAAGTGGACTCTAATATTCATATTTCCGCGATCAGTTATTACCTGCCGGAACAAGTAGAACGCAATATAGACCTGGTGGCCCAGTTCCCGGAAAAGGTCAGCGCAGATCTTATTGAAAAGCTGGGCGTATATGAGCGCCACATCATTCCAAAAGATCTGAAAGCTTCCCACATAGCCCGACTTGCTGCCGAGCGCCTTTTTGACGAAACAGGCTTTGACAGAAATAAGATCGACGCGCTCATTTATTGTTCGGAACACCACGATTATGTCACTCCTCCCACAAGTTGTGTGTTGCACGGGGAACTGGGGCTCGCGAAGCATGCCGGTACATTCGACATGACGCATGGCTGTAGTGGCTACCTTTATGGGCTTGCCATGGCCAAAGGCCTGATTATCGGGGCTGGTATGGAAAACGTATTGTTCCTTACTGCATCGGCCACTACCAAGTACATTGATCCCGCCAACCTTTCGTTAAGACTACTATTTGGGGATGCAGGTACTGCCACGCTCATATCACGTAGCGGGAACAACATTTATGGGGAAGTGGGCGAATTTATGCTAGGTACTGACGGGGCATCTTATCGTCGCATTATTATCCAGGATGGCCGCGAAGCATCTCCATTTACCGATGCCTCTTTTGAGGAGCGAAGAGACCAGTTTGGTAATGTCTACACCAATAAAGGCCTGTACATGGATGGGCAGGGTATATTGCTTTTCATACTGAAGCGTGTGCCGGTGCTTATAGAGGAAACGTTGGCAAAAAACAACCTGGCACTGGACGATATTGACCTGTTTGTGCTGCATCAAGCCAATTATTTTGCGCTGGAGTATGTGCGTAAGAAGTTAAAACTGGAAGAAGGGCGTTTTTTATACAACATGGACAGGCTGGGCAATACTGTACAGGCCACCGTGCCCATAGGGCTAAGACAAGCAATGGAAAAAGGCCTGTTAAAGCAGGGCAGTAAGGTCTTGATCGCCGGTTTTGGTACCGGCTTGAGCTGGGGTGCTACAGTTTTGACTTTTTAGTTACATTTGTCGCCACGAGTTAATACAGCGCATAAATCAAAAGATTAATGGATACTATCAACGAATTCATCGGTAAGATCAACGAAGCCCTTGAAATAAATGATTCCAGTCTGAAGCCGGAAACCTCTTTCCGCGATTTCCCGAACTGGAGTTCCATGAATGCGCTCATACTTATCGCGATGTTCGAGACAGAGTATGATGTGACGCTGACGGGAGATACCCTGCGGAACTGTAATACCGTTCAGGACCTTTACGACCTATTGCCGAAGGCATAAGCCTGCGCTGGTTTTTTCTATTCAACGATATACTGCCCACCTCGCGTTAATTCGGTTTCTCACCGTCTATTCCTTATATACTATTATTTAATTGGTAAGATATTATTTGCATTTGTAAGTAAATGTATTTATATTTGAATTACCTGTTACCTCAATTTTTTAACCTAACCCCAAACCCGAACAAT
Source organism: Bacteroidota bacterium (assembly GCA_018267915.1). GTDB lineage: Bacteria > Bacteroidota > Bacteroidia > Chitinophagales > Chitinophagaceae > MKUN01. The sequence continues at coordinate 83,778 of JAFDXN010000012.1, read as the reverse complement.
GACACAATATGGCATAACCGCTATCTCTTACTATTTGCCGGAAACGGTAGAGACAAATCATAGCCTGGCTGGGGAATTTCCCGGGAAGGTTGATGAAAAGCTTATCGAAAATATTGGTATCAAATCGCGACATATAGCCGAACGAGACCTGCGTGCCTCGGACATGGGCGTGATAGTCGGCAACCAACTATTTGCAGAGACCGGTTTCCCAAAGGAAGACATTGGCGCCCTTGTCTACACTTCACTCAACCACGATTACATTACGCCGGCTACCAGTTGCCTTATTCAGCATGAGCTAGGCCTTAAAACCGGCATCGCCTCATTCGATCTCAATCATGGCTGCAGCGGATACCTGTACGGCCTGGCCTTGTCAAAAAGTATTATGAGCACCCTGCACATTGATAATGTGTTGCTCATATCCTCCACTATTCCTACACGCTACGTGCATCCGAAAAACTTATCTATCCGGCTTCTGTTCGGCGATGCGTCTGCAGCCACATTGATCCGCAGGCATGAGGGCGGCACGGCAGATATAGGAGAGTTTGTCCTCGGTACCGATGGCAAGGGCTACCAAAAGATCATTATTCGTGACGGCTGGGACCGTAATCCGCTCTCCGATACCTCTTTGCTTGAAAGAACGGATGAATTCGGCAATATTTATACCGATAGCAGTATTGATATGGATGGGCCGGGTACCTTCTTTTTTATCCTCAAGAACGTGCCTCGTATTATACAGGAAACAGTTGTTAAAAACGGACTGCGCCTTGAAGAGGTAGACCTCTTTGTGCTTCACCAGGCCAACCAATATGCGCTGGAACAGGTGCGGATGAAATTGAAAATTCCTGAAGGTAAGTTTTACTACTTTATGGAAAATACCGGCAATACTATCCAGTCCACCATACCCATAGCATTGAAAGAGGCCATGAGGGATGGGCTCGTTCATGAAGGCACAAAGGTATTGGTTGCGGGGTTTGGCACCGGTAATAGTTGGGGCGCTACAGTCCTTACATTTTAGACCGATTAGATGGAAATCAGTTACCTTTATCCGATTGCGAAGTGAAATATTAAAATGGCTATTTTTTCAATAAATAACGTTCGCATCCGGGGTATTGCGGCCTGCGTGCCTGTAGCCGTGGAAAGCAACAGGGATTATGACTGGATCACCGAAGAAGAACGGGAATTGTTTATAAAAACAGTGGGGGTCTTGCATCGCCATATTTCCGACAGCACATCACTGGCATCGGATATGTGCGCCGTATCTGCGCAAAAGATCATGGAGGCCACGCAATGCGACCCCTCCGAAATAGGCCTTATCATTTTTGTTTCGCAGTCAAAGGACTATATACTTCCCTCGTCTGCCATCATTCTTCAAGACAGGTTGGGCCTGCCGCGCACCTGCCTGGCATTTGATGTGCCGCTTGGCTGCTCGGGTTATGTATATGGACTCAGCATAGCAGCCAGCCTTATGAATAGTACAGGTATCAAAAAAGCACTACTGCTTGCCGGCGATACCTCTAGTCTTTCCCTGATACGCACAGACAAAAGCGCATATCCTCTATTTGGCGATGCCGGTTCGGCAACGTTGCTTGAGCATACCGACGAGGCCAGCCCTATGCACTTCAGCCTGCAGTCCGACGGACATAATCACCAGGCAATAATAATACCGCATGGAGGCTCGAAAAACCCCATAATGCCTGAAAGCGATATAGCCGTGGAGCTGGAAAAAGGCGTTGTGCGCAAATTGAAGAATCTTGCATTGAATGGATTAGATATTTTTAACTTTTCAGTTAAAGAGGTGCCACCTAATGTATCGCAGCTAATGGCCCACTGTGGCTACACAGTTGCCGATATCGATTACTTTATTATGCACCAGGCCAATCTGCTGATGAATGAGACCATAAGGAAAAAGCTAAAGTTCCCGCCCGAAAAAGTGCCTTATTCCCTCAGGGAATATGGCAACACAAGTTCGGCTTCGATACCCATTACCATGCTAGCCTGCCTTCAAAATGAGCTAAGCACGAAAAAAAATAAATTATTACTTTCAGGCTTTGGTGTCGGTCTGTCATGGGGTTCTGTGATACTGAACACCGAACATTTAGTATTGCCGGGTATTATTGAGTTGTAATGCAGACACCTTTCCATTTAAATGGCAAGACGGTACTGGTGACCGGTGCCTCATCAGGCATAGGCCGCAAAGCCGCTATAGACTGTTCAACATTTGGGGCCAGGATGGTGCTGACAGGCAGGAATGTGGAGCGCCTTAACGAAACCTTGTCGCAGCTTTCAGGAGAAGGTCATCTCGTGCTCCCCTGCGACCTGCTTGATGAAAAAGCAATAACTGCCTTTGCCAAAGAGATACCTGCGCTGGATGGCGTGGTGCACTGTGCCGGCCTGGTAAAACCATTTCCCATAGCCTTCCTGAATGCGGCAAAGCTCAACGAGATCATCCATACTAATTTTTACGCTCCCGCTTTGCTTACCGCAGCATTGTTCAAAGCCAAAAAAATAAGTGACGGGGCATCACTGGTTTTCCTATCGTCGATATCGGGCCAGTTCCCCGGCAAGGGTAACGTTATGTATGCCTCATCGAAGGCTGCGCTCGAGGCCTTCGCCAAAACCGTGGCTGCCGAATATGTAGGTCGTAACATTCGCTCCAACTGTATCAGCCCGGCAATGGTAAAAACGCCGATGTATGATTATTCCTCTGAAGGCCTCTTTGAGGAAGCAATGAATGAGCATGTGAGCAAATACCCTTTAGGTGTGGGCTACCCGGAAGATGTAGCCAATGCGATTATTTTCTTCCTGTCCCCAGCCTCAAGGTGGATAACAGGTGTCAATTTATATATGGACGGCGGTTTTTTATTAAGTAACTGATGAGCAAGGATGTGACATACAGCATTGTGGTACCTGTGTACAACAGCGATGGTGCGCTGCCAGAGCTGACTGAGCGGACTACCATTGCCATGGCGGGGCTTCCTTACGAGATCGTATTTATCGACGATGGCAGCAAAGACGACAGCTGGGATGAGATCGCAGCCTTGAAAGTCCGTTATCCCGATAAGGTAAAAGCCGTGCGCCTGCAAAAGAACTACGGACAGCACGCCGCCCTGCTATGCGCATTTAACTATGCCAAAGGTCAGTATATCATTACTATTGATGATGACCTGCAGTACGCGCCTGAGGATATTTTGAAGTTGATAGCGCGGCAGCAGGAGACCAATGCCGAGGTAGTGTATGCCCAGCTGATAGACCGGCAGCATTCCGCTATGCGCACTGCCGGCACAAAGCTGGTACAACACAATAATAAAATGATCACGAGCACCGACGTAAAAGGCAGCTCATTCAGGCTCATTTGCAGGGATGTGATCGATAAGATAACCGCCAACCACCGTAACAGCTTTCTCTTTTTGGACGAAGTATTGCTCTGGTACACGACTACTTTTGCCCATGTAGACGTAAAACACTACCCCCGCAAGTATGGTAAGACAGGCTATACAATGGGCAAACTGGTGAAGATGTATTTTAGCATGATCACCAACTATTCGGCATTCCCGCTTAAGGCTATGGTGAACGCAGGCTTTATTTTTTCGCTGCTGTTTTTCCTTATTGGTCTCCGCATTATTTATATAAAAATTTTTCGTGGGGTGCCTATCGAAGGTTGGACCTCTATCATGGTCGCAATTTTCTTCTCAACCAGTGTCGTTATGTTCTGCCTCGGCATATTAGGCATCTACCTGTTCAAGATGTTCCTTGCACAGCAAAATAAACCTCTATACACCATCAAGCAGGTATTGTAAATGATTTTAGAACGCGGCAACGTAAGGTTAGTAAGGCTTACCGAAGAGTATATAGAACTGGTGCGTCAATGGAGGAACTCCCCCTCTATCCGCAACACTATGGAGTACCGGGAAGAAATAACTCCCGAAATGCAGAAGGCATGGTTTGCAAAGGTCGATAATGTGAATAACAATTACTTCCTGATACAGACAGCAGGCAAGTTCATCGGTCTTATATACGGCTCTGACATCGACTGGGAAAGCGGTGTCACACACAATGGTGGTATCTTTATTTGGGATACAGCTTACCTGGAGTCGGTAGAGATCATGGAGGCAGCCCTGATGCTGACAGACATTGGCTTCATCATGGGTATGAGGGTCAATTACATTAAGATACTGCGCGACAATGCGCGCTCCATTGCATTCAATAAATCAATGGGCTACAAATTACTGCCCGGCCAGGAAGATGTGTATAACCAGCGTTACGAACTTTTAGAAGAAGATTATTTCAAGGCGACGGAAAAAATAAGGCAGCACTTCGGCTTCAGCAAAGAGCTTAGGGTATTCCTTACCGAATCCGAACATGCCATCCGTATCACCCTTGCCGACAAATTGAGAGAGGCAAGCCAGGAAGGCAAAAACGTATCATTGGAGCTGGTGAACCTATGAAAGCCTGGTACTCATATCAACGCAACAAATACAGCGGTGATACCGCCTACTATGACTTGCATGGCAAGAGCTGGTATGACAAGCTCGAATCGGAGTTGCCGGTAATACGGGAAAAGACAATGCGTTTCCTGCAAAGTGACGTTGATGTGCACGAGTACTTCAATTCCAAAATGGTTGAAGGTTCCAAATGGGAGTCGATCACATTCTTGTTCTGGGGACTGCGCAATGAAAAGATTATCGCACAGGGTGCAGCCATCATGGAGCATTTTGTGGATATACCCGGATTTGTTTCGCTCTCGATAAGCACCTTGCAGCCCCGTACACACATCAAGCCGCATCATGGCGATACAGATGCCATTTATCGGATCCATATCCCGATACATATTCCCGCCGGCCTGCCCGACTGCGGCCTTAAAGTTAATGGCATTGACCGCTCCTGGCTCGACAATGAAATGATCGTCTTCAACGACGCCTGCATGCACGAGGCCTGGAATATGACCGACAAGCCCCGAATGGTACTAATCATGGACGTAATACGCGAAGAATTCCTGCTGGCGAAAAAGCAGATATGCCGGAACGTACTATCATCATTTAAATATCAGTTTTTTACACTTAAATTTAAGTTCATTAAAAAGTGGCCGGGCTGGGCGAAGGATATCGTCCGCAACTACTTGAAATACTTTAAAAAGGCCGCACTGCGCTAAGAGGTTCGGCCGACTAACTGGTTATGAAAGTTTGGTACTCGTTCAGGAACAATGGCATTTACAGTGGTGATGCCCCCGCATTTTACGATCTGAAAGGTAAAAAATGGTATGACGATCTCTGTGAGAACCTGCCGGCGATTCAACAGGCAGTGCTCGATTTTGTAACAAGCCGCGGCAAAACACAAGGTGAATACTTTAATAAGGAACTGGTAGAAGGCCAAACCTGGGAGGGTTTTGGTTTTCTGCTTTGGGGCAAACGCAATGAAACGAATATCAAAGATGGACAGGCTTTTCTTAAGTATTTCCTGCCCATCCCGGGACTTGTTTCTTTTTCGATCAGCGTTTTATCGCCCCGCACACATATCAAAGAGCACTTTGGAGATACGGACGCCAACTACCGCCTGCATGTGCCGATATCGATTCCCGCCATGCTGCCGGACTGCGGCTTTAAAGTTTCCGGCACCTCAGTATCGTGGGACAAGATATTTGCTTTTTCGGATGCCCACCTCCATGAAGCCTGGAACGATACCGACAAGATGAGGATCATCCTGATGGTCGATGTATTGCGTGAGGAACTATTGCCGGAAGCAAAAAAAATATGCAGCAATGTGCTATCACTGTTGGAGCTGCAGAAGCTGTACCTGCATAATAACCTGGTTCGCAACTCCCCCTGGTATGTCAGGGGCGCTATAAGGCATTTTCTGCTTTGGCGTATCAGGCTGACAGGCAGATCTACAATGTCGGGCGAAAAGCCGATTAAGCGACGTTAATAATATCGAAGTTCACCAGCTCTACAAATTCTTTTATGCGCTGGTCAATTTCTTCTTTAGTAAGTTCCTGTAGGCGTGTGGGCCCGAATTTCTCTACGCAGAATGATGCCAGTGCTGAGCCAACTATGATCGCGGTCTTCATGTTCTCGAACGAAATGTCCTTGGTGCGTGCTATATGGCCTACGAAGCCTCCTGCAAATGTATCGCCTGCGCCTGTCGGGTCAAACACATCTTCAAGCGGCAATGCCGGCGCATAAAAGACGTTCTTCTCATGGAACAGCAATGCACCATGTTCCCCTTTCTTTATGATCAGGTATTTGGGGCCCATCGCCTGTATTTTCATCGCCGCTTTCACAAGTGAGTGTTCGCCGCTCAGCTCGCGGGCCTCGCTGTCGTTCACCATCAGCACATCCACCATGGTGAGCACTTTCTTAAGGTCGTCCAGGGCCACTTCCATCCAGAAGTTCATGGTGTCCATTATAACCAGTTTGGGGCGCTGGCGCATCTGGTTCAGCACGCTCATTTGCACGGCAGGCACCAGGTTGCCCAGCATCACTATCTCGCTGTCCCGGTAGCTCTCCGGCAAGGTCGGGTTGAATTGTGCCAACACGTTGAGGTCGGTCACAAGCGTGTCCCTTGTGTTCATGTCCATATGGTAGCGGCCGCTCCAGAAAAAGCTTTTGCCATCCTTCACCACTTCCACACCGGCAAAGTCCACGCCGCGCGCAGCAAGGTTATCGATCTCCGACTGGGGAAAGTCGCCGCCGATGATAGAAACCTGCTTGATATCATGGTAAAAATTACTTGCCGACCATGCTACATATGTCGCCGACCCGCCAATGATCCTGTCTACTTTTCCAAAGGGGGTTTCAAGCGCATCGAAGGCCATAGTGCCTACTACCAGTAAAGACATATATCTATAAAAATTTTGCGCAAAGGTAACAAGGCAAAGCGATAATTGGGTAGCAAATTATTATACCTGTAATTGGTTATTTTCACGCCATGAAAGCAATGCTCTTCGCAGCGGGGTTAGGCACTCGTCTCAAGCCCTTTACCGACCATCACCCCAAGGCCCTGGCTGAGGTGAATGGCAAAACGCTGCTGGAACATAGCCTCCGGTACCTGCAACGCTATGGCATAGAAGATGTGATCGTGAACGTGCACCACTTTGCCGATCAGATCGAGCAAGTCCTGCAAGACAATAATGGCTTTGGCTCATGGGTCAGCATATCGGATGAGCGCGAGATGGTTTTGGAAACAGGCGGAGGACTACTAAAAGCAGCACCGTATTTTGAAGATGAGGAAGACTTTGTGGTAATGAACGTGGATGTGCTCACTAACCTCGACCTCGGCAAAATGATCGATTTTCATAAAAGCAATGAATCATTTGCCACCTTGGCCGTGATGAAGCGTGAATCTGGTCGCTACCTGCTTTTTGATGAGCATATGATACTCTGTGGCTGGACCAATAACAAAACCGGTGAACAAAAAATTTCGCGCGAGGTGCTGGAAATGCGGCCTTTTGCTTTTAGTGGCATACAAGTCCTTTCACATAAAATATTGGATATGCCTTTTACCGGGAAATTCTCTTTGGTCGATCTCTACCTGCATTTTGCCAAAACAGAGCTCGTAAAGGGTTACGACCATACAGGCAATATCTTCATCGACGTAGGCAAGCCTGAAAGCCTGGAGCAGGCGGGGTATTTGTTCGAATAGCTTATACCCTGGCGGTAGCCTCTTTACTGGCCTGTGCGAGGTCGCGTATCAGGAAAGGATCTTTTTCTATGGCATTGCCCACTACAACTATGTTGGCTCCCGCCTTGCAGTCGGCATACACTTCCTCAGGTGTTTGTATGCCGCCGCCTATGAACAGCGGTATCTCTATATGCGAGCTCACTTTTCGGATCATCTCTTCGCTCACCGGTATGCGTGCGCCGCTGCCCGCGTCCATATATATTATGTGTTTGCCTTGCAGCTCGCCGGCCCATGCCGTGCAAAGCGCGATATCAGGTTTATTGGCTGGAATGGGCGCCGCATGGCTCATGTAAGATACTGTTGTTGGTACCCCGCCGTCTATCAGCATATACCCGGTCGATATCACTTCCAGGTTGCTGGCTTTCACCATCGGCGCAGATATTACGTGCTGGCCTATCAGCAAGTCGGCATTGCGGCCGGATATTAAAGAAAGGTATAGCAATGCGTCGGCATAGGGCGTCACCTGTGCCGGGCTACCGGGGAATAATACTACGGGAATATCGCTATCTGCCTTGAAGCGCTGGATGCAGGCGTCTATCTGGTGGGCCACCACAAGGCTGCCACCCATCAGCAGGTAGTCAACACCGGCATCATTGCACAAGCTGGCAAGGTGCGGCATATCCGATGGCGCAACCTTGTCCGGGTCCACAAGCACGGCAAAGCCGCTTTTACCCGTTTTCTTCAGCCTGCAAAGATCAGTGTATATTTTCCCCATACTTATTGGAACGGCTCTTTACAGGCACAAAAATGCACAATTAATCGCGTAAAACAGGCACAATGTGGCCCGTTTTATGATTTCTTTCTCAATTCATCCCTTATTTCGGCAAGCAAGGTTTCAGTTGCGGAGGGTGCCGCTGGTGCCGCCGGGGCAGCCTCCTCCTTCTTTTTCATGCTATTAAATAGCTTGATCATCATAAATATGCAAAAGGCAATGATCAGGAAATCCACTACCGTTTGGATGAAATCGCCATAGGCGAAGATATTGGCGCCGGCGGCTTTAGCCTCAGCCAACGACTTGAAATCTGTTGCGCCGTCTTTACCGGGCTTCAGCACCATGAACTTGTCAGTGAATTTTTTGCCGTCGCCTACTAGGCCGATAACAGGCATCAAAAGGTCGTCTACCAGGGCAGTTACTATCTTGCCGAAGGCCCCGCCTATGATCACACCTACTGCAAGGTCTATCACGTTACCCTTCATCGCAAAGTCCTTAAATTCCTTCATTAGTCCCATAACATATTGCTTTTTATTGGTTTAAATCTAATAAATAAAAGGCAAAAAGCAATGAGGCATTAGCTGAAAGTCAATACTGGCGCGCTTTATCTTTTTTGCTGATAGTAACTATAAGCATTAAGTATACATCGGAAACTTTTTTCGTAAAAAACGTTTCCATAGTTTTGCCCCCGCAATGGATATACTGAATAAAATACTCGGTGCCTCCGTAGAGCTGTTTGGCCAATATGGCTTCAAATCGGTTACAATGGACGATATCGCGCGCAGGGCGGGTATTTCGAAGAAGACGCTTTACCAGCATTTCGCCAATAAGGACGAGATCGTGAAGGAAAGCGTGGTGTGGCACAAAGAACACATGTTTGGCCAGTGCCAGGTAGTAATGGATGAAGCCGAGAATGCAGTGGAGGCGATGGTACGGGTAATGGGCATCATCGACCAGAACTTTACCCGCATCAATCCTATTGCCCTTATGGAGCTCCAGCGTTATTATCCCGATGGCTATGCCACTTTCCGCGAAGGCTTGCTGAAGCAGGATGTTTGCGCTGTGAAGGAGAACCTGGAAAGGGGCATAGCAGAAGGTTACTACCGTGAGGAAATGAATATTGATATCATTTCGAAGTTCCATATCGAGAAGTCGCTCTTGCTGTTGCAACCCAATATGATGATCAATGAGCGGGGCGATGTGCGGGAGGTGAACCGCGAGATCATGGAGTTATTCCTTTACGGCATCATGACGCCCAAGGGAGAGAAACTTTATCAGAAATACAAGGAGAAATATTTAAAAGCATTATCAAAAATATGAGTGGAAATATATTAAGATCGGCTTTTGCGGCATTTACTGTCTTCATGGCTGTGAATGCATCAGCCCAGGAAGCTATGCCGCTGAGCATGCAACAGGCAATGGATTATGCTGTTAAAAATAATGCGGCCGCCAAAAATGCGCGGCTGGATGTGAAAATCCAGCAGGCGCAGGTTAACCAGCAGATATCCGCAGCGTACCCCCATTTTGCAGGTAAGGCAGAGTTTGACTATAATATCAAACCAATGCAAATGCTTGTAGACCAACATAATTTCAACCCTAGCGCGCCCGCAGGAACACTTGAAAAATTCTCCCTGTCACTTCCCTTTTCATCTTCTTTGGGGGTAAGCGGATCCCAAATAATATTTGACGGCAGCGTATTGGTTGCGTTGCAGGCACGTAATACGGTGATTGAGCTAGCCAGGCAGAACGGACAATTGACTGAAGAAAATGTCCGATACAATGTACAAAGAGCTTATTATGGGTTAGTTATTGCCCATCGTCAGTTTGACGTAATTAAAAGTTCACTTTCGAACGCCAGGGACATAGCTCATGATATCGCCGTATTAAGACAAAGCGGTTTTGCAGAAAAAATTGATGAGGACAGGACCAATGTACAGGTAAATAACCTGGCTACTGACAGTTTGAAAATTGCCAATCTGCTTACTGTGAGCGAGCAGCTTTTGAAATTTCAAATGGGTATGGACATACACCAGCCTATAGTATTAACAGATACATCCGTGGAGAATAATGTTACAGATGCAATTTCCGTTTTGGCGCAATCGGCAGATTATAACCAGAGAACCGAATTTAGTTTACTGAATACCCAGCAAAAACTAAACGAGTATAACCTCAGACGATACCGTTACTCAGCCATTCCAACGTTGAACGCTTTTGGCAATGCGGGGTTTAACTATGCGAACAATAAATTTTCTAACATGTTCACTCCAAACAGTTACTTTTTTAACTCTTTGATAGGACTGCAGTTGAATGTGCCATTGTTTAGCGGTTTTCTTGAGAAGAATTTAATTCGAGAAACAAAATACAACATTGAAAAAACACAGAACAATATAGATAACGTCAAGCTTACTATCGACTTTCAATCGGAGCAAGCTCGGGCCACACTGACAAATGACATGTTGCAGTTGCAAAGTCAGAGGCGTAACATGGACCTTGCAAATAGTGTCCTCGACCTCGCCCGCAAGAAATACAAAGCAGGTGTTGGCAGCAATCTTGAGGTTAACCAGGCACAAACAGACCTGCTGATGGCGCAGAACAATTATTTCAGCTCATTGCTCGATGTAGTGAACGCACATGCTGATCTGAAAAAAGCATTGGGGTTATTAAAATAAAAACACACAAACAGAACAATTTATCTAGTATGAAACGCAAACCATACATAATAATAGCTGCTTCGGTGATACTGGCCTCCTGCGGTGGTGGTAAAACCGAAAAACAGACCACACAAAAGACCGACACGACGAAGAAGAAGACCGTACCTGTGTCTGTTACCGAAGTGCAGCCACAGGACTTTATCGCATATGTTGAAGTTCAGTCGCAGATAGCTAGCGACGAGAATGTGAACGCTACTCCGCAGGCTCCCGGCGTTATACGCAGTATCAATGTACATGTTGGTCAGCGCGTGGGTGTAGGCCAGGTGCTGGCTACACTGGATGCCGCTGCGATAGAACAGCAAATAAAAGCCCAGGATGTGCAGCTAAACCTGTTCAAGCAACTTTACGATAAGCAGCAGGCTTTATGGGCTCAGCAGATCGGTACGGAAGTGCAGCTTATGCAGGCAAAGGCTCAATATGAGGGCGCGCTGAAAGGCAGGGATGCGCTTATTGCCCAGCGCAATATGTACCGCATCACTTCACCTATTAGCGGTACAGTCGATCAGGTAAATATAAAACTGGGTGATGTTGCAAGCCCGGGCATGAATGGCATCCGCGTTGTGGATATCAATAAGATGAAAGCAGAGGCAAATCTTGGTGAGAATTATCTTGGCAAGGTACATGCCGGCGATAGGGTTACGCTGGTACTGCCGGATATCAATGACTCGATACAGACTACCCTTACATATGTAGCTCAGGCAGTTGATCCGGTATCGCGCGCCTTCCTGGTGCAGGTGAAGCTGGGTAATAATAAGAAGCTCCACCCTAACATGTCTTGCAAAATGAAGATCGCAAACTACGAGAATAAGAGCGCGCTTGTGGTGCCGGTACAGGTGATACAGAAGACTGGTCAGGGCGATATGGTATATGTGGCCGATGGCAATACCGCAAAATCTGTTATGGTAACAACAGGCCGCAATTCGAACGGGATGGTAGAGATTTTGTCAGGACTCAGTGCTGGTGATAAGGTGGTGACACAAGGTTATGCAGAGCTCGATAACGGCCAGCAAATAGTAATACAGTAAGGATATATTCATAACGTCACCAAACATTTCAGATGAAAGACGTATTCAAAGAGTTTAAGCCATCCAGTTGGGCCATTAATAACCGCACAGCTATTTATATAATCACCGTCATCATCACCCTTGCCGGTCTGATGACCTACAATAGTCTGCCTAAAGAGCAGTTCCCCGAGATCAAATTTCCGCAGATCATTGTACAAACTGTTTACCCGGGTACTTCTCCCGAGAACATGGAGAATCTTGTTACCAAGCCTATTGAGAAGCAGGTGAAGAACCTTACAGGTGTTAAAAAGGTGACCAGCAACTCCTTCCAGGATTATTCGGTAGTGATCGTTGAGTTCAATACTGATGTAAAAGTCGATAAGGCAAAAGTTGATGTAAAGGACGCAGTTGACAAAGCAGCGCAGGACCTCCCTAAGAATCTGCCAAATCAGCCGGAAGTAAAGGACATTGATCTTACCGAGTTCCCGATACTATATGTGAATATATCCGGCAACTACGACCTTAATAGACTGAAAAAATATGCTGATAGGGTAAAAGACAATATCGAAGAGCTGAAAGAAATTAAGCGGGTAGACATGGTCGGCGCACTCGATCGCGAGATACAAGTAAACGTTGACCTATACAAGATGCAGGCATCCGGTCTTACCTTCGATGATATTGAACGGTCCGTTGCCTCAGAGAATCTTTCGCTGACAGCGGGCGAGGTGGCGATGAACGGACAGAAGCGTATCCTCAGTATCCGCAATGAGTTTAAGACAGCTGCCCAGATCGGCGATATAATAGTGCGAAACCAGCAAGGAAAAGCCATTTACTTGAAAGACATTGCCGATGTGCGCGATGACTTTGAAGAGCAGAAGAGCTACGCCCGCCTCAATGGCAGCAATGTGATAACGCTGAATGTTATTAAAGCCAAGGGCAAGAATCTCATCGATGCCTCCGACAAGATCCAGGACCTGATGGAGAAGATGAAAAAAGACGAGTTGCCGAAAGATCTTAGCATAGTAATCACTGGCGACCAGTCGCAGACCACGAGGAATACGCTGCACGACCTGGTTAACACAATTATCATCGGCTTCATACTGGTTACTATCATTCTCATGTTCTTTATGGGTGTAACCAACGCCCTGTTTGTGGCATTGTCAGTGCCGCTGTCTTGTGCGTTGGCATTCCTCGTGATGCCTTCCCTGGGCTTTACGCTGAACATGATCGTGCTGTTCTCCTTCCTGCTTGCTTTGGGTATAGTGGTGGATGACGCGATAGTGGTGATCGAGAATACCCACCGTATTTTCGACAATGGCAAGGTGCCCATCGCGCAGGCGGCCAAGTATGCCACCGGTGAAGTGTTCCTCCCTGTGTTATCAGGTACGCTCACCACCCTGATGCCATTTATTCCTTTGGCTTTCTGGAAAGGTGTGATAGGCTCATTCATGTTCTTCCTGCCTATTACACTCATCATAACACTGCTGGCCTCACTCGTCGTCGCCTACCTTATCAACCCGGTATTCGCCGTTAGCTTCATGAAGCCGGAGGTAAAAGGTGAGCACAAGGAAAAGCCACGCTTCACAAAGCGCGACCGTGTATTGCTCATCATATTTGGCGCGCTTGCTCTTCTTTGTGACATTAGTGGCTCATGGGCGATGGGCAATTTCATACTATTTGTTTACGTATTTATTCTCCTTGAGAAGTTTGTTTTCGATAAATGGATACATGCCTTCCAGGACGGAGCATGGCCTGCATTCCGTGAGTGGTACACCAAATGGCTGGTGCGCGCTTTGCACAATCCATGGAAGGTTTTGCTCGGTACGATTGCACTGTTTGTGATCTCCTTTGTAGGCTACGGGCTTCGTAATCCACCGTTCGTATTCTTCCCCTCCGGTGAGCCTAACTTTACCTATGTATACCTGAATATGCCGGTGGGTACCGACCAGGCTAAAACCAATGAAGTGCTGAAAGGTCTCGAAGACAAAGTGAACCAGGCGCTTGGTAATGATCCTGCAAAGCACAAGCTGAACCCTGTTGTGAAATCCGTGATCTCCAACGTAACGGTTGGCGCTGTTGATCCTACTTCTAATGAGATAGGCGACTTCCCCAACAAAGGAAAGATAACGGTAGCTTATGTTGAGTTTGCGGAGCGTCACGGCGTTTCCACTACTGAGCTTATGGAGAAGATCCGTAAGGCTGTAAAAGGTGTTCCGGGTGCAGAAGTAACTGTTGATAAAGAGCAGGGCGGTCCGCCATTGCCTAAACCCGTTGTTATAGAAATAGTGGGTGATGACCTCGATACGCTGGTTGCAACATCGCAAAGGCTTAAAAAGTACCTTGATAAGAAACAGGTGCCGGGTGTGGAGGAGCTGCGTAGCGACTTCCAGGCCGATAAGCCCGAGATTGTCTTCAACCTCGACCGTGCCCGCATGAACGCAGAAGGTATATCCACTGGCGTGATTGCAGGGAATCTGCGCACTGCGGTGTTTGGTAAAGAGATCTCACGCTTCCGCGATGCGAATGATGATTATCCCATAACCCTTCGCCTGGGCGAGCAGCAGCGTGGCGACATAGATGCCGTGCGCAACATGCCGATAGTGTACCGCGATATGGGCTTGGGTGGCATTATCAGGCAAGTGCCGGTGAGTGCCTTTGCCGATGTGGATTATGGTACTACCTACGGTGGTATTAAACGTAAAGATGAGAAACGTATCATATCGCTGTCGTCTAACGTTATATCGGGCTTTGTGGATAACGATGTGGTGGCCGCCGTGCAAAAGGAGATCAATAACTTCCATGCGCCCAGCGGTGTGAGCATAAAGATGAGTGGCCAACAGGAAGATCAGAAAGAAACCGGTTCTTTCCTCGGTTCTGCGATGATGATATCAATAGCACTTATATTCATGATCCTTGTATTGCAGTTCAACTCCTTCAGCAGGACACTGATCATTATGAGTGAGGTGCTGTTCAGTGTGGTGGGTGTGTTCCTTGGTTATGCCATATTCGGCAATACCTTTTCGATGGTGATGAGTGGTATCGGTATAGTAGCCCTTTGCGGTATCGTTGTCCGCAATGGCATACTGCTGGTGGAGTTCATGGATATGATGCTCAAAGAAGGCATGAGTGTGTATGACGCGCTTATCGAAGCAGGCCGCACCCGTATGACACCTGTGCTGCTTACGGCTACTGCAGCGATCCTCGGCCTTATACCATTGGCAGTTGGTTTGAACATCGACTTCTATGAGTTGCTGCGCCACTTCAACCCGCACATATTCTTTGGCGGTGATAGCACTGCCTTCTGGTCACCATTGGCCTGGACCATGATATATGGCCTCAGCTTCGCTACCTTCCTGACCCTGATAGTGGTACCGGTAATGTGCCTGCTCAGCTTTAAGCTCAAGGCATGGATAGCGAAGAAGCGCGGCAAACAACCTGAATACCAGGTATATTCTTCAACAGCAACAACAGATAATTCCCATAGTAAATTGGATTAGATAGACAGACTGGAATAGGACCAACAGCAAAGACGCCGCTTCGTAAAGAAGCGGCGTTCTAATTTTTTGCAGGTCTTATGTCCAGCACTTTTATCTGGAGGCGGGTATTGCCATTGAACTCGTTTTCGTCGATGGTGTAGACAATATCTACGGGGCCCTTGGTGAGCATGGGATACTTATCGGCCATGTTGAAGCCGATACCATCTATTACTTCGCCGTTGGCCTGTGCTACCATGAACTTCAGATGCATCTCCTTCACCACCTTCGACATGCCGCGGAAGTCGGTGACGTTGCGGGTGAGGAATACGGGGCGCAGGTTATTGGGCCCGAATGGCTCGAACTGCATGACGATGTTATAAAAGCCTTGCCTGATGTCGTTAAAGCTGATCTCGGCGTCTATCTCGATCTCGGGGATGAGTAATTCAGGGGTGATGGTGCTGGCCACTACTTCTTCGAAGCGAACGGAGAACTCGGCCACGCGGTCGGGATTCAATGTCATACCGGCAGCGTAGAAGTGACCGCCATAGTTTTCCAGCAGGTCGCGGCACTCGTGAATGGCCTCGTAGATGTTGAAGCCACTCACAGAGCGGGCGGAGCCTGTTGCTTTACCATTAGCCTGTGTCAAAATAATGGTGGGGCGGTAGTAGTGATCTATCAGCCTGCTGGCTACGATACCCACTACCCCTTTGTGCCAATGTTCTTTGAACAGCACCGTGGATTTGCGGGCTACCATCAGGTCGTCGCCCTGGATCAGGGAGAGTGCTTCTTCGGTAGTATTCTTGTCAACCTCTTTACGGTCGCTATTATCTGATTGCAGGACTTCTGCTAATGCAATGATCTTTTCAGGGTCTTGTTCTATAAAAAGGTCTACTGCTTTGCGGGCATCGTCCATACGACCGGCCGCGTTCACGCGGGGGCCTATTACAAATACCAGGTCGGCAATGCTCATGGGCTTTTGCAAGCCTGATATGTCCTTTAGTGTCTTTATTGAAAGGGAGGGATTCTCTTTTGCTTTCTTCAGGCCATAGTAGGCCAGTATCCTGTTCTCGCCATCGATCGGCACGATGTCGGCGGCTATACTCGTGGCTACGAGGTCGAGGTATTCGTAAGCTTCTTCAGCAGGCAGCTTCCATTGCTGCGCCAGTGCCTGCACCAGTTTGAAACCGATGCCACAACCACTCAGTTCTTTGTATGGATACTTACAGTCGACCTGCTTGGGATTCAATATGGAGTAGGCGGGCGGTATGTTAGCGTCGGGCAAGTGGTGATCGCAAACGATCACGTCAATGCCCAGGGACTGCGCGTAGTCAATCAACTCTGCTGATTTGATACCGCAGTCGAGCGTAATGAGGACGGTATAGCCATTACTATGTGCGTAGTCTATCCCTTGCTTCGATACTCCATAGCCCTCACGGTAACGGTGGGGCACGTAATAGCTCAGCTCTCCATCATAGTGCTTACGGAGGAATGAGTAAACAACCGCTACAGAAGTAGTGCCGTCCACATCGTAATCGCCATAGACCATAATGCGCTCGTGCCACTCTATTGCCTCGGTAATGCGCTGTACTGCTTTGGTCATTCCTTTCATCAGAAAAGGATCGTGCAGGTCGGATAGCTGGGGACGGAAGAAGGATTTGGCAGTGTCATAGTCAGTAATGCCGCGCACTGCCAGCAACCTGCATATGGCAGGGTTGACTTTAAGTGCCTCATGCAGTGTATTGACTATATTATCGTCAGCCGGCTTTAAGGTCCAGCGTTTAGGGGGTTTCATTGCCAAAGTCTAGTTGTTGTACCGCAGTGTGGTATTCCTTCATCCACTCGTCCAGTTTCACACCGAAGGTACTGTCTTCTGCCTTAGCGAAAAAATCTCCTTCGCTCATGATGCGCTTCAAGAGCCTGTCCTGGGCCTCTATGCACTGCATAGCCGTATCATAGGGCGTATGGCTGAATGATACCATTTCATACACCGAAACGAACTGTTCAGGGTAACGCCTTCCCAGTTCTTTCTCTATTTTCTTACGTTCCAGGAAGGCAGGGTCGGCCACCTTGTCGCGCATTTCGACAAAGTTCATTAAAGCCAGACTTGCCACTGCATCGCCATTGGGCTTCCTTTTATTATCGTACTCGTTGAGTATGGCCGTCCAATCATCACCATATTTGTCCAGCAGGCCGGAGAGCACGGTGCAGTCCTCAAAGCCTGCGTTCATGCCCTGCCCGTAGAATGGTACGATAGCATGTGCTGCATCACCTATGAGGGCGCTTTTGTCTTTGTAGTGCCATGGCCTGATGTGCGTGGTGATCAGTGCAGAGGTTGGGTTCTCAAAGAAATCCTCGAGCAATGTAGGCATCAGCGGTACTGCATCGGGGAACTGCTCTTTAAAGAAAGCAAGCACTTCTTCTTTCGTTTGTAGTTTGTCGAAGGAGGGCTTCCCTTCGAAGGGCAGGAAGAGAGTGCAGGTAAAAGTACCGTCTGTATTTGGCAGGGCAATGAGCATGAAATTCTTGCGGGGCCATATATGCAGGGCGTTCTTCTCCATCTGCATTGTGCCATCGGGCAGTGGTGGTATGGTTAGTTCTTTGTAGCCATGCTCCAGGTATTGCTGTGAGGCATTTACCCTGTCGAGATGGACGTAGCTATGGCGCAGTGCGGAGAAGGCCCCATCGGCACCAAAGAGCAGATCGGCCTGCACGCTTTTTTCAGTGCCGTCCGGGTCTTGGAGGTGTATTGTATTGGTGGTCACATCGACCTTAGTGCAGCGTTGACCGAAATGAATGGTTACGCCATTATCCTCGGCCAGTGTCATGAGCTTTTTGTTCAGTTCGCCGCGGCTCACGGAGTAGATCGCCTCGTTGTTCTTACCATATTGCTGGAATGCTGCGCTGCCATCGGCCTGGTGCAAGTAGCGGCCGTACATGGGAATAGCAAGGGCTTCCATATCCTTGCGGAGGCCGGCGAGGTCGAGGGCCTTCCATCCCCGGGCACTCATGGCCAGATTGATGGAGCGGCCGGCGCCAATGGCTGCCTTGCGCATATCCGGGCGGCGCTCATACACTGTGACCGTGTGACCGCGCTTGCGGAGTATGATAGCCAGCAATGAGCCTACGAGGCCTGCACCTAATATAGTAACCGAACGAGCCATATGTTGATCTTTTATTTTTGGAGAAGCAAAATACTAAAGTCTCCACCACGATTTATATGATATTGGTCAGATAGCTATTATTTCCTGTTTCCGGGCAGTATTATTATTTCCGGTCGGGGAGTGGGAGAAGCTCTGAAAGGCTTGACTATCAGCCCATATGGAATTTTGGAGTTATTTCTCATTATTGCCTATAATCAGGAAATAATCACAAGAGCCAGGCTTTTTTGTACTTCTGATTTACTTCTGATTTTCTTCTTGTTTCTGCTGATCTGGTTCATGGTACAATGTTATCATAAGCGACTTAATCACCCCGTCTCGCTCTTTTTCAATGGCAGCACGTCTACTTGAGCGATCCACCCTCTTTGCTTCCACGCGCACAGCTAGCCAAAGAGGGGAGCTATTTGAGCAAGTTACGATTTGGCCAGAGGGGTTTCCAAAAGAAGATATCCACATTTTGGGAGCAGTGTGGCCGTGGTAAAGATGGACTGAAGTACTTTACAGCTCATATAAATCGAAACACCTTTACGTATGTCTTATTGCAAGGCTATAGAAAATATGAGCGGCGAGCGAAAGGCGCTCCATGAAGCTTATCATGACAAGCTATACGGTTTCCCGATACATGATGACAATGAACTGTTTTGCAGGCTGGTGCTGGAGATCAACCAGGCGGGGCTAAGTTGGGAAACTATATTGAAGAAAGAGGTGGGTTTCAGAAAGGCTTACCACAATTTCGATATAAAAAAGGTAGCATCGTATAAAGACAAAGATGTGGAAAGGCTTATGTCGGATGCCGGTATTATACGCAACCGACTGAAGATAAACGCCGCGATAGAAAATGCGAAAACGATCATGCAACTGCAAAAGGAACATGGCTCCTTTGAAAACTGGCTGGCATTGCAGCACCCCAAGCCAAAGGAAGAATGGGTGAAGCTGTTCAAGAAAGCCTTTCGCTTCACCGGCGGCGAGATCGTGAACGAGTTTTTGATGAGCGCAGGGTATTTACCGGGCGCCCATGCTGAGAATTGCCCGATCTATAAGAAGGTATTGAAGGCAAAGCCAATGTGGCACACCAGGTAACGACGGGTTTAGTGAACGGTTATTTTATGTTTAGGCTGCTGGTCCTTTCCATGGCCGTCGCGGCATGGCTTTGCGTTTTTCCTGCTACCACGCATGAGCATGCCCAGCGCGATGCCTATGGAGGTGAAGACAGAAGCCGTGAACCATTTTTTCAGTTCGTTCTTCATTGGTTTCTATTGATCTGTTATTGAATTGTTTTTATTTTTTTCTCAGCTGCATTCATGTTCTCAATGCCTTTGATAAGTGCGTCGGGATTGAATGATATGCTGTCGATCCCCTGCGAGATGAGGAAAGCTGCAAAGGAAGGAATGTCGCTGGGCGCCTGGCCGCAGAGACCTATCCTGGAGCCCGCCTTTTTTGCTTTCGCTATCACCATCGCGATCATTGTCATGGCCGACTTGTTCTGTTCGCTGAACAGGTCGGAAATAATAGCTGAGTCGCGGTCGATACCCAATGTAAGTTGCGTTAAATCGTTTGAACCGATGGAGAAGCCGTCAAATATTTCAGCGAAATCTTCAGCCTGTATCACGTTACTGGGTATCTCGGCCATTACGTATATCTCCAGGCCATTCACTCCCTGCTGCAGACCATATTCTTTCATTACTTCGATCACTTTGCGCCCTTCATCCACGGTTCTGCAGAAGGGGATCATCAGCTTTACATTGTCGAGGCCCATTTCGTTCCGCACTACCTTTATAGCTTCGCATTCAAGCCTGAAGCCCTCTTTATACAAAGGATTGTAGTAGCGTGAGGCACCCCTGAAACCGATCATCGGATTTTCCTCCACCGGTTCGAAGTCTTTACCACCGAGCAGGTTGGCATATTCATTTGTCTTAAAGTCGCTCATGCGCACGATCACCTCTTTGGGATAAAATGCTGCGGCTATCGTTGCAATTCCCTCTGCCAGTTTTTCGACGAAATACTTTTCCTTATTGCCGCTGTTGGCGGTAAGCTCTTCTATCTTTTGTTTTGTTGCCGGGTCCTTTAACTCATTAAACTTCACCAGCGCCATGGGGTGCACCTGCACGGCATGATTGATGATAAACTCCATCCGCATGAGGCCGACACCGTGATTTGGGTAGAACGAGAGCTTAAATGCTTTCGCCGGATCGCCGAGAATCATCATTGCACGTGTTTTTTCCGGCAGGCGGACATCCCGCAAGTCGAGCGAGTTCTCCTCGAAATTTAATTTGCCATCGTAGACAAAACCCGTTTTACCTTCCGCGCAGCTAACTGTAATGGATTGGCCGTCCTTCAGCGTAGTTGTTCCCGTTTCTGTGCCAACAATAGCAGGCACACCGAGTTCCCGGGCGACAATGGAGGCGTGGCTGGTGCGGCCACCTTTGTCGGTAATGATGGCTGCTGCAGTTTTTAATACAGGATCCCAGTCGGGTGTTGTCAGTCCGGTCACTACGATATCGCCGGGTTGCAGTTTGCCACTGTCGGCGGGGCTGTGCAGTATCCTTACAGTGCCTGTTGCGATCTTGCTGCCAATGGCGTCGCCATTTACCAACACATTTCCTTTTTGTAATAGTTTATATTCATTGATGCGCAGAGGGTCTTGCCTGCTGTGCACCGTCTCGGGGCGGGCCTGCAATATGAACAGTTCGTTTGACAGACCGTCTTTAGCCCATTCAATATCCATCGGGGCTTTGTAATGTTCTTCGATAAGGAGGGCCCAGTTGGCCAGCGTGGTCACTTCTTTGTCGTTAAGGACAAATGTTTTCTGTTTTTCAACAGGAGTTTCAACATTTACAGTTGGTTGGTCTCCTTCTGTAGCGTATATCATGGTGCGTGCCTTATCGCCCAACTTCCTCTGAATGATCGCACGCTTATTGTTGCGCAAAGACGGCTTAAAGACGTAAAATTCATCGGGTGTGACGGTGCCCTGTACGATGTTCTCACCCAGTCCCCAGACGCCGGAAATGTGGATGATGTCGCGGAAGCCGGATTCTGGCTCCAAGGTAAAAGCGACACCTGAACAAGCTTCGTCGGACCGTACCATTTTTTGTACACCAACAGACAAGGCTATTTTTTGATAGTCGAAACCGTTGTCAATACGGTATTTGATCGCCCTGTCGGTAAAGAGTGAAGCGTAGCAACGCTGTACGGCATCGAGTAGCTCGTCATTGCCCTTGATATTCAAATATGACTCGTGCTGGCCGGCGAAGCTTGCCTGGGGAAGATCTTCGGCTGTTGCGCTGCTTCTCACAGCCACCTCGAAATAACTTTCGCCGCAGAGGTGTTTGTATGCATTTGTAACTGCGTATTTGAGTTCAGCGGGCATTGCAGCCCCGAGAAATAATTGCCGGGCTGCAAGACCGATCTCTTTAAGGTTCGAGTACTTGTCCGTATCCAGCTTAGTCATCAGATCGGCCAGTTTTTCGCGGATATTGTTAGCATCAACGAAAAGCCAGAACGCAGAAGAAGTAGTAGCGAATCCGTCTGGCACCCGTATGCCGTTGGACGATAGTTTGTTATACATTTCACCAAGCGAGGCATTCTTGCCACCCACCTTTGCAACGTCGCCATTGCCGATCTCGCTGAATTTCAGGACCAGTTCAGACATAAAATCAAGTTTCGATTATTTACAACATTATCTCGCCGTAAGGCCCCCGTCGATTATTAATTCGGCACCTGTAGTGTAAGTGGATTCGTCGGAAGCGAGGTATAAGGCACCGTAAGCGATCTCCATAGATTGACCGATGCGACCCAAGGGGCACATATTTTTCATAAGTTCCTGCGCTTGTGGCGCCTCCATTATTGCCTCTGTCATAGGTGTTAGTACACCGCCGGGGTGGATGGAATTGACGCGGATATTGTCCTTAGCAAACTCTACCGACATGTCTTTTGTAAGCAGTCTTAAAGCACCCTTGGAGGCGGTATAAGCAGGGCCGTTACCTCCCACGATGCCCGCGATGGATGAGATGTTGACGATAGAGCCACCTTTGCGCTGCTGTATATGAGGTATACAGAGCTTAGCACCAAGGAAGGGACCTGTGAGGTTGATGGCCAGTATCCTGTCCCATTGCTCAAGTGTAGTGTTGACAGTTGTGGCGCCGGCAGGGTATACACCGGCGTTATTGATCAATATATCAATGCCGCCAAAAAGCGATACCGTCGCGTCGATGACCTTTTGCCAGTCGCTCTCCGAGGTTACATCATGAGCGCTCCATTCGATACTGAGGCCTTCGGCTTTCGCTTTTTCCACCCAGTGCTTTAATTTTTCTTCCTGTACGTCGGTGGCCATTACTTTAGCGCCTTCTTCAGCGAACAGTTTTGCTTCAGCTGCGCCCATACCTCCGGCCGCGCCCGTTACTATAGCTACTTTGTTCATTAATCGTTTCATGCGATCGATTTTTGAACAAAGCTCGCGGTTCTTAAAGTGCTATTGCAGGATGACGGTCAGTGCGCGGGGATGATAGTGGTCAGGTTTTAATGGCTCGCAGCAATATTTGGCAGTTCCTTCACTACTGCCCAGGACGACACTGCTTTATCGCCGTATGATCACCTCGACCCGCCGGTTCTTTGCCCAGTTTGCCTCATTGTCGTTAGGGACAACGGGATTGGCCTCACCCCAGCCTTTGGACTGGATGTTAACGGGGTCGAAACCGAGATCTGCGAGTGCCTGTGCTACAAGGTTGGCGCGGTTGTAAGACAGGGTTTCATTCAGCATGGGATTACCGGTGTTGTCGGTGTAGCCATTGACGGTTATCACCAGTCCTTTTTCCAAAAGCCAGGGATCCATGGCGCGGTGAATAGCTGCCACATCCGAATCGGAGAGCTTTGCGCTATTGAGCGGGAAATGTATGATGGCGATGAGGCTGTCGTGTATGGGCATTACGTAGTCGCCGGGCAGCAGGGAAAAATTATGTGTCACAGTGGAGCGGTCGCGAAGAGTAAAGCTGTCATCGATAGAAGCATAGCCTACGCGGTCGATATGCCAATGGTAATTGATACCGGTCGGAAGGGTGATCATATAGCTGGCATCGCCGCGATTGCTCATAAAATGATAGAGCAGCGATCCATCGGGTTTATTGACATTGATGCTGGCGTGGTTGAGCAGATCGCCATTCAGGCTGTCGTGTATATCGCCCTGCACGATACCAACAGGTACCGGCTGCAGCGCAGGAGGCAACTTCATTTCATAAATATCAAAGTTGCCGGCGGTGCTGTCGCGATCGGAACTGAGATAGCATCGTTGCCCGTCGGCAGTGATGCAGATGCTATTCTCATCAGCCGAAGTGTTGAGCGGGTAGCCGAGATTTTTTGGCCTGCTCCAGGTGCTGTCGTTCATGCGGCGGCAATAGTAAATGTCGCTGCCACCCATGCCTGCCATGCCTGTGCTGGAGTAGTACAGTGTATTGTTATCGAGATGCAGGAAAGGAGCTGTTTCATTGCCAGCCGAGTTGATGTAGGGCCCCATGTTTTTAGGTACCTGCCAATAGCCATTTTCGAAGCGGCTTACCCAAATGTCCATACCACCATAGCCACCGGGGCGGTCGCTGACGAAAAACAGTTCGCGATTATCGGCGGAGAGGCAAGGCATGCCTTCATAGCCAGGCGAATTGATGGTGGCGCCAAAGGTCTCGGGCACCGTCCATGGCGAGTCGATCGCCACGCGGTAAGCCATCAGCAGATCGCAGCCACCTTTTTCCCAACCATTATCGCTGCGGTTTTCGCAGCGTGTAAAGAAGAGGTAGTGCTGATCGACCGAAATGTACTGATAAGATTCCTGGTCGGGGGTATTTGGCGGGCTGCCCATGTTGCGCCCCGTAAACCATCCGCCGCAGCTATCGACCGTTGTTGAGAAAAAATCCTCGTCCTCATTATTCATTTTACGCGTATAATAAAGCGTTTGCGCATCGGCGGATATGCTGGGGTAAAGTTCAGGATCGGGGGTATTGATGCGGCAGCCCAGGTTGTGCGGTGTATCGGCGAGGGGGTGTGCGAGCGCCTGGGAAACGAATAGCGCCTGTGCTTTTAGCATTTCCCATTCGGCATTGTTGTTTTTCGGTGCGTATTTACTACAAATCTCCATTGCTTCGGCGGGCCGGTAGGCACAGATAAGGCTTTTTACGAGTGGCTTTGCGAAGGTCTCATTGCCCTTGGGGCAGCTGCGTGATGCCCGCTGAAACACATCGACCGCTTTGTCGTAGCGGTGCATTTCGTAATACCATTGTCCGAGTTCACTGTAGGCTTCAGAAAAGGGTGTATACTGCCGGATCGCCTCTTCCATTTCGGCGCAGGCTTTGTCTTTATCACGTTTGGCGAAATAAGTAAGCGCCTGGTCGAAGTGCTTTGCAGCACTGGCCGGCGGCTGTGCTGATACAGCAGCAAAGGCAAGCATAAAGCCTATGACCAGGAACACCTTTGGACGCATAATGTGGAAAAGTACAAAAATAATGGGCTGTGACTTATTGCCATAAAGACGAACTTTGTATTTTCCTTAAGGAGATACAAGAGGTATGAGCACAACGATAATATGTCCGCAATGCAGCCACCAGTTTGAGCCGACCGATGCGATAGCACAGTCGATAGAGAAAGAGATGCGCGGCAAAATGGAAGTGGAGTGGCGGAAGCGGATGGACGGACTGAACGCAGAAAAGCAGGTGCTGGAGCTTCAGCAGCGAGAGCTGGAGAACAGGATGCAGCAGCAGGAGGAAGAGCTGAAGCGCAGGGTGGAAGCGGAAAGGAAACAGCTGGAAGGTGCGCTGGCCAAGGAAATAAGTGAAAAGGTGCAGGGAGACTTTGCGGTGAAGCTGCGTGCCCTTGAGGACGCAAACAGGGAGCAGGATGCCAAGCTGAACGAAGCGCGGCAGAAGGAATTGGATTTCCTGAAAAAAATGCAAGAACTGCAAGCCAAAGAACAGGAACTGGAGCTGGAGATGCAGCGGCGAATGCTGGAAGAAAGAGGTAAACTGAGCGAACAAATAAAGAAAGAGGAGGAGGAGAAAAATAAGCTGCGCGACCTGGAGCACGACATGAAGATAAAGGAACTGGAGAAGCAACTGGACGACCAGCGCAAACTGGCCGATGAGATGAAGCGAAAAGCAGAGCAAAAATCGATGCAGCTGCAGGGGGAAGTGCAGGAGCTGGCGCTGGAAGAACTGCTGCGAAGCTCGTTCCCTTTTGACATAGTGAGTGAAGTGGGTAAGGGTGTGCGGGGGGCAGACTGCATACAGACCGTGCGCAACAGTATGGGGCAGGAGTGCGGCAAAATTATTTATGAGAGCAAGCGCACTAAGGACTTTGGCGCCGACTGGATAGAAAAACTGAAAGCCGACATGCGCAGCCAGGATGCCGAGGTGGCTGTGATAGTGACGCAGGCAATGCCCAAGGGCATGGACTGCTTTGGTGAAAAGGATGGCGTGTGGATCTGCAGCTTCGGCGAGGTGAGTGCGCTGGCCGGTGTGCTGCGCGACCTGATAATAAGGGTGTATAAAGCAACAAGGAGCGAGGAGAATAAAGGAGATAAGATGGCGCTGCTTTACAGGTACCTGACGAGCAGTGAATTCACCGAGAGATGGAAGACCATCCGGGAGGTGTTTTACAATATGAAGACCTCGATACAGACCGAGCGCGATGCGATGGAAAGGCTGTGGAAATCGAGAGAAAAGCAACTGGAGAAAGCGCTGCTAAGCGTGAATGGCATTCGCGGCTCAATAGACGGCATAGCGGGGATGAATGCCATAGACCTGGGCCTGGAAGAGGGCAACGGGCACATCCTTGAGTAATTCAAAATTCAAAAAGTTTCTTTGCCTGTAGAGCGTTAAGGCACATTTTATTGCAATACCACTTTCGCTGTGTAATGTTCGCCGCCCGCCGTCTCAAGGTTCATTTGATATATACCACGAGGGTAAGCTGACAGGTCGATAGCTGTGCTGATATTGCCGCCATTAACGGGCAGTTCTCTTTGTATCACCAACGCGCCGGTCATATTATAGCAGCGGAGCAATGCAGTGTTTGCATTGATGCCGTTTGCCTTAACTGCAAATAAGCCTTTTGAAGGATTAGGGTAAACCTGCAGGCCACCGTTGCGGGTTATAACTGCTGTATGCACCGGATGCGGGAATACATGAATATTGATATTGTCGAGATACAGGACATTGCCATAGTGACCGATATCGTTAAAAGATAATTGAGTGCTATTGCCCAGCCAGGCATTGAGTGAAATAGTGTCTGTGCGCCATTCGGTATCTGCCGGAATGAAGTAGCTGCCATTATCGGGCGCCGTTGCCAGCGCCGCCCCTGTCCTGGTATAAATGGACGAGTAAGTATCGCCGCAGTCGGTGGATATTTTTATCACCAGGCTATCGGGGTAGGCGGCGCTGTAAGGTGCATAGGCCCGGTCGAATGTAACAAAAGCGGAGTCGGCATTAGTCAAATCAACCTTAGGTGCGATCAACGCATCGGGTTGACCGCCACCATCGTGATCGTAGTTGTCAAAAAAAGCCGATCTCGGGCTCAGCCCGTACCCACCAATCGTATCAGCATGTTGCCAGGATACGCCACTGGGTGATACCATAGACCACTGTGTGGGTGGAAAGGCGGCATTTTCAAAACCCTCGACCAGGCTGAGTGGGGTGCCGGAAGAGACAACTATATAGTTGTGCTTAGTGATAGTATCGGAACCTGTTGCGCCATGCACGACAAGGGATGCATCGTAAGTGCCAGGTGTATTGTATGCAATGGCCGGGCTATTGGCCGTAGAACTGGAGGGTGTGCCGCCGGGAAGCAGCCAAAGGAATGAAACTACATTGCCGAATAAGCTCTTGGTGTAATGGACTGTGTCGGCAGGGCAAACATATTGCCTGTCGGCGATAAAGTCGCCGGTGGGGGTCATATTGTTCTGAATGTTACACTCCCATACGCCGCGCCCATATGTGGCCACACGCAGCGTACTGGCAGCAGTGCTGTCGTTATAGATCATGAAACCGGAGACCTGGGGAATAGTTGGCAGACCAACGGTATTGCTCCAACTGCCCATAGCGTTGTCCTTGTAATAAACATAGTTGCCCAGGCAAACAAAGAGCCGTTCGGTAGTGGAATAATCATCTGCCAGCACGCGAAAGATATTGTAAGCGGGGAGATTAAGGGTAATGTTAGTCCATGTCTGTCCTTTATTGGCAGAGCGGTAAAGGCCGGTACCACAGCTGAGATACACGATATTTTTATTGTACTTATCGGTGGCTATGGTTGCTGTGGCCCCAGTAGAGGCAGGTGTGCCAAGCTGCACAAAGGTGGGGCTGGCGCTCAAAGCGTTGTCGCTGCGATAGAGATGATCGTTATCGGTGACCACATAAAGAATATTGCTATCGGCGTGGCATGCTTCGATATCCCTGTTCGTTTCGTTCGTTATATAAAGCAGAGCCCATGTAGGCGATGCCTGGTCGATATCGGTACTGCGCCAGATGCTGTCGTTGCCAGCAAAACAGACATTGTGCATGTTAGGCAAAAACTCCATGTCGGCATTATTATCCGGGGCGAATGGACTATTAAAGGACACATCGCCACCAAGGGGCTGGAGGGCTCTTTTGCTACCGGTGCCGAAGTAATATACGTTGGCATCCGGGTTGTAGTCGAAGCCGCATTTTGCGCCCCAGTCGCCGCCGCGGTTACATTTCCAGATGTTGTCGAAGTACAACTCGCCATTGTCCTGGGTGCCTATGCTCACCATCTGGCGGATGAGCGGGCTTTGCGCTGCCCGGTATATCTCGGTAGCTGCTATCCCATCGCTGCGGGGCGACCAATTGGTGGCCAGTGTATCGGTGGACATCCAGACACCGCCGTCATTTGCGTTAAAGCGCTGCGTATTGTCGTAGGGATTCCACTTGATATCGTGCATGTCGGTGTGGCATTGATTCCACCAGTCGGTGCGTCTGCTCCAGGTAGCGCCGCCGTCTGTGGAACGCCATACACAATGCGCTACTAACAGCAGTTCGTTGGCATTCGTGGGATTCGCCGTAAGGCCGAAGTTATAATTGCCCTGGGAGCCGGATGCAGGATTGTCATCATAACAGACGAGACATTGGGTATTGCTATTGTAAACTGTTGTGAAGCTGCTGCCATGATCGGAAGACCGGTTAACGATGCCGTTCCCGTCTGTGGTTGCCACATAGACCACGTTAGTATCGGCTGCGCTCACGGCCAGCCGCAAACCTCCGTTGCTGGCTGGTATTGTAAGCCCCGTTGTAATTGGCGCCCAGGTAGTGCCGAAGTCGAGACTGCGAAAGTACTGTGTACCCGTAACCGCATAAAGCGTTTTGCTGCTGCCGGGTACCAGTTTCATGTCTGTAAAAGAGCCGCCGACATAAGTCTCCGACCAGTTAGCGCCGGCGTTCACTGTCTTCCAGATGCCATTGTTGGTAGCTGCTACTATGGTGTTATGGTTAGTGGGATCCATGATCATCTCTACTGCCATTCGGAAACCGATATTGGTAGTTGCCGGAGTCCATGTGTTTCCGCCATTAGTAGTTTTATAAATGCCGTAGTCGGAATAGTAATAGTTGGGATCGCCTGTAGAAAGGTAGATCACCTGGTCATTGGTATAGTCGATGCAAACAGATGCGCACTGGGTAGTGGGCATAGTCTCGGTGCCGGGCGTCACCGACCATGTCTGGCCATTGTTGCTGCTGATGTAGAGGCCGCCTGAGGCACTAACTGCATAAATTTTTTGGGGGTTAGTGGGGTGAAACTTCACCTGGCATACGCGGCCTATGCCGTCGACCTGGCCGCTGACATTGACGGGAAACTGAACCGGGCCGGTATTGGTCCAGGTGCCGATTGCCGGCTGCGCAAGGCTCCGGGCAGAAAGGAGAAGCAATATGATGTACGTAAGCGGGAATAACCTCATTTTTATTTATTTTTTTGTGCCTCCCATAGTTTAAGACGCTGCGAAGGGGTGAGTATGCTGCCATCTTTCTGTACATAGGGTAGCATGCGTTGATGCCAGCGTTCATATTTTTTTACTGCCATGCTCATTTTATTATCACGCTGTATTTTTTTCTGTTCGCGTTTTGAAGGGATCTTTTCACGTTCCGCATGTTCGCCAATGACGTCGTGCTCGGTGGCAGGCATAGCGTGGTGCTGCCAGTATATTTTATAAGCTTTCTCGGCTTCGAAATAGTTGGTAAGCGTGTCGTCCACCATTTGTATCCATACTGGATTTCGGGCGTAATCTTTTGCGCTGTATTTCATTTGCTGTGCCCGTGCTGTAAAAAAACAGCAAAGACATAGCAGCATAAGAACGGTCCTGTTCATACTCTAAGTTAGGTATAAGTATAAAAATGTGCAGGGTGCGGCTAAAAAGCCGGTTTTCAGTGGCTGAAGGGATTTGCTGCGGCTTGCCTGAATTCATTCCAAACCTCTTCCACAATTTTCGCCGCAGGTTTTATTTCTTTAATAATACTGCTTATTTGGCCGATTTCCAATTCGCCTTCGTTGAGATCGCCTTCGAACATGCCTTTTTTTGCGCGGGCGCGGCCTAAGAGATCCGTAAGCCCGGCAACATCCATGCAATTGTCTTCGGCCTCCTGAACTTGTTTGTAGAATTCATTTTTTATCAGGCGAACGGGTGTAAGTTTTTTGAGGGTGAGGACGGTATCACCTTCGTTTGCGGCAACAACTGCTTCTTTAAACGCGACATTGCTGGACGCCTCGGGACTGCACACAAAGCGGCTGCCCATCTGTACGCCCTCTGCGCCCAAGGCCATCATGGCATACATGGCACGGCCTGTGGCGATGCCGCCCGCTGCTATAAGCGGTATTGTGATGCTTTCGCGAACGGAAGGGATGAGGCAGAGTGTTGTAGTCTCTTCGCGACCATTATGGCCGCCAGCCTCAAAACCTTCGGCCACTACTGCGTCGACGCCGGCTTCCTGGCATTTCTTTGCAAATTTGGCACTTGATACTACGTGAACGACAGTTAAACCCTGCTCTTTGAATTTGGATGTCCAGGTCTTGGGGTTACCGGCCGATGTAAATACTATCGGTACGTTTTCTTCGAGTATTACCGCTACATGCTTTTCAATGTCGGGGTAGAGGAGGGGTAAGTTTACAGCAAATGGTTTGTCGCTTGCCTGCTTGTATTTTTGGATGTGCTCGCGCAAAGTGTCCGGGTACATGCTGCCTGCACCGATGATGCCGAGGCCGCCTGCGTTGCTCACGGCTGCAGCAAGGCGCCAGCCGGAAGCCCAGATCATTCCGGCCTGTATGATGGGGTATTGAATACCGAAAAGGCGAGTTATGCGGTTATCGAAAGCCGCGCCATCGGCAGTGAATTTTCCTTCGAAAAGCATTTTGATGTTGAATTGTAAAGTAAAGATCGATATTAGCTTGTCGCAGGTTTTTTCCTGTAGTAGAGGGTATTGCTGTTTTCGCTACGCAGGATTTTTGCTGCCTCTTCTTTCAAGATCTGTGGCGTGATCGCCTGGTACCTGCCCAGTTCATCATTGATCATGTTGGCATCGCCGAGCAACTCGTAAAAAGCCAGGTTGTTAGCACGTGATAGCAGGGCCATATCCTCGAACTCTATCATCGCCTCTATCTTGTTTTTCGCTTTCTGCAATTCATCGTCGCTTACGCCGTTGTCGATGAGCAGTTTCATTTCGCGCTCTACCGCAGCATTGGCTTCTTCTATGCTCTTGCCTTCCACTATTTTGCCTTCTACTACCAGAAGGCCGGGATCGAGACTACCTGTCTGGTAACAGCTTATGTTGCTGAAGAGTTGCTCTTCTTTTACCAGTTTTTGATACAGGCGCGATGCGTAGCCATTGCCCATGATCTCGGTGATGAGATCGGCGGCGTAGTAACCGGGTGCCAGGCGGCCATCGATATGCCATGCCTTGTACAAGGCATCGAGGGGTACGTCGGCAAATATAGTTCGGGCGCGGGCGCCTTGTTGCGGGGGTTCAGCAGGGAGCTTACGGGTATATTTTTCCCCTGCTTCTATGGGGCCGAACCATTTTTCCGCCAATTGTTTTACCTCCGCAGTAGTTACGTTACCGGCTACGCAGAGTATGGCATTTACCGGGCGATAATGTTTGAAGAAGAAATTCTTTACGTCGGTGAGTTGAGCGTCTTCTATGTGCTTCAGTTCCTTGCCGATCGTCATCCATTGATATGGATGGAGGGTGTATGCGAGGGCACGCAGGTGCTCCCATGCGTCGCCATAGGGCTTGTTGATATAGTGCTCTTTAAATTCTTCGCTCACCACTTTGCGCTGTACGTCGAGGCTCTTTTCGCTGAAGCCGAGGGAGAGCATCCGGTCGCTTTCGAGCCAAAAGGCAGTCTCCATATTTTTGAGCGGCAGCTGCACGTAGTAGTTAGTGATGTCGTTGGTGGTGTAGGCATTGTTTTCGCCGCCCGCCATCTGCAGGGGCTCGTCGTATTCAGGGATATTTACGGAGCCACCGAACATAAGGTGCTCGAAAAGATGGGCAAAACCGGTCTGTTTTGGGTCTTCATCGCGAGCGCCTACGTCGTATAAGATATTCACTGCTACCATAGGGGTAGTATCGTCGTGGTGGACGATGACGCGGAGGCCATTTTCAAGCGTAAATCGGTCGAATTGCAACATGGCGTAAAGGTAGGGGTTAAGTTGATAGGTTGATATTGGGTTGGTTGATAGGTTGATAAGTTAACAGGTGATAGGTATGTGAGGGGGGAACGCTGGTTGATATTTAATCACCCTGTATATCTTCCCACTTTATTTGCGTTAACCCTTTTGTAGCGGGGCCGGTGAGGAGCGCGCCATTAGGGGCATAGCGCCCGCCATGGCAGGGACAGTCCCAGCTTTTTTCGCCGCTGTTCCAGGTAACAATGCATTTGGCGTGCGGGCATACAGGATCGACGGCATAGACATGACCGCGCTCATCTTTATACAAGGCCACTTTATGGCCGTCCCATTTGGCGACGATGGCATCGCCCGGAGCTAACTCCACCAGCTCCGTTATTTCATTATGTTTCAGACGCTGAGAGATGAAAAGGCTTACGACGTCTGCATTTTCCTTTACAAAATTCTCAAACCCGGCGATCGGTTTAATGCGGTTGGGGTTGAACAGATGTTCATAAATACCCTCGGCCTGTGTGATCAACTGGCAAATGATCTTGCCGGCAATGGTGCCGAATATCATACCGTTCCCATTATACCCGGTAGCGGTGAAAATATTATCATGGCCTGGCAAGCGACCGATATAGGGCAGGCCGTCGGCCGGCACGTAGTATTGTGAAGACCAACGCCAGGCGACATCACCCACTTTAAAGTAGTTTTTGCAATAAGCTTCCAATTCCGAGAATACATATTCTGTGTTCTTTTCGTGACCAGTTTTATGATCGCAGCCGCCGACTATTAAATATTTGGTATCATTAACTGTTTGGGTACGTATATAGTGATAAGGGTCTTGCATATCGTAGATCAACGCATCGGGATAATTATTGTCGGTGGTTGAAAAGGCCATAGCGTAGCTGCGGTAAGGTGCGTTGCGCAGATGAAGAATGTTCAGCCCAGGTGGAATGTGCGTAGCGTATACAGCATAGTTTGCCCGTATTCTTCCAAGAGTAGTATCGGCAACCAGTTGCTGGCTTTGCTCAATATTGTTTACCCGGCAATCCTGCAGGATGACACCGCCAATTTCTTCGAAAGCCCGTGCCAGACCGTGCAGGTAGGCAAGCGGGTGAAACTGGGCCTGGAAGCCAAATTTTAAGGCCTTTGTGAAAGGGAGAGGTACGTGGATATCATCGGCATAAGCGACATTTACCCCGGCACGTTGCGATGCCTGGTACAGGTCTTCCAGTTCCTTAAGCTGTTTTTCGTCTTCCGCAAACACATAACCTTGTTTGTAGGAGAAGCCACAGTCAATATTGTATTTGCTTACATGTCCCTCTATTATGTCAATTGCTTCCTTGCCGGCCCTGGCCAGTAATTGAGCACCTTCACGACCGAATTTTTTCTCCACTTCGGGATAAGGGGAATCAAAAAAAGTATTCAGGTGCGCGGTAGTGCCGCCGCTGGTGCCAAAGCCGATGTTAACGGCCTCTGCCAGTATGCATCTTTTACCCTCCGATTGTAAAAGCAGTGCCGTGGTAAGACCGGTTATGCCGCCTCCTACGATCAGTACATCGTATATAGTATCCTTCTGCCATGCATTTGTCGGTGTGTAAACAGGTACTGTATCCTGCCACATGCTTGTTTTTGCTCCGTCTCTTAACATAAGTAAAACTGTCCGGCCAAAACATAAAAAAATCCCGCCAGCAAACCTGCGGGATTTCTAATTAACTTATTTATAAGATCAGGCTTCTATTTTCTCGCCTTCACCTTCTTTTTCTTTTTCAATTCTGCCCCGACGCAGAGGGTTAGCAGTGTACGTTGCATAGTCAGCGCGACGATTTAACAGGTCGATACACTGGAAGATCGCTTCACTGAAGGACGCTGTATCAGCGACGTTCTTTCCGGCAATGTCGAATGCGGTGCCATGATCGGGAGACGTGCGTATCACGGGCAGCCCAGCTGTGTAGTTGACACCTTCGCCACCTGCTATGGCTTTGAAAGGCGCCAGGCCCTGGTCGTGGTACATGGCCAGCACGGCGTCGAACTGGAGATAGCTGCTGCGTGCGAAGAAAGCGTCCGCACCATAAGGTCCATAAACCAGGTGGCCTTGCTGTTGCATGCTTTCGATAATTGGCTTGATGATCGTTTGTTCTTCATTGCCAATATGGCCGTCGTCGCCGGCGTGGGGGTTCAGGCCCAAGACCGCGATCTTTGGTTTGTCTATGCCGAAATCTTTTATCAGCGAGTCGCGCAGTATGTTCAGTTTTAACTGAAGCAGTTCCTTCGTGATCGACGTCGCCACTTTGGCGATGGGTATATGCTCAGTTACAAGACCCACGCGGATCTTTTCGCTGTAGAGCAACATCAATACATCCTTAGCGCCAAATTTTTCCTTCAGAAAAGGGGTGTGGCCCGTGTAGGGGAAGTCGGGAAGCTGCGTATTGCCTTTGTGTATAGGCGCGGTTACCAGTGCATCGAGCTGACCGTCTTTCAGACATTGGGTGGCCACCATTAATGAGCGGATGGCATACTTACCACCTGTGTCCGTAAGGGCGCCGGGTTGTATGGGCACTTCTTCTTCCCAGCAGGTAAAAATATTTACTTGTTTCGGGTTCAGCTTAGTTAGGTCTTTTGTGCTGGTGAAGTTGAATTGGTTGTCCGGTATCAGTCTGCGATAATAATTGATCACTTTGTTTGAAGTAAAAACCACTGGCGTACACAGTTCCAGTATACGGTTGTCGGAAAGCGTCTTAATGATCAGTTCCGGTCCCACGCCGTTCAGATCGCCTGTAGTGATGCCTATTATTGGTCTCTCGTTTTGCATGTGTTTATTGGTGCAAATTGTGTGTGAAGCTGCAATTTTAGTTAAACTTTACCATAATGCAGCAGGAAATCCATCAGCATGCGAAGGCCGTAGCCGGTACCTCCATAGCTCTGGTATGCTTTCTTCGAGCCGGAGAACGAGACGCCGGCAATATCGAAGTGCATCCATGGATAATCGGTAAAATATTCGAGGAATTTGCCTGCGGTAATAGCGCCGCCGCTTGGGCCGCCAACATTCTTAATATCCCCGACCTCGGATTTGATCATATCGCCATATTCCTCCCACAGGGGATATTCAACCAACCGCTCGTATTGGCGGAAACCACTATCGCGGAAGGATTGTTTGGTGGCATCGCCGGCCGTACCCATGCATACAATGCCATGCTCACCAACAGCTACCGAGGCTGCACCTGTAAGGGTAGCAAAGTCTACTACCAGTTCAGGCTTATAGCGTTTTGCCCAGTGGAGGGCATCGGCCAGTATCATGCGGCCTTCGGCATCGGTGTTCAGCACTTCCACAAAGGCACCGCTATACATTCTGATCACATCGCCGGGCGTATATGCTGTTTCGCCGGGACGGTTATCCGTGGCCGGCACCAGGGCGATGACGTGCAGTGGCAGGTTAAGCTTTGCGATGGAATACATGGCCCCGCTCACAAGCGCAGCGCCACTCATGTCGCTTTTCATTCGGTCCATCGAATTGGCGGTTGGTTTTAGCGACAAGCCGCCGGTGTCATACACTACACCCTTGCCTACCAGCACGATAGGCTTTTTGTTAAGTGGTTTTGCGGGTTTATGTTCCATGATCGTGAAAGTAGGCGGGTCCTGGCTGCCTTTGTTTACTGCCAGCAGGCCACCCATCTTTTCTTTTTCGATCTGCGCCTTGTTCATCACGGTCACCTTAAATCCAGCCTCTTTGCCCATTGCTGCGATCTCTTTTGACAGTTGCGGAGCGGTAAGAAAGTTCACCGGCTCATTCACCAGGGTGCGAACGCGATAAATGGCATCGGTGATCACCTTGAGCTGGTTCATCTCTTTTACCGAGATAGACTTGGGCGCAAAGCTGATCGATTTGAGATGATACTCCTGCTTTTTCGGGTCCGTTTTATATTTCAGGAACTGGTAATTGGCGAGCGTAAGCCCTTCCGCTACGAGGTATGCCGCATTCGACTGCGCAGCAAGATTATTGATGGTGATCTCCGCGATCTTGTTTTTATTAATGATACTCTGCAGGTCGGCGCCTGTTTTTCTCAGGCTTTCATCCGTTTGCCACTGTGCATTCTTGCTCTTTACAAGGTAAATAAAGATGAAGCTTTTGTAATGGTTGAAAGAAACCAGCTGCTGATTATTAGCGAATGCGTTCTTTGCAAAAGACATTTCTTCACTTGTAAGCTCAGGTGCCTGTTTTATAGCACTTTCGTTGTCAATGAGGTATAACTGATGCCCTTTGGATGCCTTATTCAGTAGTTTAAATTCCATGGCGCAAAGGTAGCTGTTAAGTTGATAGGTTGCTGAGTTGAGATGTTGAGTTGCACTCTTCGACAAAACTTTTGGCTTTTCGCTTTTTAGTTTGACTTTTGTAAAATGCAGTATACGCTTAAGAAGAGCCTGGGCCAGCATTTTCTTCACGATGAGAATATGTGTCGAAAGATAGTAGCACAACTCGCCCTGAAGCCCGGAATGCAGCTGCTGGAAATAGGCCCCGGTGGCGGAGCCATTACTAAGTACCTTTTGGAGCTGCAAGCCCTTGAATATAAAGCCATAGAAATAGACGAAGAGAAAGTTGAGTATCTCAAAAAAATGTATCCTGCCATAGAAAACAAGGTAATACACCAGGATATTCTAAAGGCTGAGGCGCCTTTCCAGGGGAATTTCTCAATAATCGGGAATTTCCCTTACAATATCTCATCGCCCATCCTGTTCAAGGTCCTTGACTGGGAGCCGGAAGTGGATGAAGTGATAGGCATGTTTCAAAAGGAGGTGGCACTAAGGATTGCTTCCAAGCCGGGGTCGAAGGTTTACGGAATTTTGAGCGTGCTAATGCAGGCATTCTTTAAGGTTGAATATCTTTTTGACGTACATGAAAATTGCTTTACCCCTCCCCCGAAAGTTAAAAGCGGCGTTATCAAGTTAAGCAACCAGGGCAACCCATACGCAATAGATAACAAGAGAAAGTTCATAAATCTTGTAAAAGCTGCTTTCAATCAACGCCGCAAAACGCTGCGAAACGCATTGAAAGGCACCTTGCAAGCCGAAGCCCTAGCCGACCCGATCATGGACAAAAGAGCAGAACAATTGTCGGTGGCAGATTTCGTGGCGCTGCATAAACAGTATCAATGATGAGTAAAGGAAAAGTATTGATAGCGGCACCTATACATGCGGTGCTTAGTGAAGGACTTGCAAGGGCCGGTTACGAACTCGTGACAAGGGAGAAGATCAACCAGGCGGAAGCCTATGAGTTAATTGCCGATTGTACGGGAGTGATCACATCGACGCGGCTTCAACTGGATAAAGACCTGCTGGACGCTGCCCCGGCACTACGATGGATAGGCCGGATGGGGTCGGGCATGGAAGTGATAGATATGGGCTATGCAGAAAGCAAGGGAATCAGGTGTTTTGCAAGCCCTGAAGGCAACAGCAATGCAGTGGCCGAGCATGCAATTGGCATGTTGCTGGACCTGAACAAGAAAATAAGTGTCAGCAACAGTGAGGTGAAAAGCGGCCTTTGGCTCCGCGATGAGAACCGGGGTACCGAACTGGAGGGCAAAACGATCGGAATCATAGGCTTTGGACACACGGGTAAGGCACTGGCAAGGAAGCTACAGGCCTTTGACATGAACATCCTTGTGTATGATAAATATGATGGCAGTTCGATGCCACCATATGTTACCGGCTGCGATAACCTTCAGCCTATTTTCGACGAGGCAGACATTGTTAGTTTCCATGTTCCATTGCAAAAAGACACTATTCATTACCTAAATGACAGTTTTATTACAAACATGACCAAAGAATTTGTGCTTGTCAACACGTCAAGAGGTAAGGTTACAGATACAAAGGCTTTGTTAAAAGGGTTGAAGACAGGAAAAATAAAGGGTGCTTGCTTAGATGTATGGGAAGAAGAGCCGATAGACAGGATGAGTGCAACATTAAAAAACATGCTGGATGAAATAGTAAATTTACCTCAAGTGATCATTACTCCTCATATTGCCGGCTATAGTTTTGAAGCGTTGTTTAAGATGAGCAAATCTCTATTAGATAAAATTGTCACAGACGAGTAATATATTCATTCTAAGCACATTTTTTGGAAAATATTTGATTTGGTCGGCTAATTTTTAACGAGAATTTTTATCTTTACCGCCTTCTTTGGTTAAAAAAAGCTTAAAAAATATTTAATGCAGGATATGGCACGTACATTCCGTTATCTACTCGTGTTGTTGTTAATAGGTGTTTCAGGCAGGGCGCTGGCACAGTCGGGTGAAATCACAGGTACAGTATTAGATGAAACGAATCAGCCGCTTCCCAGCGCCAGTGTAAAGGTGAGTTCAGGAGGTATTTCGAGGGGTGGTACAGTTACCGATCTCGATGGTAAATTCGTGGTTACTCCGCTTGCTGCAGGTAGTAACTATGAGGTGGAAATATCTTATGCAGGTTACACCGCCCAGAAGTTTACCGGTGTAACTGTACGTGAGGGTGGTAGCACCAAGCTGAATGCTAAAATGAAAATTGAGGCAAAGGCAGCGGTGAAAGGAGAAGTAACAGTAATTGCTTATAAGACACCGCTTATCGAGTTGGGTAAACCTCATGGAGTGCTCGATGCGAAAGACATCAAGAATACGGGTATTGAAAATACTGCAGACTTGGTGGCTGTAGCTAGTCCCGGCATTCACCAGACAAGGTCGGGCGGTGAGCTGAATGCATTCGGTGGCCGCGGCAGCGCAACCCAGTTTATCGTTGATGGTGTGGTTGTTAACGGCGCCAATATAGACCTGCCCCAGGGCATGATAGACCAGGTGGATGTTTTATCATCAGGCCTGCCTGCAAGATATGGTGACGCTACGGGCGCCGTGGTAAATGTGACCACACGCGGCCCGTCGAGGGACCTGGCAGGCGGGGTGCGCCTGGAGCACTCGATCGACGGCTTTAACCATAACATGGCTTCTCTTAACCTTTCCGGTCCCGTGTACAGCCGCAAAGACAGCCTGGGCAATAAAAAGCCGCTTATAGGTTTTCTTTTTGGTGCGGAAGGCTGGTATGATAAAGACAGGGACCCATCATATGTAGGGAGTTGGGTAGTGAACGATGACGTATTGAAGAATACGCAGGACAATCCTCTTACAAGATCGCTGAACCAGAATGGTACCATAGTATATAAGCCAAGTGCGGAGTATGTTACCAAAGACCAGATGCACAATGTAAAAGTTCGGCCCAATGCCGCTGTTTTCGAAGGAAGGGCGAATGGTAAACTTGACTTCCAGGTTGCGGATAATGTGAATATTACGGCCGGCGGTACTTTCAACTATTCTAAGGGAACGGCTTTTAGCAGGGCCTATACTGAATTTGCTGCTGACCAGATGCCGCAAAATATCAATACCACTGGTCGTGGTTTCCTTCGTTTCACACAGCGTTTTGGGAAGAGCAGTGGTGATAAGCAAAGTGTTATTCAGAACGCTTATTATTCTATACAAGCCGATTACCAGGCAGAGCATGGCGTAACACAAGACCCTACCTTCAAAAAGAATCTTTTCGATTACGAATATGTAGGTAAGTTCGACCGCCAGTATTCTCCCGGTTATATATATACATATGACGACAGCACCAAGCACTATATGTACAGGCTTGCCGGTTACAGGTTTCCCACCGCAGTTAATTATACAAGGTCGGACCTGAACCCATTGCTGGCCAATTACACCAGCGAATATTACAACCTGGCTGGCACGCCATACGACATTGTGCCGCTGAGGGCTAATGGCGGTATGCTTAACGGGGATATGCCTTCATCCGTATATGGCATACTCGCTAACACAGGAACCTCTTTGTCCGGTTATAGCTATAGCCAGCGAAACCAGTTCGCTATTTCGGCCGATGCCTCGTTTGACCTGATGCTGAATAAGACCAGGCACTCCGTACAGTTCGGCCTTTATTATCAGCAGCGCAACTTAAGGTCATACAGTGCAAACGCCAATCCGTCGGGCGCAGGTACAAATTCAATATGGGAAGTAATGAGGTTGCTGCAAAACAATCATATTACAGATCTTGACCTCGCTAACCCGATGTACCGGGTTAATGGTCAGACCTATACGTGGGACCAGGTTAGGGCGGGTACCGTGATACCTGGTGTTTTGGATACTGTATTCTACCTGAGCAAAGCGAACGCCAGTGTTCAATCTACATTCGACAGGAACTTGCGTACCAAACTGGGCCTTGATCCCAATGGCGTTGATTTCCTGAATGTTGATAATGTAGATCCGAGCCTGCTGTCGCTCAACATGTTCTCGGCTGACGAATTACTGAACAGCGGTAACCCTATGGTTAGTTATGCCGGATATGATTATACCGGTAAGGTTGAGAAAGGCAATGTGAACTTTAATGATTACTTCACAGAAAAGGTTAACGGCGATTATACACGCAGGATCGGTGCGCACCGCCCGAGCTATACAGCTGCTTACCTGGAAGATCACTTCCAATATAAAGACATTGACTTTAGGATAGGTGTTCGTGTGGACCGTTTCGACAATAACACCAAAGTGATGAAAGATCCATATTCGCTTTACGAGGAAAATACAGTAGCGGATGTACAAAGCAATAAAAATGATCCGACCAAGAAAAATGCTATTGGCGATATCCCATCGAACATGGGTTCGAATTACGTGGTATACGTGGACAATAATAATTCTACCAAACCAAATATAATCGGTTTCCGTAATGGTGATGAGTGGTATGACGCCAAAGGCAATGTGCTGCAGGACCCAAGTGTGCTGGAAACTGCCAGTGGCGGCCTGCCCCCTCAGCCGTTCCTGAAGAATCCTAACAGCAAGATCAATGATTCAAGCGGTTTTGATGCCAGTACTTCTTTTACTGACTACAAACCACAGGTGAACGTTGCCCCACGTATCTCGTTTTCGTTCCCGATATCTACCGTAGCTAACTTTTATGCGCACTATGACGTGATCGTGCAGCGCCCAAGGGATGGCGGTAACTTTGCTACACCATACGACTACTATTTCCTTCCTCAAAGCGCAGGTAATATCATTGCGAACAATGACTTGAAACCCGAAAGGATGTTCGACTATGAACTTGGTTTCCAACAGGTGCTTACCAAGCAGTCGGCTATTACAATTTCCGCATTCTACAGGGAGCGTAAAGACCAGATCCAGGTGCGCCCTTACCTGTTTGCATGGCCTACAACTTATTATACATATGGTAACCGGGACTTCTCAACTACAAAGGGTATGACCCTGAGTTACGATCTGCGCCGCTTCGGCAACCTGCGTATGAAGGTGAATTATACCTTGCAGTTTGCTGAGGGCACCGGTTCCAACGCAACGTCAAGCACAGGTGGCCTGATCCAGAGCTTCATACAGGCGGGCGTTCCTAACTTGCGTTATGTGAGCGCGCTTGATTTTGACTCACGTCACATCATCAGCGCTAATATTGACTATCGTTATGACGAAGGCGCAGGCCCCGTTGTAGGCGGTAAGCATATACTCCAGAATGCAGGTGTGAACTTCAATTTCTCGGCAAGAAGTGGTGAACCGTACACCAAGCGCCTGGACGCGATACCTCAAAACAGGACCGTGCAGGGCGAAGTAAACGGCTCGCGCCTGCCATGGCACTACATGCTCGACATGCGTATAGATAAAGACTTCGCACTGAACTTCAGCAAGCAATCTGCTGAGAACATGGCGGCTAAGCGCAAAAGGCAACTGTCGCTCAACGCGTTCATCTACTTCCAAAACCTGTTCAACATTAAAGATGTATTGGCGGTATATGGCTATACCGGTCGCCCGGATGATGACGGCTACCTGACCTCAGCCCAGGGTATCGTGGCTGCCCAGGCGCAAACAAACGCTCAGGCGTACCAGGATGTCTATTCGATCAATATCAATAACCCCGGCAATTATAACCTGCCGAGACGGATGACGATAGGGATAAATTTCAATTTCTAAAAATATTTTGTTAATAACTTTAAATAAGTTATGATGTTTAAGAATAATAAAAGTTTGGTGGTGTTTGCAGCCCTATCTGCAATGATCGGGATGTCAACACGTACTGGTGCTATGCCCGACATTAATTTCAAAAAGGGCGCCAAGCCATTAGCAAAGAGTGCGGCAGGCTGTAAAGAGGCACAGGCCAAGATAGACCTCGACATCAATAACGTTAAAGCCCGTATCATGACGGGTGGTGACATGTGGTATGATCGTGGTACGAGTGTGGCGGCCTATGAGATACCGAAGGGGTCGAGCAAAAACTCTTTGTACGCGGGTTCATCGTGGATAGGTGGGTATGATGCGCAAGGGCAATTGAAGGTGGCTGCCCAAACCTATAGGCAAAATGGTAATGACTATTGGCCCGGCCCGCTGGACCCTACCACGAAAAGCATCGATGCCAATACCTGCTCGGAGTGGGACCGTTTCTGGAAAGTGAATAAATCAGATATCAACGCGTTCAAGGAGTTGATGAAGCAACAGGCTTCGGTTGACGACCCCAGGTTTGACGTGATAAAGGAATGGCCGGCGAAAGGTAACATAAATGCTAAGGGCGCTAACGGCGGTGCACTTACAACGCTTACAACCGCAAGTACCTATGAATACGCACCTTATGTGGACTTTAACGGTGATGGTCACTACGACTGGCATGACGGCGACTATCCGGATATTACCGGTGACCAGTATATATGGTGGGTGTTCAACGACAAGGGAAATATCAAAGGCGAAACAAAGACGGATGCCATTGGGCTTGAGGTGCAAACCAGTGCTTTTGCTTACAGCACCAAGGACGCGCTGAACGATGCCTCATTTTATATCTACCGCATCATTAACAGGGGCCCGCTTACGATGGATAGCACCTATATGGCGACATGGACGGACGCTGATCTTGGTTACGCGTACGATGACTACATCGGTTGCGACACGGTAAGGGGTCTTGGCATAGAGTATAATGGTAACAGTATTGACGGTTCGGGCGGTCCGGGAACTTACGGCAACCACGTTCCTATGGTAGGCGTGGACTTCTTCAAGGGTCCGCATAAATATATACACCTGCCTGATGGCAAGATCAAAGACTCGCTTCTGTCGATGCAGGCCTTCACGTACTTCAACAATGATAACGGTAACTACGGTAACCCGACCAATGGTATAGAGATCTATAACTACATGACCGGCTCCGACCGTAAAGGTGAAATATTCAATAATGACTTCCAGGGTGCCGGCATTAATTCAAATGCCACAAAGTCGGGTCCTAAGACAAGGTTTGTATTCTTCGGTGATCCGAATACTAATACATGGTCGGAGTGTAATTGCGGTAACCCGGTTGGCGACCGTCGCTTCATACACTCAGCGGGTGCCTTCCAACTGATACCCGGCGCGGTTAACGACCTGATCATCGGTTCGTGCTGGGTGGCCGACGTGGGCGGTTGCCCTAATACATCATTTAAGAAGATACGTGCTGCGGATGACGTGATACAAAGCCTTTTCGATGCCGGCTTCCGCACTACGGAAGGTCCGGAAGGCCCGAGGGTTGTGGTGCGGGAGATGGACAGGAAGCTGGTATTTTACCTGTATAATGACCCTTCAAGCAATAACTACAAGGAACAATATGGTTATGTGGATTCAGCGAAGTACAGGGTGCCATCAACAAAGGCAAAGAATTATGTGCATGCTGCAGACTCACTTTATAAATTCGAAGGTTATCGTGTATTCCAGTTGAAGTCGAGTGAAGTTGGTCCTGGCCAGATATATAACTCTGACGGCTCTCTGAATACAGATGTAGCTGCCGAAGTGTTCCATTGCGACCTCAAGAACGGTGTAACACGCATCGTTAACTACAACAAGCAGCCTGATATCAGCGATAGTACATGGCAGGCAGTAGTGAAAGTGGAAGGTACGGACAGCGGTATAGTACACAGCTTCGAGATCAACACAGACGCCTTTGCCGCTACCGACGATAAAAGGCTCGTAAACTATAAGACTTATCGCTACGTAGTGGTGGCATACGCTTATAACGAATTTGCGCCTTTCGATCCTAAACCCGGCAAGTCGGATTCTACACAGGACGTCCCTTATCTGGAAAGCTTGCATGGTGAGGGTGGTTCTACGCTCCAGGTGCTGACACCTATGCCGAACCCGGCCAACGGTGCAATGGGTACAACATTGAATTCTGACTATGGAAGCGGTGTAGTGATACACAGACTGGAAGGCATTGGCAATGGTGGTAACTATATAGATCTCGATCCGGCCACTGAACAGGCTGCACTGGATGACGCCTCTATATACAGGATGACACCGTCGAAAGATGTGGTGTACAAGGCGGGACAAGGACCGGTAAACGTTAAAGTAGCTGATCCTCAAAAGCTGAAAGCCGCTAATTGGGAGCTGTTCCTTACAGGTGACAGTGATCCTTTGCGCGCTAACAGAATCAAGGCAGATGCCAACTCGGGCTGGACACTTGTAAATACCGATGCTAACGAAACTATTTACAGCGAACAAACACTTGGCAAGATCAACGAACAACTGACTGAAAATTATGGTCTTTCGCTTACGATATCGC
This sequence comes from Bacteroidota bacterium, assembly GCA_018267915.1. GTDB lineage: Bacteria > Bacteroidota > Bacteroidia > Chitinophagales > Chitinophagaceae > MKUN01. The sequence continues at coordinate 38,825 of JAFDXN010000012.1, read as the reverse complement.
AAGTGGCTGCACCGGGCGAAGACGAGCCGCATGGTAATGGGTATATAACTTCGTTCGTAGTGTATGATGATGATACCAAACCCTGGCTGGGTGGTGTGAGCAGCAATAAGGAAACAAACAGCTTCCTGGCTGTTGAAAACTGGATCAGGACAGGTAATACCCCATCAAGCAGCATCACGAATCCATTCAGAGGCTGTAATTTCGGCTCCTTTGGTTATGATACGGTAGGTGCATATGCTAATATGTTTGCAAATACAACCCTTACCAAATCGACGTGGGCCCCTTATGCATTGGCCTCCATACAGTCTTTGCCGGTTTGCCAGTTTGGCGTGGCGCTGTCGGGCTCTGTGAATATAAATGTGATGACAGGCATCCACAGTGTAGACCTCGTGTTTACGTCAGATAAGAGTAAATGGACAAGGTGTGCTGTAGTGGAAGAGCAGGCCGATCCAACATTATCAGATGGGAATGTTAGACAGTTTGGACTGAGAAACCACGCTTCGTGGAATGGCGATCTTGATGCCAGTGGAGCCCCGACGTATGATAATAGTAGTAAGGGATTGTCTTATTTCCCAGGTTATGCGATCGACGAGGAAACCGGACAACGCTTGAATATCTTCTTCGGTGAGGACTCATACCTGAAGACAGAGGGCGGAGCAGACATGATCTGGAATCCTACAAGCAATGTATTGAATGATTTCTCCGGTGATCCCATCTTCGGTGGTAAACACTATGTATACGTCTTGTCTACTCCATATGATGAGGACGCTGATTTCGTGAGGGTAGTGAAAACTAATAATTCACTGCAGATGACAGGAGCTTACGGCAAGACGATGTGGGTGGGTATTCCTACCATTAATCCAACGCAATCGCTATTGCCGCTTAAAGATGGCTTGATACCCACGACAACCCGTTTGAAATTCAGGGTTGCTCGCCCGTATGGCAAAGATGCAGATCCTGCTAATATGGACGCAGTGCATAATAATGGGGGCAACCCGCACTATAAGTTCAGCACCACTGACCTGGCGCCTACACCGCTTAGCGATAATAAAGACGATCAGAAAGCTGTACTTAAGCGCATCAACATTACGCCGAATCCCTATTATGGCTACACCGGTTATGAGGGCAGCCGCCTTGATACCCGTGTGCGTATCGTGAACCTGCCGCATAAGGCTACTATCGATATTTACTCGCTTGATGGCACACTTATCCGCAGGCTGACGAAAGACGATGCAAACACATCCTATATCGATTGGGATGTACGTAATGCCAAGGGGCTGCCGATCGCCAGCGGCATGTACCTGATACATGTAAATGCTGAAGGTATTGGGGAAACGGTGCTTCGCTGGTTTGGTGCGATGCGCCCGCTGGACATAACAACATATTAATAGTAAAGTATTATAAAGGGCCGGCTGTGGCCGGCCCGCTATAAATAAATTTGAAAATTTTATGAAGAGATTTTTTTCAAAGGCGGTTTTGATGATGGGGGCCTTCGGTATTTCAGTAAGTGCTTTGGCCGGTAACAAAGACCGTACCGGTCAGGCGGGGGCTACTGAGCTGCTTGTTAATCCCTGGGCGCAAAGCACGGGCTTGTTTGGCATGAATGTGTCGGGGGTAAGAGGCCTGGAGGCTATGAAATGTAATATTGCGGGCCTGGCTTTTACGGACAATATGGAAGTCGGAGTGTCTCACCTGGTGTATCTTAGCGGCTCACAGGTGGGTGTGAATAACATCGGCCTTTCCAAGAAGCTGGGTAATTTCGGTGCGTTGGGCGCTAATATCATGGCGATGAGCTTTGGGAATATAACAATCACCGATGACGATCACCCGGAAGGTGGTATAGGCACTTATAGCCCGGCATTCTATAATATACAGTTGGGCTACGCGAAAGACTTCTCTAACAGTATACATGCGGGCGTAGGCGTTACAATGGTGACAGAGCAGATCACCAACGCACATGCTACGGGAGCTGCCTTTGAGGCGGGTGTTCAGTATGTTACCGGTAAAAGAGACAATTTCCATTTTGGTATTACCCTCCGCAACATCGGTACTAATATGCGCTTTAGTGGTCCGGGATTTTCGATCAACAGCGATGCGCCGGAAAATGCTAACTACCAATTGAACAGGGCCATACCTTCGGAGAAATTTGAGATGCCTACTTACCTGAGCATGAGTGCGTCATACGACTTTTTCCTGGATGAGAATCACTTGAATGGTGAAAATGACAAACCCAAACACAGGCTTTCAGCCTTGCTTAACTTCCAGTCTAACTCGTTCATTAACGACTATCTTGGCGGTGGTATTGAATATGCGTTCATGAACACGCTGATGTTACGTGGTGGTTATCGTTACGAAAGCGGCATAGGCGGTGCAAACGCTGTTACTATGTACACGGGCTGGTGTGCCGGTCTTACCGTACAGCATGGTATAGGTGAAAATGGACCGATCCTGGCTATAGACTATTCGTATAGGCCAACTCAGCACCCGGCCAACGGTGTGCATGCTTTTTCACTGCGTCTCATGACCCGGGCTAAAAAGGCAAAAACCGGCGACGAAGAATAGGAAAAGAGAAAAAATCATTAATTTTACATAGATGCAACGCTTCTGATCGCACAGAGGCGTTGTATTTTTTTCTATTGTTTTAATAAATTATTTATTATGTCAGGCTTAAATTATGTATCGAAGGAGACCCTGGAGCAAATGAAGGACGAGCTTACGAAGCTTAAAACTGCTGGTCGCGCAGAAATAGCCCGCCAGATAGCAGACGCGCGTGAGAAGGGAGATTTGAAAGAGAATGCAGAGTATGATGCGGCAAAGGAGGCACAAGGACACCATGAAGCTAAGATAGCGCAGCTGGAAGCTGCAATAATGACCGCACGCGTGATAGACGCAAAAGATATAGACACTAGTAAGGTTTCGATTCTGAGCAAGGTAAAACTGATAAATCTGGGCACTAAGAAGAATGTGGAATACCAGATAGTTTCTGAAAAGGAAGCTGACCTGAAATCAGGCAAAATTTCCGTTACTTCTCCTATAGGCAGAGGCCTATTGGGCAAGACGGTTGGCGAGGTAGCGGAGGTGACGGCACCCAGCGGTGTGCTCAAGTTTAAAATAGAGGCAATATCTATATAAACATGAGCTCTGTTTTTTCAAAGATCATAGCAGGGGAGATCCCATCTTACAAAATCGCAGAAGACGCCTATTTCTTTGCCTTTCTTGATATTTTCCCTATGAGGGAAGGGCATGTGCTAGTAGTTCCTAAAAAAGAGATTGACAAGATATTCGACGTTCCGGACGATATATTAGCGCGCTGGATGGTATTTGCCAAGCCGATCGCGAAGGCTATTGAAAAGGCGTTCCCCTGCAACCGCTGCGGGATAAGCGTGATAGGTCTTGAGGTGCCGCATGCCCACATGCACCTGGTGCCCATTGACAGTTCCGACGACTTAAATTTCACCCGCGCCAAGTTGAAGTTGAGTGCGGACGAGTTAAGAGAAATACAACAGAAAATATTGGCCTGCTTATAGCAGGCTTTATTTTTCGGGTTCAGGTGTCACCACCATTCGCGGCAGCGCACTCCATGCGGATGGTTTCTCCGCAAATAGTGCCTTTGTTTTACTCCATGTATCCTTGAATAACTCTGAGAAGCGATAGTGGTCCAGGTGGCCTTCGCTTTCCCATATGCTGTAAGTGAAGAATACACTTTGTTTATGTGCTTCCTGCCATAGCTCCAGGTGGTGACAACCCTCGAAGCTTCTTATTAGATGTTTGCGCTCATTGAATAGGTGTAGAAAGGCATCCACCTCCTCTTCCCTAAAGGTCATCCTGACCACGCGTACTATCATTCGAAGAAAATTTTTATGGTATTGTAGATGACATGCTTTTCATTGTTCAGTCGCAGGCCGAAGAGGCTGGCGGCCTTACCTCTATTGATGGCGATCTCGAGATAGCCGGTGGAGTTAAACAGGCACAGTTCCTCCCCCTCACGCACATCGTTGTAGTGCCTGCTGATGCTGCGAATCTCCTCATCGCGCATGAACTGGATTCTAAATGTCCTGCCATCGCTAACCCGTTCAAATTCTTCGCGGGTTATGTTGACGATCACATTTTCAAAACGGTCGATATGGATGACATGACACTCGGCCATGTTAGCTTCGATGCGCGGACGCCAGTGTTGTGGTGCATTTTTCAATTCACACTTATTTAGGCCCAGAACATGTGGCTTGCTGTCTTGCAGTTTAGCAGCTATCCTGCCGGCTTCATGCAGCATGTCTTTGAACGAAGCTTCGGGCTGTAACTCGTAGCACTTCCAGACGTCGGCCGGCATCGCGCTGAAGGCTAAGGGCAGCAAGCCATTGTCCGGCGCGAGGAAATAATGTCCGTTGATCTCGCAAAGCACTAATGCAGGTTTGCGCTCCGAAAAAATGTCGAAAAGCAGTATGTGGCAAGTGCCGATCGGGAAATCGGAATATGACGATGCCAGCAGATAGGCCGCCTGCTGCAGGTGATAGGGCTCCACCATGTGGCTGATATCTATTATCGGCACTGACGGTACATGCTGCATGATAATGCCCCTTGCAGCCGCCACAGAGGCGTCTTGCAGGCCGAAATCGGATAGCAACGTGATACATGCCATGTATGAAGCAAAAGTAAACCGCAATAAGCGCAATGCAAAGGTAATGGAGCGCTGTGAAAAATATTTTAGTTGTTTCAGCGTTATGCATTCAATACTTACCTTTACGCACAGGTTAAAAGATATAATGCAGCTAAAGTTTTCCCGGTTATTGATAGTGGTAGTGTTGCTGATGGCAGTGGTGGACAGCTCGTGTAAAAAAACGAAATTGCTGACCAACGGCGGGGCGCTAAAGTTTTCTGTGGATACACTGGCTTTTGATACGGTGTTCACCGCGCAGGGTAGCTTTACCAATGGCTTTGTGATATATAACACACAGGACGAGAAAATAAGAATATCCTCTATCCACATGGAAAGCGGGCCTAACTCTTACTTCCACCTGAACGTGGATGGTGATTCGAGCAAAAATATAACCACGGTGGAGATAGCTCCGCACGATAGCGCCTGGGTATTTGCAACTGTTAAGATAGACCCGACGAATGCAGATAATCCGCTCGTGATCGTTGACAGGATGATAGCCACGCTCAATGGTAAAGATTTTGCGGTGCCCTTCACGGCTTATGGACAAAATGCGCACTACCTGGTGGGCACTCATGATACGATCAGCGCTTCGCAAACCTGGCTCACCGATAAGCCCTATGTTATCATTCACGGATTATATGTGCTGCCCGGTGCAACATTAACAATACCTGCAGGCTGCCGGGTATACATGCATGCCGACTCGCGATTGTTTGTGTACGGGACGCTGAAGGTGAATGGCACAAAGACCGACAGTGTCATATTCCAGGGCGACAGGCTAGACCGCAACTACTTCGGCTACGAAGGCTACCCCGGTGAGTGGGGCGGTATCGCCTTTATGCCGCAAAGCCAGAATAACGAAATGCACTATGCTATAGTAACCAATTGCGGTAACGGGGCAGGCAATTTTTATCCGGCGGGTATTTTCGCAGGTTGGGATGACTCGAGCGGCCTTCGCGCTGATGTTTTCCTCGATCACACCATCATCAGCAATTCCATAGGTTACGGACTAATGTCGCTGGGTGCAAAGGTGACAGCAGAAAACTGCCTGGTGCATACCTGCGGGGCTGAAGCACTGGCACTGGTGCGCGGCGGGATATATGACTTCAAGAACTGCGATTTTATTGTATATGGTAACGACAAGGTGAGCCATATACAGGAGCCTACAGCTGCCATACTCAACTACCTGCAGATAGATGATACACACTATATAGGTGGCGATCTAAATGCTAGTTTGACTAACTGTGTAATCATGGGATCATTGGAAAACGAATTGATAAGTGATAAAAAAGACGGTTTTGCTTTTAATGTGAAGCTCGATCATTGCATTATCAAAGATGGAGGCTCAGCCATAGATGCCAGCGTGACACAGACAGCTTGCATTTTTAACAGTGATCCGAAATTTGCGGACTATACAAAATTTGATTTTCACTCGACCGCCGGAGCACCAATGATAGATGCAGGCACCAATGTGAATTTTATCGGGATGCCCAATGACCTGGACGACAAGCCTCGGGTGCACAACACTATTGATATAGGTTGTTTTGAGTACCAGGATTAGGCTCTTCTTCAACCGATGATGCTAAATATTCAGTAAATTTTGGTAATGCGAGGTGAAGCCATGCAGTGAATGCTGTCGGGTTCGCGTTCATTTCCTCTCGCAGATCCTCCACGGCGACGTAACGGTATGCCTTTACTTCATGAGGGTCGAGGTGTAACGAGCCTGAGTAGCTACCGAAATATACATGATCGTACTCATTTTCGACAAGACCGTTTTCCATCTCAGCCTTATAACGCAATATAAATGCCGGCCGAAGTTCACAGTCAAACCCCAATTCTTCGCGCAAGCGACGGTGTGCCGCCATTATTGAACTCTCACCCTGCATTGGATGCGAACAGCAGGTATTGCTCCAAAGCCCGCCCGAGTGATACTTGCCATCGGCGCGTTGCTGTACAAGTATCTCATTTTTGTCGTTGATTACAAAAACTGAGATAGCCCTGTGAAGCAAGCCTTCTTTGTGCGCTGCCAATTTATCCATCATACCCTGCCATTCATTCTGCTCGTTCACCAGAATTACCATGTCCCTTTCTGTTGTCATCATTTTTTTAAGGCTATAGCTCTGCCGCAGGAGCCGGGCGTTCTGTTTTGCCGTTAAAGGCTTCCGGCAGCAGCTCTATGTTATATCTTGCTGCCACCTTGATGAGAACGGGCATCAGGATAGAGGCCCCGGGAATTAATACAAAAGGTACCCCTACACCTGCAACTTTTAACAGGTCGACCATCTGGGATTTTAGAATAACCTCTTCCTCCTCGGTAATTCCGCCGTCACGTATGTATTTACGTACGATAGCACCTGCCTCTTTAGTCCCCTCATACTCAACCCGAATGCCGTGAAGAAAATGGTGTGCACTTTCCTCTATTTTTTCAATTATCCTGATCTTCTCCATGGTGTAAATAAATATAAAGTTAGGTCATATTGAGGAGATGTAGCCCAGAGCAAAGCGATTGCAGTAAAAACCGTGTTTTCACGGTATATTTTCCCGGGCAGTTTGTATAGGTTTGCATTGGTACGTAAGGCGTAACAGCCTCAATGGCTACCCAGCCATGAAAACGTCCCTTTTGCGGGGCGTTTTTTTCTTTTTGTATCACTTCATTCTAGCAGGTGTGGCATAAATTTTTTGGTGAACGGTGTATCAATACACGTTACTATGAGTCAATACGTTGTGCAGAAAGAAGTCCGAATTAAGGCTGAGCCAAAGCGGGTGTGGCAGGCGCTAACAGACCCGGAACAAACAAAAGAATATTTTTTCCACTGCCGGGTACAATCCGGATGGAAAGAAGGTGACGCTATCAGCTTTAAGGGGCGCATGTTTTACATTATACCGATAGAGATGCAGGGAAAAATAGTAGCCATCGAGCCGGGAAGGCTCTTGAAATATACATTGCATAACAAAGGCGGCAGCCAGTCAACCGTAACGGATTGCCTGAACTATGAGGATGGCGAAACTATACTCAGCATTAGTGATGATGTTGGGAATGGCGATGGGGCAGCGAAGCGCTTCGCGCGGTCCGAAAGGGGCTGGGATAAAGTGCTGAATGGCCTGAAGCGCTATGTCGAGGCCCACTGACCGGCTGCTCATCCCCGATCAATTGAATATTGCCAGGGTATAATTCGATTTTCCCTTCTGCACCAGCATATAGCGCTCGTTCAGCAGATGTGAGCTGTTAAGCTTATGATCGATGCCCGGCACTTTTTCCTTATTGATGCTAACACCACCGTTCTGCACCATTTTGCGCGCTTCGCCTTTTGAGGGGAACACACCGCTCTCAGCAAGGAAGGTGAGCAGGTCAAGGCCTTCGTTTAATGCATCTTTCGAACCGGATACCTGGGGTACTCCGTCCATTACTTCAAGCAATTGCTTCTCATTGAGCGAACGAAGGGCGTCGACTGTTGACTGGCCAAAGAGTATATCGGAGGCTTTCTGTGCAAACTCAAGGTCTTCTTTACTGTGCACCATGATGGTCATCTCTTCAGCCATTGCTTTTTGCAGCTTGCGCTGGTGCGGAGCCGTTCTGTGCTCTTCTATCAGTGCGTTAATTTCCTCTACAGGCTTGAAAGAGAAGTACAAAGCCAGCTTCTCAGCATCAGCGTCGGGCATCTTCAACCAAAATTGGTAAAACTGGTAGGGAGAAGTCCGTTCCGCATCAAGCCAGATGGTACCGCTTTCAGTCTTGCCGAACTTGCCGCCATCACTCTTAGTCACCAATTTGCCTGTGAATGCAAAAGCATCCCCTCCGCCCTTGCGGCGTATGAGCTCGGTTCCTGTCACGATATTTCCCCATTGGTCGGCGCCACCCATCTGCAGCTTCACATTGTGGTTATGGTGCAGGTAGTAAAAGTCGTAGCCCTGTATCAGTTGGTAAGTAAACTCTGTAAAGGAGATGCCGGTTTCCAGGCGTTTCTGTACAGAATCTTTAGACATCATGTAGTTGACAGTGATGTGCTTACCTATATCACGGATAAAATCAAGAAAGCGGAAGTCTTTGAACCAGTCGTAATTGTTGACCATTACGGCTGCATTGGGTTTTGCCGGATCGAAATCCAGGAACTTCTCTAGCTGCCTGCGCTGGCCTTCCACATTCTTTTGCAGGGTGTCCATATCCAGTAGGTTGCGTTCAGCTGACTTGCCCGAGGGGTCGCCGATCATACCTGTAGCACCGCCCACCAAGGCATAGGGTTTGTGGCCCGCGCGCTGCAGGCGCATAAGCAGGGTAATGGGCATAAGGCTGCCCACGTGCAGGCTGTCGGCCGTGGGGTCGAAGCCCACGTAGCCTGCGGTCATTTCTTTCAGCAGTTGCTCTTCGGTGCCCGGCATAATATCCTGTACCAGGTTGCGGGCCTGTAAATCAGCTATCAGGTTCATTTGCGGCAAAAATAAAGGATAAGTTGATAGGTTGGCAGGTTGCAGCGTGGGGTGCCGGATATTAAAGAATATCTTTCCTTTAAGGGTCGATAATGGTCAGAACGCCGCATAGGGAATAAAGCCCTAACTTTAGCCTTGGTAATTAGCCCCGAATGAGAAGGATCAGTACCCTGTTGTTTTGCATGTTGGCAGTTAGTTTCTGTGCTGTAGCGCAAACGCGGATCTATGTGAACGAATACCTGAATATTGGCGTGGGCGCCAGGGGCCTTGGCATGGCCGGCGCACAAAGTGCAACGGTGGACGATGTTACATCGGGATACTGGAATCCTGCCGGGATGACCCAGGTGAAGAATGACTTTGAAGTGGGCCTGATGCATGCGGAGTACTTTTCGGGAAATGCCAAATATGACTATGCAGCAGGCGTAATGCCGCTGAAAGATTCGAATCATGTTGTGGGCCTGAGCATACTACGCTTTGCGATTGATGACATTCCCAACACGATAGACTATGTGCAACCCGATGGATCCTTCGATGAGAGCAAGTTAAAATCGATGACAGCGGGTGATTACGCCTTCCTGCTCTCCTACGCGCAGCGCCTGAAATTGTTTAAAGACGAAAGTGTCAGGACCAACATCGGCGCTAATGTAAAAATTATATATCGACAGCTTGGTTCGCTGGCACATGCATGGGGTGCGGGGATAGATGCAGGCATCCAGACCTCGTACAAGCAATGGCGGTTTGGCATAATGGCCAAAGATATCACCACTACTTACACAGCCTGGAGCTTCCATTTATCGGACCATGACAAGGTTGTGTTCGGCAATACGGGTAATGAGATACCGGTGAAATCGTACGAAGTAATGTTGCCGCGGTTTAATTTTGGTTTCGGACGCTATTTTATGCACCCGGATCAGAAAATACAGGTAATGGCTGAGCTGGACGTGGATCTGACGACCGACGGTATGCGCAATACGCTCATCAATAGCAAATACGCGAGCCTCGATCCGCATATGGGTATTGAGGCCTCGTATAAGAACACTATTTTCCTGAGGTTGGGCATTGGCAACATACAGCGCGTGCTCGACGACAAGGATACCACCAACCAGAAAAAGTACACCATATACCAGCCCTCGGCCGGACTGGGTGTTAAAATAAAGGGGTTGATGATCGACTATGCTTTCACCAGCTTGCAGGCCCAGGCCAGCCCCTTGTACACGCATATTATTTCGTTACGCCTGGATGTCAACAGGAAGAAAAATAAGCAATACTGGGGGCAGGCAACAGAAGAAAACGCGCCGGTGGAAGAACACCGCAGCAAAAGGACGAAAAAGCAAAAGAACGAAAAAGGCAATTGAGGCGCATTACTACATATCGTACCATTCTGACACTAGCCATACTGATACTGTGCGTAAAAGGGATAGCACAGCAGTACGGCAATGAGTGGATAGATTACAACAAGACCTATTATAAATTTAAGGTCGGTAAGGAAGGGATCTATCGCATCAACAAGAATGCCCTCGATGCTGTCGGCGTTCCGGCGACTGTAAGCGGCGGAAATTTTATCCTTTATCGCAACGGACAGGAAGTGACTGTTTATACGAGTACAACAGGCACCTTCGGTACTAATGACTATATTGAATTTTTTGGTACCCCAAACGATGGCAGCTTCGACAGAGGGTTGTTCCAGGATCCGTCCTGGCAGTCCGACCCCGGCGCCAGCCTCTTCAGCGACACGGCCTGCTATTTTCTCACTTATGACAATCAAAGCAATCATCTCCGTTACATACAGAACACGGATCCCATACCCGCTGGTCCACCGGCAGCTGAGAGCAGTTGCATAGCTACTTCAGTCAACCATTATCGTGACCATTTCCTCTCGGGCAGAAGTTATTCGAGCGACGATCAATTGTTTTCATCGCAGTTCGATGTGGCAGAAGGCTTTGTTTATGAGGATGGTACTAATCTCAACTTCATTTCGGGCGCCTACATAGGGGCCCCCGGCATTACCCCAGGGCCGGTGCAGTTCAAGGCCAATATCCTGGCCGTAAATGGCACCACCTCCGCCACCCCGCTTAATTTTAAGATATCCATAAATAACCAGTTGATCGCTGACTCGAACATCAGCCTGAGCACAATACCGGCAGCTGTTAAGACCTTTGACGTTACCGTGCCCTCAGGAATTTGCGCGATAGATAACCTTCTTAGCCTCGCGCCGAGCCTGCCCAACGCCAGCGGGCTAAATGTATACGGCTGCTCGTACATTCAGATCAGGTACCCGCACGATTTCAATATGAACTTCGGCGACTACTCCAGTTTTGCTTTGCCCGCCAGTACAAATAGCCAGTATCTGGAGTTCCTGAATTTTAATCACGGGGGCATTGGTCCGCGCTTGTATGATCTAAACAATAGGAAATGGTATACAGGCAATATAGACACACTCGGTAAGACGCGGTTTTATATCGAACCATCATTGACGGAACGGAGTTTTGTATTGTTCGCATCTGCCAGCAGCCACATCAATAACCTGCAAGCGGTGATGGCCATTCACTTTACAAATTATACCAGTGCTGCACAGGAGGCTAATTACCTTATCGTTACAAATAAGGCGCTGAGAGACTACCAGGGCCACGACTATGTGCAGGATTACAAAGATTATCGCAGTTCGGCGACGGGTGGCGGCTATACAGCCGGCATAGCTGACGTTACGGAACTTTACGACCAATTTGCTTACGGGAATGACATTCATCCATTGGCAATAAAGAATTTCCTTCGCTATGCGCATGATAAATGGACGATGAAACCTGTTCATGTTTTTCTGCTGGGTAAGGGGCTGCTCTACAACAAGTATAGTAGCTACCTGCAAAATATCAGTTCGTATCCCTTCCCGATAGTGCCTACCTATGGCAACCCGGGTTCCGATGTTGATTTTGTCAACTTTGGTACGAACCTGACTCAAAAAATGAATATTGCCAGGGTATCGGTATGGAACGGCCAGGAGATAGGCACTTACCTTGACAAAGTAAAAGCCTACGAGGCTGCAATAAAGCCGGCCGTGCTGCCCTCAGTATCAACAGAACTCTGGAAAAAGAACGCTTTGCATATCGCCGGCGGCAGTGATATTAACCTGCAGACCGTGCTGTTAAACACGCTTAATGCCGGGGCTGCCATTATTAAGGGTATTTACACCGGCGACCTTGTGACGACCGTTGCAAAAAATACAACAAGCCCGGTAGATGCTGCGGGCAGTGCATTTGTTGACTCTATGCTTAATAGCGGTGTAGGACTTCTTACTTTTCATGGTCATGCGTCCTCCGGCAACTTTGATTTTAATCTTAATAATCCCGAACAATATCACAACAGCCCCCGCCTGCCCTTATTTACGGCATTGGGCTGCGATGTGGCGCAGATATATGAGCTGACTAATCAGCGTACGATAAGTGAACGTTACGTAAACGCACCGGGGGGCGGCGCAATAGCGATGCTTGCGCAGGATAACCTGGGCTATACCAATTTTCATTCTATATTCATCAGGCCCTGGTATGGCTCGCTCGCATACTATGATTACAATGGTACCGTAGGCTCGCAGTACGCCCACGCTTACGATAGCACACTTGTAGCTTTCAGCATCCTGACCAACGCGTACAATTTTTATTTCACTGAGCTGGAGAGTATGATACTGCAGGGCGATCCTGCTGTCAGCGTGTATTCAACTACCAAACCTGACTACCATGTATCGGACAGCAGTATTTCGTCCATCCCATTCAATATCAATACGACACTTGATTCATTTAAGCTGAAAGTAGTTTGCTACGATTTGTCGAAGGCGCTAATGGATACTGTATATGTCCGCGTCGAACACATTAATCCCGCCGGTGCCGTCACTACATTAAGTAATGTACGGATCACAAAGCTGTTCAATACCGATACATTCTATGTAAGCGTCCCTATCAACCGCCTTACCGACCTGGGCCTCAACAAATACAGGGTGACCATAGACCCTGATAATCTTATTGACGAAGTGAGCGAGAACAATAATCAGGGGATATTTAACCTCTTTATTTACTCTAACAACCTGATACCCATTTATCCGCAGGACTTTGGTATTGTGGGGCAGCAAGGCGTCACTCTCAAAGCCAATACCCTTAATGCCTTCCGGGTACCTGCTGCTTTCAGGATGGAAATTGACACGACTGAGTTGTTTAACAGCCCGCTAAAACAGCAAACAGCTTTCACCGGCCTGACCGGCGTAGTGAAGTGGAAGCCTACACTCAGCTACAAAGATTCTACGGTGTATTACTGGCGTGCTGCTTACGACAGCCTGGTGAACGGTAACTATTCATGGACCAATAGCTCCTTCATATATATACCACAGAAAAGCGGCTGGAACCAATCGCATTACTACCAGTACCTTAAGGATAGTTTCACCACACTTAACTTGAATAATGGGAGGCAATTCAATTATCCGTTGTTGACTAATAGCGTCATTGCCAGGAACGCAATGCGGAGTTCTGACCTTAACTGGCCATATTCGGGGGCGGACTGCGACGTGCTTTTTAACGATATAGAGGTGCAGAGAGATGGTTGCAGCCCTTATGTCGGCACACTGCAGGTGATGGTATTTGATTCGGCAAGCGCACAGCTTTGGGTGAACCCACCTGCAGGTCAAAGCGGGGCTTATGGCCGGTGCTTGTCGAGAAACGTATACGCATTTGAGTTTCCGCTGAATACGTTGGCTTCGCGAAATAATATCCGTCATTTTCTTGACAGCATACCTAATAACGACTATGTGCTGTTGCGAAACTTCATTTATGCCGAACCTTCAAACCAATACCAGGCAGCGTATGTTGATGCCTGGAAGGCTGATACCAGCGTGAACGGTCCCGGTCAGTCCTTGTACCATACGATAAGAAATATGGGCTTTGACCATATAGATTCATTTAACCGGAAACGGGTATTCATACTGATGCGTAAGAAAGGTAGTAATGCGTTCCCTGTATACCAGAAATTCTCAAATGACACTACCGATAAGATCGAGCTTGATGTCAACATACAGACTTTGCGCTATAGCGGTACCCTAACCAGCCGCACAGTAGGCCCGGCGAAAAGCTGGACTGAACTCCGCTGGCAAACGCATCCTTCGGACAATTTTCCGCAGAACGATAGCTCTTATCTGAGGGTGAGCGGTATCAGCGCGACCGGTACGGTTACATCGCTTTTTGTTACGCGGAACAGGGACACCAGCATAGCGGGCATTAGCGCTGCACAATACCCTAACCTGAAGCTGGAATGGAATAACCAGGATACTACGACGCATACCGCCCCGCAGCTCGATTATTGGCGGATATATTACGTGCCACTGCCCGAAGCTGCCTTGAACCCGGCTGCAGAATTCAGCTTTGTTGATACTTTGCAAGCTGGCCAGCTAGCTAACTTCTCAGTGGCGATCGAAGAGCTTGCGGGGCAGCCTATGGACAGTATGCTGGTGCGTTATAAGCTTATTGACGCTAACGGTAACATGCATCCTCTTGGCGATAAGAAATACAAAAAGCTCGTAGGTAATGATACCCTGCAGGCTACTTTTTCGTTCAATCCATCCTCCTACCCCGGAGCAGATGTATTATATGTGGAAGCAAACCCCGACAACAACCAGCCTGAACAATATCATCCAAATAATCTCGGCTACATTCCGTTCAAGGTGGACAAGGACCAGCTAAACCCATTCATCGATGTCACATTTGATGGAGTGCATATTCTGGATAAGGACATTGTGTCTGCCAGGCCCTTCATCAAAATAACCCTTCGCGATGAGAATAAATATCTTGCGCTGGATGACACCAGCCTTATGAGTATGTCTATCCGGTACCCAAGCGATCCGCTTACGTCACGCCGCACGTTAAACTTCGATAACAATATTGTGAAGTTCTTTCCCGCACAGCTGAACAAGGGTAAGAACGAAGCAACGATCGAATACCGCCCTGACTTTGCGGAGGATGGCATCTATGAGTTGTTTGTAAACGGCAAAGACAAATCCGGCAATGCCGGCGGTGCTGACGACTATCGGATATCTTTCGAAGTGGTGAACAAGCCCAGCATTACCAATATTCTCAACTACCCGAATCCGTTCTCAACTGCAACGGCTTTTGTTTTTACTCTAACGGGCTACCAGATACCATCACAACTGAAAATCCAGATACTAACCGTGACCGGGAAGGTTGTAAAGGAAATCACCAAAGGAGAATTGGGCGCGCTGCACATTGGCAGAAACATCACAGAGTATAAGTGGGATGGCAAAGACCAATACGGGCAAACACTTGGTAACGGCGTTTATTTTTACCGCGTTGTAAGTTCTCTTAATGGCAATAACATTGACCATCGCGACAGCGGTGCTGATAAATATTTTAAGCACGGCTATGGCAAAATGTACATTATGCGTTAGTTATATAAAAATAATGTATTTAATTAATGTGGTTTTATTACCCACTATAAATTTTGACTAAAGGAGATGTGTTTTGTTTTTCGAAAATAGTTTCTATCTTTCGGTATTCATCTTTACTAAAATATAAGAGCCTTGAAACGTATTTTACTCTCCCTGGCACTTTTGTTACCTATCGGCGTAATGGCGCAGGCGCACCATGAGATCGGTTTAACGGCAGGAGTATCCAACTATTACGGCGACTTGCAGAACAAGATATTTGCTGATTATGGTTATAAGCCGATGGGGGGCATTTATTATAAGTATTTCATGAGCCCGCACGTGGGTTTAAGGTTCGGGTTCGATTTCACCGAGGTAACCGCTGCTGATAGTCTTTCCGGTGTGCAGGTGAATAAATACCGAAACCTGAGTTTTACCAGCCCGGTAGCCGAATTTTATGGCGCGCTGGAAATAAACCTGCTGCCGATAGATATCGACCGTATGAAGGTGACACCTTTCATCTTTGGTGGCATCGGTGCATTCTACTACGATCCGTACACGCTGGGACTGAGGGGGGAAAAGGTATTTTTGCGCCCACTCGGTACAGAAGGTCAGGGCGTTCCTAACTATCCCGACCGTAAAACGTATAGCCATGTGTCAGCTTGTTTTCCCTTCGGCGGTGGGATGAAATTCCTGATAGGTAATACCCTCGTTGTAACTACTGAGATAGGCTTCCGTTATACCAATACCGATTACCTGGATGACGTAAGCAAGTCTTATGTGAACCTGGATACACTGGCAAAGTATAAAGGCAAGCAGTCAGCTCAGTTGTCATACCGCGGCAACACTGTTGCCGGTGCCGATCCTGATTATTATCCTAATTACAAATACACACGTGGTGATAGTAAGGCTAACGACTGGTACTGGTTTGGCAACGTTGGCATAGCTGTTTATTTCAGGGCGTTTGGCAACAGGCGCTTAGGCTACATTCACTGCCCCAGGTTCTTCAAGGCATATCAATAACGAGATATTTCGAATAATAAAAGGAAAGCTGCCATTCGGCAGCTTTCCTTTTATTATTAAATCTTTCCCAGCCGATGGTATGCTATCGCCACGTGCCCTTATAGTTCGCTATTCCCGGTGTGGTCATTTGGTAGTGCCAGTATAAAGTGTCGTTTATGTAGACGGCCGACCCGCTAATTGAATAACTGTTGATGCCCGCGTCGGGTTGCTGAATGGGGATGATCAGCGAGTCGCCATTCACAGTAGCTATTACATCGTGCGAAAAGAAGCCGTTGCGGATAAGGCTGATCCTCACATGAGTAAGAGAAGTATCGTTGCTTATGACAGGCTGATAAGGGCTCACGGGGTTATTATTATAAGAGTCGGTATCAGTAGCATTCCACGTCTTCGTGAACTTAGCGCGAGATTCATTTTCGCAAAAGGCGCCCTCGTAGCCGGAGGGACACGCGCAGACACCGTTGTTGCATGTCCCGCCGTTCTGACACACTATGCCCGCGCAAGGGCCTGCCACCTCGCAATGGCTGCCACTGTAATTGGTCGGGCAATTGCAAACCCCGCCACTGCATACACCCCCATTCTGGCAAACAATATCCTTACACTTGTCTTTTTTGCAAGCTGTATACGTAACAACGCCAAAAGACAACACTGTAAGAGCAGAGCTTAATAAGATACGTGATGCTGATTTCATATATTTCAACTTGAAAAACACTAATGCTATGGCTAAAAGTAATTCAAATATTTGTTTAAATAAATAGTGAGGCCTTATTCCCATAAGCAGACATTAAACTTATCTTTGCCACGCTAAATATTCTTGCATCTATTATGAAGAACACTCCCTTTACGCAAATGCACATTGCGCTTGGCGCAAAAATGGCCGAGTTTGCTGGTTACAACATGCCTATCGTTTACAGCAGTATCAATGAAGAGCACCAGACCGTACGCAACAATGCTGGTGTGTTTGACGTAAGCCACATGGGGGAGTTCATATTGAAAGGCGATAAGGCACTCGACTTGATACAACGCGTAACAAGTAACGATGCGAGCAAACTTACTGCCGGTAAAGCGCAATACTCTTGCCTGCCCAATGACCAGGGCGGTATTGTGGACGACCTGATCGTGTATTGCATAGAGGAGAACAAGGCATACATGCTTGTAGTGAATGCATCGAATATCGAAAAGGATTGGAACTGGATCAGCACATTCAATACGGAAGGTGTGGAAATGCATAACGTATCCGACAAAACAGGTTTGCTGGCGGTTCAGGGCCCCAAAGCCGTGCAGTACATGCAAACGCTCACGGACATGGACATCACTGATCTGAAATACTACACTTTCGTAAAAGGTGTGTTTGCAGGGGTGGAGAATGTGCTGGTAAGCGCTACAGGTTATACAGGCGCAGGCGGGGTAGAGATATATTTTGAAGACAAAGACGGCGCCGGTGAAAAGATATGGAATGCCGTCTTCGCGGCCGGAGGCCCTAACGGCATGAAGCCCATTGGCCTTGGCGCGCGCGACACCCTTCGCCTTGAGATGGGCTATTGCTTATACGGTAATGATATCGATGATACGACGTCACCATTAGAAGCAGGGTTAGGCTGGATAACCAAATTCACAAAGGATTTTACAGCAAAGGAGATACTTGAACAGCAGAAAGCTGAGGGAGTTACTCGCAAACTGGTTGGTTTTGAGATGATCGATAAAGGTATTCCCCGCCACAATTATAGGTTGCAAAATGCAGAAGGAGAAGATATCGGGTATGTTACTTCAGGCACGCAGGCACCCAGTCTTGGCAAGGCTATCGGCATGGGCTATGTGCGCAAAGACCTTGCAAAAGAAGGCAGCGATATCTGTGTCATTATCCGCGACAAAGCAGTAAAAGCCCGGGTGGTAAAGATGCCTTTCGCATAATGCTTTTTCGGTCGCGTTTTTTTCATTGTTATACTATCAATTGTTCAGTAAAACGTAATTTTTCATGCTACCAAAATACAGCCGCGTCTTATTAAAACTGTCAGGCGAATCGCTCATGGGCGACCGCAATTTCGGTATTGATCCCAAAATGCTCGAGCAGTATGCTACTGACATTAAGGCGATTACCAATATTGGTGTACAGGTAGCGATAGTGATCGGTGGAGGTAACATCTACCGTGGCATGAATGAGTCGGAAACCGGTATAGAGCGTGCCCAGGGCGACTATATGGGGATGCTGGCGACGGTCATTAATGGCATGGCGTTACAGGCTGCCCTTGAAAAAACGGGCGTAAAGACCCGGCTGCAGAGTGCTATCAAGATGGAACAGGTAGCAGAGCCATACATACGTCGCCGGGCCATGCGCCACCTTGAGAAAGGCCGGGTGGTTATCTTCGGCGCAGGCACGGGTAATCCTTATTTTACTACCGATACAGCAGGTTCGCTGCGTGCTATTGAGATCAATGCCGATGTTATTTTGAAAGGGACGCGGGTTGACGGGATATACACTGCTGACCCTGAAAAAGACAAAACTGCTACACGCTTTGACAAGCTAAGTTTTAATGATGTGATCAGCCAGGGCCTGAAGGTAATGGACATGACGGCATTTACCCTTTGCCAGGAAAACAACTTGCCCATTATTGTATTCGACATGAATACGGTAGGCAACCTGCTCAGTGTGGTTACCGGTAAAGCAGTAGGTACCCTCGTAAGCTAGATTTATTTTACCCTCTTTCTCTTATTGCGCTCATAATCCTCGAAAATGAACTGTCCCAGTCCATCCAGCGAGGAATAAAAAGCTTTGCCATTATTTACTTCAGTGAAGGTGCGTACGAAGGATTGTAAATAGGGATCCTGCGCTATCATAAAGGTGATGACAGGTATTTTTATACGCCTGAGCTGGCCGGCCAGGTTGAGCGTGCGGTTCAGTATCCGGCTATCAATACCAAAGCTGTTCTTGTAATATTTGTTACCGATCTTCAGGCAGGTAGGCTTGCCATCGGTTATCATGAATATTTGCTTATTCGGGTTCTTACGCCTGCGAAGCAGGTCCATTGACAACTCCAGCCCGGCCACGGTATTGGTGTGAAACGGCCCTACCTGCAGGTAAGGAAGATCTTTCATCTCTATCTGCCAGGCGTCATTGCCAAAAACCACGATATCCAGTGTATCCTTCGGGTAGCGTGTAGTTATCAGCTCACTGAGCGCCATGGCTACCTTTTTTGCCGGTGTTATACGGTCCTCGCCATACAATATCATGGAGTGCGAAATGTCGATCATCAGCACAGTAGAGGTCTGTGTCTTGAAATCCATCTCGTGTATCTCCAGGTCGTCCTGCTTCAGCGATAATCTATCTACTCCATTATTGATGAACGCATTCTTCAGACTGCCTGTGAAATCGATCGCATCCAGGGCATCACCAAATTCGTATGGACGGGTTTCTGGATTCAGTTCGTCGCCCTGCCCGCTACGGAATGTATGATGATTCCCTTGCCTGGTCTTCTTAAGTTTGCCAAATATCTCGTCCAACGAGCGTTTACGGATCGTCTTCTCGGTCTTGGCGGTCACCCGGTACGCGCCGTCTTGCGGATTTTCCTGTATGTAACCCTGCTGTTTAAGGTCTTCAATAAAATCCCCCACGCCATAATCGTCGTCGGTAATCCTGTGCTCACGGTCAAGTTGTGTAAGCCAGTTCAATGCCTCAGCCGCGTCGCCACTGGTATAGTGCAACAGCTCCATGAACAGGTTGAACAACTTATCGAATGGCGACTGCTCCTGGGGTGGCGTATACTTGCTAAAAACAAATCCTTTCATATCTATCTATACTAAAGGTACGAAAGCCTTGCCTCCTTTGTTTATAACTTGTTTCCATAGCCACATTTGGTTTGCAGATACTAATTGCTAACAATACGGAGCTTCACTGCCGCCGAGCGTAAATTATCAACCAGTAAGTTATTTTTTATATACTTAAGCTGTAGTGCATAGATTGCCGCGAGAACCAAAAGCATCGCCAGCGAAGAAGTAAGGTAAGGTAATGCAAGCCGAAAATTGAGCGGCAGAAAAATAGCAGTGGCGAGATAGGGGAGTATACTCCAGCAAAGCGTGGGCAGTATTTTCGTATACCCTGTACCCTTTACCTCACGGTATAGCATAAAGTTGAGCAGGAACACATTCATGATAAACTCAGCTACTAATAGAGCGACAGCCAGGTAAACAGCATGTTTTGGCATCAGCACAGCAAGCAATAATATGATCGCGGCACGGGCAATTGAAACCGGGAAAAGCCTGTTCAAAGCATTTAGTGACTTAAGGAATATTGTAATTACCATGCCATACACATTCAGTACCACCACAGAAAAAATAATGAAAAAGAAAACGGGGTCAACAGCCAGCTTTCCATGCGTCCATACAGCATAGATCTTCATCAGTAAGGGGGATACGAGCACCAGTCCGCAATTGATGCAAATGCCCAGCGCCAGCCAAATCATGTGCAGCACTTTCATAAGCCTCTCACCTTCGTTTTGAACTCTTAGCCTCTGAAACTCTATGGTTGCAACACTCACAAAGGTATTACCGGTTGACACCATTACGTTCGCCATGGTGCGGGTAGTGGCATAGGCCGGCAGCGAAACAAGGGGGTACATGAAAGCAACAATGAAATTGATACCGTCCATCGTCAGCTTTTCGAAAAAGTTATTGAGCAGGAAGAACAGGGAGGTCCTGAATAAAGCAAAGCCACCTTTGATATTACCCCTCAGACCTTCATTATAAACCTTGTGCTTCCGCAAGAGCGAGACCAGGTATATGATATTGACCAGGAACAAGCCCGCCAGCAGTACAAGAAAAAAAGCAATAAGCGAGGCATTCAAAAATATGCAAAGAAAGTAGAGCGCTGTTTCGCAAATGCCATACATGGTGGTATACCGGCTGCTGATATGTATCTTTCCCTCAGGCTCTATCGCGCCACTTATATATCGTACGATACTTTGCCCAAGGCTCAGTGTCATAACAATGAACAGGCAGTAATGCAGTTGATAATTATCTATGACTCTAACCCCCGTTTTAAAGACCGCCGCTGGTATGGCCAGGTAGTGCAATATTGCAAAGAGCAGCACCAGCACCGCCAGGCTAATAACTATTAAGAACGTGAGGCCATTCCTGAAATGTTTGGCGGCCTTGGTTCTGTCGCGGTAAAATTCAAGATTATATTCATTCAGGCAGTATCGCACATAACCATCGCATACATACAGTGTCATCGAATAGAAAGACATGAGTATTATCCAGAAGGCATAGTCCTGCGCGCTTCGGTACTTCAGAAAAAGCGAAACGAAAAAGATATTCTTCAGGAAAAATTGGACTGTATTCAGGCCCGACCAGAATAAGGATATAACCGTAGTTTTTCTTGTCAGGCTCATCTTTGGGTGTCTGCGTTTTACAGCTACTTAAGGCTTATTTTGGTAACAAGATACTTGTTGAAAACATAACCTGCGGCGAACAGGCCTGTGATAACTGAAAATGAAAACAACAGGTCGCCGCGAAGCATAAAAAATAGCAATCCTAAAAATACGCAATAATAGATCGCCGGATAGTTGATAGGTAGATAGGCAGCTATTTCTTTGGCTTTCCAGTAATAATTGTCGTAGACGGCCACCAGTACAGCCAGCAATGCAATGAAGATCATGCTGCCAATGAAGCCGAAATTGATATAGCCTTCCGCAATGAAAGGGCAGGAGATGTTGGTGAACTCATATCGCATCTGGCCATAAATAAAGGCACCGCTGCCTACAGCCTTATCCGGCCATACAGATCTTGGAACGAAGAAGAGCAATACAGTTAGCAACTGCCTTCCGCCTGTATTACCGTAGTCGGCCACATACTGTATGGCCCTGCAAAATGAAGTATAAGTGTCAAAGTCGCCCGCCAGGAATGAGTTTCGGAAAACCGACAGCGGGTCCTCGAGCAGGTAGTTCATCTTTTCAAAGCCATAGCGCGCCAGCCCCGCCAGAGGGAAGATGACCATCAGCATGATGAGGAACACATACGTGAAGCCGTGACTACTCTTGAAGAGCCTGAAATTATAGGCCACCGCTAGGCTGATATAAAATGCTGCCACATAAAAGCGGGCAGTCGAAAGCGGAAAGTTTACGAGGAACGCAAAGACCAGTACCGTCACAAACCAAAACCATCCCACTTGCCTGCGCCTATACAGGATGATAGTACTAAGCGTGTAATAGAGTATACACCCTCGTAAAAACTGCTCCACCAGCAGGGATATGGTACCGTTGGTGTCGTCCTGGCTGGCTGTATGCCCGCCCCTGATCCATAGCTTCTCGAAGCCTATCACGGCAACCATTGCGGCGCATAGCAGGAAGAAGATCAATCGTCCCTGCGTGGTGAACTTCAGCAAATAGCTTTGCGATATCTCATCTTCCGGCCTGCGGATATTTCCGGTCTTTCTGGCAAAAAAGAAATGAATGATCTTGTAAATGATGAAGGAAATGAGAATATAAATATTAGCCGCCAGGTACGTTTCATCGCTGATGTTATTACCCCAGGGTATCACTTTCAATTCATATTGGCAAACAGGTATAAAAGAGAAGAAGGAAAAGTTGAATAGCCAGAATATCTTGTTGAGCGAATAAGGCCTTGGATCTTCAAAAACGAAAAAGGATGAAACAGCTATATTCAGGAAGAAAGTATAGATGACGTAGTTCTGGGTGCTTGTTTCCCCCTTGTACGGAAGCACAAAAATGAAAAAGCAACTGACTACTATCAGGACCCAAACCGGATGTATCCGCCTGCGTTTCATTCGGCAAAGTTCTTATACTTGTTTTCTCCTGAAGAGTTTCTTCAGGTTTAGCCCAGGCTTCTCATCCACTGTCTCATCGCCATAGTAACTGCTATACTTGGCATAATACTTCGAGTAGCCAGCAGGATTGGTACTGCCTAGCCCGCCATACAGGTCGTCTTTCTTGTAATCGTTTACCACAACGTATACATTGTGCAGGTCGAATTCCTGTGCGGTTGACGAAGGTAGTATACTGGCCTGGTTGCCCGAATACAGCCAGCGAAGCACGAATATATTAATATCGGCACGGCGCAGGATGGGTATGCTGTCACTAACAAGCCCTACAGGCGCAGTATCTAGAATAATAAAATCGTATTGTTGCTTGAATTCATCGATCAATGTCCAGAATCGCTCAAGGTAGATTAATTCCGACGGATTGATGGGTACCGGTCCGGAGGTCACATAGTCGAGTCCGGGAATGCTGGAGTGCATAATAATGTCACCCGCCCTATGCTTTTCGTCTGCCAGGTAGGTGCTCAGGCCTGTGCGGTTGGCGTCGTTAAAATAGCGATGCAACTTCGATCTTCTGAGGTCTGCTGCTATAAGAATAACTTTCTTGTTGATCTTCGTAAGCGATATGGCCAGGTTGAGCGACACGAACGACTTCCCCTCGCCCGATACCTCTGAGGTAACAGCGATAACTTTCTTCGTTCCGCCACTCGTAAGGTAAGCTACGTTTGTGCGGATAGCTGCCACCGTTTCGGTAAATACACTCCTGCTTTCGTAAATATGCGACAGTGATTCGTCGGATACCTTTTCATTGAAAGGGTAATGATTGATAATGCCGAGTACCGGGATGTTGGGGTTTGCATTTAGTGCATCTATATCCGAGAATTTGTCATTCACTGAACGCTTGATGAATATCAGGACCACCCCGATAGCAAAACCAAATATGGCAAATACACCGCTGAGTAATACAGTCCTCGGAAATATTTTTACAGCGATCCTCGGATAGTCTATCACTGAAAAAGAGGGCACCACTCCCGCCTTTACGATGGAGGTTTCGAGCTTCTTGTTCAGCAGCAGGCTATAGATGTTTTTATTTACATCCACATCGCTGGTCAGGTATACAAGGTCTCGCTCAGCCGAAGGGATACGCCCGATCTTGGTATTGATCTGGTCTAGCTGGCTATTGATCACCTGTAAGGCATTTTGGTTCTTCTGGCGTTGGTTATTTACGTTCTCGATGATGCGTTTTTTCAACCCTTCTATTTCTTCGTCCAGGTTCTTGATAATAGGAGAGGTCGGCGAAAAATTGATCAGTTGTTGTTTACGCTGGAAGCGCAGGTCATTTAACCTTGTTACCATTCCGTTCAGCACCTGGTCAGGTGCGCCGTCCGTAGTAACAAGATTGGTTACTACATCCTTGTTATTCTTAACGTCGTCGACGACGTTGTCGATATTCCTTGCCTGGATATCGAGCATATACTTGCGGGTGCGCAGTTCCGATAGGTCCTGCATATATTCTCTCGAGGATATCTGTACATCCACCAGGCTGTTTTGCTTCTTATAGTCTTCCAGTCGCGTCGATGATTTTCTTAACAAAGCTTCAAAAGTGCTTACCTGCTCGTTAATAAAGTCCAGCGTTTGCTCTGACGATAAGCGCTTTTCTTCCAGGTCATAAGCGACATATGCGTTGATCACAGCCTTTAGAAAATCCCGGGTAAAATCAGCATTGTCTGAATTGAACGTTGCTTTCAGGATCGGCAAGTCTCGTTCTGCTTCTTTTATCACAAGGTCTTTTGCAAGTCCTTTTATTACCCAGTAATCGATATAGTTGAAATAGACGGTGCTGTTTGCTCCATTGACGCTCTGCACGAGGAAGCTGAGACCGGGCACCTTTACCGTGTCGCCGGCCTTGATGCCTGGCATTTTGATATTGATATTGGGCGATACATCTGTATTCCTGAATTGCAGGTCAAAGCCATTGCCATTCTTCTTCAGGATAAATTTCCCACCCCTGTAGTTGTCGATATCGTAATTCAATACCTGGGCGGCTAGCGGTTCAGCAGGGTACACATTCACCGGTTTCAGGCCGGCATGGGTATAGAAGTAGAAATTGCTGTGTAATGAGTCAAGGGCTTTGTACATTACAGAGATTGACTTCATGATATAGATCTCCGCCAGGTAGTCCGATCCGTTATTACCCCCGCTTAGTATCTTATCCGCATTCATCGTGAAGCGAGAGCTCTTATTGTCCTGGTTATATTTCAGGTACGCTTCGGCTTCAAATTTGGGTTTGGTAATGCCGAGGTACAACATGCCTATGGCAAACGTGACCACGAAAGATATAGCGATCCAATACCAACGGCTAAGTAGTATCTTCAGCAGCTTCACGATGCTGATGCTCTGCCGCTGTGCAGGTGGAATATAAGTGCCGTTGTTGTTTGGGGCGGCTTGCTTCATTAAATGGTAAAGAGGTTGTTGATCAAATATTTACTCTTCAGTTTCTGCAGTATCTTGTCGTCTATGCCTGCTATCACATCGAAGTGTTTCTCTTTGTGGATATCAGTGCCCACAAAATCCACTATGTCTTCATCCAGCAGGTAATTTGCCGTCCTTTGCTCCACTTTGCCATAATATCCCAGCACCGACATCAGGTTGATCTGCAGCAGCCATCCCCGGCTTTTAAGCTTCTGGAATGTCTCCATAGATTTGCTCCAGTACAGGTAGCGTTCAGGATGTGCGAGTATAGGTCGCAGGCCCTTATCAAACATCCGCTGTGCCACCTGGTCCAGGTCAAGAAATGACCGGTGGCCTAATGACAACTCTGTCAGAATGTAATTCCCGCCGAAGGGCAAAAGCATATCCCTTTCCAATAATTCAAGGAAGCGTTCATCCAGGTAGTATTCTGCACTGTACGCAAGTTTCACTGGTATCTCGTTGCGTCCCGGGGCATTTTCCAGCAATTCGTAAGCCGCCCTTATTTTGTCGTTACTGTTCTCAAACTGCGGAAACCGCATATGCGGGCTGGCCACTACCTGCCGGAAACCAAGCTTATGGTAACGCCTCAGGAACTCAAGACTTGTTTCCACATCGGGTGAACCGTCATCGATGCCCGGCAGCACATGGTTGTGCATGTCTGTGCCAAGCCAGTCGTACAGTGGTTTATATGCCGCACTGTCGCCATGCCCGCCTTCAGTTTTACTTCCAAAAATGCTGCTTAGCAGTCCCATTTCTTATCTCGTTACCGTAATTAAAAGCACTGCTGCATTTATCAGCAGTGAAAGCGGCGCCATGAAATTAGCATATTGTTGCGCTTTAGCTGAGTTTACGCTGGCTCTGGAAGGCTGCACATACACAATGTCATCGTCCTGCATCACTATATTGTTCAGCCTTGGGTTGCCAAGGTTGGCTGCATTTAAGTCGAATGCTAAAGCGCGGCTGCTGTCAGGCCCTTTCCGGATCAGCGTCAGGCGCTTCCCCATGTTTTCGTATTTCACGCCCTCCGCCATTGCCAGCACTTCTGATAATGTCTCGTTCTCCTTTTCCAGGTAGTACATGCCCTGTTTATTCACGGCACCCAAAACCTTCACGCGCATATTCATTACCCGCACGTTGAAGAGTGGGGTATTGATCACACCCACATATGCCTGATTTACCGCTTCCGACGCGCTCTTCTGCGTATGGCCCGCTACTTTGATCTTACCCGCCCGTGGCAGCGCTATATAGCCTTCGTTGTCCACGTAGGCTTCGTATTCAGGTACGGTCACACTGCTCTGCACCCCACTCACCGTGCTTTCATACAATACAGAGGCAAGGTTATTGAAGCTCTGCACCTTTACCTTGTCGCCGGCTTTTATGATATAGTCAGATGTCTTCAGGAGTGCTTCAGGTATATCCGAACCATAATTTTGACTTGCGTAGTCTCGCTGAGCCGCACATGAACTTATTAAAAACAATATGAATAGTAGTAATGGTAGTCGCAGTTTATTGATCAAAATAAATGTCATTTATTTGTATGCGATTAAAGCGGGTTATCCGTAAAATTCCCCTTTTTTTTTAGCATCAGCAAACTTTGCCGCATGCAATTGTAAATATTAAGGACTAAATAAAATAGCGGGATGAAGGCAGTCGCACGAAACCTCGCTCCCCAAAAGGAACAGATTTACCCCAAAAAGCATGGACTTTTAAAAAATATCACTATCTTACCAAACGAAACGGCCTGATGGCTCGTCTTATTATCAACACCCGAAAGAGTTTAACTTAATTTTTTCTAAAAGTAATCTTATAGCATAACACTTCTACTTCATCAATACTTAGTGAATGGTTAAAGCCATACCCAACTCAAGTAGAAGTTTATGCAAACAATCCACCATCTGTCCGACGCCGAACTCGTGCACGATTTCCTGCAGGGAAATGAATGTGCATTAGAAACCCTTGTGTACCGTTATAAGGATAAGATCTATACCGCTATCTATATGCTGGTAAAAGATAAGTACACTGCAGAAGATATCTTCCAGGATGCCTTCCTGAAAATGATCAAGACCATGCGCGATGGCCGCTATGCTGAGCAGGGTAAATTCCTGCCATGGGCTATTCGTGTGTCCCACAACCTTTGCATGGACCACTTCCGCCGCACCAAGCAGCAGACCCGCGTCACCTTGCCCGATGGCGCTGATATCTCTGAGCTGCTTGGCATGCTCGACGATAGCACTGCTACCCGGCTCGAACGCAGGCAGGTGCATGAAGGTGTACGTAGCCTCATCGAGCAATTACCCGAGGAGCAGCGCGAGGTTATTGTACTCCGTATGTATGGCGATCTGAGTTTTAAAGAAATAGCCGACATAACCTCTGTTAGCATCAATACAGCCCTGGGTCGCATGCGCTATGGTCTCATCAACCTGCGGCGGATGATCGAAGAGAAGCAAATGGTGCTCAGGTAGTCGCCATTCACGATACTGGATGCCGGAAGTTTGAATTATTTTTTCATAGATAGCTCGATAGTTTCGGCATCCTTCTATTTTGCATCCGCCATCATTTATTATCTTGCTGCTCATGGCTTTACCGATCTTTTTTCATAACGCTGTACTGCAACGGGGAAAAGAACTCTGGCTTGGCGAAGACACAGCGAGGCATGTAGTGCAGGTATTGCGCATGTCAACCGGCGAAGAATTGCAATTAACGGACGGCAAAGGCCATGCTGCTACCGCAAGCATCGTGCGGGCAGATAAAAAGAAGTGCCTTGTCCGGCTGGACGACGTCACATTTCACGCTGCTCCTGCGGTGGCCTTACATTTGGCGATAGCTTTCACCAAAAACACCAGCCGCAACGAATGGTTGCTTGAAAAGGCTGCCGAGCTCGGGGTGCGCAGTATCATACCATTATCAGCAACCCGGAGTGAACGCGAACGAATACGCTATGATCGCTGGCAAAATATCCTGGTGTCCGCACTCTTGCAATCGCAGCAATACCATTTGCCGGTACTTAATGAGGCAATGACCTTGCAGGCGATAACAGTACAATATGAAAATGTGGAACAAAAACTCATCGGCCACTGCATCGAAGAATTCGACCGCAGACCGATAAGGGAAATGTTAAAACCCGGTAAAGAAACGATCGTTTTAATAGGTCCTGAGGGCGACTTTACAGAAGAGGAAGTAAATTTGTGCCTTAAAGCGCATTATGAAGGCATTAGCATGGGGATCCAGCGGTTGCGTACCGAAACGGCAGCTATGGCCGTATGTGCTTATTTTAATTTAGTGAATCATGTCGCGATATAAATATTGGCTGATAGTTGCTTTTAGCCTGACTTTGAATATAGCACAGGCACAGAACATGAAAATGGCGCTGTTGGTGTACAATGGTGGCGGCGATTGGTATGCAAACCCAACTTCTCTGAAGAATCTTGCACAGTTCTGCAATCAGCAATTGCATACCAACTTCGATCTGCAGGAAGCTCATGTGGAAGTGGGCAGCAGTGATATTTTCAACTATCCTTTCATCCACATGACAGGTCATGGCCGCTGGGCGCTGAGTGACGAAGAAGCGCAAAACCTGCGCCGGTATCTCGAGAGTGGCGGCTTTTTGCATATAGATGATAACTATGGTCTCGATGAATATGTACGTCCGGCAATGAAAAAAGTTTTTCCTGAGCTTTCATTCGTCGAGTTGCCTTTTTCCCATCCCGTCTATCATCAGAAGTTCAACTTCGCCAACGGCCTGCCTAAGATACATGAGCATGATGGTGGACCACCCAAAGGGTATGGAATGATTTACAAAGGTCGCCTCGTGTGCTTCTATACATTCGATACCGACCTTGGCGATGGATGGGAAGATCACGACGTGCACAACGATCCACCTGAAAAGCATGAAGCTGCATTGGAAATGGGCGCCAACCTGGTGCAATACGTCTTCAATGGGCCGCCACTCGGCAGTTAGTTTGCCTTGAAAATGTCAACGATCCTCTGCGCGATATTACCCCAGTAATAATTGTCGTAAAATGCCCGTGGAATATCGGCCTGTTGAGCTATCGCTTTGTTGATACCAGCTACGAAACCATACCAGTCAAGGTCATCCGATATAAGCAGTTTTTCCCCGCATGCCCCCGGCATGATGCCTGCAGCGCCACTGCGACTGCTCACAACGGTCTTGTCATAGCCAAGTGCTTCGATAGCTTTAGTCTTGATACCGCCTCCGAGTATTACCGGGTTCAGCATCACATCGCAGGCTTTCAGGAACGTGTCGAGCACCGGTATGAAACCGGTGTAAGTGATGTTAGGCGTCTCTCTGATTTGTTGCTGCAGCCGATCGTTCAGGCCCTTACCGCCGATTAGTATTTCGTATTGCGTCTTCGCCTCATTAAGTCGGGGCATTATCTCGTCCAGTATAAAGGCAACTGCCTGCTCGTTGGGGTAATAATTATGTGCACCTAAGAAATACAGCCATGGTTTGCCGGGGTCTATCCCCAACTCTCCTGCTACTGTCTTTTTTGCTTCTTCATGGCCCATGGGCGCTTTTTCCAGTATAGTGCCATACGGTATCACATAGCTTTTAGCCTCGCTCAGCCCGAAGTTTTTTATTGCCCAGTCGCGTTCCTCGGGCGTAATAAAGAAAATGCCATTTGCGTTGCGCATGGCAAAGCGTTCGAAATTACGCATCATAGGCCACCATCTCTTCCCGAATGAACGAAAACGCTCCGACTCAATATTGTGGCTGCGCAGGTACCACGGCAGCTTCAGCCGTTTGGATAGTGCGATAGCCGACGGCGCCATATAAGGGTGATCGCAATAAATATGCGTTACGTCATATTTACGGGCTATGCCCACCATGGTATTAAAATGGCATAACGGTACATAGCGTTTGGCTGTATCCGGGAAAACCTTATGCAGGTCGAACGCATAACTATCGGCTGGGCCATTGTCTATTGTGCTCACTACATGGTCCTGGCACAGCTTGCCAAGGTAATGGTGCAGCATCACTATACCCAGGTGCCCGCCTGAGGTAGGCGGGAGTATCTTATACGGCGCAATGCTCAGTATGTTTACGTGCCCGTATTGCATGGGCATCAAAAATAATGATAAAAGCCCCATTAATGTATTGCGGCGCAGAGCTTTACAATTCTTTTTATAAA
Organism: Bacteroidota bacterium; assembly: GCA_018267915.1. Lineage (GTDB taxonomy): Bacteria > Bacteroidota > Bacteroidia > Chitinophagales > Chitinophagaceae > MKUN01. The sequence continues at coordinate 7,926 of JAFDXN010000012.1, read as the reverse complement.
GGGTTGGGCTGTTTTTGATAGTTTTGCGCAGGAATTATGAGGATACTAATGGTTTGCCTCGGCAATATTTGCCGCTCACCAATAGCCGAGGGAGTGTTGAGGCACAAAATAAAAGCGCACGGCTTGAACTGGACTGTCGCTTCTGCCGGCACGGAATCGTACCATATTGGCGAGGCGCCGCACAAGTATTCGCAAAAGGTTTGTGCAAAGAACGGTGTGGATATATCGATGCAGAGAGCTCAGAAATTTTCGGCTGCTGATTTCGGGCGCTACGATAAGATATATGCAATGGCCGATGATGTGTACGACCATATAAGACGTATCGCAGGCGCCACCCCGCATATGCATAAACTGGAGCTTTTCATGAACGAGCTCTACCCCGGTCGTAACATTTCAGTGCCCGATCCATGGTATGGGCCGGAATCGGGCTATGCTCCTGTTTATGAGATGATCGAGAAAACCTGTGAAGCAATCATAACAAAATACAAGTAAAGCGACCATGTCGAAACCATCGATACCACAAGGGACAAGAGATTTTTCACCTGCGGAGGTGCGCAGGCGGCAATATATTTTCAATACGCTCAGGAATATTTTTGAGACTTATAGCTTTCAGCCACTGGAAACGCCGGCGATGGAAAACCTTACCACCCTTATGGGTAAGTATGGTGAGGAAGGCGACAGGTTGATCTTCAAAATATTGAACAATGGCCTTCATGAAAAGAAGGAAGAGGATAAGCAAAAACTGAATGACGAGTGGGCTAAAGTAACGGGCAAAGCGTATTCCTCGCCGGTGGTAACAGAGCGGGCCCTTCGCTACGATCTTACCATACCCTTCGCCCGCTACGTGGTGATGCATCAGAACGATCTTGCTTTTCCTTTCCGCCGTTACCAGATGCAGCCGGTATGGCGTGCCGACAGGCCTCAGAAAGGACGCTACCGTGAGTTTTGGCAATGCGATGCCGACGTGGTAGGCAGTACGTCGCTCATCAATGAGGCCGAGCTGCTGTGTATCTACCAAAGTGCTTTTCAGCGGCTTCGTTTGCCGCAGGTAACGGTAAAGGTAAATAGCCGTAAGCTACTTGCCGCAATAGCTGAGCTATGCGGTGCGCCCGAACTGATGATGGACATAACCATTGCACTCGACAAACTCGATAAGATCGGTTGGGATGGTGTAACAAACGAATTACAGCAACGCGGCATCAGCGATGCAGGTATTGCACAAATAGAGCAGGTAATAAATGTCAACGGCAGCAACGATGAAAAGCTATCTGCACTCGAAACGATCATGAGCGGTAGTGAGAGTGGCAAACAAGGGATCGCGGAATTGAGAGAAACTCTTAGCTACCATAAAGTACTTGCAGACACCCAATGGGATGCTCAAGTTGTAGTCGACATCAGCTTGGCCCGGGGTTTGAATTACTATACCGGCGTAATAGTTGAAGTAACCACGAGCGCTGTGAAAATGGGTAGCATCGGGGGCGGCGGCCGTTATGACGATCTCACCGGCTTGTTCGGGCTTAAAGGTCTGTCCGGCGTTGGGGTATCCTTCGGTATCGACAGGATATATGATGTATTGGAAGAGCTGAACTTATTTCCCGAACAGCTCGCTACAGGTGCTGATGTTATGCTTGTGAACTTCGGTGGAGAAAATGAACAGTATGCCTTACAAATATTGAAGGCATTGCGCGAAGCAGGCATCGCAGCGGAGATATATCCTGATCCCGCTAAATTTGACAAGCAGATGAAGTACGCTAACAAACGCGGAATAGCCTACGTACTGCTGCCTGGAGATGAAGAGCGGGAGAAAGGTATGGTAAGCATAAAGAATTTTACTACGGGCAAACAGGAGTTGCTAACTATTGCGGATTGCATCGCTGCCTTGCTGTAATGAGGGAACAAATTAAAAGAAAAGCCCTCTTTATGAGGGCTTTTTTAATAAATATTTATCCGTTTATAAAAAACTATATCCCACATGCGCCTGTATCACGCGCTGTTGCCACGCATCAGATACCGTTGTATTGTTGATGCTTGAAAATCCGAGCACATAACGTGCACCCACTACCAGGTGGAAAGGCAATTTTGCTTCCAGGCCGATCACGCCCGATATATCGCCGCTCTTAAATAAACCTTTTGCATTGGTTACAAGATTGTCGACATCCTTTACATTCAGTATGCCACTATATTGAGGGCCTACCTGCGCCCAAAGGAATGGGAGCACTTTTATCTGGAACAACACAGGAATATTGAAGTAGCTAACTCTGAACGCGCCTTTTTTCAATGAGTCCTTAGCGTTGTTATAAAAACCGCTGTAAAGGTTATAGAAACCCTTTCCGTCTACGCTGTAATTGGTCTGGCTATAAAATCCTTCCAGTTGCACCCCTACCTTCGGAAAACGGATACCTACGAATACTCCACCGAGGAAGCTGGCTTTGTAACCGCCATCCCAGTTTTTACCATCTAGTTTGGCAAAATTGGCGCCCAGTTTCAGGCCCAGGTCCAGGTTGGGAAGTGAGGGTGTTTTTTGTGCCCTCGATAACGTTGAGAAAAATGTCGCGATGATAATAAAAAGTAATGCTGTTTTTTTCATCCTCTTAGTGTTTGTTTGTCTTTTTTGCAGCAAAAATATACCGCAATTAACGGCTATTCTTCTACTATTAAAAATTGTGCCTTCAATGGATCGATTGCACCTTTAAGTATGTCGAAGTAGCCATGGCCATATTTCAGGAAGTAGCTCAAGAAATTCTCAACACGCTCCTGTAATCCACCGTTCGGGAACAGCGACCCTTTTATCCGTGTTATGCGGTCCAGTTGAACCTGCATTTTTCTTTTTTGAGCGCGTAACATCTTCTTTTCCAATACCTCTAGTTGGTATTTGATTTTTGTCAGGGCTGCTGCTGCAGATTTGCTGAGCGTCGGGTCTATCGCAGTCGCTTTTTCTTTCAATCCGGCAAGTATTCCTTCTATCTCAACATCCTCCTTGTTCGTATGCCAGTCGTCCGAACTATTGCGGTTTATATACTCCTTGGCCAACTCCTCTTCAGGCTGAAAGATCTCAGCCGGGCCGATTCCCAACGCTTGCAGTTGCTTGCGCTGTACTTCATTTACCCACATCACCGACTGCCGCAAGACGATAGCCGGGTAAAAAACTTTGTAATGTTCGAAGAGTGGCTTCAGCTGCAGCCAATAGGCTACTTCAGCCCCGCCTCCTATAAAGGCAACATCCGGCAGGATGCTTTCCTGTAATATGCCGCGTAGTATCACATTGGGACTAAAGCGTTCGGGGTGTTCCTGTAGTTCGGCAAGCAGCTCTGCCTCATTCCACGAGATAGCGGTGTTCAGTACCTCCCATCTGTCATTGCTACGTTCTATCCGTTCCCTTATATCATCTTTTAAGTAGAATAAATTGATGGGACGTGGATTCGCCTGCACCTTGTAATGCTCCGATAATTTTGTCGCTTGGGCATTTACGATTGTATATGCGTTGCCATTCAGCAGGTCGTCTTGCAGAACAGGAAGTATCGCTTGCTTAAAGCCTGCTTCATCAGGGTCCAGCACGATCAGGCCGAATCGTCCGAATAATTCATTGACCAGGTATTGAGTGGCTTTCGCGATTGTTGGCTGCTGCAGGTAGGCCTGCGTCAGCAACTTTTTAAGCGTTTCACAATTGTCACCCGGCGGCCCGAGCAGCTTGAACAATTCATCCAACACCGGCTTCAGTGTCTTCGTACTCATTCTTCCCACGGCGCCCTTCTGTCCGCCACCATCCCACACAAACTTGTTGTCGCCGTATCTGAAAGTGCCCAACTCATCCAGGTCGTTATCCTCGCTGCCGATGTAATATACAGGAACAAAATCTTTGTCCGGCTGCAGTCGTTTCAACTCTTCTGCAAGCCTGATAGCATGAACGATCTTGTAGATAAAATATAAGTAACCCGTCAGCAGGTTGGGTTGATGTGCCGTACAAACGGTGAATGTATTTTCCTGCCTTAATAGCTCGATATTTTTTGAAACAGCCTCGTGTTGAACGAGCCCTGTATATTGTTTAGCTAATATCCGGACTAGCGACTCGCGGTCTACGGGATATTTGCTACGCTCCGCGATAGCTCCAAGCAGCCCTTCTTTGTCAGGGCAGTAACTGTAAAATGGCTGCAATTCAGGCTTACCTGCCAGATAGTCCGTAACAAGGTGGGAAAAGTGTCCGGTATCGCTGTAAGGCAAATAACTTATTCCTTCGGGCATTTCGTCATTTAAAATCGGCAGCTAAGTTACTCTTAGCTGCCGAAAAAAACATTATATCCGAATAGTATAAACCAATATTGCCTATCTCAGCAGCGTAATACTGCCGCTTATTTCCTTATTTGTTCCATTTTTAAAGGTCGCATATAGGGTATAGGCAAAAGTCTGTGCCTCTAATGGCTGCCCTTTATAGGTGCCGTCCCAGCCCCTTTCTTTTGTATCGGTTTCAAATACCATGTCGCCCCAGCGGTTGTAGATGCGCAGCCTTACTGTTTTCAGGCGATATCCTCTTATATAAAGCACATCGTTTTCGCCGTCGCCATTTGGGCTGAACGCTGTAGGTATCCCTGCCTCCTCCTTTATATCCAGTGCAATATCTTTACAAACTGTGTCGGCGCAGTTGTTTGAATCGCTTGCTGACAGGCAAATATGATATATGCCTGAGTCATCGTAGTTCTTAGTGGGGTCCTTGTCGCTGCTTGTAGTGCCATCTCCGAAATCCCAATAGTAGGCGCTGGCGTAAATTGAGGTAATACTATGTAGTTCTATTGGGGCGTTGGCCAGAGGTATCGCCGGTACAGTTGTAAAGTCCGCGATCATAGGGTTGTTAATCGCAAGGTCATAAGCTAGCGTATCATGACAACCTACTGCGTTTGTCACCACCAGCCTCACATTATTTGGGCTCGCTTGTTGAAAAGTATGTTTTACGAAACTGTCTGTTGCCGTGGTATTATCTTCAAACAGCCATTGATAGCTAACCGCGTTAACCGAACCCAGCCCCTTGGTTGCACCAAGCCAGGCCGATCGGCAATCAAGCGCAGAGTCAACTATCGAATAGTTAAATGGCTGGGACGTATCAATAATGCTGAATACTGCAGTGTGAGTACAACCCTTCGAATCGGTTATAACACAAGTGTCGTTGCCTGCTCCAAGGCCGGAAATGATCGTATCAGTGGAGTTGCCGGGATGCCACAAATAGCTGTAGGGTGCTGTTCCGCCGGCCCCTATAGCGATAGCAATGCCCTGGTTAAGGTTTTGGCATACAACATTCTGCTTGGCCACGTTGGCTAATAGCTGTGGAGGTTGACTAATGTCAAATGTTGAACTTAGGATACAGTTATTATGGTCCGTAATGGTGCATGTATATGTCCCTGCTTGCAGACCATTTGCTGCATCGTTAGTTCCTCCTGCCGGGGCCCACCAATAAGCATACGGAGCTGTGCCGCCAGTAATTGATACCTGTGCGCTGCCATTACTTTGTCCGAAACAGGACACATCTGTCTGGCTTTGTGATGCTGAGAGCGCGGCAGGCTCGGCGATTATAATGGTGTCTGAATGTTGACAGTTATTATTGTCGGTCACCATGCAAGTATATGTACCTGCGGAAAGTCCGGTGGCATTTGGGCCATTTCCGCCTGTAGGCAGCCAGGTGTAGGTATATGGCAGCGCCCCTCCTGAAATGGTCACGGAGCCAATACCATTATTTGCACCATAGCACAGTATATCGGCATGTGAAGTCGTACTAGCAATAGGAGCGGGTTCCGTTAATGTAAATGCCTGGATTGTAATACAGTTATTTGCATCGGTTATTGTACAGGTGTAGTTCCCGGCAGCAAGATTGCTGGCCGTTGAGCCATTTCCTCCGTTGGGCGACCAGGAATAGGTATATGCGGGGGTACCCCCCGATACGATTACAGATGCAAGACCAGTGTTTATTCCTCCGCAGAGCAAATTGGCATGGCTGGCGTACACTGACATGGCCGAAGCAGGCTGTGTAATTGTTGCACTCTGCATGGTAACGCAATTGTCTGCGTCGGTTACGGTGCAGGTGTATGTGCCGGGCACAAGGTCAGCGGCCGTGGCAGTATTTCCCCCTGTAGGCGACCAGGAGTAAGCATAAGGTGGTGTGCCTCCTGAGGCGACTATTGTCGCAGTACCATCGCTGCCGCCAAAGCAATTGACATCGGTATGAGAAATTGTTGCGGTTAGGGGCACCGGTTGAGTGATATTAAACACTTTTGGCAGAGTGCAGTTGTTGCCATCAGTTATAGTGCAGGTATATGTTCCGGGGATAAGGCCCGTCGCAGTAGGTCCGTTGCCGCCCGTTGGCAACCATGAATAAGTATAAGTAGGTACGCCACCGGAGACATTAACTGATGCAGAGCCGGTACCGCAAGCTGCATTTATCTGGGTTGTGCTAGCGGTTAGCGCACTAGCTGGCTGAGTTAGGTTAAATGTGTCGATCAAAGTACAGCCATTGACATCTGTGACCGTGCAGCTATAGTTGCCGGCGATCAGATTTATTGCAGTTGCATTATTACCGCCGGTAGGTGTCCAAACATATGAATATGGACCGGCGCCCCCCGATACATTTACCGTTGCAGTTCCTGTCATATTGCCATAACATAAGATGTCAGTATGCGATGTCGTGTTAGTCAGTACCGGTGGCTCAGTGATTATAAATGTGTCGCTAATGACATCGTTTATAGAATCCTTTGCAGTGCATATGTATGTACCCGGCCCTAGTCCAGTTATCGTCGGCGTTGTTTGATTGCCTGGAGACCATAGGTAGGTGAATGGCGGAAAATTTCCGGTGGCGGTTGCGCTTGCCGTTCCGTTGTTAAGACCATAACATGTCACATTGGAATACGATGTATTTGTATTGAATACGGGCACAATATTTGTGCACAAACCGGGGGTGATCAGGTGATATAGGATGTTAATAACAGTATTTCCATTGCCTGCCACTGGCACCCACGACTGGTCACTCGTGCTTATGATCGTACCATAACTCGCGTTAGGGGGACAGAATGAAAATCCGTAATTGTTGCCATTGTACGTTACAAAGGGGAACACCGTATTGTTGCCGCCTCCTGCGCATCCGTCCGTAAAACCTGTTATTGTGGGTGCATTAAGAATAAGGTTTGCAAAATTTCCCTGTACCTGCATGGGTGATAGGTATCCGTTTGTAGTCGCACCCCAGGAAAATGAACCACCGAGAGCACTCACCAACTGTTGAAAAGCTTGGTTCATGCTATTATTTGGGTCTTTTTCGCATTGGATGTAAACCGACCGTCCAGCTAGCAAGTATTGCATCACATTGTTAATGCGGAGGGGAGTCATTAGACTGTCAGCTGACGCTATAACAAGCGCTACAAAGTAATTTGGGTCAATTGGATAATCAAGTGCATTATTAATCGGTGTTACGAGGGCATTGCACCCTACATTCCAGGCCAGGCTACCCCATGTAGTTCCCCTGATAGTGGTCGGGTTATCGTCAGCCACTAAGATCACCGGGTTAGCCTTGGCGTCAAAACTGAGAAGGAAAGCAAAAGAAAATAAAATAAAAGCCCTTTTCAATGGGAATTAAATTATTGCTTAAGGTTAATAATATTTATGTTCTAATACTACTATTGTTGTTTTTCCATTTTTCTATCTCAGCAGTGTTATACTGCCATTCACCTGCTTGGTGCTTCCATCCAGGTAGGTCACATCCAGTGTATAGGCATATACCTCTGCGGGTTGCGGCTGACCCTTGTAAGTGCCATCCCATCCCTTTTCTTTCGTATCTGTCTCGAAGATCACATTGCCCCAGCGGTTGTACACACGCAAATGCAGCGTTTTTATCCTGAAGCCCCTTACGTAGAGCACATCATTTTCGCCATCACCGTTCGGGCTGAAGGCCGAAGG
>JAFDXN010000011.1 GCA_018267915.1 Bacteroidota bacterium | reverse complement strand
GAGACGACCTTATACAAGGTAGTAACAGCCGGTGTAACATCATTGTTTTGGCAGGTAGGGCAAGTGAGGGAAGCAGCATCGCCTGAGATCACAGACCAGGTGAAGCTGGTACCTCCGTTCACATTAAGATGAGCGGTTTCACCATTACATATGGTAGTGTCGCCGGTAGCCTGCGTGATCGGCCAGACGTACACGGGTATCACGAAGGTTTGAGTGATGGGTATACCCGGCGGGCGACAAGTGGAGTCTTTTACTGTTATGGTGAGCACATGCAGGCCGGTATCCGTAGTGCCGGGCGTCCAGTTAAAGCAGCCTGTAACGATATCTGTAAACTGGTTGGTGTAAGTCATGTTTGATCCCGGGGCGGTGGTAGTATGGTTGTCGGTAACTACAAGTACGGCGCCGGTATCCGGCGATGTGGCATTGAAACAGAAGCTGAAATTTTGTGTAGCACAACCTTCTATTTGGTTGTTTGCATACTGAGAGCCTACCAGTGAGGCCTGGTCGACGGCCACTGCCGGTTGCGGCACATTACAACTGGTGATAACGATCTGTATATCCCTGATCACCACGGAAAGCAACTGGTTAGCACGATACTTTTTTACCCTGGTGGTAAACACGTACACCCCTTGCTGCGATGGTGTAAAGCTTTCCTGCCCTGTTGAGGGGCTAACAACGAAAGTATTGTTGGTTGGGAAGGGGTTATCTGTGAGGTTGAAAGCAGGAGCGGCTGCTACGAATGGAATATCCGTAGCGGCAGCAGGATTGTTAGTGCAATTGGTAGGCCCGGTACGAGGCTGGATAATGTCAAACACCAGAGAATCGTTATTCGGATCCACTGCACCATTATTGTAAGTAAAAGGAATGTTGATACAGGTGTAAGGCACCGGCTTTACCGTGAAGTAGGGAGAAGACGCATTCTGGACAACTGAGTTGTTAAGCTTGGCTTCGATATATAAGGTCTGAGAACCTGGGTTTACCAGGTTTCCTATAGCGTTATTTCTCGCATTGATCCCTACATAAAATGTCCACGAGTCGCAACGTGAGGGGAGCGTAAACGTGGTACTATACCACCACTCGCGATAGCCCGGAAGGGTACCGCCAGCACATACGGTGGGATAACCCGGACAACCGGGACTCACTTCACTACCGTTAGGAGAACCATCGGGCAGGGTTAGCAGGCGCTGCATGGTGGCACTAAGGGTATATCCATCACAACTATTGTAACCACATATCAGTTGACTGGCCGGGGCATCAATACCCTGGCAATCGCGATAGAACTTCAGGTAAAACCTGTATGTGGAATCGCTCACCCATTCGTAAATGATCTCACCGCCCGCGGCGTGCGTAGCTTTTGCCTGTTTTGGGACAAAAAACAAGAGGGTAAGTGAGACCAGGAATATGTGCTTTAAACGTTGTTTCATAAACATATAGAATGTAAAAATTGCAAGAACAATATACTTAAAATAACTTGGTTACAAAATACAAAGAAATTTAAACCCAGGCAAAAAAATTAAGACATGCCAACAGCCCCGTTTTGTTGGGAGGGCAACCATATATTTTTTATTTTGTTGGATATTTCTGTTACGTCTAACTCATTCATACACTTGAAATGGCCCTTCGGGCATCTATTATATCCCAATTTGCTGCAAGGATGGCAATTCAAATGTTTGTTTTCCTGTATGTATGAAAGCGGCGCAACACGACTTTGTAGATTGTTATATCCGTAATATGGATACATGCCGAATAATGGTGATGTATTGCCCCAGAGTGAAATGATCGGTTTTTTGAACGCCGCAGCCATGTGCATGAGTCCTGTATCGTTACTGACGATCAAACGGGCATAACGCACGAGTTCGGCAGACTCATTCAGGCTGAATTTGCCACAGGCATTGTATATTCTTACCGGGTCTAGTTCCGCGATCTGCCTGCCTTCATCACGATCTTCAGGTCCGCCCATAAGCACTATAGGGTAGGGTACCAGCGAGAGAAGTTCTCTCCACTTAGCAACCGGGAACTTTTTGGTATTATATGAGCCACCAATCACGCAGCCAACATAACCTGCCCAGTGGCTCATGGGCACATCCTGGTGAGTAACCTTTACGTCTTCCGGGATGAAATAATCAAGTCCTTTTGTATCATTCACCACACCCAATGCCTTTACTGTCTCAAAATAACGGTCCACAATACTCTTGTCGGGCATCACGTTGATCTTCAGATTGACCAACAGCCATTTCCGTACATTAAGTTTGTTGAACGAGTAGCTCATCACATTCAGGGCCCGCTTCACCCTTAGAGTACGGACATTGTGATGAAGGTCGATAACGTAATCGTATTTTTCCTTCTTCAGTTCTTCGATGACAGCGGACAAGCCCTCGTCCAGTGTATGCACCTTGTCGATATAAGGATTGTTTTCCAATATCAGCCTGAAGACCGACTTCGTAAGATAATGCAGCTCCAGGGCTTCCTTCTGCTGTTTGAGGCAACGAACAACAGGAGTAGTGAGCACAATATCGCCAATAGAGGAAAAACGGATAACAAGGACCTTCATGCAAATAGCAGGCTAGAGCGCAATAATATAAAATTTAGCGGTGCGAAACCTCACACCAGGCCTTGTCTTCTTTCAGACCTAATTCTTCTTTGGCATTTGAGGAAAGTGCCATTATGCAATTATAGTATTGTTTGGTTGCCGGCAAGGGGCCTATTACCTTGGCATAGACCGTCTTGTTATCCCCGGGGTTGTAAACTTTCAAAATCACCCCGCGCTCCAGTTCGTTGTGCATGGCATAATACACATGCTGTGCCGTACCGGCCGAGTTGAAAAAAGCGACTGAGCCTTTTTCGACTGTTGCATTGACGCCATTGCCGGTTTGAGTGAGGTACAATTGCTCGAAAGGGTTGAGGGTAGTATCCTGCTTCTTTTTGATTACGATCACTGTGTCGTGCCAGGGTTTGGACTCATTGCTGTTTTGTTTTTCTTCCGGAGCCATTTGTACGTGTGCGCGGCTATCTTGCCTTTGCTCGGCTGCGCTCCACTCCAATTCAGGGTTGGGTTTTCTATTGGTGCTCTCTGCAAGACTTCTATTTGTTTTGGCCTGTGGCGATGCACGTCGATCATCATCGTAAGACGTAATGACACCGCGCGTGCCCGAAGTGGCATCATACAGTATCCAGCCGATGAACATGTGCGAGCCGATGTAAATATTGTTATCCGGCAGCCGGTTCCAGCGCTCCATGACCTGCTGCGATACGCCTGAAAGATGACTGATACGCTGCAGGTCGTCATTTTCAGTAACAACATAATATAGCGGTAGCGCATCGGTCATGTCGTAACCCTTCTCACGCAAAAAATTATACGCGGCTATCGGCACTGTGATGTGGCTGTGCGAAGGAAAGCTGCCTTTCGCATCGACGTTGTTGATACTTGCGAGCACGGCGGGCGGCACGTGAAAGCGGCGGGCTACGGCAAAAACCGTTTCATTATTGCCGGTGGTGTAGGGCAACACCCACGATTTGCTCTTGATACTAACGAACAAGCTGTCGTCGTCTTGTGCAGATGCAGAAAAAAAACAAAGGCAAAGGAATGCGGCGGAAAGTATCCTGAACATGCTGAAGAATAAAAATTTAATAGTCTGAAAGGTACAATAATTATGCCCAATCCGTAGGTGGAAGGTCCATGCGGATGCGCCAGTGTTTGGGTAAATAATTGTTAAACCTTGTGCCAATCGACTTGATCCAACCCAAACCTGCACCCTCAAAAGTAACAAGATACCAGCCTTTAGCAAGTGCAGGTATTGATATTTCTTCTTTTTTCATAAAATGGAGCGCCTGGTCCTTGTTGAGTTCGATTGCAGGTAAGGCTTTATTTCTATCCAGGCTTAAGGCGGTGTCGTGTGATGGTAGCCATTCCTTTTGGGACGGATTGCCAATGTTCAGACCTAACTTACGCAGGTACACAGCTTCTTTCAGCAAATGCCAGTCGGCTTCGTGCTGCGGGTAAATAGCGTTGTAAGTTTCTTTGTCGGCCTGGAAGAACAAATATTGCTTATCATTCAGCAAGTGCGCCGCCTGTTGCTGTGTCATCTTATCGTTTACAGCTTTGAACTTGGGTTGGCGTAATGTAGCGCCCGTTTCTTTCTTTTGAAATGCAGCAATAAAGAAGCCTTCGCCTTTTACTTTGTCAGGGAAAAAACGGTAGCCTTTTGAACCGTGATCTGAACTTGCAGTAACGATGCCCCATGAGCCTGGAACGGTTACCTCGAGGGGTACTATATCGAAACTTTTCATTAGCCAATCAAGCATCTCCTCATCTTCCTGGGGAGAGTAGGAGCAGGTCGCGTAGATCAATATGCCATCTTGTTTTAGCGCAGGCCATACATCAGCAAGTATACGTTGCTGCCGTTGGCTGCAGAGTGCCACATTTGCTTCGCTCCATTCATCCATAGCCCTTTCGTCTTTGCGAAAAAGGCCTGAACCGCTGCATGGCGCGTCAACCACAATAAGATCGAAGTAGCCCGGCAGCTCCGCAAAATCACGCGGGTCGTTACCCGTTACCCAGTTGTTGGTATAGCCCCAGCGTATCACATTTTCTTCAAGGATAGACGCCCTCGTCCTGATAACTTCATTCGAGATAAGCAAGCTGCTATCATCGAGCAGTGAGGCGAGCAATGTGCTTTTGCCGCCGGGCGCAGCGCAAAGATCGAGCACCCGCAAATTGTTTCTGTCTGGAAGAAGGGAACGAATCAAATGTTCTAGAAACATCGACGATGCCTCCTGCACATAATAGGCGCCTGCATGAAATAGAGGATCGAGTGTGAAAACCGGACGATGAGGTAAATACCTTCCCGTACCACACCAAGGCACTCGTTCCTCGTCGCGAAAAAGAGAAGCACCTTTTATTGGGTGCAGGCGCACCGATGTCGAAGCCGCATGCCGGTGTGCCTCAATAAATGGGCCTTCATCAAAACCCTTTACCCTTTGCAGGTCCTCGAGCAGTTCGCGTGGCAGTTCTTTCACGCGCTATATCTTGAATTTTACACCGGTATAGTTGTGCGGTGTGATCGACTTCAATTCCTTTTTCACTTTTGCAGATACTTTCAGTGTATCGATGAATTGGTGGATGTCGGCCTTATTAATGCCCGCTTTGCCACGGGTTAACGCCTTTAGTGCCTCATAGGGCTGCTCATAATTTTCCCGGCGCAGTATGGTTTGTATAGCCTCGGCAACTACTGCCCAGTTTTGCTCCAGGTCTTGCTGCATTTTGTCTTTGTTCAGCAACAGCTTGCCCAGCCCTTTCTCAAGTGAACGCAAGGCAAGGAAACTATGCGCCATGGGCACACCTATATTGCGCAGCACTGTGCTATCCGTAAGATCGCGTTGCAGGCGGCTGATCGGTAGCTTGGCCGAAAGATGTTCGTAAAGCGAATTGGCGATGCCAAGATTCCCTTCCGCATTTTCGAAATCTATGGGGTTCACTTTATGCGGCATAGCCGACGAACCAACTTCATCCTTCTTCACCTGCTGCTTAAAATACTCCATGGATATATAGGTCCACACATCGCGGCTGAAGTCTATGAGGATGGTATTGATCCTTTTGAGCGCATCGAACTGTGCTGCGATGTTGTCGTAGTGCTCTATCTGCGTGGTGTACTGCATGCGCTCGAGCCCCAGCTTCTTATTCACGAAATCATTGCCAAAGCGTTGCCAGTCAACAGAAGGGAACGCAACGTTGTGCGCATTGAAATTGCCTGTAGCGCCGCCGAACTTAGCTGCAAATGGTATGTGCGATAACTGTCGCAATTGCCCCTCAAGTCTTTCTACAAATACCATCCATTCCTTTCCTAATGTCGTGGGCGATGCCGGTTGCCCGTGTGTGCGGGCCAACATAGGAATGCCGGCCCAATCCTTCGCCATTTTTTTCAGCTTCAGTATCACGTTTTGCAAGGCAGGCAGGTATTGTTCTTCAAGGGCTTCTTTCCATGACAGCGGAACTGCCGTATTATTAATATCCTGCGAGGTGAGACCGAAGTGTATCCATTCGACGCTTTCTCCTCCACCCAGCGCCTTGATCTTTTCCTTCAGGAAATATTCTACTGCTTTTACGTCGTGATTGGTGGTGCGCTCGATACTTTTTATCTGCGCTGCATCCGCCTCCGTAAAACTCTCGTAGATATCGCGCAACTTTGCCGCCTTCACGCTTGCCGGTAGCTGGATGATCTTTTTCTCAGCAAGGAAGAGGAAATATTCCACCTCAACCCTTACCCTGTAGCGGATAAGTCCGAACTCTGAGAAATAAGCTGCTAAAGAAGATAACTGTGAACGGTAACGCCCGTCGACCGGGCTGATGGCAGTAAGCGCTGTCAATTCCATGGCGCAAAGATAAGCGCTAAAAGGCAGAGCCGCTAACGGATAAGCATGATAGAACCCTTCTTGTAAAGGTCGGTACCGATGCGGCAGTGTATGGTCATATAATAATAGTAGGCGCCCGGTTCCAGCGGCTGGCCTTTATAAGTGCCGTCCCAGGGTGCATTGGTATTATAGCTCTGGAATACCATTTCGCCCCAGCGGTCGAAAATGCGTAGTTCGGTTATCGTATGGTCATCTCCCTTTGATATGCGGAACACATCATTTTTGCCGTCGCCATTGGGCGTGAATGCATCGGGAATAAAGATATTGTCTTCGCAACACTTTCTTATCGACACATGCTCTTTTACCCTTGGGCCTTCACAGCCAAGATTACTATAGGATACATAGAATGTGTAGTACCCTTCAGGTGTATTGTCGTCGAGCGGTATATACGGGTAGGAAGTTGTGTCGGTAGCACCGGTGTGCCACATCAGGTCGGAACCCAGGTCGCCGCGGTGATCTAAAACAGTGGCCCGGCAAAGAAAGAAGCCCGACGGAAGTTGTGGCGGTGGAGGTGGCGGAACGATCTGAACTTCTACCGAATCACGCTGTGCGGGGCAGCCGTTATTAACGCCGACAGCAACGATATAGGTGCCCGAATTTGCCGTGGTAGCGTTATGGATAACGGGATTTTGGATGGCGGCGCTAAAACTATCCGGCCCGGACCATGCGTAGGAATAAGCAGGATCAAACGGGTCGACCGACACCTTCAAATGTATATCTCCTGAAGGGCAGACGTAAATGGTATTGCCTGCGTCGATAGCGGGTACCGGTAGGACATTGACCCGTACTGTGTCTACCACTGGGCTACAGCCCGAGCCTTGCCAGTATGCCGTCATTGTATAAGTAGTGGTCCGGGTTGGCATCGCGAGCGGGTTTTGTGCATTACCGTTGCTCAGGCTACTGTCGGGCGACCATACGTAAGAGTATGGTCCCAGGGCATCTACCACGAGGGGCAGCACTTCGTGCTCACAGATGGTTGTGTCGGATGTTATGATCCGTGCGTGTATGGAATCGTAGATCAGCAATGTCGCGCTGTCCACCACCTGGTTGGCCACGTTGCATGCAAAGGGGGACTTGATAAAAAGCGTGATGCTCTTAGGGCCGGAAGGCGGAGTAGCCAATGCGGTAATATTGAGCTGCTGAGATGCGGCATTTGCGGGAATAACAATGCTATCGGCAATGGTCGCATAATCTGTTCCATTCACTGCCGTTCCGCCGATATCATAGTGGATGGTTTGCGGTGCCGCTGTTGCCAGCGGACGTGAGATAATAAAGCCGCCTGTGGAGCAACCTTTTACAAAGAAGGGTGTATCTGCTACCGTTGTGGTAGCAGTGCTCATCGCGCTGATAGCAGGTATATTGGCTTTAAGACTGCCGGCCTCCAGGAATACTCCTGAGTCGTACAGTGCATTGCCCGCATCGGCTATCGCCATTTTAAGGTGATAGGTATTGCAGGGAGTTACTGCATGTATAGCCTGTAGCACTTTGGTAAATCCATTGTGCGTAATAGTAGTCCCTCCGGCATTGTTCACGTAGTATTGAGTAAATGGTGAGCCCGGGCCCATTGCAAGGCAGTTGGCAATATCCCCATTAGGACCGGGAATACCGCTGTTGATGCTGTTGATGGTAACAGGAATATTAGTACCCGGCACCAGGGCCATGTTTTGTTGCCCGGCTATATTGGGGCCGGAAATAAAAAAGGCAAAAACATCATTGTATGGCCCGCAGGTTGAGTTAACATACTCTTCCGAACTGAAGACATAATTGAATTTGATGCTGTCACCCTTCGGAATGAAATCAAATTCAAGAATGCAGGCATCGTGCGTACCGGAACCGGCAAGTGTGGACAGTTGTGCATCGCCGGGTGTCTGATTGTTAGTACTTGCCAGCGCGCCTTCGTTGCCATTTACTCCAATTCCATTGGTCGACGATGCCTTGCCGGATGTGAGCACAATGCCGCTGTCCAGCCCCAGGTTGCTGCTTGTGACAGTAAATATGCCGTTGGCAACAGAGGCGCAGTTAAGTGTCGGATTCATGATCTGTACACCCGGACCACCCAGTTTTTGCGCCAGTTGCTGAGCAGTATGACCCGATGTGACCGATACCTGGGCCGCTAACCTGTTCTGGATAAGAAAGCAGATGATTGTGGAGAGTAAAAGATATCTTTTGCAGGCCCGGCTCGTCATTGGTTCAACACGCAATTTTTGCGGCTGCAAAGGTATGAATAAGAGGTTATGTAATTGTTATTTTATCTGCCGAAGCGTGGGTGATATTTCTCCAGCGTCTTGCGCAAATAAGCCCTGTCGAGATGCGTATATATCTCTGTAGTCGTAATGCTTTTGTGTCCCATCATCTCCTGCACTGCGCGCAGGTCGGCGCCTGCTTCTACCAGGTGTGTGGCAAACGAATGCCTCAGTGTGTGCGGATGCACATTTTTCTTAAAGCCGCATTTTTCAGTAAGGTCTTTCAGTATCATAAATACCATCACTCGCGAAAGCCCCGAACCGCGCCTGTTGAGGAAGAGAATGTCCTCCTGCCCGGCTTTGATCTTAGGCAGATGGCTGCGCACGTGGTCCTTGTAGAGTTTTATTTGTGTCACGGCAGTGCTGCCTATGGGCACCAGCCGTTCTTTATTGCCCTTACCCACTATCCGCAGAAAACCCACCTCAAGATGCAGGTTGGATATGGCGAGGCTAATGAGTTCGCTCACGCGCAGCCCGCAGCTATACATGGTCTCCAGCATGGCGCGGTTGCGCTGGCCTTCAGGCGTGCTGTGGTCTATGGCTTCGAATAGTTGATTGATCTCTTCCACGCTTAGCACGGAGGGTAACGCACGTTTCAGCTTTGGGGCTTCCAGTAATTCTGTAGGGTCTCTCTTGATGATCTCCTCCAACAAAAGGTAGTGAAAGAATGATTTGATACCGCTGAGTACCCTTGCCTGTGTGCCTGCTGATAATTCCAATTCATTAACGTGTGCCACGAAAGCCTGCAGGTGCTGCAGCTCGATATTGGTGATGCCGATACCGTTTTTTTCTGAACGGATGAAGTCTTCCAGCATAGCCACATCATGCAGGTAGGCCTCTACTGTATTTTCCGACAGCGAGCGTTCGAGTTGCATATAGGCTTTAAATCCTTTCAGGTATGGCTCCCACACAGGCTGCAAGATACATAAGAAGTGATTTCACGACTTCAATATCCCTTACTATCTTGCAGCCATGCTCCACCTCACGATAGTCAATGGCCCCAATCTCAATCTCATAGGTACGCGGGAGATAGATATCTATGGCCTGCAATCCCTGGATACCTATATCAATGAGTTAAAGCAGAAGTACCCCAACATTGTACTCGACAGTTACCAGAGTAATGTAGAAGGAGAGCTCATTAATTACCTGCACAGCTGTCGGATGAACACAGATGGTATTATCATAAACGGTGGCGCTTATACACACACCAGCATTGCAATTGCTGATGCCATAGCTGCCATACAGATACCCACCGTTGAGGTGCATATATCCAATATTTACGCGAGGGAAGAGTTTCGCAAGCGCTCCTATACCGCAGCAAAATGTGTAGGCTGTATCACAGGCCTGGGATTAAAAGGCTACGACCTGGCTATTGAATATTTTATTGAAAACCTATCCTCTAAAGCCTCTTAAAAAGGCGACGATATCCATCCGCTTTTTACCTTCCTGCTGCAGCTCATCTATGTAGAGCCAGCCATCGATCGCTGCAAAGCGCAGGTATGTTTTTGAATCAGTATCATAAGTGCCAGGGGCAATATTGGGCTGCTCGTTTGTATAGTGCGTTTTAAATATCTTGGCTGTCTTATCGCCTAGTTCCGTATATGCTGCAGGTATTGGCGATAGTCCTCTTACCAGGTTATGTATTTCGCGCGCGGATTTATTACAGTCGATGTGCGTATGCTCCTTAAATATCTTGGGGGCATGCTTTAACGAATATGCAGGAATATTGTCCTGCTGCATTTCCTGTATCGTTCCTTCAGCAAGGCCTTTTACTGTCTTCACGAGCAACTGGCCGCCGGCTATCATCAGTTTTTCGTAGAGGCTACCAATATTATCTTCGGGTAGTATAGCAACGCGCTCTTGTAACAATATGTTGCCGGTATCGATTTCATGTTTGAGCTTGAAGGTGGTAACGCCCGTCTCTGTTTCTCCGTTGATGATAGCCCAGTTGATGGGCGCCGCACCACGGTATTGAGGCAGCAGCGATGCATGCACATTAATAGTACCCATCGGTGGCATATTCCACACGGCCTCGGGCAACATGCGGAAGGCTACGACTACCTGCAGGTCGGCCTTATATGAGGCCAACTCTTCCAAAAATTGTGGGTTCTTTAACTTTTCCGGCTGCAACACAGTTAAGCCCTGTGCTACTGCATATTCTTTCACTTCCGATGCTCGTAACTGCATACCCCGGCCAGCCGGCTTATCGGGGGCTGTGACCACCGCCACCACATTCATCCCTGCCTCCACCAACGCCTTTAAAGAGGCTACCGCAAAACCGGGCGTGCCGAAAAATACGATCCTGAGCTCTTCCGCTTTTTTCATGAGCCTGCAAAGCTAGCAAAACATTTTTCCGTCCGCTTAAACTTCGCTATCTTAAATAAGTCTTTATTGAGAGCATTTTATGCCGGACGAAGCCATAGTACAGGACGATCATTCCCTGGTCGCTTCTTTTAAGGAAGAAAGCACTAAGGAAAAGGCTTTTACGCAACTGGTACGCAAATACCAGGAGCGTATTTATTGGCATATCCGCCGCATGGTGGTGGAGCATGAGGATAGCAATGATATATTGCAAAATGTATTCATTAAAGTGTGGAGAAATCTTGCCGATTTCCGGCAGGAATCCAACCTCTACACCTGGCTATACCGTATAGCCACTAATGAGACCCTCACCTGGATAGAGCGCGAAAAACGCAGAAGTACGGTATCCTTAAGTGACAACGAAGCTTTTTTTGCTGATAAAATAGCAGCCCAAAAGGGTTTCGATGCCAACAAAGCAGAATGGAAACTACAGCAAGCCATGGCACGGCTCCCCGAAAAGCAAAAGGCTGTCTTCAGCCTGCGCTACTACGATGAGATGCCTTACGAAGAGATGTCGGATGTGCTGGATACCTCTGTGGGCGCGCTCAAGGCATCTTACCACCATGCTGTTAAAAAAGTGGAGGACTACCTGAAAAACCATTAAACTAAAAACAAAAAATTACGTCTTATAACCGAGATGGATGTGAAGAATGACATATTAGATGAGTTGTTGGAAATGCATAGCCCGTTGGCAGGGGCGCCTCGGGTTATGCCATTTCCCGTTCCGGATCGTTATTTTGAAAGCTTTGCAACAAATATTCTCTCAATCGTTGGCAATGCAGCCCCGCAGGTGCAGGTATATGATCTGCCTGACAGCTATTTTGAAGATCTGCCTGCGGCTATCATGGCTACCATTAGGGCCGACGAAGCTACAGCATCCTTCCCCAGGGAATATCCTTACCAGGTGCCTGCCGGTTATTTCGCGGCACTTCCGGAACAGGTGGTTAAAACAGTGAAGAAAGAGCCTGCTAAGACTGGGGGCGTTGTGCTTCCATGGGAACGGGTTATTCGCTGGGCTGCGGCTGCGGCACTGGTATTGGGTATTTCTCTTGGCTCATATAAAATGCTATATAAAAAGCCTGTGGATCCTCAAAAAGCCCTTGGGTCCTTGCCGGAAGGGGCTATACATGACTATGTGGCTCAAAACGTGGATGATTTTGATAGCGAACTAATTTTTAATAGCTTGGGTAACGATAAGGTGATAAAAAGCGTGGATAACCTTGAAGAGCAGGAGATCATCCAGTATCTTAACGAAAACGGGTGGGAAGGGAAAGCCCAGGTAAATTAGTCACCGGCCGCATATGAGACACCTCTTAAATATTTGTTTACTTCTTGTCCTTTGCACAGGTATTTGTGTGGCGCAGCCCGATCATATGGAGCACCGTTTCGAGCGGATACATGCCATAAAGGTTGCCTATATAACGGACGCACTGAAACTGAAACCTGATGAGTCGGCAAGATTCTGGCCGATATACAATCGTTACGAAGACGAGAAGCGCGACCTGCGCAAGAATTTCTTTAAGAAATATGCAAAGGATGGTAGTCATTTGTCGCATGATGACGGCCAGGCAATGCGCTATGTAGAAGACGACCTCGATTACCAGGAGCAGGAACTCAATCTCCGTCGCAGGTACAAAGATCAACTGCTTAAGGTGCTTTCCCCCGACCAACTGGCCGGGCTATACAGGGCCGAGCGTGAATTTAAACTCATGTTGTTACAGCAACTAGGTAACCGCCGCGGAGGTATGAGGGGCCGCTAACTACAATTCCGCAGTAGGCGTTTTTACATCGTGATAAAACAGGAACTTCCAGCCTTCTTTCCGTCCCTGTTCTGCATATTCGTGCCGTAATTGCATGGCCTTCTTCCCGTCGTAATCGTACTTGGCCACATATTTTATCTTCATTTGCTTTAGCTGCGGCGCTTCGTCTCCACCATAAAATACTTTGTCCGTACCATCGTCTATCAGGAATACGATATGTTGTTTGGAGTGCCCCCCGGAATGCATAAAGCGAATATAACCGTCTATCGTGCCTTCCTCGCCCTCGAGCCATTCCACTTGTCCGCTATGCAGTATCGGTTCGATGTCTTCGATGCGGTACGATGGTTTGCCCGTTTCCAGTGCAAATTCGGCCTCAGGCCTGTAGATATGATAATGCGCGTGGGCAAAGGTTGGTTTCACCAGGCCATTCGCATTTTTATAAGTAAGGCAGCCCGCATGATCTTTATGCAGGTGCGATAGCAATACCTTGGTCACATCGGCAGGATCATAGCCTGCTTGCTTTATGTTGTCGTGTATCTGCAGTACGCCGTCATTGTTGGTAAAGCCCAATCCTGTATCGAATACAATTAGGTCTTTTCCCGTATCTACAAGAAAAGGCTGCACTTCTACCAGTAGCGAGCCCGTGGGCCGGTCCGTAAGTTCATCGCTTGATAAATTAAATGGAACAAACTTCTTATCATGCCCAACCGTAAAAACGCCCTCCGACAGGGGAAATATCTTTGCCATACTGTTGCAAAATTAACGGATCAGCACTTGCCTGTCCGAATCAAGACGGATCATAATAAAAATGAGCATGCTGAATGATAATAGTGACGACCCGCCGTAGCTGAGGAAGGGTAGAGTGATGCCTATTACCGGGGCCAGCCCGATGGTCATGGAAATATTGATGGCAAAGTGGAAGAACAATATAGACGCCACGCAATAACCGTAAATCCTTGAAAACGCAGACCGTTGGCGTTCCGCAAGGTAGAGTAGCCGCAGCATCAGTGCAAGGTAAATACCGATAAGTGTCATGCTACCCAGGAATCCAAACTGCTCGCCAATGGCGCAGAAGATAAAGTCTGTATGTTGTTCAGGTACAAACTCGTTCTTGGTAGAGGTGCCGTTAAGGAAGCCCTTGCCCCAGAAGCCACCTGAACCTATTGCGATCTTCGACTGCTTTACGTTATAGTCTGATACATTGCCTTTTTTCTCCTTCTCTTCTCCCGCCGTAGCGTTTTTGCGGTAGGCGTCGGGCACATCCTGGCCTATCATGGAGTAGATACGGTCGATCTGGTGCTTTTGCAGCACATGCTTAAAGCTAAAGGGCACAACAACCTGTGAAAACAGTACGCAGACAGCAAAACCTACGATCAGCGCTATTCTTGCGCTCATACTCCTGCGCAGGGTGCGCCGGGTCAATAAAACAGCCAGCACTGCCAGCACACCCAGGATCGCAAACAACACCCAGCGATTGATAAGCAGCGTGGCGAGGAAGAGTGCGATGGCTGAAAAGCCTATCACCAGTATGGCATTCGGCAGCCCCTCGCGATACATCACCAGGAAAAAACAGAAATATACAAGCGCAAGGCCTGTCTCCTTCTGTAAGATTATGAGCAGAGCTGGCAACAGGGCTATGGCTGCGCCAATGAGCCGGTGTTTTAATGTCTTGAAATTTGTTTCCGGTGAGGAAAGAAAACGTGATATGGCCAATGACGTGAAGATCTTGCAAACCTCACCCGGCTGAAACCTGAAGCCGCCTACACCCAGCCATGAATGGGAGCCTTTTACGTCGGTACCGATGAAGATGGTTATAGCAAGCAGGAAGAGCCCGAACGTATACGAGAGGTTGGCTACCGAAGAGAAGAATTTACTCTCCGTCATAATAATAATGAGCCCGAAGAACATAGAGATGCCTAACCACAGCAATTGCTTCATGTACTCTTTGCCGAACATTATGATGGGCTCGCCGCTATGGTGCTCCACCGAAAAGACAGTTAAGATGCCAATGACAACCAATGCGAAATAAAGCATCAGGGTCACACCATCGAGCCGGCTGAATAATGATTTGCGTTCTAAACTCATGGTCTATTTGGTCCTGTTTTTCTGGGGCACAACATTTCTTTGTATCCATGCCTGCACCAGGGTGGAGTCGGTAGCACGCTGCAGGCTGTCGCTATACTTTTTTCGTTGTTCCTTCATCTCTTGCCTCATCCTGTCGCGCAGGCGTTGTGCCGAGTCTATCAGGTACACATTGCGGTCTATCAGGTGCGCTTCGAGCAAATGATCTTCCATCGGCTTCCGCGAAGCAGCTATCGTATCGCGCAGGTATTTTTCTATCAGCAGGCTCGCTATGGGCGCGGCCCATGTTGCGCCGAAGCCTGCGTTTTCCACCGCCACAGCTATAGCTATCTTTGGGTTCTCTCTCGGCGCAAAGGCTACGAACATGGAGTGATTCTTCATTTTCATTACCTGGCCGTTCACAATGGCTTTATTTTCCACGGTACCTGTTTTGGCGCATATATCCACACCTTCCAGCAACGCCCCGCGCGCCGTGCCGCTCTCCACCACATCCTGCATAGCCCGTGCGATCACGTTAAATGTAGTATCGGCAATATTAGTTACCTGGTGTCTTTGCTTATAAGGCTTGAGCACAGGGTCGTTCGCATTGCTATCAATAGCGCGAACGAAATGTGGCGTATAGTAATATCCTTTGTTGGCTATGATGCACATACCGTTGGCCATTTGCAGCGGTGTAAGCGCCAGCTCGCCCTGGCCCATACCCACGAATACTACCGTGCATGAATTCCATACACCCCGATAGCGGTCGTTATAAAAGTTCGAGTCAGGCAGCAGGCCCCTTCCTTCATAAGGTAGGTCAACGCCGGTTGGATGGCCATAACCGAACGAGTAAAAGTAGTCGTGCCACTTTTGCACACCTTTCTTTACTCCACCAAATTTCTTCAGGTCGGCGGTCATCCTGAAGATGTTACAGAAATAGGAGTTGCAAGAGTGGGCAAGAGCTAATCTAAAATTAGCCGCATGACCTGCGTCGTGGTGCTCGCAGGCGATAGCGCGGTTACATGCGTTGTAGCTACCGTAGCAAGGATAACCGTACGAGGGGGAGATAGCCCCCGCATCCAGCGCCACCAGGCCGGTCATCGGTTTAATAGTTGAGCCGGGCTGGTAGGAGGCCTGCATGGCGCGGTTAAAAAGCGGGTGAGTCGCGTCGCGATAAAGGCGCGCGAAATTCCTGGCACGCTCCGAGCCCCGCAGCAGGTTCGGGTCGTATGAGGGGCTGCTTACCATAGCAAGTATGCCTCCTGTCTTGGGGTCAATGGCTACCACGCTGCCTATCTTGTTAGCCATTAGTTTTTCAGCATAGGCTTGCAGATCGGCGTCCACGTAAAGCTGCAGGGAGCGCCCCGCTACTTCCGGCGTATCCAATGCACCTCCCTGGTAAGGGTCGCGCGGACGGTTAAAGTTGTCCCGCTCCAGGAAGTGTACACCACGCTGTCCCCGTAGTACTTCCTCGTAGCTGCTCTCCAGCCCGTTCATGCCCACGTAGTCGCCCTGGTTATAACTCGCATAGCGGTCTTTTTTCAGCATTGCAGGCGATACTTCCCCGATATATCCCAGCACGATGCCTGCGCTGGCATTGGGATAGGTGCGTATGTTGCGCTCCACCGGCTCAAACCCGGGGAACATGTAAGCATTCTCTTTGAAGCGAGCAGTTTGTGCTTCGCTAAGCTGCTCCATCAGCGGGCTCTGCCGCATGTAACCATTCTTCATGATCACGCGGTAAAGCAGCTTCTCGTAAGTAGCCTTGTCGATGCCCAGCACGGCACATAGTTGTGCGGTATCCAGGTTCTTCGGGATGTTATTTGGGGTTACTGCCAGGTCATAAACTACGTCGTTATACAGCATGGGCTTGCCCTTACGGTCATATATCACCCCCCGTGGTGGGTACACTACCTTGCGGTAGATCGTGATGTCGTTCGACATCACTTTGTATTTATCCTCGAAAACCTGCAGGAAAAGCAATCGCAGCAGTATCACCGCCGCGACACTGATGAAAATAAAGCGTACAACAAACTGGCGCGGATTGGCCGCAAACGACATAATATACCCTCTTAAAACCGGGAACAGTACAAACCTACTTAGAAAAGATGATTATACAGAAAGGCGGCAAGCGAAATTATCCCCAAATTTTTGTGTAAAAATGTAGGAGGCCAATACGTATTATGCAAAAAATAGTTTGGGCTTTTAGAAAAGTGGCTGTACATTTGCAACCTCAAAATTACACCGGCTAGTCCGATGGTGTAACGGTAGCACAACAGATTTTGGTTCTGTTTGTCCTGGTTCGAATCCAGGTCGGACTACAAAAAGCGCAGGCATTCAGCCTGCGTTTTTTTATGATGTCTGTCGGATGACTCTATGTTAGATCTTCTGAACTCACACTGCTATGCCACTCGTTTCCCCACTATCACCAATGTCCGTTCCACACCATCCATGTTCGCAATATTCTTAAACACACCCCAGTCGGTAAAGCCTTGATTACGAAATAGCTTAAGGCTCGGCTCGTTATGTGCAAAGATGTAGCCCAGTAACGTGTTAATGCCCAGTTTGGGTGCCTGCTTCATGCTATATTTCAGGATCTCGGCTCCTGCGCCCTTGCCTCTGCGGGCCTCAGCCAGGTAAATGCTGATCTCTGCCGTGCCATTGTATGCAGGTCTGCCGTAAAATGACTGGAAGCTCACCCATCCTATCACACTGCCTTTCTCATCCTCAACGATCCACAGTGGCCGTGTTTCGGGTTCGTGATCATAGAACCATGGCATTTTGCTTTCAACGCTAACTTCTTCCAGGTCAGCGGTTACCATGCGCGACGCAACTGTCGAATTATATATAGCCACGATGGTTTTTAGGTCTGTAATAGATGCGTCGCGATATTTAAAGGTTCCCATTGGGTCGGTTTACGGCTGTAAAATATTCATTTTATCATAAACTAGTATATAACACAAAAAGGGCGAAACACTGTTTCGCCCTTTTCTTATCAGTAATATTAATTACTGTACGATCATTTTTGTTTTGTAGTTCAGCTCGCCGCCTTTCACTTCCACAAGGTACATGCCTTTTGAAACATTTGCCAGGCTCACATCTATTATTTGTGCGTCTGTTTTTGACACTTCTTTGGTGAGTATCACTTTGCCTGTAATGTCATAAATGTTGATCTGTGCATCATTTTCCATTTTCGGCATTGCTATCCTGAAGTTTCCGTTGTTGGGGTTAGGGAACACGGTAACATCATCGATCACGTTAGTAGTGAATACAGTGCCGTTGTTGTTTGCACCTTTAGCTACCGGTATGTCTACGCAGGTATAGTTGTCCCATGTTACGTTGTTGCCGGCAGTAATGCGTTCAGCTATATAGTAGCCGATCATGAAGGTGCCTGTATTGTCGTTCTGGCAATTGTTGTGGTTATGCCCATGACAGTTGTGAGTTGTTTTCCAGCAGTCATTGTTGCTGGCATCGTTCACCTGTATGTTACCCTTCGGCATAAACACGTTAGCAGTAATATTACAGTTATTGCCTACAAAGAATTTTGCTACGTCTGATGTTGCATCACTCATGTAGAAGGTTACTTTCTGCGCGCTGGTGTTAAGTGTAATGCCATTGTCCAATATTACCGATTTGCTTACCCTTAATATTGTATTCTGGTTAAAGATGAGGGTTGCATTGTCATCCACGTCCAGGCTATCCAGGCTTATGTCTGCAGCGGTAAAAGTTACAGTTGCATTATTCTTGATCTTGATCCTGTGATAGGCATTACCCTTTACCGTTACGTTAAGGTAAGAGTTGATGGTTAGAGTCTTGTAATTATTGCTAACCGTACCGTTGGATGTTTTTGTGTAGCTTGATAAAGTGTTCGCGTTTGTTGTATTAGGCGTCATCATTGTTGGCAAACTGATACCTGATGCCTGTGACCAGTATTTGTGAGATACAGTCGACCACCAACTTATATTCAGCACAGATGCTTTTACAAAGCCGCTGCTTGGCACCGATCCCGCCCAATCCATATTGATGTAGCCACCGTAGTTCATCACACCCAGTGCGCCGCTTAAAACGTCATTGTTGCTTGCCAGGTCTATTGATTTATAGGCAAGCAGTGTATAGCTGTTGGCCATGTTTTGCTTCTGGTAGTTATAGCTCGCGCTGGCGCTTGTGCAGCCATTTGCATCGGTAGCTTTTGCGTAATAGTAGCCATCGCCTTTAGTGTTGTCCAGGTCTATTGTTTGCGTGTTGGCATAGTTGGCATTGTTGTAGGTCCACGCATAGCTGGTAGTAGTATTGTGGTTCGATTTGGCCATCACCGCCAGTTCGTTACAGAAGGCGTCCGGTTTGCTGGTGCTGATGGTTACAGTTGGTGACTCAAGTATGGTCACCGTAGTTTTGCAGGTCCTGGTGCCGTTTACGGCATCCGTTACTGTCCATGTAATGGTTGATACGCCAACGTTGAAGTTCTTTGTGAGGCTTGCACCTGTACCGCTTGCTGTCGTCGCTCCGGCTATTGAATAGCTGGCCGAAGGTGAAGTAAGGCCGGCGGTAGATATGCTCAGGGTCTTGTTATTAGTCCCATTGTCGCAGGCGGTTACATCAGCGGGCGGGGTCAGCGGAGTAACCACCGCGTTGATGGTAACAGTGACAGGCGCAGATGTATTGCTGCATCCGTGGTCTGTTGTGATCCTTACAGCATAGTTGCCTGAGGTAGTGGCAGTGTATGTGGAGGCAGTAGCGCCATCGATGTCTGTGCTGTTCTTTTGCCATTGGTAGCCGGCGGCAGTGTTAGCGGTTAGTGTCACTGCGCTGCCTTGAGGTACCGAGGCCGGGCCGGCTGCAGTTGCCGTAGCGGCTGGAGATACCCAAACTGCGCTGTTGCCTGTTATAATCCCCTGCACGAAGTTGCTGTTGGGTCCGTTCATAGTAAAGTTATGTGGCGTGCCATTGTTACCGCGGCCGCTTCCGTCTGCCATACTGTTAATGTTGCCATTACCTGCGCCGGGGGTGCCATCGTTGAATTTGTAATATACGATCAGGCCGGGTTCAGACCCCGTCAGTTCGCCGTTCATTTGTGTTTGGAGTTCGTCTATGCACAATGCACGGTTCCACACGCGTACCTCGTCTATGTCGCCGTCAAACAGATTCGAGCTGTTATAAGCGCCTACCTGCAGGTAGGTCGTGCCGTAGGTCGACATGGTATTGCTGGAGGCCACCATAATACCGTTCTTATACAATTTCATGGTGCTTGTAGCAGAGTCGAACGTTACGGCTACATACACCCATTGACCAATTGGAAATTCTTCCGGGTCCTGTATGTCATTGGGTATGCTTTGCCATCCGTGTGCAGCCCTTAGGTGGTTGCCCGACAGCCAGAACGGATCGTCATCACCGGTGATGATGTTATGTGTAGTGCTCTGATTGGCCCGTATCCACGCTTCTTTTGTATAAGAGTGGCCGCCGTTAAGCACAATGCCGATGTCCACGTAGCAATTCTGCCCGTCAAAGTTCAGGGCACTGCCGGGCGTAGCATTGCTTTTGAATGAAAGGAGGCTCAATGCAGTGCACAGCACCGTAGTGAGGAGTCCCCTTTTCGTAAGTGAGAAGTTCATACTCGTAAGTTTTTGTATCATTTGTTTTTGTTTAATGGCGAAAATCAAAATGCTCCTGTCGTTTTAGAAGTGCTGGCACAAAAGTATCGTGGAGGAAAAATTATATCTAAAAATCATGTCATGTTAACCTGCGAATAACCAGCCGATAACTACCTGATAACTTAAGGAAGGCTAGATCGCTCGTTGGGAGCTTGACGGCTACCATTCAGAAAACGGGCGTACCAGGTTATTTTCTTCTCCAGCGGAAATGTTTACCCAAATTGAGTTCCGCTACCGTATCCCGAAGATCGTATTCATATTTGCATTTTCGTAAGGATCTGATAGCCAATGAATAAGTATAACAATCCTCCCTTTAACGTTTTGGCAGGAATTTTGTTCATTTTTGTCTAACTTTTTGTTTGACTGAGAATTATAGTGTTAATGAAGAACGAAGATTCCCGATCTGTATTAAATGAAACGCTGGACCTGGAGAATTTCGGGGAGAAACGTATACTCGATTTACTACCGCACGCAGTTTGTGTTTGTGATGTTTCAGGTAAGATCATACATTATAATAAAAAAGCGGTTGAGCTTTGGGGATGTGCCCCCGCGAAAAACGAGTGGATCGGCAGTTTTGCCGAAACTTTTAAGGGCTTTTACCCCGATGGCACAGAAATGCCTTATGCTGCAATGCCTGTTATGGCAAGCCTCGGCAAAAAGGAGTCTGACAGCGAATTGGAGTTCATAATCGAGCGGCCTGATTTGAAAAAGATAATGGTGCGGGTGAGTACTGCCATTATACATGGCGATGACGGTGTTCCGAAGGGGGTTATCAGTTCCTTTTATGATATCACAGAACGAAGGCAAATGGAACATGCCCTTCGGGATAATGAGAAGAGGTACAAGGAACTGGCCGACTATCTCGAAAAGATGGTGGAGCAAAAAACTTCTGACCTCTTGCTGAAAAATGAAGAGCTGAAAAAAAGCGAAGAACGCTATCATAAGATGATCGACGAGGTGGAAGACTATGCCATCATTCTATTGGATAAGGATGGGATCATTCAAAACTGGAACAAAGGTGCCGAAAAAATAAAAGGCTATGCTGACGATGAGATAGTGGGCAAAAGTTTCAAGGTGTTCTATCAGCCCGAAGACCGGCAAAAAGGGTTGCCCGACATGCTGCTCGACAAGGCCGGGAGAGAAGGCAAGGCGATCGCCGAAGGTTGGCGTGTGCGCAAAGACGGCGATAGGTTTTGGGGCAGTATAGTCATCACCGCCCTGCACGATGCCGACAATAATGTTATAGGCTTTACCAAAGTCACCCGCGATCTCACAGCAAAAAAGGTTGCTGAAGACAAACTGAATGAATACAGTAGCCTGCTTGAGTTTCAGAATAAGGAGCTGGAGCAGTTTGCGTATGCAGCCTCACACGATTTGAAGGAGCCGCTCCGAAAGATCCATTTGTATAGTGCTTACATTAATGACGATGCGTCCAATCAACTCACTGACCGCTCACGCGACTATTTAGGACGTTCCCTGAGATCGATTCAGCAGATGACCAAGTTGATCGAAGATCTTTTGGCGTATTCAAGAACTACATCGAATACCGATAGCTTTACTTCTGTTGACCTGAACGAAATTGTAGCTGCGATACTTTCTGAGCATAAAGACGAGCTGGAACAAAAAATTGTAAACGTGGCTGTTGGAGAACTGCCGGTTATAAATGCTATACCGTTCCAATGCAAGCAATTGTTGGATAACCTTATTAACAATGCAATAAAATACAGGCATCCCGATCGCGAAGCGCATGTTGCTATCGCTGCTGCAAGGGTAATGGGTTCTGAGGTCAGAGCTGGCCTTTCACCCGATATCTCCTACGATATGATATCTATTGTGGACAATGGTATCGGCTTTGACGATCAGTACGCTGATCAGATCTTTGAAGTCTTTAAGCGCCTCGACAATTCAAACGCAAGGGGATCGGGCATAGGCCTCGCCATTTGCAAAAAAATTGTACAGAACCACAAGGGTGTCATCTCGGCAAAAGGAGAGTTGAATGAAGGCGCGCGATTTGATATTTACTTCCCGCGTTTTATCGGCCTGTAGCGCAAAACGCCAGTATCTTCTCCACCACCTCGTTAAGGCCGCTTAATGTGTTCGGCTTTACAAAATACTCGGCAGCCCCGTTCATTTTGCATTCGTACATATACTGCTGAGCATTCGACGTGCTGAGTATCACCTTTGGTATCCCGTCATACGGTGGATGCTTTATCTCAGAAAGCACCTGCGACCCGTTTAGCTCGGGCATGTTATAGTCCAGGATGATGAGTTCTGGCAGTTCGTTGGTTGTCAGCTGTCCCAGGTAGTCTATCACGGCTTTCCCGCTTGCTACTGTATGCAGGTCTGTCTCCGGCCTCAGCGATAGGATGGTTTCTCCTATTAGCTCCAGGTCCTCTATGTCATCATCTGCAAGGAGAATTTTATGTATCTTATTTATCATGGTGGTGTCTAACGCCTCTCGGTCGGAATAGTTCAAAGGTAACACCTTATTTAGTGATTACGAAAAGAACACTATATACTCGAGCAGTTAAAAATGTGGATATCTCAATTTGGAAACCGTATGTTAATAGTAATAACTTGCCTGGTGCCGGATCTTCTGATTACGGCAATAGTTCTTAGACACACAACGTATAGTCTGGGTTTACTCTGGTCGTATTTCTCATTTGTGATTCGGAAATAAATTAGAAGTAACAGGAAGAAATTATCACAAAAACCCCCGAACAGCGTAATCGTTTTCAGACGGGCCGGTAATAACCGGAAATAACCGTTTCTATTCTATGCCTTGCTTATCAGCACATTATGCGCGGTAGCGCTGTCGAAACAGGAAATAATTCATCTGGAACAAGCCAATAATTACTCCGATTTTTTCAGTTTCAGCACTCCAGCCGAGTTCATGCTGCGTTTATGATATAAGCTCTCGCAATTGGTGGCTATCACTTGTGCAATTTTGCTCGTATCCTTGCTTATTCGAATTAAGACCGCACAATTTCCATTCTGATAAACGTACTGGTTCACTTCATATTCGTTGCCTTTTTCGTCTCTATCTTTCGGTGTGTTGATTACTGGAGTGTGATATGCATTGCCACCTATCATCATACCGGTATCATTAGGTACATCGATAGAATAGGAAAACCTAATGCGATCCTCCTTTACGGAATCGATATTGAGGTCCTGGCGTAACGAATCAGTCTTGAATTCGTAGGTGCCCGTACTGATATTATTCTTTGCACTCCTGCCTGTATACTGGCACGCGCTGACTGATAAAAGGAGGACGATAGGTAATAAATATGTTCGCATAAATCGCTTTGTTTGTTATAGCAATATACTAGATATTGCTATAACAATAAAGTTTACAGCATCGATTTACAGGTTGCGTACTAGGAGCGTGATAGTTTATAAATAAAAGTCCCGCTCACCGGGCAGGACCTTATTTATTTGCGGTTTGAGGGAATGCTAAAGATCTTTCTTTCGCGTCTGTTTAGGAAAGGTTACTTCGGCATCCATGGTCTTCCCGTCGCGTTCGTACTGCAGTTTCACTTTCTCACCCGTGCTCATGTCGCGAAGGATGTACTGGAGGTCGTCGACCGACTGGATCTTTTCTCCATTCAGCTTTTTGATCACGTCATCGCGCTGCAGGCCGGCTGAGGATGCGGGGCTATTGGGCTTCACCTCGTTCACAGTCACCCCGCTGCCATCGGCCCTATCCTCGCCCATGATGCCCAGCTTGGGCGTGGGAGCCAGCGGGCCGTCGTTAGCATCGAAGCTGAAAGGCTGCATCATTGGGTTCGGTATATCGAAGTCTTCCCAACTGCCGCCTCTGCCCGGCTCGTAGCGAAATGCACGCGCCATGCGCTGCGGCCCTGCGCTGCCAAGTGAAGCCTCGGTCTGGCTCTCTTTGCCATCGCGCTCATAAGTTATTGTCACCTTGTCACCGGCCTCGTGTCCGGACACAGCATCCACCAGTTCATTCGCGCTGTTAATGCTTTTGCCGTCCATCGAGGTGATCACATCGTCGGCCTTCAGTCCGGCTTTATCTGCCGCACTGCCGGGAGTCACGCGCTTTACATAGGCGCCCTTTTCTTTCGCTTTGGGGTCAGTGAGCACGCCCAGCATACCGCGATGCCCGCCGGGAGCTTTATCACCAAAGAAGTCCCCATTGCCGAAGGCGGACATATCCCCATCTCCATTTTCGATGATGATCTTTTTGTTTACATTGCCTTTAGCGGCTTCATTGGCGCTGGCCACCTCATCCCCATTCACGTACACCTTGCCATTCTTTATCTCCACAACGGTTTGGCCATTGTTGCGGATCACAAGGGTTTCTTTTTCAGTTGTGGAACTATTGTGTTGTTTTTGCCTGGTTTGCGCATTGCCGGTAAACGCCATTAAGCACACCGACAATGCGAGTGAAGGAATGATGTATGCTTTCATAATCTCTTGAAATTTTACTGAAAGCAAATTTATCCAAGCACCAAAAAAAGGGCGTAAAAAATGAGTTAAAACCCGAACTAAAACAATGTTAAACTATTGCAGGAAGGGATTACTGCGCATCTCGTGCCCAACGGATGTTTCGGGCCCGTGACCGGAGTAAACGATGGTCTCCGGTGGCAGTGAGAACAACTCCGTGCGGATACTGGAAAGGAGTGTCTCGAAATTACCTCCGGGCAGGTCGGTGCGGCCTATACTGCCGTTAAAAAGTACATCGCCGCCTATCACCCAGCCACCCTGCGGATAGTAAAATACAATGCTGCCGGGCGAGTGGCCGGGTGTGAAGCGGACGTCAAGCTCTTCATCGTCAAGCTTCAGCTTTTCGGTTTCGTTGATGAAAAAGTCCGGCTCCGGAGCGGTAGCGAGCTCTACCCCGAATATCATTGCAGATGTAGGCGCTCCTCTGAGCACGGGCTGGTCTTTGGCGTGTATCCCGAAAGGTATTTTGTACTGGTCCTTAAGTACTTGCACCCCGAAAATATGGTCGAGATGAGTATGGGTATTGATGATAGCCACAGGCTGCAAACCATTGGCTGACAGGTAAGTATTGAAATGAATTTTCTCGCGCTGATCATACATGCCCGGGTCTACGATCCAGCAGCGCTTTTTATCGTTAATAATAAGGTAGGTATTCTCCTGGAAGGGGTTAAATGTAAAAGCCTTTATATGTAGCATGCGATTACAATATTTTTCTGTAAATTTAAAAGGCGAAAATACGCCCGGTTACCGAATGGACGACCATATACCTGTATAAACTGAAATATTGAAAAAGAACATGAGTATAATCCCCAAATTATTGCGGGCAGTTTGTGCGCCACTGTTGTTGGTTGCGCTTATCTGCGGCAGTATCAACGTCTCGGCCCAATCTTACCTTGAATCGTTCGGGCAAAACAGGCTGCAATACCGCAAGTTTACCTGGCGTTACTACGATACCAAGCACTTCCGTATTTACCACTACGATGCTGCCGGGCGTAAGATATCGCGCTATGTGGCAGAGCAGGCCGAAAATGATATACGTGTCATTGAAAAGAAGCTGGGAGGACAATTCCCAAAGCGTTTCAACATCATCGTTTACAATTCTTATGATGAATATCGCCAAACCAATATTGGCCTCAAGAATGATGACCAAAGGGAGATGGGTGACAACAACGCAGGCGGTACTATCGACCTTGTAGGTGATAAACTCGTTGTTTACTACACTGGTGTACATACAGATATGCGCAGGCAGTTGCGTGCGGGTATGGCGCACGTGGTAATGGAGCGAATGGTATTTGGCGAGAACTTCAGGCAGATGGTAAAAAACGCCGTATTGCTTAACCTGCCTGCATGGACTACCTCAGGTTTCATAGCTTACCTGGTTGACGGCTGGGACCCGGAAGCAAATACGCAATGGAAAAACCTTTTGGAATTGCGCCCCAAGGCAGGATTCTATGATCTCGGCGAACAGTATCCTGAACTTGCAGGTAAAGCTTTCTGGAAATTTGTACATGAAAAATATGGCGATGAGAATGTGAAGAACCTGCTTTATGACATGCAGCGCCGCACAAGCCTCAACCAGAGCACGAAAGAGATCATGGCCCTGAAGATCAAAAAAGCTTATGACTCGTGCATAGCATTCTACAAGCAGGTGTATGCAACAGACGCCGAAAAAGCTGAAGCGCCTGACAGTACTAAGGTTCTGATAGAGATTCCGGTTCCGAAGGATAATACCATCATTAGGAATATAAGGGTGTCGCCAAGAGGTAAGGATGTGGCCTATGTGTCATGGAAAGATGGTGAGTACAAGGTTTATATACAGAATACGCAGAAGGAACAAAACAGGTCGGTGATGCTGGAAGGCGGCAGGCTAGACTATAATGAGCAGGCCGACCCCGACTATCCTTTGCTCGCCTGGTCTAATAATGGTTATAAGCTGGCAATCATATACCGCAAAGGAACACAGACGCGCCTGCGGATATATGACGCGCTCAAGGCTAAGATATTTACCTATGTGATACCTAAGAACAGGTTTGACCGTGTATTGGGAATGACATTCATGGAAGAAGACGACAAGATGGTTTTCTCCGCTATCAGGAAAAGCCAGACCGATCTGTACCAGTTCACCATCAAGGGCTCCAAGCTGAGTTACATCACCAACGATCCATGGGACGATACCCAGCCCTTCTTCGTGAGCGGTGGTTCGCGCAGGGGCATACTTTTCCTGTCTAACAGGCCCAAACCCAATCTAAACGTGCCGCTGCAATTGAATGAATTGCCCACCGGCCCCATGAACGTATTCTTTTACGATACCAAAACCCAACGGTCAGAATTGATGCAGTGTAGCAATATTACCGAGGGCACCATCACCCAGCCTATACAATATGGCGCTGACAACTTTGCATATCTCTACGATTCAAGCGGTATCAGGAACGAGTACGTAGTCGTTTTTGGCCGCGATGTGCGCAATCGCGATTCTGCAATCGCTGTGCCCGTTACTAATTATCCGCAGAATATCATTAGTCACCAGTATAATACGGGTACTAACAACGCCAGCGACGTATTGCAGTCGGGCAAGACCTACAAAGTGTATTACAGAAAGCTCGAGATACCCAAACAAGACCAGGGCAAGAGCTTGCAACACACTATGCTTGGCCAGCCGGCGCCTGATCTGCCGGCTAATAATACCAGCTTTATGGATTCGGCAATGGAATCCTACAACAGGAACAAACAATACGAACTGGAACCACTCATCAAAAACGGCAACACCTACCAGAGCGAATTTGGCAATGATGAAACAAATGCTAAACCATCGGTAAGTGACACCGTAGCGCCAATGTTCCCTGAAGCCCCCGAAGACACCGTTACCGGCCCCGACAGCTCTTATCTTAAGATGAAGTCGATGCCGTACATGCTGAGTTTCAAGCCTGATTTCTTTTCTGTAAAGGTGGATAATAGTGTGCTGTTCACCCAATACCAGTCATACCAGGGGGGCGGCGGGCAATATACTAATCCGTCATTGGGTGGTATGGTAACCGCGAGCCTGAACGACCTGATGGAAAACCATCGCTTTACCGGCGGCTTCCGCATACCGATCAACTTCTCGGGACTGACCTATTTCATGCAATACCAAAATTTCTCACGTCGTGTAGATTGGGGTCTATTGTTCCTGCATTCGGAAAGCTACCAGAACTACCTGGTAACTTATGTAGATACTACAAACGCGCCGGTGTTGCAAAAGGAGCAATTGGGCAAGACGTCGATGAACATGATTCAGGGCTCGGCCAGTTACCCGCTCGACCGGATACGGAGCATCAGGATGAACCTTGGCTTACGCCAGGACGTGCTCAACTTCAAAGCCGAGGATACGCTTAGCCTGGTTTACGATGTGCCGCACCGCAAGCAATACTGGGCAATGACAAGACTTGAATATGTGTTCGATAACACCATTAGTCCGACGCTGAATATTAGGAAAGGCTTTAGGTACAAATTCTTCGGTGAGTATTTGTATGGATTGAATAATGGTGTTGGCGGCGGCTTTAATGTCGGTACCGATTTCAGATATTATACCAAGCTGTACAAGAATACCATATTCGCAACACGGTTGGGCTACGCGCATTCGGGCGGAAAACAGAAGATACTCTACTATTTGGGTGGTGTTGACAACTGGGTAAGCCCCAAGTACAGCGAATATGTGCCCGCAGGAAGCGGCAACGACAAGTATGCATTCCAGGCGCTGGCTACCAACCTGCGTGGCTACGAACAAAATGCATTTAATGGTAATAACTATGCGGTTTTGAATATGGAATTGCGGTTGCCCGTGCTCAGTACCTTCCTGAAGCGTCCCGTGCAGTCTTCAATACTCAAAAATCTGCAGTTGGTCGGCTTTGCCGATGCCGGTTCGGCCTGGGCGGGTTTCGTGCCCTCTTCCGCGAATACTGCACGTACCTATGTATTTCCGCAACTGAACAGCGGCAACGTCAACCAGTTCAATAATGTAGTATTGTCGCTTACCGTGCCGGATAGCAGGCCATTGGGGATCGGTTATGGCGCCGGCCTGCGCACTACGCTGTTGGGTTATTTTATGCGGCTGGACGCTGCCTGGAACATTGACGGGCGCACCAAGCCGATATGGTACTTCTCTTTAGGCACTGATTTTTAGCAGAAAATAGATTCAAAGTCCCGCTCTCAGGCGGGGCTTTGACTTTAGGGGCATAGTATTTGATAAATAGCCTAAATAAATACTTGCTTGCCTTTCATTACTTTTGTCAACAATAAGAACAAGGAAATCACCGGATTATGAAAATGTCCAAAGAAGTCAGGATAGGGATACTGGTAGCATCGGCGATATTGATATTTTTTGCAGGGTTTTACTTTTTAAAAGGTGCTAATGTTTTTTCAGCTGAAAAAGAATACATCTGCCATTTCGACAATGTGCAGGGCCTTCAGGCTTCTGCCGCCGTGCAGGTGAAGGGTATGGCAGTAGGCAGGGTGTCGGATATCAAGCTGATTAATAATAAAGTAAAGGTGATCATCTCGGTAAGCAAGAAGGTGAACGTGAACGAAGGAACTGTGGCTAACCTTACGTCAGCCGACCTATTGGGCACAAAAGTCATAAGCCTTGAATTAGGCACCGGTAAAGAGCTTGAAAAGAATACGGAGCTACCTACAAAGGTAGAAGGAGGTATATTGGATAACCTCTCCGTAGAACTTAGCCCGCTTATCACCGACGTACGCCACGCGGTAGGTAAACTGGATACAGCCCTATTGAGCATTAATCAAATACTGAACGACTCGACAAAGGAACGTCTGAACAGCACCATAGCATCCCTGGACCGGACGATGAGTAATCTCAAGGATTTTTCAGGCAGCCTGAACGCTAAGAGCGGGGAACTGGGCGCTGTGATAGATAATGCCAATAGCTTTACATCGAACTTGTCTAGCAACAATGCGAAGATCAACACCATTATAGATAATGCTAAGGCTACTACTGATAACCTCTCGAAAGCGCCTATACAGCAAACGGTGAAGGATGTGCAGGCTGCTGCAGACGAGCTGAGGGATGTGCTGGCCAAGATCAACAATAACCAGGGCACGCTGGGCATGGCTGTCAATGACAAGCAACTGTATAATAACCTTACGGAGACACTTAAGACACTCAATAGCCTCATGGCCGACCTTCAGTCTCACCCGTCGAGGTACATAAACGTTACTATCTTTGGCAAAAAGAGGAAAGATTAAGGCGTATTTCTACAAAACCAATTTTACACAGTTTGATCAGTTCCCGTCCATTTTTTAAAAGGAAAGTGCAAGTCGTGTTGATGTGCATGGGATGCCTGTTTCTTTTTCCCCCGGTAAGGGCGCAGCAAAAGGAGGATAAGATGAAGATCGAGTTCGTCCATAACCGGGCTTACGAGCATGTGGGGGGAACCGATACCGGGGCTATCGATAAGTTTATTGATAGCGTGATCTTCGTACAGGGTGCCGACTCAATGTTTTGCGATAGTGCTTATCTGCGCGGCAGGAATTATATAGAGGCATTCGGCAATGTGCGTATCGTGCAGCACGGCAAGGATAATACACAGGCCGAGGGCGATTACATGAAATATGTGGGCAGCACCAAGATGGCCTATATGCATGGCAACGTAAAGCTTACGGACGGGAAGAATACGCTGTGGACCGAAGACCTCACGTACGACATTGGTAAGAAATATGGCGTATACAAACAGGGGGGCACACTGCAAAGCGACTCAACAACGGTGTCGAGCGACGAGGGCATATATGACGGCAAGAAAAAGTATGCACGCTTTATTCATAATGTGCTGGTGACACAACCTCATACCGAGATCACGTCCGATGATCTCGGCTATTTCACGGAAACGGAAGTGATCGAGTTTTACTCCTGCTCGGTGGTTACTAACGACAAAGCAGTATTGCATACATGCAATGGCTCCTACGACAGCAAAAAGGAAATAGCACACTTTAAGGGCCGGTCGTCGGTGCTGAACGAGGGTCAATATATCGAGGCAGATACACTTAACTATAACAAGGTGACAGGCCTCGGTGATGCGACAGGCAACGTGATAACCATAGATACCGAGCAGCATAGTACGATGTATTGCGGGAAGGCATGGTATAATGAGAAGAAAAAGACCATGCTGGCGATCATAAAACCTGTACTGAAACAGGTGAATGGCAACGACAGCCTCTATATCCGTTCCGATACGCTTTTTTCCTTTCCCGTGCCGAAGCATGAAGACAGTATAATACACTATAAAACAGTGCTGGTAAAAAAAGGCAAACGCGAAGTGGAAACGAAAGTGATAGACTCGGTTTCAGCACTGGAACGTGATTCGACCCGGAAGCATATATTCATCGGTTACCATCACGTGCTCATCTTTTCAGATTCGCTTCAGGGACGCTGCGACAGTATTAGCTATTCACAGGAAGATTCTATTGTGAGGATGATGTATAAGCCCATCGCCTGGTCGCGCAAATGCCAGATAACAGGCGACACGATCTTGCTATATACAGACAGTACCAACTTGCGAAAAATGTATGTGCCTAAGAAAGCGCTGGTAGTTTCGGTATCAGGGCCCGAAAAGGCGGAGATGTACGACCAGGTGCAGGGAGAAACCCTGACCGCGCATTTTAAAAAGAACGCTATCGAGAACATGCTGGTGACGCCGGATGCGCAGTCTATCTACTATTCGAAAGATGACGATGGGGCCTACCTGGGTGTAAGCGAAGCTAAGGCGGACAGTATGAAGGTATTTTTCAAAGACGAAGAAATAGACAAGCTCCTGCTGATCAAAAACCCTCACCAGACCATGACCCCGATGGAGAAGGCTAATATTCCAACCTTAAGGCTAAGCCGCTTCCAATGGTTCCCCGAGAAAAGACCGAAGAATAAAGACGAGCTATTTCAGTAGACTTAGACCGTATATTCCTTTCAGTGCCGGTTTGAATTATTTACGCTGGTTTACCGCTTTTTGCTTTTGACTTTTTACTTTTGCCTTTTCTTAAAAGATGCAGGTTTACAAATTTGGAGGCGCGTCGATAGCAACGCCCGAAAGAGTGAGGGCGCTGCTGCCCATATTTGAGGAGGCTCCGCAGCCTGTTATTGCAGTGATCTCCGCATTAGGTAAGACCACCAATGCGCTGGAGGAAATAGTTGCGAAAGCCTGTAAGGGTGAAAAGGACGCAGCTATGGAGCTTGCTCATAACCTGGAGCAACAGCACCTGGACTATTCGAAGGAATTGCTGAATGATGCATCGTATGCTAAGGCTAAGGATGCGCTGGATGTGTACTTCACAGAACTGCACTGGGGTATAGATGGCGCCAGTGCAGAACGCTATGATTACTCTTATGACCAGATCGTTTGCCTGGGTGAATTACTGTCTACGCTTATCATTTCGTTTTACCTGCGCGAGCAGGGTTTCCCTTTTGAATGGGTGGACGTGCGTGACGTACTGCGCACCGATGATACCTTCCGTGATGCAAAGGTGAATATGGAATACTCGCAAAAGCGCGCGCAGGAGGTGATAGGTAAACTGCTGGAAGCGGGTAAATGCGTGCTGACACAGGGCTTCATTGGCTCAACCGCCGATAATGCCTCTGTCACATTGGGCAGGGAGGGGTCCGACTATACAGCGGCGCTGATGGCCGCTATGCTGCATGCAGACGCGGTGACCATATGGAAAGATGTTGAAGGCCTGCTGAATGCAGACCCAAGGCTCTTTCGCGATACTGTAAAGATTGAGGCCATCAGCTACCACGAGGTGATAGAAATGGCATACTATGGCGCCCAGGTGATACACCCCAAGACCATCAAGCCCCTGCAGAATAATGGCATTCCACTCTATGTGAAATGCTTTCTCGATAAGAGCCTGAAAGGCACCGTGATACAGAATGAAGTGCGCGACGCGACTTACCCGCCTATCATAGTGTGGAAGCAGGACCAGGTGCTTGTACAGGCCACGACCAAAGATTTTTCGTTCATTACAGAGGATAACCTGAGCGATATCTACGAGATATTTCACAAGCTGAACATAAAGATCAACCTGATGCAGAATGCGGCCATCAGTTTCGTAGCCTGTGTGGACAGGAGGGAAGACAAGTTGCAAAAATTAATAGCAGCGCTGGATGTGAATTATAAGGTATTGCGCAACGAGAACGTAAGCCTGCTGACCATACGCCATTATACCCCCGAAGTGGTTTTTGACCTCACTAAGAACAAGGTAGTATTGCTGGAGCAGAAGACCAGGCATACCGTGCAGGTCGTGGTAATGTAGGCCCGAACATAAAAAAATAACGCTCAGCCATTAAGGTTGAGCGTTATCGTTTTAACAAGACTTCTTAGCGAAGAATAGTCACAGGGACATTTTGTACCGTATTCCCGGCCTTGATCTTCAAAAAATAGTTGCCGTTTGTATATTGGCTGATCTTCAATGTTTGTGTCGTTGTGCCGGAGTTGACCTGGTAATTATTCTTCTCCAGTATTCTGCCGGTATAGTCTGTAAGAACTACCTCTATTGTCCCGGGCTGCTGCAAACTGATCCGCAAACTGATCATATCGGTCGCGGGGTTGGGATATACCATAATGCCTGATGAAAGCATTTGTTGCGCTACGCCTACAACCGAGTAATTCACATGCACTGTATTTGTATCGCTGCAGCCGTTAGCATCTGTTACTACGACCTTATACCAACCGGAATCAAGTCCGGATATAGTAGCTGTGTTTCCGCCACCGGGATTCCACGAATAAGTATAAGGCCCAACACCGCCTGTAACCGTAACCGTAGCGGTGCCATTATTTGCCACTGTTGTTTTGTCTGTATGGTTCATCGCGAGATTAAGAGCAGCCGGTTCTGTGATTGTCACTGTGTCAAAATATTGGCAACCTGTTGAATCGGTCATGATAACTGTATACTGTCCTGCGCTAAGTCCTGCATTCAGCGAATCTGTAACCG
Source organism: Bacteroidota bacterium (assembly GCA_018267915.1). Classification (GTDB taxonomy): domain Bacteria; phylum Bacteroidota; class Bacteroidia; order Chitinophagales; family Chitinophagaceae; genus MKUN01. The sequence goes on along the minus strand of JAFDXN010000011.1, from coordinate 68,919 downwards.
CATTAGACCAGGAGTAAGTAAAAGGAGCAAAGCCTGTTAAGGGAGTGATCACAATGCTGCCTGTGCTCTGTCCGTGACAGGTTACATTGCTGTCTATTACGTTTGCGGTTATTGCAGGCGGCTGTGTGATGGTGAAGGTGTCGTAATATTTACAGTTCGTCGCATCAGTAACGATCACAGAATACTGCCCCGGTACGAGATTGTCGTTTGTTGAATCAGTTACCGCATTTGACCACAGGTAAGTGAATGGGGCAAAACCAACCGTGGGTGTAATAGTAATATTGCCATCTCCTGCACCATAACAGCTAACATTGCTATCGGTAGCCGTAGCAGCTAATTGTAGTGGCTGCGTAATAGTTACAGAACCGTTGAATGTGCAGCCCGCATTGTCCTGGACAGTGATATTGTAAGTGCCGGGGGCAAGGTTGCTATTCAGTGAATCTGTAACGGCATTAGACCATGTATAAGTGTAAGGAGCTGTGCCGCTTAATGGGGTGGCTACTGCATAACCATCGTTCATGCCGTAGCAAGTTACATTGCTGTCAGTCAGCGACACTGTAAGTGCGCTACCTACATAACCAACTGCGGGGTTCACTGTACCGGTGCCGTTTAAGGTACCGTAGTCGAAACGTATGCGTCCGTTCGCGCCTGCGCCGCCAACGCCGTAATACGGCGGACCAGGAACATTGGACGCCCCGCCCGAGCCGCCCATGGCCTGTAATGAACCATTATTGATTATGGAAGAAGCGCTGAGCCAGAGTGAGCCTCCTGAACCGCCGCCGCCACCACCGCAATTGCCTGTGCCATCGCTGCCGCCATTGCCGCCATTTACTTTAATAAAGCCTCCTGCACCGATAGTAATAGTGTCGCATGATGCTATCTGTATCAAACCTCCGCCGGCCCCACCGCCGCCACTACCGCAACTGTAGCCGCCCGAACCGCCGCCACCACCTGAACCTGCATCGAACGCAGCGAGATCAGCTGTGCCATATGCCGGCCCCCCGAGGCCTACAGTAGGACCTGCATTTGTTCCCACTACACTATAGCCAGCACCACCACCGCCTGACCAACTTGTTCCCAGAGTACCTGTGCCGCCGGTGCCATAACCGCTTGATCCGTCAAGCGGCCCTTGTGATGTAGAATAGATACCGTCACCACCATTGGCGCCACCAGCAACACCTATGCCACCGGTGCCTGCCTGCGAAAATGTAACACCGTTAGTGCCATTACCGCCGCTGGCATCCAGCGTACCATTAATGGTCACTTTACCGGTGGCGCGGATGATTAGCGGAGCATTGCCGGTAACTGTTACGGTAACACCTGCATTGATGGTGAAAGTAGTGTAATTGTAAGTGCCGCCGGGCAGTGTAGTATTGACCGTAGCATTGTATGCACCATTTGCCCCGGTGCCGCAGGCTTGCAGACATTGCGCTTGTATTTTGTTGACGCAGCACAACACAAGGAGTAGGATGACTGAGTAGGTTTTCTTCATGGTATTTGGTTTTGAGCTGCGTAAAGATAGCGCATTTTCTATGGGATTATGACGCTTCCACTGTTAAGCGTGCCCTGCTGTATGCCACCATTCTGACATGAATAAGTCTATCTAGCTGAAGGTTAATAAATAACACGCTTTTAGGAGCCAAAATACAAAAGCGCCATCCGGTCATTTTCCCGGATGGCGCTGCGTATTTATTTTTTCGTTGCTTATTTCTTTCCCAGTTTGAAAGCCTTCTTCACTTTATCTACATAGTCGAGCTTCTCCCAGGTGAACAGTTCCACTTTCATGCTCTTTGTTTTGCCATCGGCAGAGCGGAAAGATTTAGTAACTGTTTGCGGCTCGCGGCCCATGTGGCCATAAGATGCACACTCGCTATACATGGGCTGGCGCAGCTTCAGGCGAGTCTCGATAAAGTATGGACGCATATCGAATACCTCTTCCACTATTTTGGATATCTGGCCATCAGTCATTTTCACCTTGGCCGTGCCATAAGTATTCACATACACACCCATTGGTCTTGCTACACCGATGGCATAAGAGACTTGCACAAGCACTTCGTCGCAAACGCCGGCTGCTACGAGGTTCTTAGCGATGTGGCGTGTGGCATATGCGGCTGATCGGTCCACCTTTGACGGATCTTTACCGGAGAATGCGCCACCACCATGCGCGCCTTTGCCACCGTAAGTATCAACAATGATCTTGCGGCCTGTGAGGCCGGTATCACCATGAGGGCCGCCGATAACGAACTTACCGGTGGGGTTCACGTGGTACTTGATCTTATTGTTGAAAAGATGCTGGTATTGAGGATATACTTTGATAACGCGCGGGATGAGGATATTCTTTACATCTTTGGTGATGCGGTCCTGCATTTTCTTCTCATCTGCAAAGTCATCGTGCTGTGTAGAGATCACGATAGCGTCGATACGCACGGGTTTGTTGTTGTCATCGTACTCAAGCGTTACCTGGCTTTTGGCATCAGGACGCAGGTACTTCATCTCTTTGCCCTCGCGGCGGATAGCCGAAAGCTCACGGAGCAACAGGTGTGCCATATCGAGTGCCAGCGGCATATAGTTATCGGTCTCGTTGGTAGCATAACCGAACATCATGCCCTGGTCACCAGCACCTTGCTCTTCTTTCTTTTTGCGTTCAACACCCTGGTTGATGTCGGGCGACTGCTCGTGTATTGCCGAGAGCACACCGCATGAGTGCGCTTCGAACATATACTCGCTTTTGGTGTAGCCTATCTTAGCTATCACTTCGCGCGCTATCGTTTGTACGTCGATATAGGTATTACACTTTACTTCGCCTGCCAGTACTACCTGCCCTGTTGTTACCAATGTTTCGCAGGCTATTTTCGACTGAGGGTCCCAGGCCAGGAAGTTGTCAACTAATGCGTCTGATATCTGGTCGGCTACTTTGTCAGGATGCCCTTCGGATACGGACTCTGACGTAAATAAATACGGCATGTGTTTTATTGAAGATTTTAGATTGAAGATTTTGTTGGGCTGCAATTTAACGTAAAAGGAGGTAAAAATTGAATTTTTACCTCCTTTGTATATGTTTAGGTATAATGTTTCTTATTCAACAGTAACCGACTTAGCCAGGTTGCGGGGCTGATCCACATTGCAACCGCGAAGGATGGCGATGTGGTAGGCCAGTAACTGCAATGGCACTATTGTAACCAATGGAGAAAGTATCTCCTCGGTTTCCGGCACTTCTATTACATGGTCTGCGAGGGCGCGTATTTGTTTGTCGCCTTTGTTTACCACGGCTATGATCTTGCCTTTGCGGGCTTTCACTTCCTGCACGTTCGATACGATCTTTTCGTAGGCGCTCTGGTTGGTAGCAAGGAATACCACGGGCATTTCCTCGTCTATCAGCGCGATGGGACCATGCTTCATTTCTGCGGCAGGATATCCTTCGGCATGGATGTAAGAAATTTCTTTCAGCTTCAAAGCGCCTTCCAGCGCTACTGGGAAGTTGTAGCCGCGGCCCAGGTAAAGGAAGTTTTTAGCGTCTTTATAGATACCCGCCAGTTCCTTTATCTGTGCATCCAGCTTAAGTGTTTCTTCTATTTTCCGTGGAATGCTTTCCAGTTCATAGAGGAAAGTTCGGAGCTGAGAAGTTGCTATGGTGCCTTTTTGCTGCGCTATCTGCAGCGCAATAAGAGTTAGCAGGGATATTTGCGTAGAGAATGCTTTGGTTGAGGCCACACCTATTTCAGGTCCGGCATGGGTATAAGACCCTGCATGTGAGGCGCGAGCTATCGAGGAGCCGATCACATTGCAGATGCCGTATATAAGCGCTTGCCTGTCTTTTGCCAGCTCTATTGCTGCTAGCGTATCGGCAGTTTCACCTGATTGAGAAATGGCCATTACCACATCGCCCTCATGAATGATGGGATTACGGTAGCGGAATTCCGAAGCATATTCTACTTCCACCGGTACACGTGCCAGGTCTTCTATCAGGTATTCGCCAATGAGGCCCGAATGCCATGAGGTACCGCAGGCCGTTATGATGAAGCGTTCAGCTTTATCAATTCTTGTTTCGTACTCGCTCAGGCCACCCAGCTTTATCCAGCCCTGAAGGGCATTCATGCGGCCGCGGAGCGAATCTTCTATAGCCTTAGGCTGCTCATATATCTCTTTAAGCATGAAATGCTCAAAGCCACCCTTTTCAATATTTTCCAGCGACATCTCCAGCTTCTGGATAGCGGGCGATTTCTCTACATTGCCTAGGGTGCGCACGGTAAAAGTACCGTCGCGGTTCACGATGCCATATTCCTGGTCGTCGAGGTAAACGACGTTCTTTGTGTATTCTATAATAGGCGTAGCATCGGAAGCAAAATAGAATTCGTTCTCGCCTATGCCTATTACCAGCGGGCTGCCTTTGCGGGCGCCCACTAATTGGTCAGGGTTATTGCGATCTATCACCAGTATCGCATATGCGCCTACCACCTCGTTGAGGGCTATGCGCACAGCTTCGTCCAGCGTAGTATTTTCAGTTTTTCGTACTTCTTCTATCAGGTTCACCAATACTTCGGTATCGGTATCGGATGTGAAAGTGTAACCGCGTTTCTGCAGCTCTTCTTTTATCGCCGCATAGTTCTCGATAATGCCATTGTGTATGATGGCGAGGTTGCCCGATTGCGAAATGTGCGGGTGGGCATTCACATCGTTAGGTACACCGTGTGTGGCCCAGCGTGTGTGGCCGATGCCGATAGTGGCACTCAGGTGTTTTCCTTCGATCGATTTTTCAAGGTCGCTTACCTTGCCTGCCTTTTTGTAAACGCTGAGGTCGCCGTTGAGCAGCGCTATGCCAGCGCTGTCATAGCCGCGATACTCCAGCCTTTTCAAGCCCTTTACCAGTATCGGGAAGGCGTCCTTGTTACCGATATAACCAACTATGCCGCACATGGATGATGTAGTTTATTAACGATACAATTTTGAATAAACAACGTTGAATTTCATTTGAGTACCGGTGCCGCTGTTGCCGCCCGCCACCAATCGGTAAGCGCCGGGATAGTCGGTAGTGCCCGTTATATGTAAATGTACACTTTGTTTTCCGGCTTTAAGAGCAGCCTGTATCTCACGGGGCAGGTTGATCACGTAGTATGCTTCGTTATGATTGGCATCCGGCTCCCTGTAAACGCCATCTATAAATGCCAATGGCGCTGTGCTGGTAATAGGATAGCCATCGGCTATGGTATAAGTAGCACCTACCGAGTCGATGCCTATCGGGTACAGGCGGTAAGGTGCTGAATAAATATCCTCCGACGCTTTTGGCTGCCGTGTAATGATCAGTTCCGCTTTATTGATCAACGCGAAGGAGTCCCTGGGCAACGACTGGATATTATCTATGATCACGTCGATCTCGCAACCAGGCAGGTTTTGTGCCAGTACAACGTCGTTATTGTAGCCCGTTTGGCCAAGCACAGTCTCAGCACTTGAGCCGCGCGTGGTGCGGGTAATATGATTGAAATGTGCGCAGGTGTTTGACGAATAGTAAAAAGGCTGCGTGTAACTAGTTGTGTCACCCGGCAAATGGTAATAGAACAATACACCCGCCCTGGTGTAATCGGTAGAGCCATCGAGGTAAAAGTAGGGGATGGCTGCACCATTGCTGCGTGGGTCGGCTTCCAGGTAAATACCCTTGAAAAAGCTTTGGAAAGCTGCGGCACTCGACAATTCTGTATTTCCCGGCGCAGATACATCGTGGATTACATCCGTAAAATTGGTTTTGTCCAGTTTGATACGAAGGTGAGCTGGCCTGGCGCTGGTAGAGTCGCCATTGGCGGGATGAATATTGTAAACGCTATCGGATAAATGGTCAATATTTACTGTAACACTGCCGAGAGGTTTGATGCGGTCAACGGCCTTTGTCATAAAGCTGTAGTAAACGCTATCCTTCGACATGTCTTCAGTAACTCGGTATGCTGTTATCTTTTGATTGACCGCCAGGGACGTGTCACCCCAGGTAAAGCCTGAATAGGGCAATATCAGCACTGCTGAATCAATGGTCGCTGAAGTGTTAAAACTGAATCCATCAACTGGTGGTTGCACCTGGAAGTATATCCCTGCATTTGTTTTTCCGAAATAAGGGTCTGTCACCGTGCCCAGTCCATGGAATATCGGTATGCCTGCATAGCTATTGCTGGTTACCATCGAGTCGAATTCGATTGTGCGGCAGCGAACACTGAGCGGTATCGTTGTCGTGTTCACATTGTCTATGGCAGGGGCAACATTGGCGTTCAGGATGGTGTTCTCCTTACATCCTGTTTCAGCAAATAGGGTCACCAGTAATAATATAATTAAGCTGCGGGAGCGTTGCATTTTATGTTTTAAAATTTAGGCGAATGTGCGAAAAGATATACTAAGACTCTGTTAAGCTTTTGTACAGGTCGAGCAGGGGAGTAACATCCTCTTTCCAGCTCTCATCGTACTTCACCACTTTCTTATAGCGGCTGGGCTTAATTTCGTCCGTGATCTTTTTGTCCAGGTTGTCAGAGCCGAATATAACCACATCGGCGGCTTTGCTGGCGCCAAGTGTTAGCGCAAGATTCGTACCATCTTTAAAAGCCTCGAAATCTTTTTCCTTGATATCGGCGTTGATGAGCGCTTTCTTGGTGAAGTTCGGGCTCAGTTTTTCACTGAACTGGTCGTTTTGAGCGGTATAGATCACTTTAGAGTAGCCGAATACGGGCTCCTTCTTGTATGCGGTCTTCAGGTACAGCGGCAGCAGCGATGTCATCCAGCCGTGGCAATGGATCACATGCGGAGGCCAGCCGAATTTCTTCACAGTTTCCAGGGCGCTGCGGCAGAAGAAGATCATACGCTCTGCATTATCATCGTAAAAGTGACCATGCTCGTCGCGGACTACGGCTTTGCGTTTAAAATAGTCATCGTTATCCATGAAATAAACCTGCAGGCGGGCGCTGGGCAGTGATGCTACTTTTATGATAAGGGGATAATCGTCCTTGTCTATTATTACGTTGATGCCCGACAGGCGCACTACCTCGTGCAGCCTGTGGCGGCGCTCATTTATGACACCGAAGCGCGGCATGATAACACGCACCTCTATACCCGAGTCGAATGTTTTTATAGCTAGTTTGTTGAGTATCTGTGCGAAATCGGTAAATTCCAGGTAAGGAGACAATTCATTCGCAACAATTAAAACACGTTTTTTGGTGTCTGCAGACATGCTGTGTTTATTAGATTAAAACAGGAAAAATGTAAAAGGGTAATTTAAAATTGTCTGCAAAATTACGAAAATATTGAATTCCAACCTTTACTTTGCGCCTTCAGCTTCAATTTTGCCCATGGTTATCTTTAAAAAGATACAGGACATACAGCCCTACCTTTCCGCTCAAAAGGCCGCCGGGCGCGGCATTGGCTTTGTTCCCACCATGGGGGCATTGCATGCCGGACATCGCTCTTTAGTCGAAAAATCATGTGCTGAAGGGCTGTTTACTGTTGCCAGTATCTTCATTAATCCCACTCAGTTCAACGATAAGGAAGACCTGGCGAAATATCCCGTGACCACCGAAGCCGACATAGCGATGCTGATAGAGGCGGGCTGTGATGCCCTTTTCCTCCCTGGTGTGGAAGAGATGTATCCCGGGGGTTCCGACACTGTGCAGACTTATGATTTTGGGTATCTCGAAACTGTATTGGAAGGTGCACAACGCCCCGGCCATTTCAAAGGGGTGGGACAAGTAGTAGGCAGGCTGCTCGATATCGTAAGGCCTGGTAGGATATTCATGGGTCAGAAAGACTACCAGCAGTGTATGGTGATCAAAAGCCTTTTGCAGCAAATGCCGGGCGGAGACAAGGTCGAAATGGTGATGTGTCCCATCGTCCGCGAGGCCGACGGGCTGGCGATGAGCTCGCGCAACCGCAGGCTCACGGAGCCACAAAGAGCTATTGCCGGCACCATTTACCAGTGCCTTGTTTCCATACAGGGCAAAAAGGGTAACGGCAATTTTGCTGTAGTGAAAAAAGAATGTGAAGATTTGCTTTCGGACAAAGGCTTCATACCTGAGTACGTTGCTTTAGCCAATGCGGACACTTTAGCCCTGCTTGATGATTACAACGATTCAGCACCCATGGTCGCCCTCATAGCCGCCCGGCTTGGCAATGTGCGGCTCATCGATAATATACTGCTTACTTAAAAGCATACCTCAGGCCGATACCATTATCGGTGATACACAGGCCTTCCGTTATCCGGTTCCACCTTTTGTTTTTCGATTGATGGGAGGCGTACATGGTACTGTCGAATATCAGCAGGAACAAACCTTGTAATGCAATCGACTTGCCAAAGCCACTCCATAGCTCGGCATGATTGGTAACTGTATTGGAGTGCTCCCAAAGAAATAAACCGGTACCAATGTACACAGCATCAAGACCCGCATTGATCAGGTAGAGGCGTTTGTTGCTCTCGTAACGCTGCAGCATATCATTGCAGTTGAGATGGTTCACCATCTCCTGCCGCACACCACCTAAACCCATGTACGCAATACCCGCATTCACCACACCCCATGACAGGTTCATGAGCGAAAAATCTTTCCATTCCTTGTTCGGTGTCGCAAAATATCCTGCCGCCCCGCCGGCCACATTGGCCAGTCCCCAGGCCTCCAGTACGTGCATGCCATCCCGGTTGGTAGTGATCCTTTCTGCATTTAGAAGCGACGCAGAATCTGCTTTAAAGTTTTGGGCTTTAACTGTTTGCGCAAGGCAAAGTAACATCGCGGAGATCAAGGTTTTCCAAAGCATAAAGTGTGGTCTGTGATACTAAATTAAGCCAAAGGTTATAGAATTGATAAACATGTCCTTTAGTGATGTTTCGATGCTGTAAAGAGGTAAATTTGTATAAAGGCATTTACTATGAGAGCGATTGATCGGGAACTGCAGGATTACGTAAATATTTTGAATGAGGAACAGAAGAAAACTGTACTCAAGGTTGCAAAGGCTTTAGCACCGGATTCAGGTAATGAAGAAGATTGGGAGGATGAGAACTTCATAGCGCAGATAGATGAGCAATGCAACAGGTATCATCGTACAGCGAGCGCATCTACATCAAGGGATGAACGGCGGGACGCACTTACTGCAGGCAGAAATTAAACCAGCGTTGTTTTTTAGTTCAGGACAGTAATTGAACTGTTCAGGAATCGCTTTTTTTCATTCTTATACCACTCTCGTTATCTTCAGCATATTGGTAGGCGCATGTTCATGTATAGGTGTGCTACCTGTGTTCACTACTACATCACCTGCTTTTATCAATCCCTGGTCCTTCAGGAAGTTGATCTGGTCGGCAATGATCTGGTCCAGGCTTTCTTCCTTATCGTAAAAGAATGCCTGCACACCCCAGCAGAGGCTTAACTGGTTCACAAGTGTATGTGTCTTGGTGAAAACAAACAGAGGCGAACGCGGCCGGTAGCTTGAAAGCATAAAGCCGGTATATCCCGATTGGGTCATGCCTATAAGCGCGTTGGCGTGCACGTCCTTGGCTATTTCGCAGGCATTATAGCAGAGCGCATCACTCAGGAACGATGGGGAATGCGGTTTAGGATCCAGGTTGCGGTTGTACACAATTGCTTCTTTTTCCACTTCATTGATGATGCTCACCATGGTCTTGATCACCAGTTCCGGGTACATACCGGTAGCGGTTTCTGCGCTAAGCATCACGGCGTCTGCCCCTTCTAATACAGCATTGGCCACGTCGGTTATCTCGCTACGGTTGGGGCGGGTGCGGTCCAGCATGCTCTCCATCATTTGCGTGGCTATTATCACGGGTTTGGCCCTGTGTATGCACTTGCGGATGATGGTCTTCTGGATCATCGGTATCTGCTGCAGCGGAAGTTCCACGCCCAGGTCGCCGCGGGCCACCATCACCGCGTCCGATGCAAGGATGATCTCCCGTATGTGGTCCATAGCCTCGGGCTTCTCTATCTTAGCTATTATCTTGGCATTGCTGCCTTTTTCTGTCAGCAGGCTGCGAAGGCCTATCACGTCATCGGGACGGCGGACAAACGAAAGCGCTACCCAATCGATATCCTGGCTGATGATAAAATCGAGATCTGCAATATCTTTTTCTGTAAGTGATGGCAATGAAATTTTGGTATCGGGTAGGTTCACCCCTTTCCTTGACGATAGTACCCCTGCGGTCAGCACCTGTACCTTTACACGGTTGTCGGACGTTATCTCGGTTACCAGCACTTCTATTTTGCCATCGTCCAGCAATATTTTTTCGTCTATGCGAACGTCCTTATAAAAATTGGGGTAGGAGATATATACACCGTCCTTTGTGCCCACCACCTTTTCGTTGGTGAAGTAAAATTCATCCCCAACCTGCAGGGTCAAGGCATTGTCCTTTATTTCGCCCACACGCAGTTTGGGTCCCTGCAGGTCGGCCAGTATGGCTATGTTTAGCGGAAAACTTTCGTTGATTCGGCGAATGTGCGCGATCACATCGCGGTGCTGATCATGCGTGCCGTGGGAAAAATTGAGCCGGAACACGTTAACTCCCTCCTGTACAAGAGCAAGTAATTTTTCATATGTATTACATGCCGGGCCTACTGTAGCTATTATCTTGGTTTTATGTAACATGGGTCGATCTTTTTCGCTGCGCAAAGTTCCGTACTTATTGCCGGATATTTGCATGAGAGCTGTTAAGTGTATGCTATTGTTTTTTATTTAATGGGTTACAGGTAATAATAACGTCTTATCCACAACTTGGCGCCTTTGGCTTTTTACTTTTGAATTTTGATTGAATCCAAGTACCTTTGCAGCCGATTTTATAATCGTAGCAAATAATATGTCGGGACAGCTCAAAGAAGTACGTAATCGTATCAAATCCATTACCTTAACGCAGCAGATCACTAAGGCCATGAAAATGGTAAGTGCTGCCAAACTGCGTCGTGCACAGGATGCTATCATACAAATGAGGCCCTATGCGCAAAAGCTGCAGGAGATGCTGAGCAATATAGTGAGCGGTTCCTCCTCCGACACCAGCCTGCCGCTGGCTGAAGAGCGCAACCCCGACCGTGTGCTCTTGATACCTATCACCAGCAACCGTGGTCTTTGCGGAGCCTACAATACCAACATCATTAAGATGACCCGCGGCCTTGTGCGCGAAAAATACGCTGCGCAGAATGCGAAGGGCAACGTGAGCATCATGCCGATAGGTAAGAAGGGCTATGAGGCTTTTACGCGTGGTGGCTTCAAAGTGATCGATAACTACTGGAACCTCTTTGCCGACCTTACCTTCGAGCATGTGCGCGAAGCAGCGGTTTATGCTCAAAAGGCGTTTTTGGATAAGCAATTTGATCGCGTAGAGATCATTTATAGTAAATTCAAGAATGCGGCTACACAGGAATTTGTAGTAGAGCCATACCTGCCGATACCAAAAGCTGAGAAAGTGAGCGGTAAGAGCATGGACTTCCTCTTCGAACCTTCGAAGGATGTGCTGCTGCAGGACCTGATGCCGAAGATCCTGAACACACAGGTTTATAAAGCGGTACTGGACGCGAACGCTTCTGAAGAAGGCGCACGTATGACCGCGATGGATAAGGCTACTGAGAACGCCAACGAACTGCTCAGGAATCTTAAGATCAGTTACAACCGTGCCCGCCAGGCCGCTATCACCACCGAGCTTACCGAGATCGTAAGCGGTGCAGCTGCTTTACAAGGCTAAATAGATTTTTCTTAACATTCATTATACTTACAACCGTCGCACGAATACTGCGGCGGTTTTCTTATTTTTATATAAAGATCGTACAATGCGGATTTCAAATGTGTTATTGATAATATGTTTACTTGCTGTCGGTGAAAGCCTGGCACAAGGGCGGCAGCCTAAAACTTTAACCACACCGCTTGCGGGCAGGGTAGTGCTTAGCGAAGTAGAGGATAAATACAGTGCCGATGTGTACAATCTTGAAATGCCCGACCCCGATGGAGACGCTGATCAGGAAAAATTGCGGGAGGTCAAACAGTACATTGCTGAACATTACCCCCGTAAAAATCGACAGTCGGCGGCAAAGGCCACTTCCATACAGCCTCCTTTTGTAGTAAGAAGTTTTGTGGCCGATACATTGCCGGGTGTGCCACCCGATAACTATATGGCTGTTTCCAATGGCGGTAAGGCTGTGTCCGTCATGAATGGCTACATAGCAGTGCACGACGGGTTCAGCGGCCAGATGCTGTACCGTAAAAGCCTTTACAACTTTTCACTGGCAGTGGGCTTGAACAACAACCAGAATCCCAACAATTATCGTTACGATCCGAAGATCATATATGATCCCGAGGCCGACAGGTATATATGTATTATGCTGAATGGAACGGATGCCGATAACTGGATAGTCGTAGCCTTCTCGCAAACCAATCAGCCCGAAGGCGCATGGGCCTTCTACAAGTTTTATGGCGACTACATGGCCGATACCACCTGGTTCGACTATCCCTCTGTTTCCATCACGCACGATGAGCTTTTTTTTACTGGCAATAAAATAAAGTATGGCCAGTCCTGGCAGGCAGGGTTTACCCGTTCGGTAATATACCAGGTGAAAAAGCAGCAGGGCTACGACGGCGCCGCTTCACTTACCTACCGCATTTGGGATAGCATTGCTTACAACGGTCAGCAGATCCGTAATCTCTACCCGGTGAAGGGGGGAGCTTCCATTGCCGGCCCCGAACAATATCTTCTTTCCAACAGGAATTTTGATGTGCAGAACGACTCTGTATTTCTAATAAAAGTTCCCGATACCATTGGCGCGCCTGACAGCACGCTTACAGTTGCGGCGCTGCAGTCTGACCTCGCTTATGGTGTGCCGCCCAGCGCGCGCCAGAAACCCGGTTTCGATTCACTGGCTACAAACGATGGCCGTATATTAGGTGGATATAGAGAAGGCAGCGAAATACAGTTTGTCAGCACTACGTTGAATACAGGCAATGGCGCTTCCGCAGTATACCATGGCAAGATCAGCAATATCACCACTACGCCGTCGGTGCACGGCGCTATTTTTTCCATCGATACACTCGACTTTGGCTATCCTAACCTGTCGTACGCAGGCAATTTTGGCGGTGTCAATAATTCCATTATCTCGTTCGATTACAGCGGGCCGGCAACCTGGGCGGGAATGGGCGCTGTTTACTTCGACGGCAGCCAGTATTCCGGGATGTTGAACATCAAAAGCGGTGACAGCGCGATAAAGGTGATCACAGGCTTGCAGCGCTGGGGCGATTACTCCGGTTCGCAGCCGGTATGGAACCAGCCGGGTGCCGTTTGGGTGGAGGGGATATTCGGTCACAAAAAGCAAAAGTATGGCAATTACATGGCCAAGCTGGCTGCGCCGTATATGACAGCAGTGCAACAATCGGAGCCGGCCAGGTCCTCCATTGGTTTGTACCCAAACCCCGCATGGCAGTTCATACAGGTCGAATTTATTTTGTCCGTCGATCAGCTTGTGCGCTTTGTGGTCTACGATATCAATGGCCGCCGCGTCGACCAGGTGACGGAAAACCCGTGCAGGCAGGGACGCAACTTGGTTCAGTTCAATGTCGCTCCTTTAGCACCCGGCACTTATTTTATCAAAGGGATAAATACCCGGTCGGAGGTGTTATTTTCTGAAAGGTTTATACGGCAATAGGCAGCTTCTTATCATTAAGCATCCTACCTTTGAGCCTGCTATGAGGGAATTGCTGTTCAATCTTACATTGGCTTTCCGTGCTATCAGGAATAACCGCCTGCGCTCGTGGCTCACTATCGCCATTATAGGGCTTGGCCTGATGGCGCTCATTGCAATATTGACCTCCATCGAGGTCTTAAAGGCAGCGGTTTATTCCAACTTCAGCAGTATGGGTTCTAACTCTTTCCGTATCTCGAATGCCATCATCAGGCAGAAGGGAGGAGGCGGAATGCAACGGAGTCGTGACCAAAGTAAGAATATCTCTTACGATGAGGCCAAAGCCTTCAAAGAGCGATTCGACTTTCCTTCTGTCGTAAGTATTTCCGTGGTCGGTACCCCGATAGCCACCGTAAAGTTTGGTTCCGAAAAGACCAACCCGAATATTCGTGTGCTGGGCATTGATAATGAGTACCTGCAGATAGCGGACACCAAAATGGAGCAGGGGCGCACGTTTTCCGACTACGAATTGTATAGCGGCAGTTATAGTTGCATTCTTGGTAATAGCATTGCAAAAAAATTGTTTAAAAAAACAGAGAATGCCGTCAACAAGGTTATCTCAGTTGGCGATGTGAAGTATAGGGTAATAGGTGTGGCAGAGGCCAAAGGTGGCAGCATGATGATGAATTCGGATAATATTGTTTATGCCCCGCTTAGCACCGTGCGCACGGTATATGGAGGTGATAAATCTTATTTACTCAATGTAAGTGTGAACAGCATTGCGTTGAAAACAAAAGCCTCGGAAGAGGCCGAAGGCCTGTTCCGAGCCATCCGAAAGTTGCCGTTGGGCACCGCTAATGATTTCAGCATTAGCCAGAACGACAGCCTCGTACAAAATGTACTCGATCTCATCGGTTACATTCGTGCGGCTGCGCTTGTTATCGCTATTATCACGCTACTTGGTTCTGTCATAGGCTTAATGAATATAATGTTAGTATCGGTGGCGGAACGCACCAGGGAGATAGGTGTGAGTAAAGCGCTTGGCGCGAGGTCATCCACCATCAAACAACAGTTTTTAAGTGAGTCGGTTATCATCAGCCTTCTCGGCGGCACCATTGGTATTACGCTAGGTATCGCTGCAGGCAATATGGTGGGGCTTGTCTTCAAGACTGGTTTTATCATGCCATGGCTTTGGGTAGCGGTTGGTTTTTCGCTTTGTGCCGTTGTGGGGATACTTTCAGGCATTTTTCCCGCGATAAAAGCATCCAAATTAGATCCAATTGTTGCACTGCGTTATGAATAGAATTGTATACTTGGTAAACACCGTTGTGGTAAGGTGAAGGGATTAGTTTATAGATCGACAGGCAGTTGGTATATCGTACGCGATGAGCAGGGAATATATTGGAATGCACGGGTAAAGGGCAAGCTGAAAATTGACGAAGAAATTTCTTCAACCAATCCTATTGCGGTGGGCGATGTCGTGACATTTGATATCGAAGATGAGGCCACCAAAACCGGCATCGTAACTGATGTAGAGCAAAGGCACAACTACATAGTGCGCGTATCGCCGCACAACAGAAACCAGAAGCACATCGTTGCATCGAACCTCGACCTTGCGCTGGTGATGGCTACCATTGCCGAGCCGCGCACTTCCAATGGTTTCATCGACCGTTTCCTGGTAACCGCAGAGGCTTATCATATACCTGCCATAGTAGTGGTTAATAAGATCGACCTATTAAAAGAAAAGCACAGGGAGCAGCTCAGGCACTGGCAAAATATGTATGAAACAGCCGGCTACGAAGTGTACCCGGTGATCGCCCTGCAGCATGGTAGCCTGCTGGCCCTTGAAAAGCGATTGTCGGGAAAAACAACATTATTCAGCGGGCACTCAGGAGTAGGTAAAAGCACGCTTATTAACCAGCTGATACCCGATCTGGAATTACGCACGCAGGAGGTGTCGGGCTGGAGCGGCAAGGGACAGCACACGACTACATTTGCCGAGATGTTCGATGCGCCGGGGGGGGGGAAGATAATTGATACGCCGGGTGTAAAAGAGTTTGGCCTGATAGATATGGAGCAGGATGAGTTATCACACTATTTTCCCGAAATGCGAAAGCTGTTGAACAATTGCAGATTCAATAACTGTCTTCACATCAATGAGCCAGGCTGTGCCATAAAAGAGGCGGTAGCAAGTGGTACTATAGATGCAGACAGGTATATTAGCTACGCCACAATACTGGAGACCATCAAAAAAGAATGGTAATGCAAAATCAAGCTCATGATCATATATAACGTTACAATTAAGGTAGAGAAGGGTGCAGCCGACGAATGGGTGAAATGGATGAAAGACGAGCACATGCCGGAGCTAATGCAGACGGGATTGTTTGTCGATTCACGCCTGTGCCGCCTGCTGGAGCAGGATGAGAGCGAAGGGCCCACCTTTGTAGCGCAATATTATTGCGATAGCATGGAGCACTACGACACTTATATAGCCGAGTATGCACAAAAGATGCGCGATAAAGGAATGGCTCGTTTCGGGGGGAAATTCGTCGCATTCAGGACCGTGATGAAGGAGGAATTTTAGCAGTTCGCGAATATTTAACAGGCCGCATCACCGCAGCCCCGCGTCTTTGTGCAAATTCCCTGCCAATGTCGGTAAAAGCAATACAGTAAAGCTTTTGGCATCCGGTGTTAACAAGCGACGCTAAGCCAAAGCCTGAAAAGCAGCCACAGGCAAGGCTTTGCGCCTGCAAAAAAGCTTTGCCGTTATTTGGAAGTGCGGTAAACAGCAGTATATTTGCTTATTCGCTAAAAAATTTTCTTCACTCTCAAACACACAATTTTCTATGAACAAAGCTGAACTAATTGACAAAATTGCAAAAGATTCGGGCATCACGAAAACGCAAGCCAACGAGGCACTGGACTCATTTACCAATGCAGTTGTTGCATCACTGAAAAAAGGCGACCGCGTTACGCTCGTAGGCTTCGGTACTTTCTCCGTATCTGAGCGCTCTGCACGCAACGGCCGCAACCCGCAAACAGGCGAGGTGATAAAGATCAAAGCACGCAAGGTTCCTAAGTTTAAGGCCGGTAAAGAATTTTCAGGTAAAATAAGCAGCGGTAAGAAATAATTGCCCTGACTTATTACCCTAAAAACAGGAGCCCGAAATTCTCCTGTTTTTTTTATTTTTGCATCCTAAAACAATTTTTATCATGGGCAGAGGCGATAAACGCACTAAACGCGGTAAGATCACATTAGGCAGCTTCGGCAAAGCACGTCCGGCGCGCACTAAGAAGACCGCAAAGCAAACTGAGAAAAAAGCATAATTGCTTACCGTATTAAGGGCCATTCGTATCGGATGGCCCTTGTTCTATGGAATAGCTCTTCGGTATCGTATCTTTAAGCACATTCTTTACAAAACACACCATGCCGACATTTCATAACAAAGACATTAGTAACAGCAACTTCCTGGTAACGGGAGGCGCCGGCTTCATAGGCTCGCATATTGTGGAGTACTTGCTGACCAACGGCGCCGGTAGTGTCACTGTGCTTGATAATCTTGCGACGGGCTTTAAAAATAACCTCGATCTTTTTGCAGCTTATTCAAACCTTCGTTTCATAGAGGGTGATATCCGCGATGCCGAGGTGTGTAAGCATGCATGTGAGGGCATCGATTATGTGACTCACCAGGCTGCGCTGGGCTCTGTGCCTCGCTCGGTGAAAGACCCGATCACTAGCAATGATGTGAATGCAGGTGGATTTGTGAACATGATCACTGCCGCAAAGAATGCAGGTGTAAAGTCATTTGTGTACGCTTCTTCATCCTCGGTGTACGGCGACGAACCGAATTTGCCTAAGCGGGAAGAAAAGGTTGGAAACCCACTCTCACCATACGCTGTTACCAAAAAGACCAACGAGCTTTACGCCGATGTATTTGCGCGGTTATATGGTATGAAGGTGCTCGGACTGAGGTACTTCAACGTATTCGGTCCCCGGCAGGATCCCGATGGCCCCTATGCGGCGGTGATACCACTTTTTGTAAGTGGCATATTGAAGCAAACGCCCGTTTATATCAACGGCGACGGTGAACAGACACGTGATTTTACCTTCGTGGAAAATGCCGTGCAGGCGAATATTAAAGGCATGCTGTCTGAAAATCCTGCAGCATATGGTACTGTTTATAATATAGCTGTTGGTGAGAATTTCTCTGTAAACTTTCTCTACAATTCCATCCGCGAGATGCTGGGCATGCCGCATGAGCCTACGTATCGTGAAGAGCGTGAAGGTGACATCCGCAACTCACTGGCCGATATATCGCGTGCTAAGGAGTTGCTCGGTTATCAGCCTACGCAACGTTTTGTAGATGGCTTGAAAAAGACAGTTGATTTCTTTAAGGAGATGTATTCCTAAACACTCTCTTCCATGTAGGCGGGCAATGGCGGTGTCCACACCTCGTGCCTGCTGATATTGTGCTCCAGTAAAGAGTAGTAGTATGCCGACATATCGCTTACCAGTCGTTGGTAAGAGAATTTATCTTCAACAAACTTGCGGCCCTGTGCGCCGAAATAATTCCTTAGATCGGCACTTTCAATTAAACGCAGTGTGGCGTCTGTGAAATAATCCACGTGTCCTGCTTCTATGGTGAAGCCACATTGGTTATCGATCACTACGTCCGATACGCCACCTACATTGGTGGACACAACAGGTTTGCCCGCAGCTTGCGCCTCTATCAATGATACAGGTGTGCCTTCATTGTGCGACGTGAGCACTACAATATCCATTCCCGCCAGCACCAGGTCCATATCCGTTTGCCAGGAGGTACAGGTTGCCGTAGCAGGTCGCGGGTCTTCAGGATAGTAAGTATAATCAACGCCGGCGGTTTTAAACTCAGCCTCCATCTGCGGACGCATGTCGCCATCGCCGATGATAAAGAAGCGCAGCTTTTTATTCGTTTGTGTCTGCAGCCTTGCAGCTATCTCCACGAACATGCTGTGGTTCTTCACCGGCACTATGCGGCCAATTATGCCGATGGCCAATTCGTCTTCCTGTATCTGGTATTTGTCCCTGAAGATATCCCGCTTGCGCTCTTGCCACAGCTTAAATTTGTCCAGGTCCAGGCCAAGTGGGATAGTGTGTATCTTATCAGGTGGGCATATCTTATACTTATAAGCCAGCTCTTCCTTTTGGCTCTTGCTGATAGCAATAATGCCGCTGGAGCGTTTGGCCAGGTAGCGTTCTATCTGGATAAAAGTATTTGTAGCAAGCTTGTTAAAATAGCTATGGAATACATGACCGTGAAAGGTGTGTACGATCACCGGCACCTTGCAGGCATCGGCAGCTATGCGGCCTATCAGGCCTGACTTAGCTGCATGCGTATGCACGATGTCGGGCTTGAACTTTTGTATCAGTGCCTTTACTTTCTGGTAGGCTATGCTGTCGTTGATGGGATTGATAGAGCGCTTCATCTCCGGTATCTCCACCGAGTCGATCCCGAGGTAGTCGGTGATGTGGTCGGCGTCCTGCTCGTGGCTGTCTTTACCGCCAATAACCAGCATGGTCTCAAATTCCGGAGACATGTACCTGGTCAGGTAGGTCGCATTTAGTGCAGGGCCACCTATTATCAGGCGATTCAATATGCGAAGTACGCGTGGCATTGGCGAAGTAAAGGGTATAGTAAAATTAACGTTATTTTCACAAAATACCCTATCATTAGTTTCGGGTGCGATATTAGTGCAATCCATGCTGTCGGCGCGTTATCCGTTGGTTAAAACGGCCTGTCCCCATATATTTTAGTTTAGCCATTGTATAATGCCGCAGCTATTACCTTTGTAGCACTATGCAGCATCGCATCAGCCAGCTAAAGGCGGCCTTCACTGTTTCCAGATTCAGCTTATTGGCTACCCTTAAGAGCCCGACTTCAGTGGTGTTCTCCCTGCTGTTCCCCATCATCTTTATCGTCGTGTTCGGCGCTATGGTGGGCGACAAGGTGCCTGCGATGAAGGTTGCCCTTGCTGCCGGCAGCGACACAAGCGGGCCGGTTTACAGGGCCATTAAGGAGATACCGCTGCTAAAGCTGCAAATGCCCGGCCACAGCGCAAAGCAAGCCGAGGACCTGAAGATGGGTCGTATCAACGCCATACTAAGCATAGAGGCGCTGAACGTTAACACACCGATGCCACACTACCTGGTGCATATCCGGTCATCTGGTGCGGCGGCAAGCAGCAGGCAATTGCTGGAGACGATGGTGAGCCAGGCCATCAGCAAGATAGATAAACAGATATTTCCTAATAGTCCAAGCATCGCTACGCTTTCTGTAACTGAAGTGCCGGGACGGGCTTATCACTCCATCGATTTCATATTGCCGGGGCAGTTGGGCTTCTCGCTGCTGATGGCGGGAGTGTATGGCTCATCGTATTTATTGTTTAATCTTAGGCAAAACCTGGTGCTGAAGCGCCTAAGGGTGGCACCGGTACGCAGGCGTTCGATCATCGCAGGCGAGATGCTGAGCCGTCTGTTTTTTCACATCATCAGCTTCTTCATCATGGTGCTGCTGGGGTACTACGCTTTCCATTTCACACTTGTCAATGGCGCCGATACCTTTTTCGAAATGCTGGCCTTTTCGCTCCCGGGCCTCATCATTTTTATGGGCATCGGCTTCATCATCAGCGGGCTGGTGCAGAACGAAAACTCCATATCGCCGATAGCTAATACCGTTGTGCTGCCGCAGATACTGCTTTGCGGGCTCTTCTTCTCCATAGAGAGCTATCCGCAGTGGCTACGTGGCTTTTGCCACCTGCTGCCACTCACCTTCTTTGTCGACGGGCTGCGCAAGATCGCCTTCGATGGCAAGCATATATGGGAGCTGTCAAAAGAATTGTTGGGTCTCTTCGTGTGGATGCTGATCATTGCGCCGCTCTCTGTCAGGTCGTTCCGGTGGGAGTAGCATGGCTGCATTTTCCCTACCCGTCAGAATTTGTACTATTTGCCCCTATTTAAAGATAATTTGTATTTTCTTGTATATCCTAGAGAACTGGTTCACCCCAAAGAATAAATTATGGATATAGGAAAGGCCATTTACTATCTGCGCAAACAAAAAGGATTAAAGCAGTACGAATTCGCTAAGATCTGCGATATATCACCAACTTCTCTCTCTCTTATAGAAAACTGCGAACGGAACCCGAGCGCACGTACTGTAAAGAAAATATCAGATTACTTTGAGATACCCGTTCCCCTGATCCATTTGCTGGCGCTGGAAGAGAGCGACGTGCCGGAAAGCAAAAAGGAGATCTACAAGATCATATATCCCTCCATAAAGATGTTTGCCTTGCAATTGCTGGAGCCGGGAAACGAAGCTGTAGAAGCTGTGGAACAGCTGATGGAATTTTAGCGTGCATATTAATTAGTTTGTGACTTGAGTGTGGTTTGTAAGATGTCGGCCAGCCTGATGGCGGCATTTACGAGTTGTGTTACAATTATCTTTTTGCCTGCACTAATATATTCGGGCGTGATCTTACCATCGCCAATATCATAGACCTTTGGCAATAGTGCCCGCGATTCGTTCATCCAATCGATGTAATTACCCTTCAGGATGAGTGTGATCTCGTAAGGGCTGATAGTATTGTAGTATGCACTGCAGTCCCCAATACTGATCGGCGCCTCCCTGATAATGCCCTCCTCCCATAAGTTATACAGGTTGTATTCCCTGCCATCGACAATGGCTTTCACATCGCGGCCGCCTTTGTCGTGTGGATAGCCACAATTCAGGGGTTCGCCCAGGTCGCCCATGAGGTGCACCAGTACCATCAGGTCGGTTTTTATTTGTTCGGTATCTGTTGCTTTAGCATACTTCAGCTCATTGGTGACGAGGCTGAGCGCATTGATGATGTCGGGATTTTTCGACGGACGCCAGGTGAATCCTTTCTGAATATAGATGTGGTGCCAGTCCTTCATATGTTCATAATGGCGTTTGCCATTTACATCGTCCATCCACGTGGCCATCTGCGCAAGGGTGGTAGGCCCCATGTAGTTCATCAGCTTTTCGCGCGTTGGGCGGTCGAGCAGGCGATAAGCTAATGTAGCTACCATCTGGTGCCCCTGGGGACCCCAGGCATTGGCAAGGAGCGGGAGCGAAAGAAAGAGGGCGAAAAGCAACTTTTTCATTGCCGTAAAAATAAGTATATGGGTCTAAATGTAGTTACGATACCGGCATGATGCCCTGTTTGTGAAAAAAACAAAATCGGGCATTTTTTCGGGCATTTACATGTGTAAGCTGCTGTAATAGTGCGCAATGGATCAAAGTCGGGCATGCCCGATTTATGCCCTGTCCGTGGATTTTGCAGGAGTTTTTGCCCGATTCCTGATACCCGAATGCGAGATTTGTTATGGTGTCCATAGGTTTAATATGTTGTGCGGATTTGGGCTTATTGCCGCCTTCGCCGATTTGATGCCCCGTCTCCCGCTGAAGGGCGGGATCCACCCCTCTTTCCTGCCACGCTGATAGCCGGCCAAAGAGGGGAGCTATTTTTTACAAAGGTCTTACGCTGATATGGAATCAGAAAATCAGATTTTTATGATACCCTTTATTTAGGGGTATGATACCCGAGATTTTACATTCAATGTGTTGATATCCAGGCAAGGATAAACGAAATATATTTCCCGAAAACACTCTTCCCGCTCAGTCTTGTTTCTCGAATGAAAATTTCCCTTTGATGAAGCGGTTCAGGTAGCTGCCCTTCGAAGAGGCGGTTTTTATTTCCCTGTAAACCTTCTCCGGTACAAATAAATATTTATATACCAAGCCAGAGACGAATGTGATAAAGAGCGATCGTGTGTCCTTATCGTACCGGATGTTGGATATTACTGATGAAGGCATAGCATATGGTTACGCAAAAAGATGATGCCATACATTGATCGATATTATCTACAGATATCAGTGCATCATGGAAGCGAGCAAACCCGTAATTGCATTCGCACGAATTATCTACAGAACCACCCGAGCCTAAGAGCAAGTAAGTCGACTGCAAAGCATACGCCCCGCTTTTTTTATTGCCTATATTTATGAATAAAGCAACAGGATGCTAGTACCGAACCAACAAGTGACGCTAAGGCCAACAGAGGAACCAGACCTGGAATTTTTCTTCCGGTTTCAGCTTGACAAGGAGGCCAATCATATGGCCGCGTTTACTCCAAAAGCCCCCACCGATAGAACTGCTTATTTAGAAAAGTTCACCAAACTGCTGAATGATCCTACGATCCATATGCAGACAATACTGCTCGACGACATCATTGTGGGAAGCATCGCCAAGTATGAAATAGCGGGGGAAGCTGAGATCACTTATTGGATAGACAGGAACTTCTGGGGCCGGGGCATAGCGACGACAGCTCTGGCAAACTTTCTTAGTATTGAAAGTATGCGGCCCATTGGCGGCCGGGTTGCTTTTGATAATGTTGGCTCACGGCGCGTGTTGGAGAAATGTGGTTTTGTGAGGATAGGCGGGGACAAGGGCTTTGCCAATGCAAGGCAGGCGGAGATAGAGGAGTTTATTTATCGGCTGTCCTGATGTTCATCAATCCGATGATTTCTGCTACATAGAAATATTGCCAATTCTTTTTAGCTTTAATCATAAAACCAATAAATATGAAGACCCTTTTCTCCGGCCTGTTAATTACGGCCCTTCTTACCTGCAGTATTATAACTGAGTGCGCCGCACAAAAAAAATTTGAGGAGGAAAATCAGCGCGACCTTGCAACCATAAGTAAAGTGTACGCGAAGTATGCCATGGATGAGACACCTGGCATTACTGCAGACACTAACCTGATAGGCATATGGAAAATGAAAGAAGATGAGGATTCACACAATTATTTTGTTTTTGAACGTAATAGCCCCAATAGTTATGCACTTACCTACATGAACCACGAGGGTGCTAACAGAACCTGGGAGAATTTCACTGTATTCTTTTCAAGGATAGGCAAAACGGAATTTTTAAATATCCCTTTTTATAACTAGGAAGGTAATATACACGGCTACTTTTTTCTAAAGGTCATAGAAAGGGATAAAAGAGGATTTGAGCTGACCGCAGCGATGGTAGCGGACCCGACATTAAAAAATCTGCCTGACGCAGCTGCCGTGCGTGCGCGGATAAAGAAAAACATGGACAACCCCGACTACTTTAAAAAGCCGGTTCATTTTCGGAAGATCCTCCCCTTGTTGTATTGTAAATGATGGTGACTCATTAAGCTTTAGCAATGTGAATTTCGGTTGCAAGCCGGCTGAATTAGTTTGGCACGAATTACTTTTGATGCAGGCACAGGCTATTCCCATCCGGGTCCTTCAGCCAGGCAAACCTTCCCCAGGGCGTGTCGTTAACATCGGCCACTTCAATACCTTTCATTTTCAGTTCAGCGATCTCTTTTTCGATATCGGCTGTTTCGCAAATGATACCCTGAAATTTCGACAGGGATATGGTGGTATTTGAGTTCGGCAACCCTAGTTGTATCCAGGTTTCACCATGTTCGGACGGCGCCTCGATAATGAGCTCGAAACCTAGCCTGATGTAAAACTCTTTTGCCTTTTGCTGATCCGTAACCGGGATCATGATAATTTCTACCGATTTCATGTTGACTTCTTTGATCGGGTACAAAAGTAGGTGCTCTGCCACCGCCGTGCGCATTGTTAATACGTCAATCTTACCTGTTGATTGCGACAAGGCAGTACCGTACTTTTATACAATGAAACATGTCTCGATACTGGCCCTGCACGATGCTACAATGACCTCTATCGACAGCGCCTACCAGCTCTTTAACAGGGTTAATGACTTTTCACATTACCAGCAAAAGCCCTCTTACTATACTGTAGACATCGCAGCCGTTGAAAAAAGCACCGAGCTGAACCATGGACTTTATACCATCAAGGCAAGCAAAACATTAGCCGATATCCGCAAGACAGATGTTATTGTCATTCCGTTACTGTGCGGTGATTTCCCCAAAGCCATAAAAGCTAATGAACCGTACTGCGACTGGGTGATGGAACAATATCGCCAGGGCGCGGAGATAGTATGTCTTTGCGTCGGTTCTTTCTTTCTCGCCTCGACGGGATTGCTTAATAATAAAAGATGTGCGATTCACTGGGCTGCTAAAAATGAATTCGGAGCAATGTTTCCAGGCATCCATTTGGTAGAGGATAGTATCATTACAGATGAGGACGGTATTTATACCAGCGCGGGCGGTTACTCCTACCTGAATTTGCTGCTCTATATTATCGAAAAGCACCAGGGCAGGGAGATGTCGATCATTGCATCTAAGATGTTTGAGATCGATGTAGACCGCAAGAGCCAAAATCCCTTTACCATATTTATCGGGCAGAAACGGCATGGCGATAGCCAGGTGCTGCAGGCCCAGGCATATATCGAGGCTCACTCTACTGAGACCTTTACAGTGGACCAGCTATGCAGCATATTGGGGCTGGGACGAAGGACCTTCGAGCGGAGGTTTAAAAAATGCACAGGCAACGCGGTTAATGAATATATCCAAAGGGTTAAGGTTGAATTTGTAAAGAAGCAGCTTGAAACGGGAACAAAAACGATCAATGAGCTAATCTACGAGGTGGGTTATAACAATATCGATGCCTTTAGAAAGGTGTTTAAAAGGTTCACCTCGCTATCGCCTAGGGAGTATAAAAAGAGATACGCCAGTTTTTAATAAAAGACTTGTTTTTGACAAACCAACCAAAGAAATCGAAGTAAATTTAGTGCCAGGTCTTTATCTCGTTGAATTGAAAACTGACAAGAAAGGACGGTACTTTAAACGACTAACAATTAAATAACTGAATCAAAACCCCAAGCATGAACAGTAAAATACTTATCGGCTTTTTCGCGCTGTCCCTCGTTTGTAGGACAACGTCAGCGCAAACAATAAACACAATCGCAGGCGTTGGCACGGCCGGCTTTAGTGGTGACGGGAGTGCAGCTACCTCAGCTGAATTCAACAGTCCGGCCGATGTGGCAATTGATTTGATGGGCAACCTATATATCTCTGATGAGTTTAATTACCGCATTCGCAAAATAGATGGTTCGGGAATAATTAGCACTGTCGCCGGGACGGGGACTGCAGGTTACAATGGGGATAGCATTGCGGCGACATCTGCACAGATAGGTAACGTAGTTTCAATCGCGGTCGATGCTGTGGGCAGGCTTTATTTGGCTGACGCTGACAATCATCGGGTACGGATGATCGATACATCAGGCATTATATACACCATCGCCGGTACTGGTGTTGCCGGGTTTAGCGGAGATGGTGGGCTGGCTACGAGCGCAGAATTGCGCGCACCATTTTCGGTTGCTGTAGATGACCTGGGAAACGTTTATGTTTCCGATCTCGATGCTGTGTGTGTGCGAAAAATCAACACGTCTGGTGTGATCACTACAATTGCCGGAACACCGGACGTTGGTGGCTTCAGTGGAGATGGCGGACCCGCCACAGCGGCCAGATTAACAAGAAATACCGGTATCACTGTTGATAAATGGGGGAATCTTTATATCGCTGACAACAATGTTTGGATACGGAAGGTCAATACCTCCGGCATTATTAACACTGTTGCTGGAAACAATACCAGCGTCTACAACGGCGATGGCATCATCGCGACAAATGCTTCGATCTATGGTGCTGGTGGTGTACAAGCAGATACGTTTGGGAACTTCTATATCGCTGATGACGGCCATTATCGCATCCGGAAGGTAAATGGCAATGACTCAATAAGCACAATCGTGGGAACAGGCGTAATGGGTTTTAGCGGCGACGGCGGTTTGCCAACTTCTGCCCAAATTTCACCGTGTCTATTTCGGGTTGCAGCTGATGGAGACATTTATATTGCCGATGCTGGAAATAACAGGATTAGAAAAGTCAGTTATGCTACCGACGTGGAGGATTTTAAAAGCCAACGGAATGATTTAAGAATGTTTCCAAATGCAAACAACGGAACTTTTACAGTTGTCGGAGTTGTAAAATCGAATAAAAACGTTCTGCCGGTACAAGTCTTAGATTTAAAGGGAAAAGTAATCTATAGCGACATCGTGTCAATCAAATCTGGCAAAATTGATAAGCCGTTCAAACTTGGCGATAATGTTGCTCCTGGACACTATATTTTTAAGATAGAGACAGAACAAGGTCCTTCGACAATCAATTTCGAGAAGAAGTAATTCTCCCGGTTGGACAATTAAAAGCCACCAGGAGCAAGGGGCGGGTAGGGAATAATAATATCGATGCCTTTCGAAAAGTGTTTAAAAGGTTCACCTCGCTGTCGCCTACGGAGTATAAAAAGAGATACGCCGCAGGCTAACGTGAGGAAAGATTAATTAGTAGCGTTACAAACGCTATGCCTGTGAATCCTCGTTGCAAACGAGGACTAGTTGGTATTCTAAATTTTCACAAATTTTCTTATTGTGCTGCCGTTTATTTTGAGGTAGTATGTACCAACGGTCCAGCTTGTAACATTGACACTAAACTCTTTCCCGTGACACTTTTGTTCAAAAACTGTTTGTCCGAGGACGTTAGCGATAGATATCTCAGTGATATTTTCCGAGGACGTTATATTGATATCATGCGTGGCAGGATTAGGATAAATGTTTATCCATGCCCCGCTCCGGTGCAGGGTGTTGACCGATAGGTGGGGATAAGTGGCGCAACTAGTAGTGTTGTCAAGCCAGCCTGTCTGCGGCAATAATGGAGGCGTGGTATTGTTATTTGAGAAACAATAAATAAAGGGTTGTCCGCACTCGATACAGCCACTGTAATCTGCCACCATAAAAGTCGGAGTTTCCAGGCAACCGACGCCTTCCACCACATAAATTGTATCAATGTCATAATACCAGCCACCCGTATAAAAGGGAAAGTACCATACTTTATGCCAAACGGAGTTGATCTGCGTTGAGTCAACTTTGAGAACAGGAAATTGGTAATAAGGACCGACAAAAGTGTCCCCGACTTTTAAGTTATAGTCCATCAGAAGAATGTCTGAGTCTTGCTCCCTTAAATAAACCTTCTTTGCGATAGAATCTTCGCGCACCCATCCGAACCCAAAATTTCTATATCCAAAAGAATCGATCGTGGTATCGCCTACATAAGAAAACGAAGAATAATCGAGAATCCAGGGGTTGGGGGCATCGTAAATAGGCTGGAGTTCGCTCCATTGATTGGTGCTATCGGTAAAATGTACTTTTTGGGCTTTTGAAACCACGCATTGAGTAAAGGTAAAAAGTAACACTAAGAAGAACCTTTTCATGAACTTTGGTTTGTTTCGTACAAAGGCAGACGAGAATACATGGTGTTTTGTTAGATGCAGGGGTATTGAGTGTAAAGATTCGGATTTCAGTCTGTGTTAGCCTCTGGATATTTACTGACCAGCCAGGGGTTCTCTAAACGTAATACTTCTTCCACCAATATTGAGCCCTGCTCATTGCCACGCTGCTGACTCGCGCCAGTTGGGTCGTAATTTGTCCTGCGCGCGCCGTTGATTCCTCTGAAGGGAGAGACTCAACGGGTAAATCAGGTTAATGTATTGTAAATGATGCTTTGATAGGAGTGAATGGGATATCGCAAGCCACATCCGCCAATCTGAAGATTGACTAACGCTTTAAAGTAGCCAGTGAGTAAGCCGAACAGGAAGCAGAGTAATATAGGGACAAACTGAATTATCTTACCTCCTTACCGTTTTTGTACATGGTCTTACTAATTATTTCGCCGGTTTTTGAAAAAGTGGTCCAAACACTGTCCTTTAGTGTATTCTTAAAAAAAGACACACTCCGAATTCGTTCGTGAGAATTATCGTAATACTCGGTTGTTATCTCCCAGCTATTATTGTTTAACGTAAACGATTCTGATATTGAAGCATACGAAGGCGTCGTCCAGTATTTCATAATTGGATAAAGTTGCACCAGGCATAAGACGATAATTAAAATATTA
Source organism: Bacteroidota bacterium (assembly GCA_018267915.1). Taxonomy (GTDB): domain Bacteria; phylum Bacteroidota; class Bacteroidia; order Chitinophagales; family Chitinophagaceae; genus MKUN01. Next base: position 40,350 of record JAFDXN010000011.1, on the reverse strand, counting down.
GCAACGATATATCTTTTAAACCATTGAAACCGTGTAAAAATAGACGCCAGCACCAAAAGGAGGACGCCAGCTGTGTCTATAATATATGTGTAGACCAGCGTGGTTAATAACTTTTGCTCGCCTCCATGAGAATTGGATTCCCGTAGTACTGCAAGAACAACCCCTATTCCGAGTACTGAGCAAAACCAAATCAAAATTACTTTCCAATATGACATAACATGTTTCTATTATCCGCCCGAGATTGAAGTCGCTTTCACGCTTTCAACTTCTGTCCAAATATAATTGAAATGCAACCAATGTCTTTAGGGATTACGAAAACGTACACTAGGTTCATACCTGCTTGGCAAACTAGCTTCAGTGTATATGATTAGCTTCAGTTCTATCTCAGGAGATTCCTCTTAAGGTCGGGATGATTACACCACTACACATAATACTTCCTCCACCAATACTGAAACACAATAAGCGCCCAGATGGTAGCGTGTGTATCCTCAGGATTATTGCTGTGGAGCTTGCGCTTTAGTGCTTCGGTCACGTTCACGTTGAAGATGCCCTGCTCTTCAACGAATTTTTTGCTGAGCAAGTCATCGTCTATCAGGGGCCACAGTTCTTTGCGGAACCAGTCGAGCAGCGGTATCTCAAAGCCGTGCTTGGGGCGGTTGTATATCTCGGGCGGCAGCATGCTGCGGAAGGCATCCTGTACGATGCGCTTCTTCATTTTGCCGTCCACCTTGTATTGTTCGGGCAGGCCGAATGCGAAATCGACCACTTTATGATCGAGGAAGGGGCTGCGCACTTCGAGGCTGTTGGCCATACTCATCAGGTCCACTTTCACCAGCATATCGCTGAGCAGCACCAGGTTCATGTCGGTGAGCAGCACTTCGTTGATGTCGCCGTTCCGCAGGCCGGACAACAGGTTCCTGCGCTCGCTTTCTACCAGTTTGAGATCGACATAGGGTCTCATGTCCTTACTTATGAGTGCCGATGCTTCATTTTGTTTTATGAAGGTAGCCCACCGCCAGTACCTGTCTTGTACGGAGAGGTTTGCCCCTTCTGCAAAGCGGTGCAACTGGCGGAAGAGATTGGAGAACTTACCATTTCGGCTGCGGGGCATGGCATTCCATAAAGGCAGACCAGCCCTTACAAGGTTATTGGTAAAGGACCGTTGCCGCACTTTCCATTCTGCCCCGTGCTTGTTGTAACCACCAAACACCTCGTCGCCGCCATCGCCGCTCAGTGCTACAGTTACGTGCTTGCGTGTCTCCATGCAGAGTATATACTCCGGTATGGCCGATGAGTCGGCAAAAGGCTCGTCGATATAGTCGAGCACATTGTACACATGCTCCAAAAAATCGTTGGTATTGAGTGAAAAGACCGTGTGGTTGGTCTTGTATTTCTCTGCTACCGACTTTGCATACCTCGTCTCGTCAAAGAAGGGATTGTCTTTATAGCCTATGGAAAAGGTGTTCAACTGTTTGGTGTGCCGGCTGGCCAGGGCCACTATAACAGAGGAGTCGATACCCCCGCTAAGGAATGCACCCAGGGGCACATCGGCTATCAGGCGCTCCTGCACGGCAGTGTCCATACGCTTCACCAGTTCCTGCTGCGCTTCTTCGTAGCTGTATTTATTGTAGCCTTCTTTATTGATCTTCAGCTCATAGTAAGGCGCATAGTCCTGCAGGCCGTTCTTATCGTAGACCATGTAATGCGCAGGCCTCAGTTTTGCCACGCCTTTGAGCATGCTTTGGGGCTGCGGCACATAGTTGAGCTGCAGGTATTGGTGCAATACCGAATAGTCGAGCTCTTTGGGAATGCCCCATTCCAGCAAGGCTTTCATCTCGGAGGAGAAGGCCAGGAAATCGCGGCCCATGTAATAGACCAGGGGTTTCTTACCATAAGGGTCGCGTCCCAGTATCATTTTGCCCGTTTCCTTATCATAAAAGGCAAAGGCAAAAAAGCCATCGAGCCAGGCAAGGCATTTTGGTCCGTATTCTATGAGCAGGTAGAGTAAGACCTCGGTATCACCGCTGGTCTTTGCCCCGCCAATGCGTTGCCAGGCAGCCTGCAGGTACTGCTGCGAAAGCGCCCGGAAATTGAATATCTCACCATTGAAGATGATGACATAGCGGCCGGTGGCATCGGTCATGGGCTGATCGGCGCCATGAGAGGTATCGATAATGGACAGACGGCGGTGACCGAAGGCGATGTTATCGTCAGTAAACACGTTACCCACATCAGGCCCGCGCTTCAGGAGTTTTTGGCTTGATTGTGTTACTTTTGTCAGGTTGACAGCCGCGTTATTGCTCAGGGCGTAGTAGCCGGTAATACCACACATGTATCGGATAAATGGATAAAATGAAACCGCATTATTGGCGCATGTAAATGTAAGCTAAATGGAATTTATAACGATACTCGACTACCTGCTACTGCCCTTTTACCTGCTCATCATATTTACCGTCGCTATTTTCATCCGCAACCGTCGCTATCCTGTGGGGCACCCGTGGCGGCCTTATTTTATCCCAGGTCTTACTGCCAAGATATTTGGTGCGCTGGCTATAGGTATGATATACCAATACTACTATGGCGGGGGTGATACCACGCTGTATTGGTGGCATGCACATGTACTGAACGGTGCGTTGGATAAAGATCCCGGCAAGTGGTTCGACCTGCTGTTCCATATACCGCCATGGTGGGACGGCGCTTATTCGGACTATATCAAATCGGACGGGCTGTTTTGGTACGATTCGGCCTCGGAGTACACTGTATGCCAGATAACTACGGTATTGGGCCTTGTAACCTTTACCACTTACCTGCCTATATCAATATTGTTTGCCTCCCTTGCCTACACAGGCATCTGGTCGATGTTCAAGACATTTGCAACACTGTATCCTAAATACACCAAATACATCGCCTGGTGTGTGCTTTTTATACCCAGTACGGTGATGTGGGGTTCCGGTATCTTTAAGGATACTGTTTGCATGTTCGGCCTGGGCTGGCTCACCTATGGGGCCTTCCGGATGCTGTTAAGCCGTGACAGAAGCCCACGGGTGATCATCATGACGATTATAGCCTTTTACCTGATCGCCGTGATCAAGATATACATCCTGCTGGCCTTTATACCCGCCCTGGCCCTGTGGATACTCTTCACCTATTCGCACCGCATCCGCAGCTCGGCAACGCGCCTGGTGCTGAAAGTGGTGGTAGTGGGTGTGTCGCTTGTGGGCTTTACCTTTTTCTCCAAAAAGTTTGCCGCCGACCTTGGCAAGTATTCAGTGGAGAACCTTGCCAAGACCTCTTATGTAACCAGTACCTACATCCGCGGCGCGTCGGGCGATGCGGGATCGGCCTATAGCTTGGGTGACATTGAGCCTACTACCATGGGTATGCTGAAGAAGTTCATTCCCGCTGTGAATGTGACACTCTTCCGCCCCTATATATGGGAGACGCGGAAGGTGATGCAGTTATTGAATGCGGTAGAGGCATTACTATTCCTTTGGGTGACGATAAAGATATTGATCTCGGTGGGCCCTAAGCGTACCTGGCGAACGATAGTGAGCGACCCTACCATACAGTTCTGCCTCATCTTTACGTTGATATTCGCTTTTGCGGTGGGTATATCGTCGGGCAACTTCGGTGCACTTTCGCGCTACCGTATTCCCTGCCTGCCCTTCTATGGTATTGCCCTGGTGCTGATCTACTATAGGAACCAGCCGATACAGAAGAATATATTGTCGCTGAAGCTCTGATTAATAATGGTAGCGGCAGGAAATAATTATCACCGTTGCATCCGTTATCTCATATACCAGCCGATGCTCATGATTGATTCGCCTTGACCATTTTCCTTTTAGGTCATGTTTTATAGCCTCCGGTTTGCCTGTGCCGGTGAATGGGGTTGCTGCTATTTCTGTAATCAACGAAACGATTTTGGATCACGTTTTTGGGTCTGTTTTCTTCCACTCATCGAGGTCATGGATGGCTGCATGGCTGAAAGTGATTGTCCTCATTACTTGCCGTATTTCTGCTGCATTTCTTCAACAGTCATTGTGGTGGCAGCACCATTGTTTACCTGTTCCATCGATTGGGTAAGATGTGCCTTGTTAGCTTCCGTCGAAAGCAAGTACTCAGTATCATCCTGCGCCTCCATAACAGTAATCTCGATATTCTTATCCTTAAATGCAGCTTTGATCGAATTAAGTAATTCGAGCGACAATTCGTTTACGTTCAAATGATAAGTGGTTATCATTATACAAAGTTATGCTAAATCAGTAAATAAGAATGTCCTGCCATGCGGCAGGACATTCTTATGTTAAAGCAACTTTTTTACAATCCTTTACCGTGGCAGTTCTTGTACTTTTTGCCGCTGCCGCAAGGGCAGGGGTCGTTGCGGCCAATCTTGGGGCCTGCCTGTACCGGAGTGCGTTTCACGGCAGTTTCCTGTGGCTCGGTATAGTAGTCATTCTCGTCAGCAGCGTAGTCTTGTCCGCGGGCGTCTATCTCTGCCTTGTTCGAACGCATCTTGCTCATATCCGTATGTTGCTCAGGCACACGCTGTGCCTGCTGCGGCGCTTCCTGCACGGGTATACCTGAGCGCAGCAGGAAGGACACGATATTCTGGTTGGTCTCCAGCAGCATCTGCTTGAAGAGATTGAATGCTTCAAACTTATAGATCAGCAGCGGGTCTTTCTGCTCGTACGATGCCATCTGTACCGAGTTACGCAGGTCGTCCATAGCGCGCAGGTGGTTTTTCCACTCATCGTCTATCAGGGCAAGTGTGATATGCTTTTCAAGCTCGCCCTGCACGTTACGTGCCTCTTTCGCCACTGCTTCTTTCAGGTTGGCATATACCTGCAGGCCACGTATGCCGTCTGTGAACGGTATCACGATATTCTCTACACGGTCGCCATTCTGGTTCATTATCTCGGTAAGGGTCGGCACCATCTGCGTGCGCATGTGGTTCCATTTGCGCGTATAGAAATCCTTGGCTTCATGATAAAGCTTGTCGCTGATGATCTCGGGCTTGCTGCTCTTGAATTCATCTTCACTGATCTCAGGCTCGATCGCCAGGTGCTTCATCACCTCGATACGGAAACCTGCATAGTCCCCGCTTTCAGTAAAGCGAGTAGCAAGGTCTTCGCATACGTCGAACATGGCATTGTCGAGGTCGATAGTGAGGCGTTCGCCGAAGAGGGCGTGCCTGCGGCGCTTGTAGATCACATCGCGCTGCGAGTTCATCACGTCATCGTATTCCAGCAGGCGCTTACGGATACCGAAGTTGTTTTCTTCTACTTTTTTCTGCGCACGCTCTATCGATTTAGAGATCATGCTGTGTTGCAGCACTTCACCTTCCTTATGGCCCATCTTGTCCATCAGCGATGATATACGCTCAGAACCGAAAAGGCGCATCAGGTCGTCTTCAAGCGATACGAAGAACTGCGAAGTACCCGGATCGCCCTGGCGGCCTGCACGACCACGCAACTGGCGGTCTACACGGCGGCTTTCATGGCGCTCTGTACCGATGATGGCGAGGCCACCTGCTTCCTTAACGCCGGGGCCCAGCTTGATATCCGTACCACGGCCGGCCATGTTGGTGGCAATGGTAACCGCTCCGCTGAGGCCCGCTTCGGCAACTACGGTCGCTTCACGCGCGTGTTGCTTAGCGTTCAGTACGTTGTGTGGTATCTTCTTTTGCTGCAGCATACGGCTCAGCAGTTCCGATACTTCCACCGATGTAGTACCCACCAGCACCGGGCGGCCTACGCCACGCAGCGCTTCGATCTCATCGATAACAGCTTTATATTTTTCGCGTTTGGTCTTGTAAACAAGGTCTTGCTGGTCTTTGCGCGATATAGGCATGTTCGTGGGTATGGTCACCACGTCCAGCTTGTATATCTCCCAGAATTCGCCTGCTTCCGTTTCGGCCGTACCGGTCATACCGGCCAGCTTGTGGTACATACGGAAGTAGTTCTGCAGCGTCACCGTTGCAAATGTCTGCGTGGCGGCTTCTACCTGCACATTTTCCTTGGCTTCTATGGCCTGGTGCAGACCATCACTATAGCGGCGGCCATCCAGGATGCGGCCTGTTTGCTCATCCACGATCTTCACCTTACCGTCCATCACCACATACTCTACGTCTTTATCAAATAAAGTGTAGGCTTTGAGCAGTTGCTGTACAGAATGGATACGGTCGGCCTTGATGGCGTAGTCCTGCAGCAGGGCATCCTTACGTTGCATTTTTTCTTCAGGACTAACTTCCATTTTCTCGATCGCAGTCAACTCGGTGGCTATGTCGGGCAGTATGAAGAAGTTAGGGTCTTCGCCGGATCCTGTTATCAGTGCAAGGCCTTTTTCAGTAAGGTCTACGCTATTGTTTTTTTCATCTATGGAGAAGAACAGTTCGGCGTTTACCTTAGGCATATTGCGCTGCTGCTCGCCTATGTAGTAGTTCTCGGCCTTTTGCAATATGGTCCTGTTACCTTCCTCGCTCAGGAATTTGATCAGGGCAGTATTCTTAGGCAGACCACGGAATGCACGGTAGAGGTGCAGACCACCGGTTTCTTTATCTGTTTTGCCTTCTGCTATCAGTTTCTTAGCCTCAGTAAGGCTCTGGTTGGCAACACGCTTCTGCGCCTCTATAATACGCTCGATACGTGGCTTCAACGCATGGAACTGCTGCTCGTCGCCACGTGGCACCGGGCCAGAGATGATCAGTGGCGTACGCGCATCGTCGATCAATACGCTATCCACCTCATCCACCATGGCATAGTGGTGTTTGCGCTGCACCATTTCTTCAGGGCTGTGCACCATATTATCGCGCAGGTAGTCGAAACCGAATTCGTTGTTGGTACCGTAGGTGATGTCGGCCAAATAAGCCTTGCGGCGCTCAGCCGTGTTAGGCTGGTGCTTATCTATACAGTCGGTAGTGATACCCAGCCACTCGAACAGCGGACCATTCCACTCCTGGTCACGGCGGGCCAGGTAGTCGTTCACCGTTACTATATGTACCCCTTCGCCGGCAAGAGCGTTAAGATAGGCAGGCAGGGTAGAAACCAGGGTTTTACCTTCACCTGTAGCCATTTCCGATATTTTACCTTCGTGCAGGGTCATACCGCCGATCAGCTGCACATCGTAGTGCACCATGTTCCAGGTAACCGGCACGCCCGCAGCATCCCAGGTATTATTGAATATAGACTTGTCGCCCTCTATACGTATATGCGGCTTGCCGATAGCCAGTTCCTTATCCAGTTCTGTGGCTGTAGCCACCATTTCAGGGTTTTCTTTGAAACGGCGGGCTGTTTCTTTCACTACAGCAAAGGCTTCAGGCAGTATTTGCTCCAATATCACCTCTATCTGCTCATCGCGCCGCTTGATGAGTTTGTCCAGTTCCTCGTAGCCGGCCTCCCTTGTTTGCAGTTCGGCTTCGGGATGTTCGTCATTAGAGGCCTTTTTTGCGGCTATTTCAGCGTCGATATCAGCCAGGTGCTCCTTGATTCGCGCACGAAACTCCTGTGTTTTATTACGTAGCTGGTCGTTCGAAAGGGGTTGCAATTCGGCGTATACGCGGTTGATCTCGGCCACCAGGGGCTGGGTGCGCTTCACATCTTTATCAGACTTGCTGCCGCCGAACAATTTTGAAAGGAAACCAATCATCTTAGTGTTTTATATTGCTTATATTCGTTTTAAACTCCTGAACAGGCTGAATACCCGATTTTAGGCTATATTTAGGTATCAAAAGGCGTGCAAATAATTCTAACTGACAGCCTGACACTTAAAGGGGTTCAAAGCTACGCCAATTGGTGCATTTCAGCAAGGATAGCAGGCCTATTATTAATGTAAGAAAAAAAATTTTATTGCAATCACTTGCAGGGCAAGAAAATTTTTATGTATTTTGGAACACAATTAAAGAAAAAAGCGCTCGATTATGAAAAAAACCTTCGTCCTCATTACAACTGTATTGGCTTCAGTATTACTTGCTAATAAGAGTTTTGCACAAGACGATGAACTGGTAAGAGTTTTTCGTTGGTACAATGCTGAGGATAATGAATTCGTTATAGTTGCTGAGGGAGAGTACCAGGACGGACAAATGCTAAACTGGAAATGGAAAGATAAGACACAAATATTTGTGGCTTACCGTAATGCCGGCCCGGGCAGGGTAGGTGTTTACTCATGGTATAACCCTGTTACGAAGGATCACGCAAGTATCTGCGAAGATGAATTCACAGATGACCAAATGATAAAAATGGGTTATACGAGCAAGCACCTCCAGTTTTATGGACTTACTCGTCGTGGCCTTAACAATGTACCCGTTTACCGCTGGAGGGGCACTAAGCATGCCGATTGGGTATCTATAGCTGACGATTCAGATACTGATGTGTACCTGAAGAAAGGCTATCGTCATAAGACATTCCAGTTCTTCGGTATACTCCGCAGCCCGGATGTTAAGATCTACAACCAACTTTAAGAAATCTATCCTTATATACGGTAAAAGCCCCGCTATCAGCGGGGCTTTTACTTTTGTACCGGCTAGCTTCCGGTCTATAATACTTGTACTATCAGGAACTTAAGGTATTGTGTAGTAGGCACGTGCCAGAGTATCGGGTGGTCCGATGCCTGCGTTTGCCAGGTCACTTGCCTCAACTTGCGCCTGGCATCTTTCGCAGCCATGTCTATTGTCTTCAGGAAGAGATCGGGTGGAACCAGGTTAGTGCAGGAGGCCGTTACTAAAAAGCCGCCCGGCTTCGTCAGTTTCATGCCCCGCAGGTTGATCTCTTTATAACCGGTAATAGCTTTCTGTATATTCTCCCTGCTCTTGGTGAATGCAGGCGGGTCCAGCATCACCACATCGTAGCGCTTGCCATCTTTAACCCATTGTTTCAGCACGTCAAAAGCATTCACCGCATCGAACTTACAGATATCCTGGTAGCCGTTAAGTTCGGCATTCCGGCGCGCGGTGGCTACAGCTGTTTCGGAGATATCGAGCCCTAATACGTTCCTGGCACCATAATGGGCGGCATGCATCGAAAATGTGCCTGTGTAACAAAAAGCCTCCAGTACCTCAGCATCTTTAACTATATGCTGTATCGCCCGGCGGTTATCCTGTTGATCGAGGAAATAACCCGTTTTCTGGCCGTTTACGATGTCCACATGAAATTTCAGGCCGTTCTCATTGATGATGATATTCGTATCAAAAGCCTCCGACAAGAATCCCTTTTGCTGCTGCATGCCCTCCAATTCCCTTACCGGCACGTCGTTACGCTCATAAATTCCCTTAGGCTTAAATATTTTTTGCAAGGCAGCCACAATGGCGGGTTTCCAGATATCGATACCCAGCGCAAGTGTCTGAATGACAAAATAATCATTGAATTTATCTATAATAAGGGCCGGTAACTGGTCCGCCTCACCGAAAATAAGCCGGCAATTCTCCACATAGCCTATCTGCTGGCGATATTCCCAGGCCTCCTTGATGCGCCTATAGAAAAACTGGTCGTCGACAGTCTCATTTTTGTCACGCGTCACCAGTCTTATCGCGATCTGTGAGGCAGGGTTAAAATAGCCTTTACCGATAAATGATCCATTATAAGAGTACACTTCAACAATATCGCCTGCCTTGGCTTCGCCATCCACATCGCCCAGTTCATTACCAAATATCCAGGGGTGACCGTTAACAACGCGGTCGCCTACTTTTTTGCGCAGAAAAAATTTCGCCATGGCCGCAAAGGTAGTTAAACGCCTGTAAAGGCCGTTTTGGGGATATCTTTTTGATAGCCAACTGCCTGCTATTCTCGCAGCTACTTATTTTTGTACAGGAGAAATGCTTCAAAAACTGGTCATACGGAATTATGCGATCATCGATAACCTGGTGATTGAACCGGACAATAATCTGAACACGGTTACCGGTGAAACCGGCGCGGGCAAAAGTATCATCCTTGGAGCGCTTTCCCTTATCCTTGGCGAGCGGGCAGACAGCTCTGTGCTTATTAATAAGGATGAAAAATGCGTTGTTGAGGGCTATTTTGATGTCAAAGACAATAACACCTTTAAAGCAGCCTTAAGAGCAGAAGAGTTGGATGAAGATGATCAGTGCATTATCCGCCGCGAGATCAGTACCAGCGGTAAATCACGGGCATTTGTGAACGACACGCCGGTCAATCTTACTGTGCTTAACAAGCTCACTTCGCTCCTGGTCGACCTGCATCAGCAGTTCGACCACCTGGCGCTCGAAGACGATCACTTCCAGATGGATGTGCTGGATGCGCTGGCCGGTAACGGCGCTTTGGTCAAAAATTACGTTGCATTATATAAGCAATATAGAAAGCTTACGCAGCAGCTTAATGAGCACAGGCAGCAACAAGGCCAGTGGCAAAAAGAAGCAGACTATAAACAGTTCCTGCTTGATGAATTAACGCAAGTAAGCTTTAAGCCGGGTGAAATAGAAGATGCGGATCAACAGCTGAAACAAATGAGCCATGCTGAGCGCATTATTGGTGTGCTGCAGGCGAGCCGGCAGGTACTGGAAGAGGGCGAGCAACCGCTGACAAATGAAATAAAACGCATTTCGCAACAGCTGCAGAGCATCGGCGATGTAATGGCGGATGTAAATCCGTTACAGGAACGTTTGGCTTCGGTCTTTGCCGAATTGAAAGATATTGCTTCTGAATTGGAGAGTGTGGAGGCCAGGGTGAATCTTGATGCGGAACTCATGCAGCAACTGCAGGAGCGTATCGACATTGGCTACAAACTGTTAAAGAAGCACGCAGTGCGATCGACAGATGAATTGATCGCTTTGCAACAACAATTGGAGACCGAATTAAGTGCCACCAAAAGCCTCGGCGACACAATTGAAAAACTGGAAAGTGAACAATCCGCTGTCTACAAGCAAGTGGAGGAAGAGGCAAAAAAGATATCGGCCCAACGTAAGAAGACAGCACCTGTAGTTGCCCAAAAGATAACCGAGTTGCTTGGCCTGGTCGGCATGCCAAATGCCCGTTTCGAGATCGAAATTACACAATCGAAGTCGCCGGGCCCTATCGGCAGTGACGATGTCGCATTCCTGCTCGATGCTAATAAAAGTGACAGGTTTCAACCCGTTTATAAGGCAGCATCGGGCGGCGAGATGAGCCGTATCATGCTTTGCATCAAATCGCTTACCGCAAAGGCCATGCACATGCCCACACTTATCTTCGACGAGGTGGATACAGGTATCTCCGGTGAAGCTGCACGGCAGGTGGGCATACTGCTGCGTGATCTTTCTGAGTATCACCAGGTGATTTGCATTACGCACCAACCGCAGGTGGCGGCGCGTGGTTCGCGTCATTTTTACGTGTACAAAGACGAGGATAGCAAGGCACGTATCACCACTAAGGTGCGGGTGCTGAAACAAGACGAACGTGTACTCGCCATTGCCCGCATGATAGGTGGCGAGCAGCCAAGCGACGCAGCTATGCAAAATGCTAAGGAATTGGTAGATGCATAAAAAAAATAGTCCGGCCCAGGGGCCGGACTATCATAAAGATTAACTTCTTTAGTAAATAATTACACTTGCTCTTGCCAGCACATCTTTACCCGATACTTCGAAAATGTATTTCCCTTTTGCAAGATTGCTGGTATGCACATCCATGCTGCCATTCGCATTGAAAGCAGCAGGGGCCTGCCATGCTGTACGTCCTGATTCGTCTACCAATCTCGCTTGCACCTTCTTATTTCCAAATGAGCTTGCTGCGCCACTGACGGTGAAACTTCCGGTGTTAGGATTGGGGCTTATCGCCATTGCATTTAGAACAAGTGGCACTATTGAGATGCCCAACGGGTGCTCATTTTTAGGCGAATGCCACATGCCTCTGCCATAAGTAGCTGCCCATATTTCATTGGTTACATAATTGATCCCAAGGTCGGAAACATGAACCGACGGCATCGCAAGGTTATTATTGTAAAGGGCCCATTGCGTCATTGTGGTATCGCGATAAAACACGCCGACATCTGTACCTATATACTTTGTCTTGCTGAAGGTATCCACCACGATGCACGATGCAGGAACATTGGGTAAGCCCTGGCTGTAATTGCTCCAGCCTCCTTGCGAGGGCCGGTAGCTGGCAACTTTCGCGGTGTCGTAAGAACTGAAGGTAACCCACAACTGCCCGGCGTCGTGCGGATCGATAGCGATGTCCGATATCCAGCCCGGGTAAGGTACCGTCACCTGGTTCCACGATCCGCCAAAGTTGGTAGTGCGGTACAGGTTGTTATTCACCAGCACATATATGTTGTTAATGTTGGTATTCGACAGGGCTATTCTGTCGATGGTATGACTCGTGTCAAATACGTTCGATATTGCCGTCCATGTGTTGCCGGTGTCTGTGCTGTAGTATAGCTTATCAAAGCCCGCATACAAAGACGTGTGTACATGCGGGTCGATGAAGAAGGGCGTTACCCAGCTGCCGCCGGGATTGCCGGGTACATTGTCCGATATCGATACATAGTTTTGTCCTCCGTCGTTGCTGCGCATCAGGTAGCCGTTTTGCGACGATGTATAAACAATGAACGGGGTAACATAGTCCTCCTGGCAGTCCATTCCGTCACCTCCGGTCATTTCGAGGCTCTGCCCAACTCGCACAGCCTTTGTTCCATTGTCTTGTGCTCCGCCTATTACAAATGGATTGACACCCGTTACGGCATTGCGGTAAAATTCGGTGATGCCAAGCCCATTGGTCTTATCGCTCCATAGCAAGCTAAGCGGATCGGTGCAGGAATAGATCCCTCCATCGCAGCATTCAAAAAGTTTGCCGGGCACCAGCGGATGATACTTCAGGTAATGCTTGTCCGCATGCACGGTCTGCAGCAGAGGGAAGTTGTTGTCTGTATACCATTCAGTTGCTATCGTCCAGTTGTATCCGCCATCGGTGGAGTACCAGGTGTTCACTCCGCCTATTATCACGTTGTTGACATTAGCCGGGTCCATCGCTATACAGAGGTCATACCACCCCTGCCCCCCGCAGGAATTTGCATCCGGTACTGTGGACCAGCTAAGGAGGTTTTTCGAGCAGTCGGGTACGCTGTATATCTCCGTGAAGGTGTTGCCGGTGTCGCTGGAACTGTATATACCCGCAAGCCCGCTATTGTCGGCAGTGGAGAATATTGCTTTCACGATTGCCGGGTTGTCGGCAGATACTGCAACACTCACCCGGTTCACGTTACTCACGTTTGTTATTTGTGTCCAGGTCAGGCCGCTATCTGCGGAGCGCCATATCTGCGATCCGGCGGCGTACACGATGTTCGGATGCCCCGGGCAGTAAACCACCTCTTTGAAATCGCCGTTTTGCACGTTGGTCCAGCTCTGTCCGCCGTTGGTAGTGCGATAGATGCCCCAGTTGGCTGCCAGTAATAGATTGTTTGTATCGGTAGGGTTAATGATCAAAGTATTTGATTGGAAATACCAGCTGATATCGGGTGCCAGGCCTGTGGCATTCCATGTTGCGCCGCCATCTACGGATTTCATCACGCCGATGCTGTAGGTATCGCCTCCATCACGGTCGCCGGTGCAGAGATAAATGGTATTCGGATTTTGCGGGTTGTAGTCAATATCGGCCACGCCCAGTACCGGCAGATCGTGGTACATGGGTGTCCAGCTATGTCCGTCGTTCGTTGTCTTCCAGGCGCCGCCCCCTGCGCTGCCTATCCAGTAGGTATTAGGATCAGTGGGGTGGAAGGCGACTACGTTAATACGACCAATGCCATAGTAACCGCCACCATTCGATGTATCGGGGCCTACAAATGCCCATTGTGACTGGTTGGCGGTACTTTTGGCTGCAGCGTGCTGGGCATGCTCATTTTGCCATTTCTGCCATTCCTGCCATGTCCTGATGGTAGGCACCATATAGCCGTCTTTATCCAGGTGCTGCCGCCAGTACCATTCCCATTTTTGGAACAGGTGGTCTTTGGCCTCTCTTACTTCTTTACCGCTCCGGTCATATTCATGTTCTCCATCCTCATCCGACGTCAAAGCCATTTGTTGCTTGTGCCTGGCAACAATGTCGTCCAGTTTCTGAGGTCCTTGTTTCAAAGGCATCCATGGCTGCGCAGATACGCTACCCGCCAGCAGGATGGTTGAAAGCACTAAGTATATTTTCTTCATAAAAAATTATGGCATTAACAAATCCTTCTGTTTGGTGATCTTGGTGACAGCGAGGTACAGCCAGCCGCTTTTGCCGGTTTTAAAGAAGAGGTCATCACCTTTTGTGTTCTGTATTTCTTCGGGCATGGGGAATTTGCCACCGGGAATGGGCTGCAACAATATGTAGTTACCGCTTTTCAATTTTTCGAGGGGTATATCTGAACCTTTCTTGCATGCAGGGGAGTTGAATACGGTCACTTTACAGTTCATCCAGGCATCTTTTCCGCGCCAGAAAAATGTCTCGGGTATCTCTTTACTTTTCCACCTCACTACAAAACTATAATGCATTATGGGTTGGCTACCCCGAGCACCCGGTACAGTGCGCTGCACGCTGGCCGATATCAGGCTTGCATATGCCTTACCCGACTTCGCCACTTTCTTCTTCTCTGTAGCCTTAGCGTTCATTACAAACAAACAGGCCAGCATTGCGATAAAGCACCTCATATTCATATCGCTAAAGTAAATAAAAAAACGCTCATGTGAGCGTTTTTCCATAATAACTGCTTTCGGGGATTTAATTTTTAACAAGCTTCATTTCTTTCAGCAGCCAGCCTGCTCCGCCGAATTTCTCGACGACAAACAAAGTGTAACGCACGTCGAGGCTAATGTTACGGCAAACAGCCGGATCAAAATAATAGTCACTCATAGTGCCTTCCCATACACGATCAAAGTTGGTGCCTATCAGCTGGCCCTTGGCATTCAGCACGGGGCTCCCTGAGTTGCCGCCCGAAGTATGATTGTCTGCCGTAAAGGCGAGGGGCACTGTTCCATTAACTGCCCAGCGTCCGTAGTCTTTCTTTTTATATAGTTCTTTTAGTTTTTCCGGTACCTTAAACTCCGCTACCGAGGGATCGTCTTTTTTTATTACCTCGTCCAGGTTCGTCTGGTAGGAGTATCCGGCAGGGCCTTCAGGGTCTATGCCCTTTACGTGCCCGTAAGCGAGCCTGAGTGTCAGGTTGGCATCCGGGTAGCAGTTGCAATGAGGGTCTTTTGTCATTTGCGCCTTCATGTAGAGCCGGTTAAGCGCTGCCATTTTGGTGAAGTACTTACCAATGGCGGGAAGTAGTTTTTTGCTCCTGTAGTCTGTAATGCTTGTGTAAAGCTTGCGCGCAGGATCTTCCAATAGCTTCACACTATCACTTTTATGGGCTGCAGCGGCAAAGGCTTCCAGCCTGTCATGGTCTGCAGCAAGCGAATTGTTGTACACGCTGTTTGCCCACCTTTGTATATTTTGATTGTAGGCCCTGTATTTACTATTGTAGTAGCCGGGCATCTCCTCAACATTTTGGATATAGAGTGGCATCAGGTTGTTGAAAACCTGCCGGTCGGTAGCGGCGTCGTAATTTTTATAGAAGCCGTTATTGCATATTTTTTTTAGTGTGTCCTGCAGTTGCGCGTCGTTCATATTTGCTCTGAAACACTGTAGCATTTTATCAAGTGTGGCGCCCTGTTGCACCAGTTCTATTCCCAACACCGTTTCTTTAATGTATTCATCAGCACGCAGCTTATTGTTCACTGCATCGGTTGCCAGGTCTATTTGAGGCAAAAGGCTGGCATAAGTTGTAGAAGCATCCCTGTCGGCCCATTGCTGGAAATTGCTCTCATAGTCCTGTTTTTTCCCCGTTACGTTATTGGCGCTCAATCCCCGAACCTCGCCCTGCCATTTTTTCCAGCCATTTGCGATCCCTGCATATTTAGATGTATATTTTATAAACACGTCGCGCGACAGCTCCATGTTCCTCTTCCAGGTATCCAGTTTTATGGTGCGGGCCTCTATGCGGATAGGGTCAGCGATGTCCGAAACCTGCTTTAGCTGGTAAGATGAAATGTATTCCATAGTAGTTCCGGGGAAACCATAAACCATGGTGAAATCCCCTTCCTTATAACCTGATGTGTTGATGCTGAAGTACTCTTTCGCCTTATAAGGGCGATTTTGTTTGGAATAGGGGGCGGGCTTATTGTTTTTATCAGCGTATACACGAAACATGCTGAAGTCGCCGGTGTGCCGGGGCCACATCCAGTTATCTGTATCGCCGCCAAACTTGCCAATGCCGTCGGGCGGAAAGCCTACCAGGCGAATGTCCCTATAAGTCTCAGTAAGTGTCACCCAATATTGGTTGCCTGACATATAAGGCTTTATATTTGCATCCATACCGCTGCTCTTCTTATAGCCTTTTTCCACATCCGCTATCCGCGCGGCTATGATACTGTCGCGTTTGCGTCCGGCCATTGTATCGGGCAGGTAGTAGAGGATCTTGTCGGTCACGTCTTCCATCCGGCGGATGAAGGTGACTGTCAAACCGGGGCAGGGCAACTCCTGGCTCGGGCTTTTAGCCCAGAAGCCATTGGCAAAATAATCACTTTTCACGCTGCTCAGGCCCTGTACGGTGCCATAGCCACAGTGATGGTTGGTGAGGAGCAAGCCCTTTGGCGAGATGACCTCGGCCGTGCAGCCCGACCCGAAAAGCACGACTGCATTATTAAGTCCGCTTCCGTCGACATTATAAAGTTTTTCTATAGGAATTTTCAAGCCTTCGGCTTTCAGGTCATTCTCGCGGGCGCCTAGCGTCGCGGGTATCCACATTCCCTCCTTGGCCGCAGCCATCGAGAAAACGAAAAAAGAGGATAAAAAAATAGATTTTCTCACAGTTTTCAAGCTAATTTAGAGGCAAATTAAACATCACTTTTTGAGTTTAAAAGAAATAAATACAGTCTTTTACTAGAAAAGTTGTAGCCAATTCGTTATATTAGCCCAATAAAGTGAAACTCTTTCCAGGATTATGAGAAAATGCCTACTCTTAGCGATGCTATTTATGGTATCGCAGTTGGATGTGCTTAAAGCCCAGACTGAAGATACAACGGGTTTGTTTGTAGCGCCGGATACGGTGTGCGCAAAGCAGGTAATACACCTGCGCAGCAAGGTATTGACTGCCAGTTCTCACTATTGGAGCTTCTGTTCCGGCTTCCTGAACAACTACCCCACCGGATACGATCTCGATATGTCGGATTTCCAATTGAATACACCTAGCGATATCGACATTGCAAAGGACGGAGACAACTTTTACGGATTTGTCGTTAACAATGCTACCCAGGAATTTCTTCGCCTCAATTTTGGTAACAGCCTTTATAATGTGCCGACAGTAACGAACTATGGTAACATGACGGGTGTATTGCCTACGGGCCCTACATCGCTCTATGTTGTGAAGGATACTATGAATAATAACTGGCACGTGTTTGTGGCCGGTGGTAGCGATCAGACCAATTCTACATTGGCCCGTGTTGATTTTGGACATTCATTGGCAAATACTCCGAATATTGCCAATTTCGGTAACTTCAATAATGTGTTGAATTCGCCCCGCGGCCTTTTCATAGCACAGGATGCTGATAGTAACTGGTATGGTTATGCAGTCAACTCGAACCAATTGGCCAACTCCCTGGTATTCTTCAACTTCAGGGGCAAAAACATTTCGATCACGCCGGCAATGACCGATCTGGGTACCTTGGGTAACACAATGGCACAGCCAAGCGATCTGGCTGCCGTTAAGGACGGCGGTTCGTGGTACTTCTTCGTTACCAATCTTTTTAACAACACCCTTACGCGCATCGACGTAGGGCCATCATTGGTAAATCCTGTGCCTGTGGCTACTAACCTGGGTACGATGAACAACACGCTTTTCGCCCCCTCAAGCATCACGGTTACAAGAGAGTGTGGTGGTATATTTGCCTATATTACCGACCTTACAACAAGCGAGCTGGTGCGTGTGGAAATGCCGAGCGCGTTGGGCCCATATACTTCGTTCAACATGGGCAATATACCGGTAGTTGATTCAGCTCACCTCAACAACCCGTCTGCTATATCACGCGTGTTGCGTTATCACGACAACGTATTTGCCTTTGTCACCAATCTTACTGATTCACTGTCGCGATTCTCTTTCGATCAGTGTAACAATACCTCTGTTCCGTCTTCCACATTCTCAACGCCACCGCCCTTCTCTTATGATACTGCAGGCTACTACAATGTTTATTATGTAGTAGATGAAGGCTTGCCGACGATGCAGGTGGACTGTAAGCAGATCAGGGTACTGCCGATACCGGCAATGACCATTACGCCCGACACCTTTATTTGCCAGCGTGATACAATAACCCTGTTGGATGTATCCGTAGCGGCAGATACCATCAAGTGGTCTCCAAACTATAATATCAGCGATAGTACGCAGCAGATAGTGCGCGTTTGGCCCGACTACACGACCCAATATCGTATAGAGCTCGATTATCCTAATGGCTGTATCGTAGATACACAGATCACCGTTAAGGTAAGCAAAGTAACGGCTGATGCGGGTCCTGACCGTTACCTCGCAGACGGAGCCACCACACTACTCGGTGGACCGAATACGTCGGAAGGCCCGAATTATACCTATTCATGGACGCCTACCGCATATCTCAACAGCACGAATATTATGTTCCCGCAGGCCAATCCACCGGTCGACTACACTTATTATCTGGAAGTGACCGAGTTTAACGATTCGCTGCGCTGTCGCGATATCGATACAGTCGTGATACACAACAGGTGCCTGGATATCAATCTGCCCAACGCCTTTATACCTGCCAGTTCCAATCCCACTACCAACCGTTTTGGTTTGCTGAACAAGCAGCTCGTGAAACTGAACTACTTCCGCATATTTGACCGTTGGGGTAAGCTAATGTTTGAAACAACTGATCCGACCAAAGAATGGGACGGCACGGTAAACGGTAAGGCGGTTGAACAAGGTGTATATGTATGGGAGGCAGACGGCTTCTGTCTCAAAGGCTTGCGCGTAACGGGCTCAGGCAATGTCACCTTGATACGATGATGTATTTTCATTAAAGTGTTATATAAATGTCCCGCTCTGCGGGACATTTTTTTGTTAGGGCCTGAGCGCCCCAATGATTGTTGTCATTTGCCTTTTGAATTTTGTGGAGTAGCATTGATTGGCCTTATTTTTTAATAGGCAAACACAATAGGCTATTGTTTGTCTGCTTATATATTTAGAACGACCTTTGCACGCGACTTGAAAAATTAAAACGATAAAAAAATGAACAATTTTGTAACAGTAGGAAGCAGGTTTCCCGAGTTCAACAAAAAAGCCGTCGTGGCGCTTGAAAAAGGAAAAGAGTTTAAAATGATCAGCAATGATGATTTTAAAGGTAAATGGGCGGTAATGTTTTGGTGGCCTAAGGACTTTACATTTGTATGTCCTACCGAAATTGCTGAGTTCAACAAGAATTTTTCAAACTTCGACGACCGTGATGCTGTATTGCTCGGCGCATCTACCGACAGTGAATATGTGCACCATGCGTGGCGCATGCAACACCCCGACCTGCGTGATTTGAAATTTCCCATGATCGCCGATACATCAAAAAGCCTGGCTGAAGAACTGGGTATCCTGACCGAGGGTGAAAAGGTTGCATACCGCGCAACATATATAATAGACCCGGAGGGCATCGTGCGTTGGGTGAGCATTAACGATCTGAACGTAGGTCGCAACGTAGACGAAGTGCTGCGTGTACTCGACGGTTTGCAGACCGATGAATTGTGCCCCTGCAACTGGAACAAAGGCCAGGAAACACTGGTAGCGGCAGTAGGCTAAAAAGCATTTTGAATATAAAACGTCCGCCCCCGCCAGCCAGGGGTGGACGTTTTTAAATAAAACCATACATATGGAAACCGTTGCCAACGAAGCGATATTGAACCTATACAAAGACATTGGTATTGACCCCTCACATCAGAGCCCTGCACTCAATGCTATGGGTGAAGCGGGTAGCCGATATATAAAGGACCTGAAACTTAATGTAAGTGCTGTATTAGGCAGCGCCAACATGAATAAGAAGGAGACATCGCTGCTGGCACTCGCCGTGGCGGTGAATGAGAAGCACTCAGTACTCATGAATGCCTTCAATGCCATGGCGAGGAATGAAGGCGCTGGTGATGCAGAAATAGCCGAGGCGCATGCCTGTGCAGCGGTTATGAGCACAAACAATGTATTCTACCGTTTCCGCCACTATATGGACGGGGTCAGCTATTATAATAACCACCCTGCAGGGTTACGGATGAGTGTAATGATGAACCCGGCAATGGGAAAGGAATTATTCGAACTGATGAGCCTGGTGCTATCGGCGGTGAATGGCTGTGAGCGCTGTGTCACTTCGCACGAAGCTTCGGTGAAGCAACATGGCGCTACCGAGCCGCGGATCTACGATGCCATCCGCCTGGGGGCTGTGATCAGGACCCTCTGCGTGATGGTCTAGGCCGACTGCAATGGCATTGATACTGTGAAGGTGCTGCCCTTACCCAGGGTGCTCTCCACTTTGATCTTTCCGCCATGAGCTTCTACCATCGCCTTCACGTAGCTGAGGCCGAGACCGAAACCTTTTACGTTGTGCAGGTTGCCGGTATGCGCGCGGTAGAATTTCTCGAAAATGCGCGATTGTGTCTCTTTGTTCATGCCGATGCCATTATCCTTTATTTTGATGGCAAGCATGGGGCCATTGTTCAGCGTTTCGATGTGGATAACGAGATTGTCCTTTGAGTACTTGATGGCATTATCCATCAGGTTGAAGATCATGTTGGAGAAGTGCACTTCGTCTGCCTCGATGGTGTGCTTCGTAGCGCCAAGGTTCAGGTGGAGCTTACCATTTTTCTCCTGTATCTGCAGGCTTAGGTTGTCGGCGACCTTGCGGATGATCTCGTGAGCGTCGAGGGTTTGCAGGTTAAGTTTTATTTCCTGGCGCTCAATACGGGCGGCTTGTAATATTTTCTCCACCTGCTTGTTCATGCGCTTGTTCTCTTCCTTTATCATGCCGCTGTAATACCTGATCTTGTCGGTGTCATGTATCACTTTTTCGTTCACCAGCGCGTCAATGGCAAGGGAGATAGTGGCCAGCGGGGTTTTTAGCTCATGCGTCATGTTGTTGATAAAGTCGGACTTGATCTCTGACAGGTTCTTCTGGCGGAACATGGTGCGCACCGTGAGCACAAATGCAGATATGATAATGCAGGTAAATAGTATCGAGGCGGTGATCATCCACGCCATGCGGCTGATGATATAGTTCTTATCTTCCTTGACGTACAGATAGAGTACCTCCTGGCCCTGCATAGAATTTTCGGGGGTGAGGGTGATATGGAAGGTGTTATCGCGTTCCTGCATTGGGAAACCATCGGAGGCAATGACGGGTGTATTGTAGATGTTATAGATAGCAAACTCGAAGGGTTGCTTGATATTGTTCTTCCTCAGCGTGCTCTCCAATATCTGTTGTACCTCATCTTTACTAAAAACCTGGCTGGTGAAGAGGTTGCGCAGCATGTTTTGCCGGTAGTCGAGATTGATGGGTACCTGCGGCACCTTGGCGATGAAGCGCTCCTGTATCATATCGCGGGAGTCGCCAAGGGAACGGTCGATCTCCTTTTTGAACTGCTCCCGTTTCAAGGTGATAGCATTTTTTATCCAGGACATCTGTATGACCATGATGCCAAGCACCGACAGGGTGATCAAGACTATGATAAGCGGGAAGATCTTCTTCATGCAGGAGCAAATTTACAATGCCAACCGTAGTTTAATAATAAGCATAATTTCAGTTTAACATTACTTTAGGCGGGTATATATTTATGGTTCATTACCTACAGTTTCCTCCTTTTCTTTTTCCACAGCGGTATAGAGATCATAGTAAGCACCTTTGGCCGCTATCAGCGAACGGTGATCGCCACGCTCTATGATATGGCCTTTTTCCATAACGATGATCTGGTCGGCCTTGCGGATGGTGGAGAGGCGGTGGGCAATGACTATGGATGTGCGCCCTTTAATAAGAGTATCGATAGCGTGCTGTATGAGCTGCTCGCTTTCGCTATCGACAGAGGAGGTGGCCTCGTCAAGGATGAGTATCGAAGGGTCATAAAGCAGGGCCCGCGCGAAAGACAGTAATTGCCTCTGACCTTGCGATAGTGTACTGCCGCGCTCCATAACATTAAAGTCGTAGCCGCCGGGTAGCCGCATGATGAAGTCATGAATGTTGAGCAGTTTTGTAACCTGCTCTACTTTTTCAAGCGGGATATCGTTATTGCGTAGTGTGATATTCTCGTAAACAGTGCCCGAGAACAGGAACACGTCCTGCAGAACGATGCCGATGTGCTCGCGGAGCGCATAAATATCGTAGTCATTGAGGTCATGGCCGTCGATCAATATTTTGCCATCCTGTATCTCATACAGCCTGTTGAGGATGCTGATGATAGACGTCTTGCCTGCGCCGGTATGGCCTACGACCGCTAATGTCTTGCCGGCATCGAGCTTAAAGGAAACGCCTTTAAGTACCGGCACACCGGGCTTGTAACTGAAATGAACGTCTTCGAACTCGATGCTGCCTTTTATAGTATCCGGTGCGTAGGCGCCGTTGCTATGCTGGTAGTCATTGTTGTCAAGTACAGTGAAAATGCGTTCACCGGCGATCATGCCCATCTGGAGTGTGTTGAACTTATCGGCCAGCATACGCAAGGGACGGAAGAGCAGGTTGAGGTACATGGCGAAGGATATGACCGTACCGGCAGAGCTGTTGAAATGCAGGATCAACACAGCGCCGCGCCATACCAGCAAGCCTATAGAAAGTGCAAGTATAATTTCGACGATGGGGAAGAAAACGGAATAGGCGAAGATGCCTTTGATGTTAGCGTTGCGGTGCTCTTTATTGATCTTGCGGAACTTGCCCATCTCACGGTCTTCAGCCGCGAAGGCCTGTACGATATACATACCAGTGATATGCTCCTGTGCAAATGCATTGAGTGCAGCGACAGCATTGCGTACACGAATGAAAGATTTATTCACCGCTTCTTTAAACCAATAGGTTGCAATGATCAACAAGGGGAAAGGTATCAGGCTTACGAGTGTAAGGCGCCAATCGCTGGCGAACATGACGATAATAATTGCGATGATGGTGAGCACATCGGCAATGATGGAAATGATGCCTTCGGAAAAGATATCATTTACAGCCTCGATATCATTGATAGTGCGGGTAGTGAGCGTGCCGATGGGTGTAGTGTCGTAATAAGAAACATTCTGAAACAGGATCTTTTTGAACACGGTGCGGCGCATGTCGTTGACTGCGGTCTGGCCCATCCAGTTGGTGCGGTAGAGGAACAGGAAGCGTATGAGGGTCTCAACCAGCAGCATGCCGAACTGGATGATGGTGATGGTGATAAGACCCTGCATCCACTTGTTGTGGATGTACTTATCGACAGAGAGCTGTATGAGCCATGGGCGTATGGGCGAGATAGCTGCCAATATGATGGCAAGCGTCATGGAAAAATAGAGTGTGCGCTTGTAGGGTTTGGTGAATGAAAATATTCTCCGCAACAGCTGCAGGTCAAAAATCTTTTTTATGGAATTATCGGTTGACAATTATGCTTCTTCTTTTATACTCATCAAATATGCCTTAATAAAATCATCGAGCTCGCCATCCATCACGGGTTGCACGTTGCCCACTTCGTAATCGGTGCGGTGGTCTTTGATCATTTTATAGGGATGAAACACGTAGGAACGTATCTGCGAGCCCCATTCTATTTTTTTCTTTCCCGCATTGGCGGCGTTCTTCAGTTCTTCGCGCTTGCGCAGTTCCTCTTCGTAAAGACGGCTCTTCAACATGGTAAGCGCTTTTTCCCTGTTCTCGCCCTGGGTGCGTGCCTGCTGACATTCAACAATTATGCCCGTGGGCAGGTGCTTGAGGCGAACTGCTGTTTCCACTTTGTTCACATTCTGGCCGCCCTTGCCGCCTGAACGGTAAAATTCCCATTCGAGGTCGGCGGGGTTGAGGGTGATCTCTATGCTGTCGTCGATAAGGGGGTAAACGAAGACCGATGCAAAGGAGGTATGCCTGCGGGCATTAGAATCGAATGGCGATATGCGCACCAGGCGGTGCACGCCACTCTCGGCCTTGAGCAGGCCATAGGCAAATGCCCCATCGAACTCGAGGGTGGCTTGCTTGATACCTGCGCCATCGCCGTACTGCACATCGACCTCTGATACCTTCCAGCCTTGCTTTTCGCCATACATACGGTACATGCGCATGAGCATCTCGGCCCAGTCCTGGCTTTCTGTACCGCCTGCACCTGAGTTGATGACCAGCATGCCGGGCAGTTCGTCTTCCGGCTCGTTGAGGGTGGATTTGAATTCGAGCTCGTCTATATCTTTCAGGGCAATATCATATTGTGCTTTGGCTTCCTCTTCGGTGGCTTCGCCAGCCTTCCAAAAGTCGAATATGACGGCGAAGTCCTCGACAGCGCCATTGACCTTGTTGTACAGATCGACCCAGAACTGGTTGAGCTTGATCTCTTTGAGGATGCCGGTGGCACGTGCGTTGTCGTCCCAGAAACCGGGGGAGAGGGTAAGCTGTTTGTCGTTCTCTAT
The DNA here is from genome assembly GCA_018267915.1 of Bacteroidota bacterium. Lineage (GTDB taxonomy): Bacteria > Bacteroidota > Bacteroidia > Chitinophagales > Chitinophagaceae > MKUN01. The sequence continues at coordinate 15,765 of JAFDXN010000011.1, read as the reverse complement.
TTTGATCAAACGGTCTTGTATATGAAGGAAGCGCTCGAGGTGTTGTACCCGCTCACGCATCTCTTTGAGGTGCTCCTGCGTCATAAAGCTGCAATTTAGGTTGATAAGTTGATAGGTTGACCGGTTAATACCGAGGTTAATAAATCCTGCATGTTATCGTAGCGCTCCCCGCGCGAGGGTTCTTTTGTCTTGATACAAAAGAACCAAAAAATCAAGGCTGTTGGAAGGAAGGCTAAAAATGCTCGTTCCGGCCTGAAAAGAGCTATAAGTTCCAGCTCCGAATAAATCCAGGCTTCAGCAGGACTTTTTGGGGTCCGACTAACCATAAACTTCAGTAGACGGAGCTCTTTTTTAACCGGCCTACAGTCCCATTTTCTTAACGCCTTCCTTCCAAAGGCCGATCCAGGAAAAAATAATCTCCCATGTTTTCGTTGATAATCAATGATTTGATGCGGGAAAAACTCACAAAAAACTCCCATTTCCTGCCCGGAGGGGAAGGTTTTTCTGCTCAACGACTCAGCGGCATAAGTTGGATGTTGCTGGTAAAATGCCACGGTTTTTGCGCCATTTTTTGACTTGTAGTTTTTTGCTGGAAACCAATGAGTTGTGCCGAAAAAATTCCCCATTTCTGCCCCGTTTTTGCCCCAAGTGCAGGTTGCGGTGACGGCTGGCAGTTAAGCTCAAGGACAGGGCCAGGCACGGGCGCCGCAGGGCAAAAGACCAGGTAAGAATTAAAATTGGATAGATCAAATTGAGAGGGTTTAGGTTGAAATATTAATAACTGGGTAAAGGTACGACGAGGAGGTCGGGCAAGCCAAATATTGGGGATAAGTAGTGAAAAATTAAAATTGTTAATAGATGCAATTGTGGCGGCGTTGCAAACGCCAGGCCTATGCGCCCTCATTACAAACGAGGACAAGTTGGGGCATTATCCAGGAAAAATGATTTACATTAATCTACTTGTGTGGTCACAACCTCCGGCTGAACTTCCTTTGAGGTGAATGTGAACTTGCGCTGAGAGAAATAGCTGAAGATAGCTACGATGGCTGTAGTGAGCAGCTTGGACGGGGTGGGGTAGATATGGCAAAGCTCTACGAAGAACTTAATGAACACATAGTTGAGCAGGATGCAGGTGCCTACCAGCACTGCATAGCGGAAGAGCTGTATGCGGCCATGGAGGTTCGACTCGGGGAAAACGATGTATTTGGAGAGCACAAAGCCTGAAGGGAAGCTGATGCTGAAGGACATGATGAAGGCCATAATGTATGGCTGAATGGTGAGCCAGCCAAGGTGTACCGGTTGCTCCTTCAATATGTAGTGGAAGCTTATGTAATATAAAACGGTATCAAGTATGGTATTAGAGCCGCCGCAGGCCAGGTAGCGGAATGTCTGCTGCTTAATGTAGCGCCGGAAGGGTGGATAGAAGAAGTCGATAAACCCGACTATGATATGTCTTGCGGCAGATAACACGAAAAAATTTGTGCAAAAATAAGCTAAAATATGTTAACGGGTATTTAAGACGTTATCATCTGTATTGATAATTTAACCGCAAAGGCGCAAAGACGCTAAGAGAAAACGCAAAGTCAAAACATGCAAATAATGTTATTATTGCCACCTGAGTTTTTCGAGGCGGGTGAAAATGTCTTTTTCTTTGTCGCCGCAGACGCGCAGCAGGTCGCTGAGCTCGTCGTAGGAGACCACATCGCTCTGGCGGGCCTTCATGAGCCGGGCGGCATGGTAGGCAAAGTTGCGCCAGTCGTCGCCCACCTGGGTGAGCTCCTTCGAGAAGCCCTGCAGATCGTCGCGATGCAGCTTTTGCGCGGCCTCCTGTAAAAAAGCGGCATAGAGGTAGCGGAAGCCTGCGCCGCCGGTGCCTATCTCCTCCTGCATGCGGATGATATTGCCAAGGTAAAGAGATGCCTTGCGGGGGGTGAGCTTACGAGGATATTCCTTGATCTTTTTGGCCAGCAGGAATACTGCCTTATTGCCAAACCAGGGAACCGGTGGTGACATCATGAAAAAGCAAGTTTGTTTAATGCCTTGTTGGATTGCCTTTTCGTAGTGGATATCTTTCGGTACCTCGTTGATATAGTACATGAAGCCTTTGGGTTCGGGCGCGCCTTTTGCAAAGCGTGCCTTGGCCAGGTCTTCCGGGGCGATGGTAGTGACGTGTTCCATTACCGGGTCGCTGACCTTGTAAAGGCCGTTTTCCTTGCCATACACTACAAGGTTGTGGGCGTTAAAGTGAAAGCGGAAAGCCTCGGGCAGGTAGGGCAGGTAGAAAACGCTGCTAAGCATGCCTACTGGCCTGCCTGCGTCAAGAGCGCGATCGAGCGCCAGCATGGCTTTTTCGGGTGAGCGGAAACGCTCGGTATGCATTTTGACATGCAGCCTTTGTGCAACGCGCTTGAAAATGGCGCCGGGCCAGGTGCGAAAGGTAGAACCGGGTGTGCCACTGATCTTGAGAAAGGGTATATGCCCGAAGAAGAGGCCCGCGCCGATGCCGAAAACAAGCGGCTCGCTGATATCGATGCCCTGGTGGCGCAGGAGGTTGGCAGTAACGCCGCTCTCGCAGTGGGCGTGCTGATAATGGGTGAAATTGATATTATTCATTAAAAAAGGTACGTGCTTTATTGCTTGCCCGCCGGGAAAGCTTTCAATTCGTCGACTGTGATATTAAATATGGCTGCGTATTGCTGCAGCAGGCCGGGAGACAAATCCCTGAAAACTGAGGGTTTGAAGTGACGGCGCACCTGCCAGGCCCACTTGCCCATGTATTTGGCGAGTAAGGCTGTGTCCATAAGGTTCTTTTTCATATACCAGGCGATGGGGCTGAGCTTGCCCTGCTTCACCAGTAACTCCGTTTCGCGCAGGTCTTCCTCCACCTCGTCCCAGGCCTGTTTGGTTGCAGTGTTTTCCGCCTCCCAGCCCGCGCTGTTGACGCCGGTATAGTTGCCCTCATTATCGACGGCATATACCAGCTTTTTTATCTTGTCGCCTTCCTTAAAATCCTTAGGGTCCTGGGGCACCTCGTTCACCTTCATAGAACCGTCTTGTTTGCTAAACGATAAAATTAAGAAAATTGACACTGGGCTGATAATATTTTTCGGGAAATGAATTTTTAACGTCGTACGTTTTTGTAAATATTACCGTCTAATTAATAGCCAGGTCCGCCCGGGAAGAATGAAAAATTAATATCTGCGACAACAAAGTCAACAAAAAATATTGCTATATTTAAGTACTCATAATTAAATGACCATGAGATACCTTTTTGCCCTTTTGTTTTTTTGCTCTTCTGCAGCCTTTGCACAGGGCAGCCTGAGCGTGAGCATCAGTCATACGGATCTTAGCTGTAACGGGAGTGGTGACGGAACTGCAACAGCCACTGCATCGAACGGGACGGCGCCTTATACCTACCTGTGGCTGCCGATGCTGCAGAGCAGCCCTGCTATATCCGGCCTTAGCGCCGGCACTTACATCTGCATCGTGACAGACGCAGTAAACGATACTGCAAGAGATACAGTGGTAATAGCCGAACCGGCAGCCTTGATATTAACCGTGTCGCAGACCAATGTTTTTTGCAATGGGGCGCATACAGGCATTGCGACGGTGATGGCCAACGGGGGGACACTGCCCTATACCTATGTATGGACGCCGACAGTTGGCAATGGGCCTAACGCCACCGGCCTGGCAGGCGGCAGCTATACATGCGTGGTAACAGACGGGAATGGCTGCAGCGCCACGGCAACCTTCCTGATAGCCGAGCCGGCGCCGTATGTGAGCGCAGTAGTATCGACCCCGATCAAATGCTTTGGCGACAGCACGGGCACTGCCAACATCTTTGTGTCGGGGGGGACACAGCCCTATAAATATGCGTGGAACCCTAACACGGAGGACACTTTGCCAACTGTTACGGGCCTGCCTGCGGGATCGTACACATGTACTATAACCGACGCGAACTTTTGTACACACCAGGAGGTGGTGGTGATACCCAGCGTGGCTAAGCTAACGTTGACCGACTCTGTTGCTGACTTGTTATGCACGGGTGATGGCACCGGCTATGCGGAGGTGCGGCCTGCGGGCGGCACGCCACCTTACTCCTACTTCTGGAACCCGGGCGTATCCACCGTGGCCATGGCGCCCGGCCTACAGGCGGGCACTTATATGTGCACCGTAGCCGATGCCAATAACTGCCTGGTAAGGGATACATCCGTAATAACGGAGCCGGATACTTTTAAAGCATTGCGTGTATCGAAACGCAATGTGGTATGCGCCGGTCGCTTTGACGGGTGGGCGAATGCCGTGCCTACAGGTGGCACGCTGCCCTATAACTATGCCTGGAGTCCCGGCAGCGCTACGGACTCGCTTTATTGGGGCCTGGCGCCGGGAACCTATACATGCACAATAACGGATGCTAACGGATGCACGTTTGATACTTCGGTTACAATAGTGGATACCTCAGGTTTTTTTAGCTTTAACGCGAGCGCCACCGATGTAGGCTGCCGAAGCGCGCGGCTGAATGCGAAACCCGATAAGAACTCGCTCATGGCTATGAGCTATATGTGGTACTTCAGCGATGGAGATACATCGAGCCTGAACCCCGTGGTGCACACGTACCCCAGCGACAGCCCTAACACGGCGCTGGTAGTGGTAACAGATTCGGTGGGCTGCACGGATACTATATCACTGGATGTGAACATACATTATGTTATGTATGCGGACTTTAGCAAGGACCCCAATGGACCCAACCCCAACAAGCCCATAAAATTTCTCAATGCTTCTGCACCGAATGCCAGCCATTTTACATGGGATTTTGGCGACGGCACCAGCAGCAGTGCGGAGAATCCGTTAAAGATATTTGCTGACTCGGGGGTGTATCATGTGTGTCTCGTGGCCAGGGATAGCAATTCATGTGCGGATACCTTGTGTAAAGATGTGCTGGTGGATGCAGATAAGGTGATCGCAGTGCCATCGGCTTTCAGTCCGAATGGAGATGGTGAAAATGATATGCTGATAGTGCATGGATTCAGGATAAAGTCGTTCGACCTGAAAATATTTGACCGCTGGGGTAAACAGCTATTTGAGACCACACAGATGAGCTGGGGCTGGGATGGCACCTGGAAAGGGCAAAAGATGCCTGAGGACTCGTATGGCTATGTGATCGATGTGCAGTACACAGACGGCACGAGCGAGCAAAAGAGTGGCAGTATAACGCTGCTGAGATAAGCCGAATAATTAACCATCTTTCCACAAGGAGTGGGGGTACAGGCTGAATGCTAGCATGTATGAAGTACCTTTACCGCCAATGGTATTGTCGTTTGCATATTGTAATGTACCTGTTATGCCACTGCGCAGTGAGCCCAGCCACAGGGCGGAGCAGGTGAGCCAGATGTTATTTGGTGAGCGCGCCGAGGTACTGGAGATAAATGAAAAAGAATGGGCCCGTATCCGCTGCGAGTGGGACAATTACGAAGGCTGGTGTAAGGCCTCTCAACTCAGCATGATCGGCCGTAAGGAGTATCGTAAAGCCCCTAAGTATATATCTTTAAAAAACGGGGACAGGGTACTATTTGCCGGAGGCGATATGTGGCTGCCCATGGGCTGCGACCTGAGGGGCGGGAAGATAGTGCGGGGTAAAGAAAAAGGCCCGTTCAAGGGGAAAAAGCGGGCATATAAAGATCTGTCGATAGACTGCGAAAACGTAAAAGAAATTGCGCTGCAATACTTGCATGCTCCCTACCAGTGGGGAGGGCGAAGTGTGGCGGGCATCGACTGCTCGGGGCTGACACAGATGGCTTTTAAAATGTGCGGCAAGCCGCTGCCGCGTGATGCCGCGCAGCAGGCGCAGGAAGGTGAAGCGGTGGATTTTCTGCAACACGGGCGCTGCGGCGACCTTGCGTTCTTTGACAATGCAGAAGGGAAGATAGTGCATGTAGGTATATTACTGGACCATGATACTATTATACACGCTACAGAAACGGCAGGCTGTGTGGTGATAGACCGCATAGACCAGGGCGGTATTATCAGCACTTCGCTTAAAAAGCGAACGCATCAACTACGGCTGGTAAAAAGATATTTTTAGTAATCGACCCCTTTATAGAATACACGCACAATGCTCTGGCCTATCTGGTACTTGAGGACATCGTAGTGCAACTCCCAGTTGTCTAATGTTGCGTTTGTCACATCATAAGTTTCACCTTCGGTGAAAAGGCGCAAGGTGCCCGCTTTGTTGACGTAAGCAATAGAGTTATACTGTATGGTGTAATTATCGGGATAGTAGCTTTCGAGCTCTGTTATCTCACCTTTATAAAATGCCTTGAAATAGCCACTGGGGTCTTTATAGCCTACGACATTGTCGCCTACCTGGTAGATAGGCTGGAAGAAGCCAATGCTGCGAATACTATCCTGGTAAAATATTTTGAAATAGCCATCGTTCGATACATAGGCTACGAGGTTATCGCCAACGGTGTAACTCTGCGGTGGATAATCCTCGGCCACAAAATTCTGGCCATTGTGAAATATTTTGAATTGCCGGTTAGCGTCGACATAGGCGACTGTATTACGGCCGGCATCGAAACTGCTGACAGGGTAGTCTTCCTGCGCGATGAGCACGCCATGGTAAAAGATCCGGAACTGGTTCGCAAAATTATCATAAGCAATAATGTTGTCGCTTACTTTGATGGACGAGAGTGTACTATCGGGAAAGTAGCTTTCTATCTGGTATACCTGTCCGTTGTAGTAAGCGCTGTATTGCTGGCGCTGGCCGTCAAGGTACATTAGTACACTGTCGGCCAAAAAGTATTGATCGCAGATGCCAGTGAGCCTTTTACTAGTGCCACGATCGAAAACGTTGAGTGATTTAGCATTGAGGTAGGCTACTAAATTGTCGCTTACAAAAAATGCATTGGTGAAGCCGATATTGATATCGTGGGTGCTACCGCCGTAATATATTTTGAAGGCGCGTGAATTGTCGAGGTAAGGGATGGTGTTGCGGCCTATTTTCATTTGTGTGGGTGGCAGATAATCGATCTTGCGTATCATGCCCTTGTCCCACACCATTAGTTGGTTTTGGATGTCAACATAAGCTGCAAGCGGCTGCGCGGAAGCGTATAATGAAGAAAGGCACAACAATGTGTACAAGGTGATGCGCAACATTGGGGAAATTTTTTGCGTAAAATAACGATAAAAAAGGAGATGGCATTCGTGGACGGGTATATAGGGTAGCTGTTATCTCAATAATAATTGTGCGAATTCTTTGCGTTAACTAGGCGGAAATAAAAAAGCCAGCCTGAGAACAGGCCAGCCCCTATAAACCCTATCACTATGAAAACTGATGCAAAATTACATAAGGAATCTATTTTTCAAAAAACTTTTTTTTGACCATATTATTTTCTTCTATGTGGAAGGTGCTTAAAAAAAGAAAAGCTAGCCTGAGAACAGGCCAGCCCCTATAAACCCTATCACCATGAAAACTTCTTTATGCTAAGGCAATGATATCAATTTGGTCAAGAAATCGGCGTAATAGTTTGTTTTTTAACGCTTTATTCTTGAGATATATCTCTTTCCGGAAGAGATGCACAAAAGTAGAAAAACGTCGGAATTGTTAATAAAATCGGATGTCGTTAACAATTCAAAAACATATAAAATTAATCATTATTTTTTCTTTTTAGGAGAAAAGATGGCTAACATGCGTTTCCCTTCCATTTTTGGCATGGATTCAAGTGCTCCTACTTCGGCTAAACGCTCTGCGAATTTGAGCAGCAGAAGTTCGCCACGCTCCTGGAACATAATAGCGCGGCCTTTGAACTGGACATAGCATTTTACTTTATCACCTTCTTTAAGAAATTTCTCGGCGTGCTTGGCTTTGAAATCAAAGTCGTGCTCGTCGGTATTGGGAGTGAAGCGAATTTCTTTTACTTCAGATTGCCTTGCTTTTGCCTTTTGCTCTTTGTCTTTCTTTTTCTTCTCGTAAAGGAATTTTTTATAGTCGATGATGCGGCACACGGGCGGCACTGCACTGGGAGATATCTCTACCAGGTCAACACCCTGCGCTTCGGCCATTTTTATAGCCTCTGCTACGGGATAAACACCGGGTTCGATCCCTTCACCTATTACGCGTACTTCGGGGGCTGTTATTTCCCTGTTGAGGCGATGTTCGTTCTGTGGTACTCTTGGTCTAAAAGGCGGTCTGCTTCTTTTCTGCATTAATGGTTTTTAAAAATGATTGCAAAAATAGTGTATTTGTTATATAAATACATAGGGTTGCTTGTTAAAACTATGCCACAGCGGTGGCTTTCTTGCCCTTCATTTGCTCTGAAATGGCTCCGGTAATATCGTTAACAAAATCTCCGAGCGGTATAGCGCCTTTATCACCTTCACCATGTTTGCGTACGGCCACTTTACCTTCTTCCATTTCTTTTTCGCCAACGATGAGCATATATGGTACTTTCATGAGCTCGGTGTCGCGTATTTTCTTGCCGATCTTTTCGCTGCGGTCGTCCACTTCGCTACGTATTTCAGCAGCTTTAAGTGTGTCAGCAACTTTGTGAGCGTATTCGCTGTATTTGTCGCTTATCGGGAGCACTTTTACCTGCAAAGGCGCCAGCCACATAGGTAGGTTGCCTGCGCAGTGTTCCAGCAATACGGCTATGAAACGCTCCATTGAGCCAAAGGGGGCGCGGTGTATCATTACCGGACGCTTGCGGGTATTGTCGGCATCCACATATTCCAGTTCGAAACGTTCGGGCAAGTTGTAGTCGACCTGTATGGTACCTAATTGCCAGCTACGGCCAAGCGCGTCACGTACCATGAAATCGAGTTTGGGGCCGTAGAAGGCTGCTTCGCCATATTCCACTACGGTATTTAGTCCTTTTTCGGCTGCAGCTTCCATGATGGAGCGCTCGGCTATTTCCCAGTTCTCCTCACTGCCAATGTACTTGCTACGGTCTTCCTGGTCGCGGAGGGAAACCTGCGCGGTGAATTCGTGGAAGTCGAGCGAGTTGAAGACAAACATTACGAGGTCGATCACCTTTTTGAATTCTTCTTTCACCTGGTCGGGGCGGCAGAAGAGGTGAGCGTCATCCTGAGTAAAACCACGCACGCGCGTGAGGCCATGCAGTTCTCCGGACTGTTCATAACGATATACGGTGCCAAACTCCGCGAGGCGTAAAGGCAACTCCTTGTAAGAGCGTGGCTGTGATTTATATATCTCGCAGTGGTGCGGGCAGTTCATGGGTTTGAGCATGAACTCCTCACCTTCCTGTGGTGTAGTTATGGGACGAAAACTATCCTTACCATATTTTTCCCAGTGGCCAGAAGTAATATAGAGCTGCTTGCTGCCGATGTGCGGCGTCATAACGGGCAGGTAGCCGCTTTCGATCTGGGCACGCTGCAGGAACTGCTGCAGGCGCTCACGCAGCATAGCGCCCTTGGGAAGCCACAGCGGCAGGCCGCTGCCAACCTTTTCTGAAAATGCGAAGAGCTCAAGTTCGCGGCCCAGCTTGCGGTGGTCGCGTTTCTTAGCCTCTTCGAGCAGTGCCAGGTATTCGTCGAGTTCTTTCTGGTTGGGGAAAGTAATGCCGTAAATGCGGGTAAGCATTTTGTTCTTTTCGTTACCCCTCCAGTACGCACCGGCGATATTAGTGAGCTTAATGGCCTTGATAAAACCGGTATTGGGTATATGCGGGCCACGGCACAGGTCGGTGAAATTGCCCTGGGTGTAGAAAGTGATCTGGCCATCCTGCAGGTCGCGGATCAGTTCTAATTTATACGGGTCGCCTTTTTCAGTGAAGTATTGAATTGCCTCGGCTTTAGGGACCTCACGGCGCTGATAGACACTGTTGTTCTTTGCCAGCTCTTTCATCTTGTCCTCGAGCTTCTTTATATCCTCTTCGCCGATAGTGCGGTCGCCCAGATCGACATCATAATAGAAGCCATTTTCAATTGGAGGGCCGATGCCGAGCTTCACTCCAGGGAATAAGGCTTCCAATGCTTCAGCCATCAGGTGAGCAGAGGAGTGCCAGAAAGTGGATTTACCATTCTTATCGTCCCAAAGCAAAAGCTTCAGGGTCGCGTCTGAGTTGATAGGCCTTGAGGCATCCCAGACTTCTCCATTCACTTCGGCAGCAAGCACTTTGCGGGCAAGCCCCTCGCTTATAGATTTTGCGACGTCCATGGAGCTAACACCTTCCTGGTAGTCGCGCACTGAGCCGTCGGGTAGCGTAATATGTATCATAACCTATTTCCTGTTTTATGAGCGGGTGCAATTTACGATAGAACCCGCGATGTAATCATAATAAATAAAAAACCATCCCGCATATCACGGGATGGTATAAAGATGTTTGTCCCGTTTATAATTTGGTAAAATAGAATTTCGTGTATTTGAGCGTATCCGTAGGAGGAACGGTCCCGCCGACGAACTGCGTTGTCTTCAACGTGAATTTGCTACCATCCAGGTCGGAAATGTCGCCTGTGATATTACTGGTGCCCAGGAAAAAATCGTCAATGCCGTACATGCCCAGGGTTTTTCCGTTATTGGTGAGCTGCCACGTGAAAGCATACTCAGCTGATTCGTTGTAGTAACACCTTGCATCGCCGCTGTGATGCACCGCCTGGAAACTGCTGTCGAACTCGAGGTTATCGTCTTTTTTGCAATCGTCGATCAGCCACTGAATAACGCTATCCCTACCGAAAGTGTCGCGAACTGTCATCTGGATATCGATAAGGTGCCACTTGGCCGAGATAAGCATATCCTGCTTTGACTGCGGTACGTCAACAGTCTGCTTGGAGCAAGATGCAAATATCACAATAACAGATAGAAAAAGTATTAAATACCTCATAAGGAACTTAAAATTAGCACATAAAACTAAACAATATCTCGTGCCTGCAAAATAATTGCGTGTTTTATTGCCGTTTTTCTTTGAAAAAATCGTCGCTTAACCCGGTATTCATTTTGTAGTCGAGGTAGTCTATTTGCACTTTGCCCTTCTTTACTTTGGCCCCTTTAGCTTTTTTCATCATATCGTCGTCGGCAGCGGTATAGTCCATGGTGACACCCTTGGGCAACTTGTAATCTTTCAGGTTAATGAAAAAAGTGACCCTGTCGGGCAGGGCATAATTGATATAACGGCCGAACTGAAGGTCCATATTTATGGTGCCGTTGTCGCGCGTAGTGGTTTCGGTGTGTAATACCAGCAGATTGGCCTCATCGATAGATATTTTGGTGAGGACTATGTCGCCCGTATCGCTAGAAGGGATCACCTTTATTATATGCACCTTGCGCTGCATGAAGGTGCCGTATCCACCGTCGATCACTGTTACCTTTCCGGGTGGTAAAAGGTTGCTGAGTGTAAGATTGTAACTGTTTTTGGGGAGAATGGAAATACCTCCGTTGCGCTCCAGTTTCATTTTGTCCGGGCTTTTGAAATAGAGCTTGCCTTTCAGTGGCGGTACTTTCATGAACGTCACATCTAATTTTATACGGACGTCTGCGATATAATCGCTAACAGACAGTAGTTTATTGCGCACTTTGTAATACAAATTCTCGGCCTCCTGTGCAGGACTGAGGTTAGGGAAAGAAAGCAATAGCAAACACAAAACCAGTAACCTCTTCATCAGGATTGAATATCTTTTTTATTAAACACAATTATTGCAGTAGCTACAAAAGCAAATGTATAGATAAGGAGTATTACAGCAGAATGGGTGATAGATGTATAGGGGACCGGGGAATCGAAAAAGCCCTTCCAACCGATCATATGGGTGGTGAAAAGGTAAGGGCTGATGGTATCGAATATAGGAAGTTGCAGTGTGGAGAATATGGTCAGCACAATGATGATGCCCATGGTGCTGATGATAGGGCCTATAGAATTGTCTGCGAAGACAGAAAGCAATAATGCCAGGGAAGCCACACACATCATTGCAAGGCCCGCGAAGGCAAAAGCAGCAAAGTAACGCCATAGCACATCATCCTTAAGCAACATAACAAAAGCATCGCTCTTCAAGCTGATCATATCGCCGGTGCCAAAGAGCAGCACCGACAGGCCGAGTGCTACGACAGCAAGCCATAACAAAAGCAACATGGCATAGACTACGCTGGCCGTAAACTTAATAAGTACCAGCTGCGGTCGTGTAACCGGCTTGGTGAGCAGCAAACGAAGGGTGCCGATATTGGCCTCGCCGGCGAGTGCATCCCCGGCGACGAGCGCCACCAGCAGCGGGATGTGTATAAGCAATGTTTGCAGTATCAGGTAGGTGATCAGGTAACCATTGAGCACATTCCCCTTGATGTCGAACTGCTCGCTGACTCCCTGCAAGGCGAAGCCTACAAAGCTTTTACCGTCGGCCAGCATTGCCAACTGTATCACGAAGGCAATAGCTGCAGTGATAGCGAAGCTGATATAAGTACGCGGACGGTGGAATATTTTATATAGCTCTATGCGCAGCAGGCGTATCATTTGTAAGGGATAAAAAGTATGCTTCTAATGAATGTTTCGAATGCAGGTCCTGCACTAATGCGCCGTTGTTTACCAGCCACTTGTTGAGCTCCGGTATGTGTTCAGGGTGCATCTTGAATATTATCCTGTCGCTTTGAAGGCTGCTCACAAATGGCAGCCATTGCGTACCGCTTATTTTATTTATTATATCATCTGGTTGCGCCATTTGCACTTCGACCAGGGTCTCGTCCGGGTTCAGCAATTCAGCCGCGCTGCCCTCTACCATTTTTTTGCCCTTATGAATAATAAGGATCCTGGTGGCCACCTGCTCGATCTCGTATAGCAAGTGGGATGATATCAGTATGGTTTTGCCGTGTTCCTTGCTGAGCTGTAAAATGAGGTTTCTCATTTCTGCGATGCCCTGCGGGTCGAGGCCATTGGTGGGCTCATCGAGTATGAGCAGGTCGGGACTGTGCACAAGGGCTATCGCTATGCCCAGCCTTTGCTTCATGCCCTGGGAGTAGGCTTTTACTTTATCCTTTTCTCTTCCCCGGAGACCAACTATCTCCAGTACTTCGTAAAGGCGGGAGTCGGGAATGCCCTTGCGGCTCATGGATGCGAGTATCCTGAGGTTATCCCAGCCGGAGAGATAGCCGTACATATCGGGACGTTCTATTATAGCGCCGATATGCTGCAATAACTGTCTTTGCCTGTTGTTGAAAAGCGAGCCTTTAATATATACCTCGCCGGCACTGGGGTAGATGAGGCCAAGCAGCATCCGTATCGTGGTGCTTTTGCCCGCACCATTTTCACCAAGGAAACCATAGATATCACCCTCCTGTATGGAAAAAGAAAGATCCTTTACCGCCGGGGTCTTCCCGAAATACTTGGATAATGCCGTCACCTCGGCAATCGTGGACATATACTGCAAGTTAAACCAATGTGCAATAAAAAAGGACGGCTACTGCCGTCCTTTTAACATCGATTTAAAAAATTATTGTTTTACGAAGCTTAACGCCCGGGGCTTATTCATACCTGCACCCGAGAGTTGCAATGTGTATACCGCATTTGGCAGCCCGCTCACATCCAAAGTAAGCATACCCGGTTGAGCCGATGCTTTTACGTCCCATGTTTTTCCGATCATGTCGGTGATCCTGACAACCTCAACATTGGCATTGCCGGTGCTGATGTACAGCTTGTCGTGAACAGGATTGGGATATAAAGCGATATTGCTGTTGCTGTGTTTTGTGATCTCGACCACGTCGGAATACCTGTATGATCCATTAAGATCGGTGATCTTAAGGCGGTAGAAACTGCGCGCGGAGCCGGCAGTCTTGTCGATATATTGATACACAGCATTGGATATGGTATTGCTTTTGGGTGATAAGTTAGCTATCTTATCAAAAACCTTAGCGTCGTAAGACCTTTCGAGACCAAAATCTCTTATGCCTTGCTCATTTGCAGTTGTCCAGTTCAGGATGTTACCGTCGGTGGCACTTTTGCCAGCAAAGCCTGTAAAAGATAAGAGTTGCAGGGGGAGGGCAACATCCCAGTTACCGCGCAGGAAGATGTCAGAGCCCTGGTAGAGCAGCGGGTCATTATTTCCATTATAAATGAACCAGGCAGCTGTTGCAGAATCATTATGGGACTGCACCGGTACTATCCTGAAGTAGATAGTGTGACCACTGGTAACCTGTTGGAGTGCTGCGATGCCACTCAGATCGAGGGTCGGGAAAGCATAACGAGCGTTAACCGGAGTGTCGGGATGCACGGCTGTGGCGAGGTCAACAAAGTTGGCGCTGTCGATGCCATATTGCACTGTTACGCCGGAAGGCGACGCGAGACCATACCTGCCAAAGAACATATCGAAAGTGCTCAGTGAAACCGTATAGCCGGGTTGTGATTTTATCTTGAAATAGAGGAAGGCATTATTATCAATGCAATCCTGGAGTGCATTTGGCACATAGGGGCCGCCTGCGCCATAGAAGTTCATACCGCCCCAGGCATTATCTATGGCCTGTGCTGGCTGTGCCGGTACTGAAATATTAGCAGCCCTGGTAAGGCCGCCGGCAGTTACGAAGGCGGTCGGAGGAGCTACTGTGGGGCTATAAGGTGAAGGACCGTAGTCGTTCAATCCATTCACGTCCCAGCCTATGAGAATATTGCCGGGTGTACCTAATGTTGTAAATGGCATAGTGATCCAGTTGGAGAAATTACCTCCGCCGCAGTCGGTGCGTACATGCAGGTAGTAAGTGACGGCAGGTGCGAGCGCGGTAGCAGTAAACCTGGTATTGGTCTGTGCAGTGCCAGGCACGACCGGAGCGGCGGCGCTTTGATCTACGACATATTCATAAGAAGGGCCAACAAGCGAGTCCCAGCTTAAAAGTGCAGATGTATTTGTTATCATGCTTGCGGTAAGTCCCGTCGGGTCGGCACATTGCGGGATGGTGGTGAATGAAACTGTTACCCACGCGGAGTAGTTGGGCGTGCCGCAGTTGGCACGTACGTGCAGGTAGTAAGTTGTGCCGGCAGTTAGTCCCGTAGCACTATAGGAAGGGGTGGCAGTTATTGTGCCGGGGACAGCGGGTGAAGCGGGATCCTGGTCTACTATGTATTCGTAGTTCAGCGCCGTAGCTATTGTATTCCAGCCCAGATCGGCAGCGGTGGTGGTGATATTGGTTGCCGCGAGACCGGTCGGGTCGGGACAGGGTGTTAATGTGGTAAACGACATAGTTATCCATGCAGAATAGTTGGGTGTGCCGCAGTTAGCACGCACGTGCAGGTAGTATGTTGTTGCAGGTGTAAGTCCGGTAGCAATATACAAGGGACTGACGCTGATAGTTCCCGGTACCGCAGGGGTAACCGGATCCTGATCGACTATGTATTCATAATTGAGTGCGGTGGCTATCGTGTTCCAGCTCAAGTCAGCTGAGGTAGTCGTCAGATTGTTAGCTGCGAGGCCTGTCGGGTCGGGGCAAGGCGTGAGTGTGGTAAAAGGTATCGTTACCCATGCCGAATAATTGGGAGTACCGCAGTTAGCGCGCACATGCAGGTAATAAGCGGTAGCGGCGGTAAGACCTATTGCGCTATAGGTTGTGAATGCGGTTATCGTACCCGGCACAGCAGGCGTAGCTGCATTCTGATCGATGATATATTCATAGTTGAACGCAGTGGCGACTGTATTCCAGCTTAGGTCGGCGCTGGTGGTAGTTATATTGTTGGCAGCAAGGCCGGTAGGGTCCGAGCAGGGCGTAAGCGTGGTGAACGGAATGGTAACCCATGCTGAGTAGTTGGGCGTGCCGCAGTTTGCGCGAACGTGAAGGTAATAAGTTGT
>JAFDXN010000010.1 GCA_018267915.1 Bacteroidota bacterium | reverse complement strand
ACATTATCTGAATGTGGACCTTAGCTCACTTAATGCCGGCGTTTTCTTCGTAGCTGTTAAAACTGGCAATACCGTTCGCCCGCTGAAGCTTTCAGTTATCAAGTAATAATGTTTATACAATAAAAGAGGTTTTTAAACTGTCCCGCCAAACGGCGGGACAGTTTTTTATAAACAAGATTTGAGGATATCGCAGGCCGTACTTATCTCTGCTTCTGTGATGGTGAGCGGAGGGGCGACGCGGATGCAATTTGGGGCGAACAGAAACCAATCTGAAAACAATCCTTTTTCGAGGCAGCCTTTTAGCGTGTGCAGCACATGTTCGGGTGAGTCAAGCTCAATAGCGATAAGAAGGCCTTTGCTGCGGACTTCTTTTATTTCGGGATGTAGAAGCAGCGAACGGAATTGCGCCTCTTTAGTGGGCACAGAAGTGATTAACTCTTCATTCAACAATGCCTGCATGGCCGCCATTCCCGCAGCGCAGCAAACCGGGTGCCCACCAAACGTGGTGATGTGACCAAGAACGGGATCGTGCGAAAGCTGCTGCATGAGCTGCTGAGGGGCTATAAATGCACCCAGCGGCATGCCGCCACCAAGGGCTTTGCCGAGCAGAACAATATCGGGTACAACTCCATAGTGTTCAAATCCCCAAAGCTTGCCTGTGCGGCCGAAGGCGCATTGTATCTCGTCCATAGCCAGCAGGGTACCGGTATCGTTGCACCGTTGGCGAAGCTGCTGCAGCCATTCGATATGCGGTTCTATTACTCCCGCTTCGGCCTGGATGGTTTCGATGACAACGCAGGCTGTATCTTCATCGATGGCTGCGATCAGTTCGGGGCTGTTATAGTCGAAGCGTTTTATGCCTGGGATAAGGGGACGAAAGGCGTTGCGCCAATACTCGTCGCCCATAAGGCTGAGTGCACCTGTGGTGGAGCCATGGTAGCTTTTACGGCAGCTGATGATATTGGGCCGGCCGGTGGCGCGTCGCGCGAGTTTAATAGCACCTTCGGTAGCTTCGGCACCCGAATTGGTGAAGTAAACGCAATTGAGTGATGGAGGTAAGTGTTGTGTTAACAAGCCGGCGTATTGCACCTGCGGACTTTGTACCAGTTCACCGTAAACCATTACGTGCAGGTAGGCATCGGCCTGTTTTTTAATAGCCTCCACAACTGCGGGGTGCCGGTGGCCGATATTGCAGACGCTGATGCCACCTATGAGGTCGAGGTATTTTTTTCCGTCCGTTCCATACAAATAGTTGCCGCTGGCTGAACTTATGCTGAGCCCGATAGGCTCGGCGGATGTCTGGGCAAGATGTTGCTGAAAGAGCTGCCTTTCGTTCATGCAGCAAATGTAGCTGATAATGGCAATTGGCTATAAAACAAAAAGGCCCGGTGTTTAACCGGGCCGTGTATACTGATAAAAATGTTATCCGTTTCCCTGGTGTTTCAATACCTTGGCCTCTACGAAGAAAATGATCTCTTCGGCTATGTTCTTGGCCTGGTCTCCAACACGCTCGAGCTTCCGGATGATTGAAAGGACGTAAAGCGCTTCGGCCATGCTGTCCATATTTTTCTTGATGTAGGAAGCGATATTCTCGTTAGCGTTCCTGTTGATGATGTCCAGTGCTTCATCGCGTTTGAATATACTACGTGCCAGTATGGTATCTTCCCTTTCAAAAGCTACCCGTGTATCCATCAGAATGTTAATTGCATCGTTGTACATAGTGAGGAGGTGTGCAGAATCCATCAGTTCGTGATCGAAATTAACCGGGGAATCGATGATGTACTTACAAATACCTTCGGCAATATCGCCAATACGCTCGAGGTTGTTATTGATCTTGAGTACAGCCAAGAGGAAACGAAGATCAATGGCTACGGGGCAGTAAAGCGCGAAGATATTTTCGCAGTCACGGTCGATCTTCAACTCGAAGGCGTTGACGCGTTTTTCTTTTTGAATTACCTCACGCGCCAGGTCTTTGTCGAAATGCAGCATAGCTTCCCGTGCTTTGTTTAGCTGGGACTGAACGAGTATCCACATGCTGACCAATTCGGTTTTGACTGATTCCAGTTCTGTTTCTAACTGTGTCATTTATCAAATGTTTTATGGCTTCTAACTAAAGCGTCCGGTGATATAATTTTGCGTGCGGGTATCCCTCGGGTTGGTGAACATTTGCTTTGTATCGTCGTACTCAACCAGTTCGCCCATATAGAAAAAGGCAGTTTTATCGCTTACCCTTGCTGCCTGCTGCATATTATGGGTCACAATGATCAAGGTATAACTCTTTTTGAGCTCATGCAAAAGCTCTTCTATGCTCGAGGTAGAGATCGGGTCAAGAGCGGATGTTGGCTCATCAAGCAGCAGCACCTCCGGCTCCATAGCGACGGCACGCGCTATGCAGAGACGCTGCTGCTGCCCGCCCGAAAGAAAAGTGCCTTTTTTGTGGAGGGAGTCTTTCACTTCGTTCCACAGTGCTGCGCGGGTGAGCGATGTTTCAACGATCTTATCTTTCTCGGCCTTCGACAATTTTATGCCATTTAGCTTATAGCCGGCAATAACGTTATCGTAAATGCTGAGGTTGGGGAAGGGGTTCGGCCGCTGGAATACCATGCCGATCTTAAGGCGCACAAGTATCGGGTGCATCTCGTATACATTCTCCTTGTGCAGCATCATTGTGCCACTGCAGGTGGCAGCGGGTATGAGCTCATGCATCCGGTTGATGCAACGAAGGAAGGTAGTTTTGCCACAACCGGAGGGGCCCATTACGGCCACTACGTTATTGTGGGGTATCTCTATATTTACATTCTTTACTACGTGGTTGTCGCCGAAGTATGCGTTAAAGTCCCTGGTGCTTACAATTGTATGTTCCATCTCCTGGTCGTAATTTTTGTAATGATATTCAACAGCAAAACCCACAATAGCAATACCAGTGAGGCGCCCCAGGCCAGGTTATGCCAGTCGTCGTAAGGACTGGTGGCATAGTTGAAGATGAGCAAAGGGAGGCTCTGCATTGGTTTGAAGATATTTGAAGTCAAAAAAGGATTGCCGAAGGCGGTGAATAAAAGCGGCGCGGTTTCGCCTGCTATCCTGGCTATGGACAACATGATGCCCGACAGGATGCCGCTAATGCCGCAGGGGAGGATCACTTTTAGCATCACCCTGTGATAAGGCATGCCAAGCGCGAGTGCCGCTTCTTTAAGCGACTGCGGCAACATTTTAAGTGTTTCCTCGGTTGAGCGTACGAGGATGGGGAGCATCATGATGGCGAGCGCTATGCTGCCGGAGAATGCGGAAAAACCTCCAAATGGTTTTACCATCCAGAAGTAAATAACTATCCCTATAACGATCGAAGGTATACCCTGCAGTATGTCCACTGCCAGGCGGCTCCAGTAGGCCAGTTTGCTGGTTTTGTTTTCGCTCAGGTATATACCGCAAAGAATGCCGATAGGTATTGCGATAACTGACGCTACGGCTACAATAAGCAGGCTGCCAAGCAAAGCATTTGCGATGCCGCCGCCTGTTTCGCCAACGGGTTTGGGGATGTTCGTAAGGAAATGCCAGTTGATCTTGGTAATGCCTTCCCTGATGATGTAAAAAAGAATAGCAAGTAGAGGCAATATACTAACGCCTGCGAAAAAGATCACTAAACCTTTAAAGGCTGTACTTTTCCCAATCCTGTATTTTATGTGTACACTCATATCTATTCGTGCGTAAAGCGCTTAATGATCCGTTTGCCTATCATATTAATAACTACGGTAACCAGGAAAAGTACCAGGCCTAATTCTATAAGTGCCGAGAGGTAAACCGTCCTGTCCGCTTCCGTGAATTCGTTTGCGATCACGCTGGCCATTGTGTTGCCTGGTGCAAAGATGCTCTTGGGTATCAGGCTGGTATTGCCTATGACCATGGTAACGGCCATAGTTTCACCGAGCGCGCGGCCAAGAGATAACAGAACACCTGCGAAAAGCCCGGACTTAGTATAGGGTAGTACAATACTCCTGATCACTTCATACCTCGTGGCACCAAGCGAATAAGCTCCTTCCTTGAGGGGTGAAGGTACCATACGTATCATTTCCCTACCCATGGAGGCGGCGTAGGGGATGATCATAATAGATAAGATGAGTGATGAAGAGAAAATGCCTATGCCGTAAGGTGTTACGCCGATCTTGCTCTCGAAAGCGCGAACGATGGGAACGAGAACAAAAAGTCCCCAAAAGCCATAGATCACCGAGGGCACTGCAGCAATCAACTCGACTGTGTTCTTAATAAAATTGGAGAACCATCCCTTGGGATAATACTCACCAAGGAAAATTGCGATGCCAAAAGAAAAAGGTATAGAGATAATTAAAGCAAGGAAAGAAGTGAGCAAGGTGCCGAGAAGGAATGGGAAGGCGCCGTAAATATTGGCTACAGGATCCCAAACCTTGCCCCACAGGTAACTTACTCCGAGCGCTTTTATTGACGGGACAGACTCTACACACAAGGTCAACGCGATGCCCAATACAATGACAAGCATCAGCACAGCCATGATGAAAAGTACCCGCCTGAAAACATTCTCAGCTTTAATGTGCCTGTATGACCGCTTTAACCTGGCGATCTTCAAAATTTCGGGCGTTTTAATGTTAATTACCCGCAGCACTTGTGGCTTGCGGGTAATAACACCATTATTCGAATTAGCTTCCATGGATATTGTTTGGAAATAATTATTGTAGTATGGGTTTGCCATCATAAGTGGCCGACTTCAGGATCGCTTCCGCTGTGGTAACAGCGTTTTGCGAAAGCGGGGCATAGTTGAGTGCAGCGCTGAATTGCTGACCTTCGTGTACCTGCCACCATATAAGTTTCAGGAGCTTTGAAGCTTTATCCATTGAGCGGTCGTTGTACTTTTGCTCTTTATAAATCAGTATCCATGACAGACCGGAGATAGGGTAGCCGTCGGCAGCTTCGGTATTTGTGAGCGATACTTTTGCATCAGCAGGCAGCTGAATATTAGCTGCTGCAGTTACAGACGCGATGCTTGGCGTAATGAAGTTGCCCGCTTTGTTCTGCATTTTAGCAAAAGCCATTTTGTTCTGGATGGCATAAGCCAACTCGATGTAGCCTATGGTGCCTGGCGTTTGCTTTATAAGGCCCGCAACACCTTCGTTGCCTTTGCCACCAAGACCTACAGGCCAGTTCACTGATGAGCCTTTGCCCACTTTGCCGTTCCAGTCTTCGCTTACTTTGGTTAGGTAAGTGGTGAATATGTTCGTAGTACCACTGCCGTCCGAGCGGTGCGCGATCACGATGTCCATATCGGGCAGTTTAACGCCGGTATTGACGGCAGCGATCTTCGGGTCGTTCCATTTTTTGATGTTGCCGAGGAAAATGTTAGCCAGTACGTCGGGCGTTAATTTCAAGGTGTCCTTTACATCGGGTAGGTTGTAGCTCAGTACCACTGCACCGGCTGTTACCGGGATGTGCAATGCAGGAGCTCCCATTTTTTGTGTTTGTTCATCGTTAAGCGGAGCATCAGAAGCACCGAAGTCTACCGTTTTATTCGTGAGCTGCAATATGCCGCCGCCTGAACCTATCGACTGGTAGTTTACTTTAAGTCCGTTCGCCTTATTGTACTCAGCGAATTGCTTCGAAAACAGTGGGTAATCGAAAGTACTGCCTGCGCCCAGTACTGTGGCGGCATCGCCTGAAGTGCTATCGTTGCCTTTGGTGTTGCCACCGCCATTACAGCTGTATAAAGAAAGGCTGCCTGTAAGCGCCAGTGCTATACCAGCGAATGCGAGTGTTTTAAGTCCTTTTATAGTATTCATTTTGTTTGTGTTTCTGTGTGAGTAATAACTTATTTCCCGTAGATGTAATAGAAAGTGATCCTGTAAACCATGTCATAACTATTGTTGGCTGCGCCATAGTTATGCGGGCCTACATTTTCGTAAGAGGTATACCAGATATTGGGCATGATGTGGACATTCTTAATTGGCGTGTAGTCGATGCCCGCTGTTATGAATTGTTCTTTTGTGTTAGGG
Organism: Bacteroidota bacterium; assembly: GCA_018267915.1. Classification (GTDB taxonomy): domain Bacteria; phylum Bacteroidota; class Bacteroidia; order Chitinophagales; family Chitinophagaceae; genus MKUN01. The sequence goes on along the minus strand of JAFDXN010000010.1, from coordinate 205,698 downwards.
TCATACTGCGCAGTGAGCGGTACGTCATTATTATAAATGGTATTGTCGATCTTGCCTGAAGGAGAGAAGTTGTCATAACGGGCGAAAAAGCCGAGTTTGTCCTTGTATATCCGGCCACGAACAAAGGTGGAAATAGCTACAGCAGTATTGCTGACAGTATCTTTGCCGCCGGCCACTTTTGTATCCACGTCATCGTTCCTTATTACGTTGTAAAATGCCTCAACACCTACAGTAAGCTTTGGAGTTGTGTATGCTACGAAGCCTTTAGTCATATACCTGTCGCGATGAAAGCCGGGCTGCCAATTGAGGCGTTGGTAATCGCCATATACATCAACCACGATACGCTTTTTGAAGAACTTGGCGTAGATATCGCCATAGAAAGCCTTGAACTTGTCAGACTCGGGCCTGGCCTGGCTGCCATTGCCCACCATTATATTATAGCCGAAATTATCATTCTTAGGAATGAACCGCCCTTGTAAGGTAGCGCCCAGATCGAAAGAGGGTGTACGACGAATGTCAGAAACAGTTCTTTCTATTGAACGATATGCCCATATTGCTTCAGACATCATAGGGAAAGCGGGTGTCATTGCCTCGCCTATGACTAAGTCAGAGCCTGGGAAAATATTTTTCCAACGAAGGTTGGCGAGTTTTACGTAGGGGGCGAATTTGCCGTTTGCGAGCAGGTCACCGCCGCCGAAATTATCTTCCGCAGCCAGGAGGAATTCAGCTGCAAATTTTTCGCTCAGGTCATAATTGTAACCAAGGTAAATGCGGCGGAACTGGAACATGCTCTGGCCGGCCGGTACCTTAGTATATTGATTAGTACCTCCGCGGCCCCCGCCCACTGTATCAGCATGATCCTTATAGGCATAGTCACCAAAGGCATAGCCCCATAATTGTCCATGCGGTTTGAACTTTTTCTCACTCATTGTATCAGCCGATTGTGCCCTGGCGCCTATGCCTGGTGCAGCGCAAGCCAATACTAAAGACAGGATGGCGTACTTAGTAGCCCTGGAAGTAGATTTAACCATGATTTAATGGAAATTTAATTTTGATGCAAAAAAACCATTGTGGAATGATGTCAATGTTACCACAACATTAATTTAATGTTAACTGATTTAATTAATGGTAATGTGTAGGAAAGTGTCTTTGACTTGCAAAACTTGCGTTAGTTAAAACGCGAAGTATAAAGCCGGTGATTTTCCTCGTCAAAGCAAACAAAGACAATTTCCTTTAGCGCTCCCGGATGCCGGCGACAGAATCCGGCAACCGTAGTAACTGCAATATCAGCCGCTTTATCTTTCGGGAAATGGTATACACCGGTGCTGATGTTTGGAAAGGCGATCGTAGTAGCGGCGTATTTTATTGCAAGTGCCAACGAGTTTTGGTATGCATCTGCCAGCAACTGTGCCTCATTGTTTCTGCCACCATTCCAGACAGGCCCTACGGTGTGTATTACGTACTTTGCTTTTAGCAGGAATCCCGGGGTGATCTTTGCGTGGCCGGTTTTACAGCCATTGAGCTTGCGGCAGGCTTCCAGGAGGTCTGGCCCGGCAGCACGATGTATGGCGCCATCGACACCGCCACCGCCCAGCAGGGAGCTGTTTGCGGCATTGACTATTGCATCCGTTTCCTGCCGCGTAATATCTCCTCTGTGAACGCTGAATTTTGCCATTTGTCAGTTTGCTTTAGGTGCAAGGCCGAGGCCGGCGGCGAATTGGAGGACATAATCATAAGCAGCTTCCCGTTCATTTGGAATCACCCCGTCCAGGATAGCCTCGCGGAGTGCTGCTTTAATGGTGCCCACCTGCCGTGATGGCGGTATAGCGAATATCTGCATGATCTCGTCACCATCTACCGGCGGCTGCCAGTTCCGAATGCGGTCTTTTTCCTCTACTGCCTTAAGGCGTTCTTTGACGATCTCAAAGTTCTCGAGGTAGCGTTTTACTTTTACTTTGTTCTTGGATGTGATGTCGCTCTCGCAAAGGATCATCAGGTCTTCAAGATCGTCGCCGGCATCGAAGAGCAGGCGACGCATAGCCGAGTCCGTAATGTCCTCTTTACTGAGGCTGATGGGGCGCAAGTGCAGGGCTACCAATTTGGCCACATATTTCATCTGCTCGTGCTGCGGCAACTTGAGTTCCCTGAATATTTTGGGCGTCATCTTCTGACCCACTACCTCGTGCCCATGAAAGGTCCATCCGTGTCCTTCCTCGAATTTTTTGGTTGCGGGCTTACCTATGTCGTGCAGGATGGCGGCCCATCGCAGCCAAAGGTTGTGGCTACGTGCGGCAACATTGTCCAGGACCTGTAACGTATGGTAAAAGTTATCCTTATGGCCCTTGCCTTCCATAAATTCCACACCTGCCAGGTCCACCATTTGCGGGAAAAATTCTTTTAGCAGGCCGGAGCGGAATAGCAGGTCAAACCCGATGGAGGGTTTTTCTGCCGAGATGATCTTATTGAGTTCGTCTGTTATGCGCTCCCTGGAAACGATCTTGATGCGATGCCTGTTTCGCGCGATGGCTTCGAAAGTCTCCGGGTAAATAGTAAAACCCAGTTGCGTGGCAAAGCGCACTGCCCGCATCATTCTCAGGGGGTCATCGGAAAACGTAATATCGGGGTCCAGGGGAGTGCGGATTATCTTATCGTTGAGATCGGGGATGCCGTTGAAAGGATCGATGAGCTTACCATAATCTTCCTTATTCAGGCTGATGGCGAGGGCATTGATGGTAAAATCGCGCCTGCGCTGATCGTCTTCGATGGTGCCGGCCGTGACTTCGGGTTTGCGCGAGTGATCCTGGTAAGACTCTTTCCTGGCGCCTACAAATTCTAAGTCAAAGCCATCGGCCTTGAATTGGGCTGTCCCAAAGGTTTTGAAAAAGTTGACCTGCGGTTTGTGCTTATAAGTGCCTGCGACAGCGTGGGCTAAAGCAATCCCATCGCCGGTGCATACCACGTCGATATCCTTACAGCCCCGGTTCAGCAGTTTATCGCGGACAAAACCCCCGATGAGATAGCAGTCTATACCCAATAGTTGGGCGGCTTTCGCTATTCGCTCCAGTACACGTTTTTCATCCGGGGTGCAGGCAATATCCATGGGGCACAAAGCTAAACAGTATTGAAATTATCCGCGCAGTATTTCCAGTTGTCCGTCATCGTGCAGCCGCACTATGCGGGATGGGGGATGGACAGTGCTGTCGTTTTGGCGGTGCGTTACCACGTAGTCACAGCCTGCAATTATCTCCGGGTCTACCTCGCTAAAGGTGGCCGCTGAGGGCCTATTGCTGAGATTGGCGGAGGTAGATATAATGGGCCTCCGGAACCGTTTGATGAGCGCACGGCAAAACGGGTCGCGGGTAACCCGTATCGCGATAGAGCCATTGTCTGCCGTTACATTGTCAGGGAAACCTAATGCGCCATCGTAAATGACCGTAGTAGGGGTATCGAAGCTTTCAAGTGTGTTGATAATATCAGGCGGGGGTGCGGCTATATACTGAATAATATCCCGGGCCTCGGCAAGCAGGATGATCATGCTTTTTTCCCGGGGGCGCTGCTTCAGCGCAAACACCTTCTCGACAGCCGTGGAATTCATGGCATCGCAGCCGAGCCCCCAAATAGTGTCAGTTGGGTATAAAATAATGCCCCCCTGTTCGAGGGTGATTATACAGTTCTTTATGTCGTCTTCAAAATCGATCATCAGCCGACAAAATTACCAGCAACGCATTGCGAACGTGGCAATAATGATAAATTTTATATTTTTTATTATGTATTGGACGAAAAATGATAAATTTGCCCGTTATCAAATAGATAAAGCCGTTTTAACAAATAATATTGAAGAGTTTGACATTTCGGTATTAAATTTGTTATCTATCATAATCATCGCTAAAAAGGATTAAAAAAATGAAAAGAGTATTATTTTCTTTAGGTCTTGTATTGTTGGTTTCAGGCGTTGGAATGGCCCAGGAAAAGAAACAAACTGTTATTTCAAAAAATGCAGCTACCACAGCCGCTCCTGCCCCACAGGCCACTCCCGCTACTACATTGAAGCCGGAGAACCTTAATTTTAAAACGGAGATGCACGATTTCGGTACCGTGGAAGAAGGTCCTACTGCCGATTTCGAATTTGCATTTACCAATACAGGCAAGGAGCCGATCATTCTGCAGAACGTGCATGCATCCTGCGGCTGTACTACACCGTCTTATTCAAAGGACCCGGTACTTCCGGGTAAGACAGGTATCGTAAAGGCATCTTACAACACCGTTGGCCGTCCCGGCGCGTTTACTAAGTCTATCACCGTGGCTACCAATGCGGGTACTAAGGTGCTGACCATTAAGGGAACAGTTGAAAAGGCACCAACCAGTTCGGTACCTGAGAATAATTCAATGATCAAAACCAACTAAAAAGACCCGAAAGCGGTCTGATATATCGTCTAATAATAAAACAAGCATATCAAAATTCAATTATGAAAAAACTGTTCATCACGCTCGTTTGCCTGTCAGTAGGTGCTTTAGCCGCTAACGCGCAAAAATCTACCGGAGCTACGGCATCATCGCAGCCGGCAACAACACAAGCCGCCCCTGCTGCTAATCCTAACGGTCCTAAGTTCAAATTCAAAGAAGAAACACATGACTTCGGCGAACTGAAAGAAGGCCCTGAGGCAAAATATGCGTTCGAATTTACTAACGCAGGTAAGGAACCCCTGATCATCCAAAATGCTACAGGGTCTTGCGGTTGCACTGTTCCTGATTGGCCGAAGCAACCGATCCTGCCTGGCAAAAAGGGTGTTATCAATGTAACATATCATACGCAAGGCCGTGTTGGTCCGTTCATGAAAGATGTTTACATCCAGTCGAACGCAGGTACCGATCGTTATACTATCCACATCAAGGGTACGGTGAAGGCTAATCCTAATCCAACTGTGCCTGCTGTGAATAACAACGGTACTACCAACCACTAATCTTCTTAAAGATTTTATACCGACCGGCTGCTTAATGCAGCCGGTTTTTTTTTGTTCCATTAAGTGCTATTTTTTTGCCTTTCCAGATGAGAGACAGATACCGGTAAAATTGCACCTACAAGCAAACAATTAATTCATGACGGACGATATGGCTTAATCTTCCCCTTTTGTTATCACCGATATCTCACCATTTCGCTCCATATAGACAGCCTTTATTTTGTCCATGTTCTCTGTAAGAGCCGTTTTTCGTACACCCTGCATTACATCTTCCCTTTGGACAAGCGCTCTGTCCATAGTCTCCTTAACGAATTCGCCATCCGTGAAAAGCAGGAACTTACGCCCTTCCATTATTTGTTCTAGCCATTTGTACCTGATAATGAGCCATCCTAATATCCTGTGGAGCGACACTACCACCAGGCAGGTAACAACTACCGGTACAAATGGTGACACGCCGGCGATGGCCCTGCTAAGGACGGCACCAAGCGTGATGCTGATGATATTATCGAGCGGCGTGCGAAGCCCGAATGAGCGCCGGCCGGATATACGTAAGAGCAACAGCGCAATTACGAATACCACAATACCCCTGCTGACCATCTGTAAAGTACTAAGTTCTTTCCCTTCCCCGAATATTTTGATAAGCAGATCCATACACTAGTATTTTAGGAAAAAATAATTATTCATACCATTCCGATACATAGTTGCCTATGGCATTTACCAGCCCTTGCTGTTTCACTTCGTTTATCTTCCACCCCCTTGGAGTGCAGCGCAACACCCCCATGTGTTCGTTGTTAAGTGTAATGTCCAGCTCATAGCAAACACCTTTTTCGCAGGAAGACATGACAGGAATGCCCAGGCCCTTATAAGCCTTGTTTTTGTACTCCATATCGATCGCCACAGGTGCAAGTTCCTCCGGTTCTTTTTTCAATTCATTGATCGCACTTTGCAGAATTTGTATCAATTGTTTACGTTGTGCGTTTGTGCTCGCGTTCCATTTGTCTTTCCCGACCCTTTTGTGCGATAGTTTGAACTTAAGCCCTACCATCTGTGTTGTGTAATCGTTGGCATCGAGCTTCTCGGCATATTGATGCGCCAGTATAAACCAGTGGTACCCGGTGCCTACGGGAACGCCACTGCCTTCCGGGGCGTGCCCGGTGCGCCGTTTGACAACATCGAAAGTAAACTCCCATTTCTCCGGTGTGATCTTACGCTCTTTCCAGTCACCCACGTCATAGTGCCAGTGATGTGTACGACCTACTTTCATGCCGGTATATTGCTTGCCGTCATACTCTTTATATTGGTTGTAACTGCTTGAAATGTCCTTGCCTGCATTTTTTTTAACAGCGGTTTTCTTCGCTATCTTCTTTTTGGTTACTGTTGCCATGCCGCTGATTTTGTAAAAAGACGATACCCAAATTGTGCCATTGCAGGATGACAGGGAGCTTAGGCTTGATATTTATGTATTTAGGCAGGTATGGCCGATAGAAAAATACACATAGGCACATCAGGCTGGAGCTATAAGGACTGGAAAGGAATATTTTATCCAGAGAAAATGAAGGCGTCAGACTGGCTGACCTTCTATGCTGAACATTTTGACACGACCGAGATCAATAGCAGCTTTTATCGCATGCCCACTGCGGAAACAGTGCTCAACTGGGCGGCAAAGGTGCCTGAAGGCTTTACCTTTTGTCCGAAGATGAGTCGCTTCTTGACGCATATGAAAAAGCTGAACGAACCGGAAGAACCGCTCAGAAGATTCTTTGAAGTTTTCGCGCCCATAAAACATCAGCTTGGTCCTATACTGCTACAATTGCCGCCATTTTTAAAGTGCAATCGCGATAAGCTTACTTACTTTTTCGAACTATTAAAGAATAGGTACGGGGAATATGATTTCGCACTAGAAGTTCGCCATGATACCTGGATGGAGAAAGACGTGATAGACCTGATGCGTCAATATAATATAGCATGGGTGATATCGCAGTCGGGAGTGGGTTTTCCGTACGAGGAACATATCACGTCTAAGCACATTTACTTCAGGTTTCATGGACCGCGAAAGCTATACGCGTCATCGTACTCGGATGAAATGCTGAAGGAATATGCAGCAAAGTTCAGGAAGTGGCACAAGGCCGGGCACACGCTATGGATATACTTTAATAATGATTGGTATGGCTATGGCATCGACAATGCTAACACCCTGAAAAAAATGTTGAAGATCAAATAATCTAAGCAACGATGAAGGATAACGATTTGAAATTGATATCATTCGTATAGTAGCTGACAATTAGAGCAATAGAATGTGCGGCGGTTAGTCTTGCCCAGGTGTTCTTTGATGAAGGGAATGTGACACCTTGGGCATGTTCTCTTAGTATGTGCCAGCCAGTGTTTACGGAGTTCGAATTTCTTTTTCCATTCCAGAAATTGGTAGGCATAATTGCGGACCTCCTCAACCAACTCCCGGAGCTTTTTGGGTGGGAGCTTGCCGATCTTGCTAAGCGGGTGTACCCGGATCCTGAATAACACCTCGTTCTTAAAGATGTTGCCGGCTCCGGCAAAAATGTCCTGGTCCAGGATCGCATCGGCAGCCAGCACTCCTGGTTTCGCTTTTAATTTTTTAAGCGCCGTTGCACTGTCCCATTCGGGTGATAGGGTATCTGCGCTCCAATCATAAACTTCCTCAAGTGGTTCCTCGATCAACTTTAATGAGCATGCGTAAAAATTAAGCGTACCGTTAGCAAAGCGAAGGCTCAGCCTTGGGGTCATCTCCCTGTCTTCGTTAATGCGATAAGAACCGAAAAGCATGAAATGCACCCTTAGCGTAAACTTGCTAAAGCAGATCAGAAAGTGCTTGCCCCAGCTTTTAAAGTCGGTCACTTTCTTATTCAGGAACTGTTCCTTGCCGATCTTGGTATTGCCCTCTACAGCCAGTATTTTCTTCCCTTTGAAGGGTTGAACCAGTTCTTTTAATATTACTATGGATGGTCCTTCAGGCATTGTGTTAGATTAAGGGCCACATTGATATCAATATGGCCCCTTTATTTGTTAAGCTTCTTCTTCTTCTTCATCACCTTCTTCCTCATCCGAATCTTCTTCTTCTTCCTCCTCACCTTCTTCGTCTTCGTCTTCTTCGCTTGCTCGTATATTTATATTGTTCTCAGCTATCTGCGTCAACAATTCATCCGCCTCTTTTTCTTCAGCCAGCGTTTCCTCGAGCAGAGATGCCACATCTTCCAGCCCAAGTGTTTTTGCCAGTTGGGCAAGGCCGCCATACGTGGCAATTTCATAATGTTCCACCTTTTGTCCGGACAGTATCAGCCCAACGTCGCGTGTAGCGGTGCCTTTTTCTGTTTCTTCAATAATGCCAGCTCCCTCTTCTGTAATGCCAGCCATTGCGTCGCACTTCTTGGCCTGCGCCTTTTTACCCAGGAGCTCAAATATTTCTTCCAGGCGCTCCACGTGCGTTTGTGTAGTTTCGAGGTGATCGGCAAATGCTTGTTTAAGCTCGTCCGAGGTAGCAGCCTTCTGCATCTTAGGCAGCGTTTTAGTTAAGTGCTTTTCTGCCCAGTAAATGTCTTTCAGCTCATCGCTAAAGAATTCCATAAGCATTGATTCCTCGCTGTCCTGGCCCTGATTGAATATTTTAGACACCAGGGATTTTTTACCCCCCGCAGTGCTTGTTTTAGCAGGAGCCTTCCTGGGTGCGGTTTTTTTTGCTGCGGCGCTTTTTTTAGCGGCTGTTTTCTTGCCGGATTTTTTAGATTTTGATGCTGCTTTTGCCATAAATTGTTTTTTGTCTAAGTGTAAAATACCATGCCACATTTGCGCCGATTATGAACTTTTCGTTATGGAAGAATCAGGTGAAACGCAGGGCCGTTATAATGTCGGAGTTGGGTTCTATCACATTTACATTATTTTTGCGCTATGCCGCATATATCGCAGCGTGGCGCGCACATGCCGCCATCACCCATACGCAAGCTGGTTCCTTATGCCGAAGCAGCAAAAAAAAGAGGAATAAAAGTGTATCATCTCAACATCGGACAACCCGATATCGAGACACCTCCGGCTATCATCGATGCAGTAAAGCATGCCGATATAAAAGTGCTTGAATACAGCCACAGCGCCGGTAACGAAAGCTATCGCCGAAAGCTGGTGGAATATTACAAGCGGAATGATGTGATTGTGGACCACAACCAGATCATTATAACGACCGGGGGATCGGAGGCGATCCTGTTTGCTATTATGAGTTGCTGCGATCCGGGCGATGAGATCATTATACCGGAACCTTTTTATGCTAACTATAACGGGTTTTCAACTGCCTCCGGGGTTAATATTGTCCCGATTCCCTCGCACATCGAGGACGGTTTTGCGCTGCCGCCGATCGAGGCTTTTGAGAAGGCTGTGACTCCCCGTACCAAGGCGATCATGATCTGCAATCCCAACAATCCTACGGGTTATCTGTATAGCCGCGAGGAGTTGGAGGTGCTAAAAAAGATATGTCTTGACCATGACCTGTTTCTGTTTAGCGACGAGGCTTACCGCGAATTTTGCTACGATGGGCGTAAACATATATCAGCGCTTTCGCTGGAAGGGTTGGAAAAGCATGCCATCCTCCTCGATACGATATCGAAACGTTACAGCGCATGTGGCGCCAGAATTGGTGCATTTGTTACCCATAACAAGGAGGTGATAGATGCGGCAATGAAATTTGCCCAGGCCCGTCTTAGTCCGCCTTCTTTCGAACAGATATTGGGTGAGGCTGCCGTGGATCTGCCTGCCAACTATTTTGATGACGTACATGCAGAATATACTGCCCGTCGGGACCTGCTGGTTAAACGCCTGGAAGCCATAGAGGGTATTACTTGCCCGCTGCCGGGCGGGGCATTTTATGCAATGGCAAAGTTGCCTGTAGATAGTGCCGAAAAATTTTGCCAGTGGCTGCTCGAAGACTTCTCGCATATTGGTGCCACTGTGATGATGGCTCCGGCTGCGGGTTTTTATGCTACCAAAGGCAAAGGTGTAGATGAAGTGCGCCTTGCTTATGTGCTCAATACGGCAGATATAAATGCCGCCATGGATTGCCTCGAAATGGCCATCAGGGAATACAATAATAAGTAGGCTATACAGTCAATGATGTGAACCTGAAAGCGTTTCCGTCAAAAAGACCTTTGTCGCTCAGTTTCAGGCTTGGTATTACCAGCAAGGCCATAAATGATAAGGTCATGAAGGGTGCCTTTAGCGGGGTGCCCAGTTCCTTTGCTTTTTTATCCAGTTCGGAGTATTGCCGGGCGACCCAATAGCCATCGTCGATACTCATAAGGCCGGCAATTGGTAGTGCCATACAGTCTACGGTTACGCCATTTGCAACGGCCACACCGCCTTTACATTCTATCAGTGCATTTACAGCAGCGCATATAGACGTGTCGTCTATGCCCACGGCGATAATGTTGTGGCAATCGTGCGCCACCGTGGAGGCTATCGCTCCTTGCTTTAATCCGAAATTTTTGATGAATGCAAGGGCTACCGGGGCATCAGGAACATACCTGTTTACCACGGCGATCTTTAGAATATCCTGGTCCGGGTCGCTTATTAATATCCCATCTTTAATCTTGCCCGGTTTTATCAATTCATTGGTGATCAGTTGGCCTTCCAGGGCTTCTATCACCCTGATATCCGACCTGTCTTTCTCTGTCTTCACCTCAAAATCGTGTATGACCTTAGGCTGTGCCGAAAAATTATTGATCACCGGCGCTTGTTTGTGTGACAACAACGTTTGTCCGTTTTCTGCAACTAATTCACCATTAATATAAGTTTGGTGAATGGTCCATTCACCGAGGTCTTTCACCACTATAAAGTCGGCCGGGTCATTTTCCCGAAGCAGGCCGACCGGCAGTTTGTAATGTTGTACCGGGTGCAAACATGCCGCCCTGAGCACGTCATACATGTCATAACCCTTGTCAATGGCCCTCTTTACCAGCTTGTTGATATGGTGTAAAACAAGCTCATCAGGATGTTTGTCGTCGCTGCAGAACATCACCTTGTCGGGGTGCAGCCGGATTATTTCCGCTAGCGCTTCGAAATTTTTAGCTGCACTACCTTCGCGTATGAGAATATGCATTCCTGCAGCTATTTTGTCCAGTGCTTCTTCCAGCGTGAAGCATTCATGATCGGTTGTGATCCCTGCTGCGGCATATGCCTTTGCAGTGTCTCCCCTTAGTCCCGGTGCATGCCCGTCTACAGGCTTACCGGCTTTTTTTGCCGCTGCGATCTTGGCCATTACCTGCGGATCGTTATTTAGCACACCGGGATAATTCATCATCTCACTCAGATACCAGATGTCGGGACTTTGCAATAAATCTGCCACATCGTTTGCATCCAGTGCAGCTCCTGCTGTTTCAAAAGTTGTCGCAGGTACACATGAAGGTGCACCGAAGAAGAATTTGAATGGTGTTTGCCTGCTGTTCTCTATCATGTATTGCACGCCCTCTTTACCGCATACATTTGCAATCTCATGAGGGTCTGATACCGTCGCTACCGTGCCGTGCACAACAGCTAGCCTTGCAAAGGCCGTTGGTACCAGCATGGAGCTCTCAATATGTATGTGCGCATCCACAAAGCCCGGCAGGATATACTGATCCGGTGCATTGTCAATTTCCTTTACAGACCGTATGACGCCACCGGCAATTTCTATCAAAGCCGGATAAGTTCGTTTTTGAAACAGATCGATAAGTTGTCCGGAAATGGAAAATGTACTCATATGCTAAATGTAACGATTAGCGTATACTATTCGATGCTTTTGCCCAGCCTGGCCCATTCTACCTTCATCTTTATCAGGTTCATCATCAGGTAAGCCCTGTTTTTAATGTCATCGGCGTTAGGTCCTTCAAAAAGCTCATCGGTCGTTTCACGCCAGAGTTTCAGCCATCTTTCGTAGTGCTCAGGCGCCAGAGATTCTTTTTTGTCTACCTCTATGTGCTTCTTAATGGGGTTGCCATTATAGCCGGGTTTGTTGAGCAGAATGGTTTCCCAAAATTGGTACATAATGGGTAAATGATGGCTCCAGTCGGCCCCGATAATGGTTTTGAAGATGTAGCCGATCACCTCATCCTGCTTTACACGGTCGTAAAATGTGTTGACCAATAGTACTATGTCTTCTTTATCCAGTATATCCTTTTTCATAAAAGGTTCAGGCTGCAAAGGTAAGCTCCATTTAAGTATCTGGACAATATGAAGTATCTTGTTTTTATTATTGCAACAGGTTTATTACTGCATGAAGCACCTGTATTCCATATTGCTGTTTTGCCTTGGCTGTTGCATCAAGGTTAGTGGGGCCGTGGATACTACGCACCTGATGCACTTTGACCTGAATACGGGATTCCCGACTAATAACGTTTACAGCCTGATCCAGGATCACAACGGCTATTTGTGGTTTGCCACAGATAATGGTGTAGTTAAGTATAATGGCTATTCGTTTAAGGTGTTCAACACCAATACCGGCCTGCCTTCAAATGATGTATATCAACTCTATGAAGACAAGAGAGGACGCATCTGGATATTATCATTGACCTACCAATTTGGTTATATAGAAAATGATGCCTATTACCCGATACGCTTAACTGCTAACGACCGGGTGATACATGTTACTCAAGTGGGTGGCAACGATAGTTTTGTTTTTTTTACTTTCCACCAGCATAGTTCTTTCTGGCTGGGTGTGGTAAAGCAGGATCTTATCGGCGCATACCCCGTTTATGGAACAACAAACTGGCAATTGCACGACACCCTGCATATAAGCTCCGCCCTGCTGGCGCCTGATAACAAACTCTGGGTATACGGACGGGATCACTGGTACACTTACGATTTGATTCGGCCAGACAAGGCATTGGTAAAAAGATGTTTTGCAGTTAAGCCGTTTCCTTTGAGTTATCCAAGTACTTTACTCGCGAATTCGAACGGAAATATCATAGAGTATGGTAATAAAGATAGCGTGGTGCACACCATAAATACCCGGACGTGCATAGAAGAAGTCATTTCCTTTGAAAAGGAGAAAGGTGAGAATATCTACAATTTTGAAGCTGAACACCCTTTGGGTTCCGCAAAAAAGGTAAGCTACCTTATGACTAATAGCGCCCTTTATACTTTAGACACCGGGTATCATATATTGGCGCGAGAAAAATTTGAGACAATTCTGCCGGTACCTGCGCAGATCGCCTACGTTTTTGACGACAATTATGGCGACCGATGGTACACCACCAATGGCGCCGGCACCTGGTGTCGATTTAAAAGATTTTATGATTCCTTTGCCATTAGCCGCGATTTGGCGGAGTTAGGGGAGACAAAATTCGTAGGTGCATCAGGAGGGGCTTCTTATTGGTGGAGCAGTAGTAGAAAAGCTCTTTATAGCCTTGGTGTTCACCGTAAATTAAAAACTGAAGCGTTTTCGGGAAACTCAAATTTCAAGAGCATTGCCAGTCTGAAGGACTCGACAGTTTTTGTTTCTATGGCTACCGGTACTTTCCGGCATGGCAAATCGAAGGGCCGATTAATAAATCTCGTAGATGAAAAAAGAAAGATACTCTACTATATCATCGGTAGCCCCGAGCCCGTCATTGTAAACAGTCCTGTGCTATCTACAACATATCTGTCCAATCACACTCTTGCGGATATGAACGACAGCACTTTGTTTTCAATATCGAAATATGGCTTGTCGATTTGGCACTTTAAGAGGGATTCCCTGGTCATAAAGCAATTGAATGACGAACGATACAATGGAATTTTCATTGACAATTTCTACGGTAAAGTATGGGCCTTTAACTCGCGTAAACTTACCATTTATGATAATGCGACAGACAAACAACTTGATATTCAGCCCGACTATCTCAATTCCCTCGGTATACAGAATATACAAAATATCGAGACAGATTCCTTTGCCAATGTGTATGTTTTAAATAATGACAAACTGCTCATTTTCAATCCGGGTGTTATGCGTACATCCATCTTGCGAGGGTCTTGTATGTTGCAAAACAGCTTTTTTCATATCCGGGGCAAACGCATATTTGTGGCAGGTGGATTTGGCCTGGCGGTAGCCGAAATTACCGGGCCACTTAGCATGGGAGAATTTAAGGTGATACCCAACATCAACTACAATAACTATAACCGCATTTTTAATTTCGTTGTAAATCAGGACGACCACATTGTTTTAAATACTGATAAAGGCGTTTACGAGCTTGACCTTAAGGACCTTGAAAGCAAGCAGCTGTTCCTCCCGGCCAAGTCAGACTTTTTTAAAATAGTAATGAAATACCCTTATTCCCGGCGTTTATTGAATAACGATACCCTGTCGATAAGCCAAAAGAATGAAAAAATAATCCTGGATGCAATAAATTATTATGGCAGGGGGGCGCCGGTATTTAAGTACTTTATCGAAGGTTATACAAAAGATTGGCAGCAGTCGGACGGTGATATTGTATTAAGCAGTTTTGCGCCAGGGGTATTGTATAAGGTTCAGTGTGTGGCTAGTGATGAAATGTGGCGAAGTAAATTGATCACTTTTTATGTTTATCGGTTACCTTACTGGTGGCAAACGCAGAAATGGGCCGTGGTTTTTTGGATATTGGGCATCACTGCGGTAGTGATTTTGCTCTTGCTGGTAGTACTTACCACCAGGGCGGTCGTAGCACGCTCAAACGAAAAGAAGCGTGTATTGCTCGAGTTGGAGCTGAAAGCTTTATATGCCCAGATAAACCCTCATTTCATATTCAATACCCTGAGTACCGCCCAATTCTTCATAAGCAAAAAGAGATTTGATGACGCATATATTCACGTAAACAAATTCTCCCGCTTGCTGCGTGGATATTTGAAGTCTTCCCAGGATAGGTATATCACCCTGGACGAAGAGGTGAATATGCTAAGAAATTATATCGAGCTCCAACAGATCCGGTTTGAGGACAAATTTAGTTACTCTATAGAGATCGATAACAAAATACCGGCAATGAACTTGCTGATACCATCTCTGCTCATACAACCCTTAGTGGAAAACGCGATCAGTCACGGATTGTTCCATCGCCAGAGCGGAGGTCTGCTCACGATCAGGTTTTTGCAGGGTAATATCGACGGCGAACTTATATGCATAATCGAGGATAATGGGATAGGTCGATATAAGGCCCGTGAGCTAAATAAACTCGATACAACACGCAGGGAATCTTATGGAACTAAACTTACCGAACAGCTTATAAATATTTATAAAGAATACGAGCATGTAGATATCAATTTGGAGTATGTCGATAAAAGTGGGGCCGAAACCGGAACTATTGTGAAGTTGATCATTAGCAAAACGAAATTCATTGCGTAGCGGAAATGCCAGCCCGGGAATAAGATATGTGACCTTGCTATTGCAGCCCTAACGGATCATATGGCACAAAACTGACACAATAATTGATTGAAATATACCAGTGAATACGAGCATATGCGTATCTTTATAGAATATGCCGAAAGCATCTGGACCGAAACCGTTGTAAAGCTGACTATTAAAAGTGTAAAATTTATCGGCTGATATGAACTGTATCATTATTGACGACGAGCCAAAGGCAATAGAAGTGCTGGATGAACGGTTGAAAGCCTTGTTTCCCAACATCAGCATTGTTGGTACTTATACCGACTGGAAAAAGGGTTTGGAAGCCCTGCATAATACCTCGGTCGATCTGGTTTTTCTTGATGTATCGATGCCAGAGAAGACCGGTGTCGACTTTCTCAAGCTTTTCCCTTCGCTCCCTTTCCAGGTCATTTTTGTAACAGCGCATAGTGAATTTGCCATGGATGCCATCAAATTTTCTGCTGCAGGTTATGTATTGAAGCCAATTGATGACTTTGAACTGTCTTTTGCCGTTAACAAGGCGATCGAGAAGATCAAATTTGGAAAGAATCATCAATCGGCCCAGCCGGCTATCAACAATAAGAGGAAAATCGGTGTGCCCAATATCAAGGGTATAGACTATTTGAATATTGATGACATCCTTTATTTCGAAAGCGTTAACAAATACACCAAAGTTGTGACAAAGGAGTACAGCATTATGAGTTCTTACAACTTAGGTGAGTTTAAAAAGATCATCGATGAATCCGTCTTTTTCCAGGCGCATAGGTCATACATTGTGAACCTGAATCACGTTATGCGTTACGAGACGTCAGGCTCTATAATAATGGAAGATAACATGCAGATACCTGTCTCTAAGAGCGTCAGAAATGACTTCATAGGCCTGTTCAACAAGATCAGTCGAACTGCAGGCTTTAAGCATAAAGAATAATTAATATATTTTATTTAATCGTTCCTCTGTTTAAAACTGCATTTCGTCCGACGAAAGCATCATTTTGGCAAATGGTAAAGGGTTAAATGATTAATTGACAGTTACTTTGGCTCGGTTTTGAGCTTTTTACGAAAGTTTGATTCATACGTCAAGGCCCGGCCCTTATGTACCCTTAAGAGGCAAACATTTTATCCTTATACCCCCTTTAAAATGCTGAAATACATTTGCGGCACACGCCGGCGGATGTATTTCGGCATTTTTATTTGTCGGCATTTACAAAGAAGCAAAACACTTCTCCCGGGCCATGAACTCCTGTCACCAAGGTCTTCTCAATATCTGCGGTCCTGCTTGGCCCGCTGTTAACATTGATCATCGACGGCAGCCCGCTCTTATACTTTGCTTTCAGCATCCCAAACGCTTCTGCAATGTCCCCTGCTATTTGGTTGGCATAAGCCACCACAAGGTGCACAGGATAGTAGACTGTTGAAGTGCGGCCATAGTACTGCCGGCTGCTAAACAACATCGACCCGGTACGACTTAGCAAGGATTCGCAGCCGGTAATGCTGGCGTCCGCATCACCGTTCGGACCAGCAGTTTTTAAGATCGGCATTTTATTATTGTTGAACAGGTTTATGATCCTTTCATCAGCGCAAACGACGTTCGTCCAGCCCCTGTTCTCATAAAGTGTATAAATATTTTCCAGCAGCTCCTGTTCATTGTCGCAGTACACGAACCTGCCCCCGTTAGCGATAAAGGTTTCGGCAAAACACTCCTCGGGTGACAGCTCTTCAGGATGGAATACCGAGTCGGTACGCTCCTTCTCTGCGTTGGGGTAAGGCATCGGGCTGCTATGACCGTCCAACCGGCTGCGCACCTTCCGGAGTATATTCTCCCTTGACCTTGACGTCTTGAAAATCTGCATAGTTATATCCGTAAAATTAAAAAAGCGGTGAACGTTCACCGCTTTTTTAATTAATAATTTTCCTGTGGTGTCACACTTCCGGGAAGCGGCGGTGTTGGCTCCATGCTGCCTTCTGATATAGGCGGCTCTTCATAAGGGCGCACACCTATCAGCCTGTCGAGATCGTCTTTGTAAAGTACCTCTTTTTTCAAAAGCTCTTCTGCAATGATCTTTACCGATTCTATTTTATCGTTAAGCAGCTTTTTTGTGCGCGCGTATGCAGCTTCCACCAGTTTACGTACTTCGTCGT
Source organism: Bacteroidota bacterium (assembly GCA_018267915.1). Lineage (GTDB taxonomy): Bacteria > Bacteroidota > Bacteroidia > Chitinophagales > Chitinophagaceae > MKUN01. The sequence continues at coordinate 188,238 of JAFDXN010000010.1, read as the reverse complement.
CTATTATCTTGCCGGTTTCCTCGCTGTATGGCTTTGAGAAGCTTTGATCATTTTGCGGGTCGTAGAACGATATGTTGCCTATTTTATCGTTCATGCCATACATTGATACCATAGCATAGGCCATACGCGTTACATGCTGCAGGTCGCTCAGGGCGCCGGTTGATATTTTACCGAACACGATCTCTTCTACAGCTCTGCCGCCGAGGCTCATGCACATGTCATCCATCAGGTGATCTTCATTACGGATGTACATTTCTTTTGGCAGGTATTGAGCATAGCCCAAAGCGGCTACGCCGCGTGGAACGATGGTTACCTTTACAAGGGGATGCGCATGCTCCAGGAACCAGCCTGAAACTGCATGTCCGGCTTCGTGGTAAGCAATAGTGCGCTTTTCGTCGGGCGATATGATCTTGTTCTTCTTTTCGAGGCCACCAATCACGCGGTCGATAGCATCGTTAAAGTCATTCATATCCACCTCTGTTTTGCCTTTACGGGCAGCGATCAGGGCAGCTTCGTTACAAATGTTGGCTATATCAGCACCCGCAAATCCGGGGGTCTGCACCGCAAGTTTTGCAATGTTCAGGTCCTTCGATTTTTTGATGGGCTTCAGGTGTACATCGAATATTTTTTCACGGCCTTTTACATCCGGGATGTCTATTGATATCTGTCGGTCGAAACGTCCGGGGCGCAGCAGCGCCGTATCCAACACATCAGGACGGTTAGTAGCAGCAAGGACGATAATACCACTATCGCCACTAAAGCCATCCATTTCCACAAGCAGTTGGTTAAGCGTATTCTCACGCTCGTCGTTGCTCATCACTACATTCTTACCGCGGGCACGACCAATAGCGTCTATTTCGTCAATGAACACGATACAGGGTGCTTTCTCTCTTGCTTGCTTAAAGAGGTCGCGCACACGGCTGGCGCCCACACCAACGAAAAGCTCCACGAAATCGGAACCAGACATAGAGAAGAATGGAACCTGCGCCTCGCCGGCCACAGCTTTGGCAAGCAGCGTTTTACCGGTGCCGGGAGGGCCGACAAGCAAAGCACCTTTAGGGATCTTACCGCCCAGCGAAGTGTATTTTTTAGGGTTTTTCAAAAAGTCCACTATTTCCATCACTTCCACTTTCGCCTCATCCAAACCTGCCACATCATTAAAAGTGATATTAACGCGTGTACCCTTCTCAAACAGTTGAGCTTTTGATTTGCCGATGTTGAAAATTCCACCTGCACCGCCTGCGCCGCCTGCACCACCACCCATTTTGCGCATCAGGAGGAACCACATGGCGACCAGCAATATCAATGGCAGGAATATTGAATTAAGTATTGAATGCAGCAAGTCGCCTCGGGTCTCATAGGTGACATTGACGTTCCTCGATGCCTCGGGCAACTCCTGCTCCGCATCATGCAGTTCGCTGTAAAACTGGTCCACAGAGCCTATCCGGAATGTGAATGCAGGGCCTTTGTCACTGCCCATATTTAGCGGCGACTTATTATCCTGTTGCGCCACCGGCTGTGCGCCCGGCTTAAGGAAAACCTCCACATAATCATTATTTACCACTACCAGCTTTGCCACATCGCCTTTAGCCATATAGGGTTTTAGCTCCTGGAAAGAATGCTCATGAGACGGGTTGCTGGAATTGCTCACGAAAAACTGGAGCGCCAGCAACGACAATATGATGATGCCATATATCCAGTATATGTTAAAGCGCGGTCCTTTGCGCTGGTTTTTGTTATCGGTTCCCGGCCCCCCTAATGGCGGCCTTTGTTTGTTGTCTTCCATTATCTCTTAAAAAAACGAATTGATCTATAAAACAAAAATTATTCATTGTGCTCCATCCTGTCCGCATCATTCCACAGGCTTTCCAGGTCGTAGAATTTCCGGTGTTCGTGGTCGAAGATGTGGACCACGATATTTACGTAGTCCATAAGCGTCCATTGAGGGCCTTGTTCCACATGGTAAGGCCTTTCCCCTGTCTCCTTCCCTACTTGTTCATCTATATAGTCGGCTATTGCCTTAATTTGTACGTATGATTTTGCCTCGCACAAAATAAAAAAATCGGCTACCGCTTCATCTATCTTCCGAAGATCGAGCGACACGATCTTATCACCTTTCTTGTCTTGAATTGCTTTTAGGATGGTCTTAAAAAGTTTGCTGTTCCTCGATTGCCTGGTTGCAGATTTCTTCCTTCCCTGTAGTGCGGTTATTACTTTCTCCAAATTGGTGCTTTACTGTTTTTGGTTTCTCAATATCTTTACTTCAATCAAAATTATAAAAATCTTTTGGCACTTGACGTTATAGGATTATTAGCAGCGCCTATCATTGAATTGCATACAGTAGACAGCACCAATAACTATGCCATGCAGCTGATAGATGCCGATACGGCACAGGCAGGACTGACGGTGACCGCCTGGGAACAAACAGCCGGTAAGGGACAGCGGGGCAGGCACTGGGCCGGTGTACCCGGCCAAAGCCTGCTTATGAGCCTCATTATTGCTCCCCAGCAGTCGCTGGAGGAGCAATTCGTATTTAGTGCGGGGGTGGCTGTGGCTGTTGCCCAGAGTTTGGAAAGCCTTTATGAGGGTTGGAACATAATGGTTAAATGGCCCAATGACATAATAGTAAATGACAAAAAGGCAGGTGGTATTTTAATAGAAAATATATTAAGGGGAAGCAAATGGATTTACAGTGTAGTTGGTCTGGGCTTGAATGTGCTGCAAGATTCATTTCCTCCTGAACTGCCCTATGCAACATCGTTAAAGATCAATTCGTCGAAAAGCTTCAACCTGGTTGTCCTGAGGGATATGCTTCGGTCGAGTATTTTCGATAAGTTGTCGGGTAAAATCCATGCAGACGAGATCATGCGCCAGTATAATGGATTGCTCTACCGTAGGGGGCTGGAGCAAGCGTTTAGTGATGGGCATACCGAGTGGAAAGGCATTATTGTGAAAGCCAACACTGACGGCCAGCTAATGGTACAGCTCGAAAATGGCCGGATGGCGACTTATAAGCATGGCGACGTGGTATGGATGTGGTAAGACTATAACACCGTTTAACGATTAACAGCAAACTCTCCTATCTTCCGGATCAAGATGTGGATATCATTATCATTCGGTTTCCATGTGTCTTTCTCCTGTAGCCGAAAAAAGCCGGAACTTTGAAGTTGTTATTCAACAATTCCTTGACAAGAGAAACCAATACCACATACCGTAAGATCATCCATATTGATATGGATGCATTTTATGCTTCCGTCGAGCAGCGCGACCATCCGGAGTACCGTGGCAAAGCCATTGCCGTTGGTGGTTCCCCGGAGGGAAGGGGAGGAGTGGTGGCAACTGCCAGTTATGAAGCGCGCAAATTTGGTGTACGTTCCGCCATGCCCTCCAAAACGGCGTTGCGCCTCTGCCCGCACCTGGTCTTCGTTTATCCCCGCTTTGATGTGTACAAAGAAGTGTCACAAAAAAATCGAGAAATATTCCGTCGCTATACTGATTTGATAGAGCCTTTATCCCTGGACGAGGCATACCTGGATGTGACGGAGGACAAATTAGGCATCGGATCGGCGATCGAGATAGCCAAACAAATAAAACAGGCAATAAAGGGCGAATTGAATTTAACGGCCTCAGCCGGTGTTTCGGTCAGTAAATTCGTTGCCAAAATTGCTTCCGACCTGCAAAAACCGGATGGTCTTACTTTTATTGGCCCTTCGCATATAGAGGAGTTCATGGAGCATTTGCCGGTGGAGAAATTTTACGGCGTAGGGAAGGTCACCGCCGAAAAAATGAAAGCCATGGGCTTGCATACAGGTGCCGACCTGAAAAGGCTCACCGAGGATGAGCTTGTGAAACACTTTGGTAAGGCAGGTCACTTTTACTACGGTGTCGTGCGTGGTATCGACGAACGGCAGGTCCAGCCCCACCGCGAAACAAAGTCGGCAGGCGCAGAAGACACTTTTCCTTACGACCTTACCACGGTAGAGGAAATGGATCGCGAACTGGAGCGGATCGCAGGGCTGGTACATAAACGTCTTCAGAAGCACAACCTGAAAGGCCGTACAATTACGGTGAAAATTAAATACAGCGATTTTAGAGTTATTACCCGCAATCACTCTTTGGTTCATGCCACGGATGACCTCAGGATTATTACCAATACTGCAAAGGAATTATTGCGTTCTACTGATCTCGCCGATGTTCAGATTCGGCTGTTGGGTATTTCATTATCCAATTTTCATGAGCATGGAGTGGCGGCCGAGAGGAAAAATATACCCGGTCAACTGCGATTGCCATTTCAACAATAAAGCAGATGCAGCTCGCGAGGAGCTGCATCTGCTTTATTTGATAACAAGTAAAACTTATTGTTTAACGAAGTGCTGAGTGCTGCTATAGTCCTGGCCCTTGATCTGCACGCTGTAATTGCCTGGAGTCAGTTCATTTACCGGGATGCTATTGTCAGCATTGGCAGATACTGATTTCACCATGCGGCCTGATACATCATATACAGTGATCGAAGAGGCTTTAGACGGTGCGCTGAAATACACAACATCAGTTGCCGGGTTAGGATACATTGATATATCCACTTTGTTGCTGGATGCAAGCTGGTTAACACTCAAACCTGATGCCTGATCTGCAACTGCAAATGGGCTCAGCGATGTTACGTGATCGCGGCTGATAGTGTACATACCATTCACGGCTGTGGTTGCTGAAGCGTTAGCTGAAACATCCCATGCGTTGTTAGTATAGTGAGCTATATGTGCGCTAGTCCTGTTAAAGGCGTTGAGTTCCATATTGGCGCTCCACATTGGCTGCAGCTTCAGATCGAGGCCTGTAGAGGCAGTGCTGCTCAGGAACCATGTTGCATTTACAAGTGAGCTGGTGTTTGTCAGGTTCAGCCCGGTGTTGCCATTAGCATATACAGAGTCATCAACCATTACGCTGAGGTCGCCGTTAGCAGAGCCTGTATTTGCCGATACAGTTATCGGAGCATAGTGCATCATAGTACCCACCTGGAAGGTTTGTGAGCCATTGGCAAGCAGGTTCATGGTAAGTGTACCACCGTTGCTTGTAACCACATAGCTGGTAGACAGGCCGCCACTAACGTTACCGCTGGCTGCAACGCTCAGGTTGTGAGTACCAACGTTCAGCATACCTGATGTCAGTGTCAGTGTACCGTTAACTGTAAGGTTGGAGCCAAGGTTTACTGTGCTTGTATTATTACCCATATTTACGGTCAGGTTTCCAACTGTATTGCCGGTTGCGCTGAAGTTAAGACCGCCTGTGAAGCTATTGTTCGAAGTGATTGTAATGTTTGAACCGGCTGTGCTCACGATAGAACCGCTGCCTGAAGCCGCTATATTACCATTAACTGCGAAAGTAAGATCGTTGTTGTTCAGTGTAAGTGTACCTTGGTTCAGTGTAAGTGTGCCATTGATGGTCAGGTCGCCACCGAGGGATACGTTCGCACTCGTATTGCCCAGGTTGATGTTGAGATCATTCACAGTGTTGTTGCCAACGCCAAACCTCAATGCACCGCTAAGACCTGTCATAGAGTTAATGGTGATATTAGAGTTAGCTCCTGCGTTGATAGTGCCGGTACCTGAAGCAGAGAAGTTGCCGTTCAGGCCCAGTGTCAGGTCATTGTTGTTCAATATCAGGTTGCCTGATGTTAATGTCAGGTTACCATTCATTGTAAGGTCAGAAGTCAGGGTAAGTGAACCCGAAGACAGGTTAACGGTAAGGTTATTCAAACCTGAGCCCGACAGTTCAAGACCTCCGTTTACAGATGCGTTGCCGCTGTAGGTTACATTGTAGGTGCTGTCCAGCATCAGCATGCCTGTGCCGCCAACCGATAATGTACCGCCTGTAATATTGATATTGCTGTTAGCGGCCAATGTAAGCATGCCTGAATTGATGTTAAGCAGGCCGCTATTCAGATAAAGGTTGCCACTAACAGTGATATCAGCTGCTGTGCCGATCGTTGTCGCTGTAGAGGTAAGATTTTGCGCCATGATGGAACCGGTGTAAGTGAAACCGGATACAAGGCCCAATGACATGCTGTCCACATCTATAGAGCCGGAGCCTGTCAAAGTACCACCAGTCATTACCAGGGCGGTGTTGTTCGCACCCGATGTCAGTGTACCGTTAACTGTCAAGGTTCCGAGGCCGCTAAATGTCTCGTCGGTATTCAGTGTTACTGTGATACCTGATGGGATAATAACAACATCTGCAGTGATATTGCCCGACGGAGCCACACCACCCCAGGTCGTTGTACTGTTAAAATTGCCCGACGCCACAGCGGTGTATGTCAGGGCTTTCGCAGAGGTGCTCAGGATAGCCATGCTTCCCGCAAATAACAGCACCTTCTTAAATAGGAGATTGTACGCTTTTTTCATAATAACCATTTTTTTTAAAAGGCTATTAGCAAAAGCTATACCACGGGAGTTAAAATTGAAATGGCCTCTGAAACAATCCGCAGCCCTACGTTTTGTTTTTCACTGAAAATCAATTACGTTAAACATTGTGAAAAAACGAGTGGCAACATTTTGCCTGCTGCGTAGGTGTGGAATGTGTATGTGATTATACACACTGTGGGGTGGCTGGGATGCGCTACAGTCGCGGCTTTCGGGGCATACTGTCAGTATAGTTCCACCCAGTTACGTAGCAATTTTAATCCATATTCGGTACCTACCGACTCAGGGTGGAATTGTACTCCGAGGCAGGGAAGTGTTTTATGAGCTATAGCCATAATGCATTCATCATCCTTCGCGTTGGCTATTGTTTCTACCTCTTTAGTATCGATCCCCTCCAGCACCAACGAGTGATACCTCATAACTGTAAAAGGATCGGGAATGCCTTTGAAGAGATCGTGACTCGTATGGCTCACTTCGCTCATTTTTCCATGCATCGGCTTTGGCGCTCTTGTCAGCTCAGCGCCGAAGAACATCCCCAGCGCCTGGTGCCCGAGGCATACACCGAATATGGGTATTTTATCATGGAAATGCCCGATCGCTGACATGCAGATACCTGCTTGCAATGGCGTCTCGGGTCCCGGGGATATTATAAGGCGTTCGGGATTTTTGTCGATCAGCTGTTGCAATTCCAACTCGTCATTCTTGAACACAGTACAATCTGCACCTGCCTGCTGCAAATAGTGCAGCAATATATAAGTGAAGGAGTCGTAATTATCAATGAGCGCCCACATGATCGGGTAATTTTTGATTGACGCCTTCAAAATAATGCTGCAGATCTGTAAAGATATTTTTTACAAAAGGCAGCACAGCGCCGATATGTTCAAATACCCATGGTGCAACCGGTACAAAATATTTATAGGTCTTCGAGCTGGCTATTGTTTCAGGCTCGATGATGTGCATCTGGTTACTGATCCACAAAAGTGAGCTCCATACTAAGGTGGCCATAAAAGCATACAGCAGTCCACCCACTAGCTTATTTACCGGTCCAAGGAACACTGCTTGTGCACTTTTTTCGATAAGCTTGCCGACGAAACGCACCAATATGACCACGCCAAGAAATAAAACAATGTAACTAACCAGTTGTCCCCAGCCGGAAGTAATGATACCTTTCTCAAGCAGGTAGCTGGCCAGCATACCCGAAAGCTTAAGTGCACAGATGATGCCCAACACAATAGCCAAAAGTGAGAACGCGGCTACAATGATCCCTTTCATGTAGCCGCGTATAAAAAATATGATCACTGTGGTAATGCCGATAACGTCGAGCACCATAATATTAAGACAGCAGTTGTTTCACAGCTTCCGATATAGCCTTGCCATCGGCCTGTCCTGCAAGTTGCTTGCTGGCTACGCCCATCACCTTACCCATATCAGTGGGTGAGTTGGCGCCCACCTGGGTTATTATTCCCTTCAAAACTTCTTTGAGTTCATCAGCACTCATCTGCCTGGGCAGAAAACGTTCCAGTATAGCGAGTTCTTCGCGCTCCTTTGCCGCCAGGTCTTCACGGTTCTGTTTCTCGAAGATGTCTAAGGAGTCGCGGCGCTGTTTCGCCATCTTTTGCAACATTTTTATTTCATCGGCCTCAGTGATTTCTTTACCTCCTTCCGATGTTTTTTCAAGCAGTATGCCGGCTTTTATGGCCCGTAGCGTGCGTAGTGTCGCTTCGTCCTTAGCCTTCATGGCCTGCTTCATTTCTTCCATTACCTTTTGTTCAAGAGACATAATTATGGAATTTGTGAGTTTAGATTTCTATTACAAAATGAAATTTGCTGGCCGCTTACTTGTTTTCAGCCTCCAGTGCCTTGATGGCCTTGTCATGAAAGTTCTTGGCAAATGCCTTCAGTTCTTTTGCCAGTTCTTCCTGTTTTGTGGCTCTTTGGTAAGTATCAGCCATCTGGTAAAAGGTCTGGTAAAAGAAGTCAACCATTTCATCTACCATCATCTTACCCGTCCACAGGTCTATCCGCAACGCTGTTTTCTCCTCGCCGTCCCACAAGCCCAGCAGTATGGCCTTTGCTTTTTGCATCTCTGTTACGCCGCCGTCCGGCGCATTCCATTCAATGGTGGCGGGTACCTTTTCCTCGTCCAGTTCTACCTGGATATTGATGTTTGATTTATAACCCATTTTGTTTGGTCTAGGCTTGCAAAAGTAGAATATATAAACGAAACCGTGCCCTAAGTCGTGGCTGCCCATTTATTGAGCTGCTTCACGCAAGCACCAATGTCCTTCGGCAGCGGCGCTTCAGTCTGTATTTCAGTACCGTCTTCTTTTTTAAATTCCAGGCGCCAGGCATGCAGTGCCAGCCGGTGAAGCAATGGCCTTTCTGCCTCTTCATTCTCCGAAAGCCTGTATTTGCGTTTTATCGTGGATAGGAAAAAAGGTTTGCCGTCTCCATATAGTTCATCACAAACTATCGGGTGTCCTATCGACTGCATATGCACACGGATCTGGTGGGTGCGCCCCGTATGTATCCGGAATTCAACAAGTGAGTAGAGCGGCCACTGCTCCATCACTTTATAATCCGTTACTGACAGCTTACCCCTTTTTGCCACCACCATTTTGCCTTTCACATGCGGATGCTCCACTATTGCTTTTTCTATCCTGCCTTCTTCCGGCACCACGCGCCCATTTACCAGGCCTATATAGTATTTGGCCACGTCCCGCTCCATGAACAGTTTGGACAAGTATTTGTGACTCTGCTCGGTTTTGGCAAAACATATTACTCCGCTGGTGTCCCGGTCCAGTCTATGCACCACCCATATTTGCTGGCCTAGCTTATGCTCCAGCATTTTGTTTAGCGAGGGCAGGGCACTGTTGAACCTGTCGGGTATTACCAGCAGGCCGGCGGGCTTGTTGGCGATCAGTATATCGTCGTCTTCATATAATATGTCTATGTCCATACTTAGCTTTTAAAATATTCGCGGAGGCATTTATCCTCCATTCTGCGCATTTCCAGCCTGTCTGCTTCCTTTTTGTCTTTGAAACCGCAAAGATGTAGTGCTCCGTGAAAAATAACCCTGTGCAACTCGTCATTATAGTTCACCCCAAACTTCTGCGCATTTTCGCGTACCCGCTCCACGCTTATGTAGATCTCGCCCATCAGTTCATCGATACTGTCGCTTAGGTCAAAGGTGATAATATCGGTTAGCGTGTCATGTTTCAAAAATTGTTGGTTAATTCCGAGCAGATACTCATCTGTACAGAAAATGTAGTCCAACGCCATCTTATTTATTTTTTTCAAATGTTTTTTTGTCAGCGTGTCCAGGTACGCCGACAGCTTGCGTTTGTCCTTTAGTTTGGCATCAATATCTGTTTGGTGAAACCTTGCCGGCATTCAGAAGAATTTGCGCGAAGGTCGTAACATTTTTCCAGAGCAGCTATTTAGTCGTATTTTTGTAGCAAATGAACGTGTTGGAAGAGCAGGCCATGCGCCTTTCCCAGTTGCCATCGGGGAGAAAGGCTGTGATCAGATCGCATGATGAGAGCGATTTTCAGCTCACATTGATGGAAATGGGTTGTATACCGGGGGAGCCTGTTTGGGTCGAAATGATTGCCCCGCTTGGCGACCCGATGGCTATACAGATAGCTGGTTATTACCTCAGCATTCGCAAGAAAGATGCCGAGAAAATATGGGTAATACCCAATCCATAAACAGCCTCAATAGTTTTATATTTTATTAATCTGCCTGTTTTAGCGGGATAGGGTCTTTTTAGTAGATTTGCTTCTATGCATATCGGCTTGTACTTCGGCAGTTTTAACCCCATCCATACCGGCCATTTAATTATAGCAAATCACATCGTTGCACATACAGAGATCGATAAGGTTTGGTTCGTAGTGTCGCCGCACAATCCGCTGAAGGAGGCCCATTCGCTGCTCAACGAATATGACCGCCTCCATCTCGTTAATCTCGCCATAGAAGATAACCCTAAGTTCCGCGCCAGCAACGTGGAGTTTCACCTGCCAAAGCCCTCGTACACCATCGATACGCTTACCTACCTCACCGAGAAGTTTCCGCTCGAGCAGTTTTCCATCATAATGGGTTCCGACAGCTTTCAAAATATCCACCGCTGGAAGAATTACGAACAGCTCATTGCCCGCTACACGTTCATTGTCTACAACAGGCCCGGTTTCGAGGTCACCGATACCCATGGGGCCAACATGACCATTCTCAAGGCCCCCCTGCTCGACATCTCCGCCACTTTTGTGCGCGACCAGGTAAAGGAGAACCGCTCCATCCGCTACATCGTACCCGATGCAGTTCGGGAATACATAGAAGGCCATCGTTACTACCAGCGGCAAGCAGGCACTGATGCCGGTTAAATTTCGATGATATTGGTCATTACCACCTGCCACATAGGTCTGTATGGCACGATATTTATTAATTTTGTGGTTCCAAACTATCATTTTTGTAAACAAGGTAAAAACGCAGAACTATGGCAAACACAGGCAAAACTGTAGCAACTTTACTCATCGGCGCGGCAGTAGGCGCGGCGGTAGGTTATGTCCTGGCAACTGACAAGGATACCCGCCAGGAAACAATTGATAAACTCAAGAACCGTCTCGGAGATCTGAAGACGAAATTCGCTCGCAAGGGCCAGGATCTTGAAGAAGAAATTTATAATTCCTAGATCAAACTAAAGCGGATGAGCTTTATCGATAAGTGGAAAGATAAAATTACCGAGTATGTGGATGTGCGCTTTCAGCTGATCAAACTCAGTTTTATAGAGCGCACATCTCATATATTGGGCTTCCTGGTGTATACGTTCGTTGCACTGAGCCTGGTTTTACCCATCCTTATATTCATAGGTATCGGTTTAAGTGAGGTCTTTACTTCACTCTTCGATTCCCGCATAGCCGGCTACTTCTGCACCGTGGGCGTTTACGTCCTTCTGTTGTTGATTCTCATAGCTACTCGGAAGTCCCTTATCAATAAGTTTGCAGGCATCTTTATTGCTAAGCTTACTGAGATAGATGAAGAGAAAGAAGACTTAGAGGAAAAAATGAGGTCTTGACTTTATGAAGATTTATCGCAAACAACTGAAAAGTCTTGAAGAGCTGAAGCAGGAAAAGATCCGGCTGCTGCAATTGCGTGCGAAAACCGAGGGTGAGGACCTTTTTGCCCTCGACGGTATATTGCCGTCTTTAGGAAAGAGCGAGAAAAAAGAAAAGCCCGGCACCGTTGAGCAGGAAGAAGCCGGGACTTTGGAAAATATTGCAGGCACGCTCAGCAATTTGCTAGGCTCTGACCTGCTGAAAGGTGTACTGGGCAGCGCGGGCGGTGTTCTTACGGGTATAGCTGGCAAAAAGCTGCGCGAAAAGATATTGATGCCGGTTTTAAAAGAAGTTGTTTTAGGTTATGCCAAATGGAAAGCTGTGGAACTCGGCTTCAGCGCTGCAAAAATGTTCGTAAAGTCACGGAAAGAGAAAAAGCGTAAGGAAGAAGGTAAGGCTTAATACATCTACAATAAAGTAAGAGTCCCGCGCTTTAGGCGCGGGACTCTTTGTATCAATACATTTCGCCCCTACTTATCATGCAGGGCCACGAGTGGTATATGCGTCATGCGGATCATCGCTTTTACATGGCCTTTGTGGAACATCCCTTCAAAAAATGAGTGTTTATGTGGAATGGCTACCAACCAGTCTGCCTGCTGCTCACTTACAAATTTTTGAATAGACGCATCGATCTCGGCACTATCGATATAATGGTACTCAGGTTTTAGAGGCGAGAGATACATGCGCAGTTCTTCGTTTTCCATTACCGTATCGGGTGCAAAGTCTTTACCGTTGTTGCCAACCGTAAGCACATGCAGCTCAGCTTTGGTTTCCTCTACCAGGCTTATTAATTGCTGTGTAGGCAGTTCATTCGTCACGTGTTTCACGTCGCAGGTGAAGCAGATATTCTTCACAGGTTTGTAGCTTACTCCCGGTGGCACGGCCATCACGGGGTGGGGCAGGTGCTTAAGTGCATTGAGTACAGTACTGCCCAGCCACACGGCACTGTCGTCATCCACATCGCTATTGCCCAGTACTATCAGCCAGGGTTTCACCTCATCCTCGATATATTCCTGCAGGCTATCCACTATATCGCCATACATTACCTTGCCGGTTAAGGGCAGTTCGGGAAACTCCGTCTTCATTTTGTTCACCAGCTCAGTCATCTTCTCTTCAGCTATCTCCCTGCCTTCATCCACGGGCATCACCGGCATCGGTGTGTCGCTAAAGGCCACGGGAATAATGAAAGAGTGTGCGATGATGACGGATGCATCGCAGGCTTTGGCCAGGCCGCAGGCGTATCTTACCGCATTCTCGGCAATTTCTGTAAAGTCGGTTGCTGCAATGATCTCAGGCATACACTAAATTTTCGTGTAAAAATTACCACGAAAAAATCAGAACACAAAGTATAGAAATTATTAAGACCCGGGTGTTGCGTGCTAACGTCTCGTAATAGAGCTAATAGACTTACGTAGTACCTGCCAGGCCGTGCTGAAGAGTATATTCAGATCCAGCGAAATGCTGCGGTTTTTCAGGTAGTACACATCCCATTGTATACGTTTACGCAGTTCACGCTCCATATTTATCTCGCCTATATAGCCCTTCACCTGGGCCATACCGGTGAGGCCCGGTTGCGCTTCGTGACGCAGGTGATAGTAGGGTATGTGCTGTGAGTAGTACCGTGTGTGGTACAGCATGTGCGGGCGTGGACCTATGATCGACATATCACCCAGCAACACATTGAAAAACTGGGCTGTCTCATCGATGTGGCTCATACGAAGGAATTTGCCCACCGGTGTTATACGTTTATCCTTGTAAGTAGCCTGTTTTGTATCCGCCTCGTCGTTCACATACATCGTACGGAATTTGTAGCAGTCAAACTCCACTCCCTTATACCCCGTACGTTTCTGTATAAAGAAGATCGGCCCTTTTGACGTAAGCTTGATCAATAAGGCCACGATTGGGAACAACCATGACATTACGAGTATAATGAACAGCATTGAAACCGTTATATCCATTATTCTTTTAGCTGTCAGGTAATAAGGCGAAGGCCGGTAGACCATGTAACGCTGGTTCATCTCACTGAACATCTCACGTATTTCCGCAAAATCCGATCGCGTAGCCGCTTGTTTAGGCAGGCTGCTGCGTTCCACAGGTATCTTAAAACTTACCGGATGTTCCATCTATTTATTTAAAATGAGTCCGGCGCCCGAACTCATACCCAATACAGCAAAAATTGTGTCAAAAAGATAAAGTAGCGGCAAAGTTCTAAAATTAATTCCACATTTGCCCGCTCACTAGTGCCCTTTTACCATATGTGTAACGTTTTCAGTGCATTAATGCGCTTAAAATTGGTTTTTATTTTAATATTAGCCACATTTTTTAGCTGCTTAAAGCTTATCTTTTTATCATTAGCTTTGTCCGGAGGGGTTTACCATTTCTGCTGTTAATGAAAAACAGGTTAGTCAAAAGTTTCTTTTCGTCCGGGCTGCAGGCTATTTCCATCCAGATATTTGGGACAATTTTTTTCTATATAATATCCTTATATTTAAGTAAGGACGCCTTTGGTATCATCAGTTGGGGCAATGCGACCTCATCTTTAATTATTACCATTTTAAGTTGCGGTCTCGAACAGGTAATGGTAAGAAGGGTAGCACTTTCCCGCAGCTCCGATTGGGCCGCAGTTGCCTACCTGATACATGCAATTGTAGGGGGCATGGTCAGCCTCCTCGTTCTGCTTGTCGTCAGCCTCGCGGGCGGCAACACCACCTATTCACTACAGCTCCTGCCTTATTTCTTTATCGCGCAGTCGCTCGTGTATATTGCTAATCCCTTCAAGCAGTATCTCAATGCCCGGGAAAAGTTCACTCCCTATGCCATTGTCGCTTTTATCAGCAATCTCGGCCGCATAGTGGTAGCACTCTTGTTCATTTGGGCAAAGACTTTCAATATTTACACTACTATTTATATCCTGATGGGAAGCGCCGTATTCGAGTTGGCCGCTCTCGCATTTTACACAGTAAAAAAGACAGATCTTCAATTCAACTTTCGCTTCCGTGCTTATAAGAAGCTGCTCATGGAGGCCCGTGCACTTTATTTGGCTATCCTTTTTGATAGCAGCCTGTCCCGTTTCGACTGGTTCCTGATGGGTATAATGAAGGCCAACAGCGTTACTGCAGACTACACTTTCGCCTATCGCGCCTTCGAAGTGGCCAGGTTGCCGATCATGATCATCGGCCCCATCATTTTGCCAAAGTTTGCAAGACTTTTCAATTCAAACAACGACAAACTGGCGGCGCAAAAAAAGAAGCAGGTGATCAAATTTTTTTCCCTTGAGGTCTTTTTCGCCATTTTGATGGTGCTCTGCCTGAATATTATATGGGCGCCCGCCATCGGCTATATTACCGGGGGCAAATATGGCGATTCGAATGCTACGATATTTTTAATTCTGTCCGTCTGCATTCCCCTGCAATTCACCATTAACCTGCTGTGGACGCTCACTTTTTCGGCAAAGAAGTATAAAGCCATTACGATAGTGACCTTCATTACAGCTTCGCTCAATATTGTGCTTGATGTAGTGCTTATACATTTTTACGGCGGCATAGGTGGGGCGCTTGCTTTCCTGTTGTCCGTCTGCATTCAGGCTACTGCTTATGTTTTTGTTGTCAATAAACATATCATGACTTTCTCGCTCTGGCCTCTGCTAATTATGGCTGTTGCCGGTGCTGTTTCATATTTTGGCGCAGTCTACATTAGCGATGGTGTATGGCCGCGTCTGGGTATCGGTGTGGGCACATTCCTCGCACTCACATTGCTAACCCGCCAGGTGGGAAGGCAGCACCTCGATGTTTTAAAGCTATATTTGAGACGATGAATATCTTATACCTCTGCGACGAGTATCCCCCGGGCAGGCATGGTGGTATAGGCACCGCTGTGCAACTGCTGGCTCGTGCGATGGTAAAGCTGGGACATAAGGTAGTAGTAGCAGGTTTTTACGACTGGGGCTATGGTGGACCGGATGAGTTTGAAGATGAAGGAGTAAAAGTCTATCGCTTTCGCAGGGGTTTGGACTCATCTTTCTTTTCTAAAAAAGATGCCTTACCGGTTAGAGCCGCCTACAAGTTTTTCTACCTCACCAGTATATTTCAAAAAGATCTGGAAGCGAGTATTAAGCGCTACGCAGTTTACCTTGAAAATATCATCGAAAAGCATCAGATCGACATCGTAGAGCAGCCGGATTTCAACGAATACGCACAATACTGCCGCAAACCCGTATTTTTTCCCAGACTGTCAGTTCCCACAGTAGTAAAGCTGCATGGGAGCATCAGCTATTTTGTAAAAGAAGAGGGGTGCGAGCCATCGCCGGTGATTTACAAGATAGATAGCAGCGTGTTGAATAGCGCGGTTGCGGTAAGCAGCGTAAGCGGCTACACGGCGCGTAAGACTGCTGCATATATGGCGTACACAAAGCCAATAGACACTCTATACAATGGGATCGAGAGCCGTATAGTTACGAATGCAGTTAAAGACAATGCACTCGTAATATATACTGGTTCGCTCGTCGCCAAGAAGGGCATTTACCAGTTGATGAAGGCATGGAATAAGGTGCAGGAAATGCTACCCGCAGCTAGGTTGGAGGTATATGGGAAGGGGCCTGTCAACCGTATTAAAAAGTACCTTTCGCCCAAAGCTTTAACCACCGTTGATTTTAAAGGTCATATACCCCGCGCTGACCTTTTCAACAGGTTAGCGGCAGCCTCCGTTGCAGTCTTCCCTTCCTATGCAGAATGCTTTGCTTTGGGACCTATGGAGGCCATGGCAGTAGGCACTGCCACTATATACAGCACCCGTACTTCGGGGCCTGAACTGATCACCAATGGCTTGGATGGCTTGCTTGCAGACCCAGATGATGCCGATGCCCTTGCGGGGAAGATAATGGAGTTACTTCGAAATCCCGAAGAAAATAGCCGCATAGCTGCAGCCGGCAAAAAGAAAGTCCATGAGCGGTTTGACATTAATGTGATCGCAAAAGGGAATGAGGCGTTTTATCGCTCCGTACTAGGCCGTTGACTCAATGGTATTGCTTTCCCTTCCGCTGTAATACAAGTTGTAAAATATCATCGTGAAGAATACGTACACGATTACAAATGTGGACGTCTGAAAAGCCGCCTCCTGGAAAAGAAATATTGCCGCCGCAACATGAAAAGACAGGAAGATGCCCGGATGGCCCGTATGCTTGAGCAGGAAGAAAGGCAAAAAAACTATTGTCAAAAGGAAGATCAGACCGGGTATCCCCAGCATCAGCAACATGTGTAAATACATATTGTGCGCATTAAAGTTCCATAGGGGAGGGTGCTTATCCAGGGAATGTGCTTTGGCATTGTATGCCATAATCGTCTTCTTCTGCATCTCTACCACATCGCCGGTTCCGCAACCCGTGAGCCAGAGGTGATTATCGTTCAGGTCGTCTATGGCCATCTTCCATAAAAACAATCGCAGGGTCAGGTTATTAAATTCCTGGTTCTGGTTTTGCACCAGCACCAGCCGGGAGTTTTCCAGTATACTTTCATAGCGTTGCCGTATAGGGTTGTGGGTAAAGGCCACGATACAACACACCGCGATCAACCCTGCGGCGCCGCTTATCAATAGACCCCTAGGCACTTGACGGGTAGAGATCTTCCTGTAGAAAAGCGGTAGTACCAGCAACACGAAAAGTACTATAAGCATCTTTGACGATAACAACACCAGGAATGCGAACAATACCACGAATAGGATGAACTGCAATAGTCGCGACCTCAGGAAATTGGTCCAGTTATAAAGTATAAGGATGGCTAGGGCAAAGTAAATATAAAACGAGAAGTAGACGGCATTGGCATCAAAGTCCTTTACCAGCAGGTGATAAAAAAACTGGTCTGTAGCTTTTGTGTTCATCCACACGTAAGTGCTGCGCACCAGGCAGAACACAGCACATAACGAACTGCCGACTACCAGCCCTGTGAAAATATTTTGCAGTTTGTTTTCCTTGATCTCGGGTCCGGCACCTATAATTATTGGTAAGAGCAAAAAACTGAGTTTGGTCTGCAATTCAAAAAGCGCCTGGTTCTTATCATGACTGTAGAAATAACCCGCAACATATAGCAGGAAAAAGGCCAGCCATATCCACAATGCTTTTCGCTTGGCCAGTTGCCTGATAAGGCTCTTGTCGGATTGTAACGCCCAGCAAAGCGCCAGTATGATGATCGACAGAGACGTGAAATTGGTGGCAATGGGAATGAAAAATGCCACAACGCACAGCATAAAGTAATAGGCGTTTTGTAAAATATGTCGTTGCGGCATATAAGCGATATTATGGCTTGCGCGGCCTTGTGTTGCCCAGTTCATTCGAATAAGTAAATGCAAACTTGTAGCTTTGGCCGCAGTTCCCGCAAAGATAATAGTGCATGCAATACAAAGGTTCGGACCTCCCAACTGCGGAAAAACCATCTGCTTGGTCATATATTAACACATATGTCGACCCTTTGCTGCTATTTTTTTTACTGCTGTTTCCTATTGATAAAGTTGTTCTGAAACCATTGGTTTTGCTGCTTTGCCTGGGATGGAGCCGTAAAAGATTCAATTGGCGTGATATCAAGGCCGCACCGCCTTTTTACCTGCTGATCCTGCTTCCTGCTTTTATTAATTTTCTCTTCTTCAATAGTGATTTTTCGGCAGCTCATTTCGTTTCCTTTACCATCGGCACGCTATACTGGCTCATGTGTGTATTGGCCTTTGCTTTGCTGCATAGCCGCCTGAAGAACGGACCTGATCAACGGACGAACAATACCATTAGCTTCGTTTTCTGGGTCAATTTCGCGGTCTCGATGGCCGGCCTCATATATACAATGGTACTGTCCGGAAGCATAGACCCATATCGCTCTGCCGACCTTCGCTTTGGCAACTCTACTGGCGACTATATCCGCGGCATTTTCCTCGCCCCATCCTATATCAATATGTTCATCAATGCCATGTTTTGCATCTACTTCCTGTATGGTCGTAAGTACCTCATGGCATTTATGGCGCTGCTGGTTGCCTGCGCCACAAGTAGCAATTTTGCCAACCTGGTTTTTATCCCTGTTTTGATTGCCACACTTTTTATTGTAGAAGATGGCAAAGCTCGAAAAACAGTCGCATTGGGCCTTTTATTCTATATTTTATTCTATACAGTTGTCTCTCCCGGCAACCTATCTTACCTGCGGTCATCTGTCGACGCTCGTCGCCGCGATTCTGTGGAGGCCAACCTGGTCGGTAAATTCTACCAGGGCGACAGCAAACTGATGCATTTTTGCAAAGTTATTTCTGTGGTCGAGACCTGGCAATACACCACAGCCTCGCACAAAAATGCCCTTATCGGGGCCGGCATGGGTGGCTTTTCCTCACAACTTGCGCTGCGCACATCAGGTCTGGAAACCGGGTCGGGGTCGCGTTTATTCAAAAAATTGCCTCAATACAGTTCACCGGCATTCCGCGACAATCACTACAAGATTTTCGAAGCTATTTACCAATTACCACCCGAATACCATTCCATTCGCCATTTTCCCGGTTCCACACTCAATCAGCTCTTGGGCGAATATGGCCTGGTCGGTATCCTGATTTTTGCGATTTTTTACTTGTGGTTTTTTCTAAAACACTTCAAACGTTTACGGTATACTGTCATACTGCTGGTGATGGTCTGTGGCTTTCTTATGTTCGATTACCTCTTTGAGTATTTGTCCGTAATGGTCTTTTTTGAACTCTTCTTTTTGCTTGACCGGCAGCGAGAAAAAGCAATCGCAGCATCATGACCGAAAAATTGGTAAGCATTATCATCCCCTGTTACAACTACGCGCATTATTTGCCCGAGACGCTTAATAATATCCTTGAGCTCACTTATGCCAATTGGGAATGCATACTGGTCAACGATGGCTCTAAAGACAACACCGAGGAAGTAGCCAGAGGCTTTCTCGCCAAAGACGCGCGCTTTCGATACGTTTATCAACAAAACCAAGGCCTTTCCGCAGCCCGAAATACAGGGATTACAAACAGCAAGGGTGCCTATATCCAGTTTCTCGATGCTGACGATATGCTCGATAAAGACAAAATCGCACTGCAATCAAAATACCTCGATGAACATCCCGCTGTAGATATTGTCTACGGCGATTTCCGCTACTTTCATACCGACGATCCCGCACAAAAGCTTAGGGGCAGGAACAAAGAAGAGCATCCGCAGGATCACCTTAAAGGTTCTGGCAAGGGCCGGGAAATGTTGCAGCGTTTCAGTCGTGACAATTTTATGCCGGTATCTGCACCCCTTGTGCGGCGCAGCATTATCGATAAAACCGGACTGTTCGATACTGGCTATACCTCGTATGAAGACTGGCAGTACTGGTTTCGGGCCAGCCTCAACGATGCCGCTTTCGACTATGTGCCGGTAAAGGGTACCGAGACCTACATTCGCTTTGGCCATGCAAGCATGATGGGCAATACGCCAAAAATGGTGGCGAATGGCATCCGTTTAAGGAAGTTTATGATGCCATACCTACATGGCCGGCTGAAGTTGTATAACAGGTATCGTTTATTGAAATTGCAGCTGAGAACGCTATTTAAAAAATGATGACGCCTGATACGCAAATATTGATTCTGAACTGGAACGGTGGCGCCGATACGGTTGCCTGTGTCAAAAGCGTATTGTCATTCACTGATGCCCGCATTACGATCCTCGACAACAATTCCACAGATAACTCGGTTCAGCTGATGATAGCTGGCCTCAAAGATGAAGGCATCCTGGTAAAGGATATTCGGCTGGGCGAGAAATTAGCAGGTTTAGATAGCCGCCTTGTCCTGCTTTGCAATTCTGAAAACCTCGGCTTCGCGGGTGGCAATAACCTCCTCATGCGGCAATACCTCGACGACGAGGCCATTAAATACTTCTGGCTACTTAACAACGATGCCGTCGCCGCCGGGAAAGCGCTGACGGCAATGAAAGACAAAATGCTCACCGATGAAAAAAACGCCTTCATCGGTTCTGTGCTGCTGGATTATAACGATCCACAGCTTATCCAGTGCTGTGGCGTGCATTATTACCCATATTTTGGGGTATCTAAAATGTTGTTGAAAAATGCCCGGTGGACTGAAGAAACAAGCGGCAACATACCTTACGACAGGATAGACTTTCAGCATGGCGCCAGCCTACTGGTTAAGAAGTCGGTCATTGCCGCTATAGGCCTGATGGATGAAAGTTACTTTCTTTATTTCGAGGAACACGACTGGCAACATCGCGCTGCTGAAAAGGGGTACAAAAATGCTCTCGCGGCTGATGCCCTGGTTTATCATAAAGGCAGTGTAAGTACCAGTAGCAGCAAGCATCTTTTCTTTTATTATTACAATCGCTCGTCAATGATATTCGCACGGAAACACAACCCGTTTTTTGTGCGTTTCTGTTCTTTTTTTCTACTCTTGGGTGTTACTTTAGTGCGTACGAAATTGAATTTTAAAAGCCTGTCCTGGGGCCTCAAAGGCCTCTTCGCAGGACTCAGAAAAAAACTGTGAACAGCTTTGATAAAATAACGCTTTTTGGTTTTGATCTCACCAGTGCAGCCTCTGTCGACGACATTGCTGCTGATGCGATAAAACACTATGGCAGCGGTTCAATTGGTGATATCGCCTTCCTGATTACTCCCAATGCCTCGACAGTTGTTTATTACAACGAACCTAAACATCTTGACCTCAAAGAGCACTACGCTCATTCAGCCTATATTCTACCCGATGGGATGCCTCTGGTGTGGTTGAGCCGGAGTAAGGCAAAGCAGCCCTTACGCGCGCGCCTCACCGGTAGCGACTTGTTCCCCACAATGTGGCGTCATATCAAGGATCTGAATATTCCCGTTACAATGGTATTGGCCAACGAAACACTAGCTGCGCGCTATCGCGACGACTATTCCAATTGTGTCATATTAGTACCTTCGTTCTTCGACGCGGGAGATGAGGCTTACATTCAGGCTTTCGCAGCTAAAGTAGCCGAGGCCGTCACGCAGAATAATTCCCGCTTTCTCTTCCTGGGCCTCAATTTCCCAAAGCAGGAGCGGCTCGGCATTCAAATAGCCCTGTCGCTAAAAGAGAAAAAGTTCAAAGGCCCCCTGCTCATACTACTCCTCGGCGCCTCTTTCGAATTTTATTTCGGCCTCAAGAAAAGAGCGCCCGCCATTTTCCGCAAAACAGGAATGGAATGGTTCTATCGCTTCATGAGTGAACCCGGCCGCTTGTGGAAGCGATACACTGTAGACAATATTCGCTTCATCGCGCTTGCGATAAAAGAAATACTCAAAAAGCCGACTAATTCTTAATTAGCTTTCGCCTTGAATTGATTGATGGCATTGCGGGTAAAGCTGCTCAATACCAGCTTACCGCTTATTGCAGCCCTGTCCGCGAGCACTGTGTCCCAATGCTCTGTGCCGTGCCAGAATATCTTTTTAAGCTGCGACATTGCCTCTGGACTACTGTGTGCCAGTCTTTCAGCAAGATGTTTTACAGCTTGGTCCAGGTCCTCCAGGTTCTTATGCACTTCTGCATACAGGCCATGTTTCTTAGCCCATTCTGCCGAGCGCCATCCGGTAGCGTCTATAGCCAGTTGAGAAAAACATGAAACCCCCACTTTCCGTTCCACGGCAGGGCCCACCACAAAGGGTCCAATGCCAACGGCCAGTTCACTAAGCTTTATAGAGGCCTCCTCGCTGGCTATTGCATAGTCCACCGCCGCCGCCAGGCCAACACCGCCGCCCACAGCTTTGCCTTGTATGCGCCCTATGATGAGCTTGTGGCACTTCCGCATCGCATTGATCACATGGGCAAAACCGCTAAAGAATTTTTTACCCTCTGCCTCGTTCTTTATGGCCATCAGTTCGTCGAACGACGCACCGGCACAAAACGCCCGCTCGCCATGACTTTTCAGCACGATCACCCGCACATTTTCATCTATCCCTATGTCATTGATAGTTTTGGCAAGGTCTTCCAATATCGCTGCAGGGAGTGAGTTACTGGCAGGGTGATAAAACTCTATCGTAGCGATACCTTGTTCTATTTCGCTACGCACATAGCCGTCGGCATGTTGCATGTGTCTGGATTTAGAAGGCAAATATCCGTTAAAACTCAAACAAAGTAAAGGGGAATTATCTCAGCAGGGTAAATTTCTGCGTGAGCGGGATCTCATCAGTGCCCATCCATACTATGTAGTTACCGTTCGGCATGTTACTCATGTCGTACTCTGTGGTATAATGGCCGGGCTTTAGCCGCTTGTTGAACACCTGTACATGCCGGCGGCTGGCGATGTTCGCTATCTCCATTACTACATTGGTCGGGTATTTGATATCGTACTCGATCTTTAGTGCTCCGCTGCTTGGGTTCGGCGTTATTGGAAATAATTTATTACTTGTTGTATTCGGCTTCAGCGGGTTCCCTACCGCGGTTGCTGTGCTGGTATCGCGCCACACATACATGGTTGTTCCGCCTGCGTATACCAGCCTGTCACTCATGCGTTGCATCCGGTTGAAGTTGCTGCCAAAGGAAAGTGTGTCCCAGGTTGCGCCGCCATTGCTTGTTTCAAACAGGCCATAATAGTAGCCGCCAGCCCAGCCCTTTTGTTCTGTTGCAAAGCATACACCCTGCGTACCCACCGGGTAGCTGGGCATGGTGGTGTTGTGAACCCTCCCTACATGTATAAAATGCCAGCTATTGCCCCGGTCCGTTGTTTTAAGGATGTTCACCGTGTCAGGATCATAATAGGGCTCTACAGAAGCAAAGCCGGTCGAATCATTCAAAAACTGTATTTTCCAGATACGGCCGCCTATTGTCGTATCCGAAAATACTTTGGTCCATGTATTGCCCCCATTCGTCGTTTTCAGTATAACAGATTCATTCGCCAGCAAATAATTCCCTGTCGTGTTTTTACAGCCGGTAATATATCCCGTGTCCTGCGACAGGAATATCACATCTACCAGGCCCGTTGCAAGCGAGGTATCAACATAAGTTACCGTCCAGCTCATCCCCGTGTCCGTACTCTTATAAAATCTCCCCTGTGCTGCACCCCACCAGCCCACACCATAGAAGGTGGTGCCGAAGTGCGCCAGCCCGCACATTCTGCGCACGTCCGCGCCGGTATCGGCTACAAGAAATGATACATCCTGCCAGCTATTCCCAAGATCCAGCGAGCGTACAACGAAACCATCTAAGGTACCTATCACGCCGATATGATCGCATATGTCTATACTCCGCATCTGGTAGTTCCCCATGTGGGTATGCTGCCATGTAGTACCCCCGTCGGTTGTCTTGTTCACGTCTCCGTCCGCCTGCACTGCAAAGCCCAGCATACTATCTACAAAGTAGATATCTTCAAAACGGGTTGAGCCGTTCGCAATGCCAAAGTTGGGCAATGTTTGCCAGCCCCCGGTTTGCCCTTTCAGCGTGAGATTTGAAAATAAAAGGAGTAAAGCAACGCAAAATGCTTTGGAGAAGACGTGTAAGTGCGGCATGATGTCTTTGTTAAAGACATATGGACAGCCCGTAATCGATAAAAGGTTGGTTATTAGATAATAATACGGACCGCTATATTGCCTAAAGTATTTTAATCAGTGTCAGCGCCAGCAGCATTACTACGAACAGAAAAATATAAAACCGCGTTCTTGCCGCCTTGCCACCCTTCAGTACCCGCGATATGGTCACGATCACATAAGGTACCAATACGACAAGGAATACCGTCAGCAGTATTTTCGACACGTTATTGCTGGTTCAGCTTTTTCACCATGGTCAGGATCGTTGCAATAGCCACTGTTTCGCCTGTCTCGTCATACACATCCACCAGCCACTTCACGATGCCTTTTGCAATATCGTCCTCGCTGCGCTTCTCCTGGTCCACTTTTTCCTTCACGGTCAGCTTCACGCCTATTGTCATGCCGGGATACACGGGTTTAGTAAACCTGCATTCGTCGATCCCATAGTTCAACAATACCGGTCCTTTCTTCGCATCCACAAAAAGTCCCGCTGCCTTCGACAGCACAAAGTAGCCATGTGCCACCCGGCGCTCAAATATGGTTCCTTCAAGCGAGGTGGCATCCATATGTGCGTAAAAGTTATCTCCGCTCACGTTGGCAAAGTTGGTGATGTCAGCCTCACTCACAGTGTGTTTCGCCGTAGTGACGGTGTCGCCTACCTCCAGTTCTTCAAAATGTTTTCTGAAAGGATGTACCATTGTCTCGTTCTGCCTGCCGCCTTGTTGGTACACATTCGTGATGCGTGTTATCGTTGTCGGCGATCCTTGTATCGCTGTGCGTTGCAGGTAATGCATAACGCCGCGTTTGCCGCCCATTTCCTCTCCGCCTCCTGCACGTCCGGGGCCACCATGTATCAGCAGCGGCATTGGTGAGCCGTGGCCTGTGCTTTCCTTTGCGCAGTCGTTGTTCAGCACCAGCACGCGTCCATGCATAATAGCAGTACCTAGCACAAATTCTTTTGCGATATCATCATCCTGTGTCACTATCGAGCAGACAAGAGAGCCTTTGCCCATCTTCGCTAGCTCTATGGCATCATCCAGCGTGCTGTACGGCATGATGGTCGATACAGGTCCGAAGGCCTCTATATTGTGGCAATCTGTTTTGTTGAAAGGATCTTCGTTCAGGAATACAAGTGGTGGTAAAAAGGCGCCTTTTTCCTTATCGGCTCCCACCACTTCAAATTGCTGTAGGTCCCCTATTACGATGCTTTGCGACTGTGCCAGTTGCTGCACCTTTTCACGCACCTCATTCCTTTGCGATATACCTGCCAATGGTCCCATTCTTACTTCTTTAAGCGATGGGTCGCCGATCGTTGTTGTCTGCAGGCGTTTGCCCAATGCTATCTGCACATCTTCCACCCTGTCTGCCGGCACTATCACGCGGCGTATGGCCGTACATTTTTGTCCCGCCTTAGTGGTTATTTCCCTTGCTACTTCCTTGATAAAAATGTCAAACTCCGGCATGCCCGGCTGCACATCCGGTCCTAGTACACAGCAATTCAGCGAATCCGCTTCAAGGTTAAAGGGCACATTCAGGTCTATCACTCGCTGCTGTTTCCTCAGGCTATTGCCTGTGCTGGCCGATCCCGTAAACGTGATCACGTCCTGGGCTTCCACGGTATCAAGTATACCCCTTGCCGAGCCGCATATCAGCTGCATAGCGCCCTCCGGCAATATGCCCGATTTGATGATCTCCTGGAATACAGCTTCGGTCAGGTAAGAGGTAAGCGTTGCAGGCTTCACAATGGCCGGCACACCTGCCAGCAGGTTCACCGCCACTTTTTCCAGCATACCCCAAACCGGGAAGTTAAAGGCATTGATATGTATAGCCACACCTTCACGTGGCACCATGATGTGATGTCCTATGAAGGTATTGTTCTTCGATAGTTTGGCCGCTTCACCATCCACGTAGAAGCGTTCGTTAGGGAATTGCCTCCTGAGGCTCGCGTAGGCAAACAGGTTGCCGATACCACCTTCTATGTCCACCCAGCTATCTACGCGCGTCGCGCCTGTATAGGCGCTCACCTGGTAAAAGTATTCTTTACGTTCCAGCAGGTACAGCGCCAGTGCCTTCAGCATCAGCCCGCGTTGCTGAAAGGTTAGTTTGCGCAGTGCAGGTCCGCCCACTTTCCGCGCATACTGCATCATCGCCCCGAAATCCAGTCCCTCGCTGCTGGCGGTGAAGATCGCATCGCCCGTTACGGCATTGTATAATACGTCGCCCTCATTTTTTGCACTTACCCATTTTCCTTCGGCGTAGTTCTTCAATTGTGTTACAGCCATATACCTGCCATTTATTTAGAGGCTGCAAATTAATTAATTCCCTTATTATAGCCCTTATAATGCTATTTCCTGCCGCATTTTCATTTTCATATGTTTTTGGAATATCTTTCTGCACATTTCACGCTATGGCAAGGCCTCTCGCAAGCAAACAAAATGTCGACAAGCTTCTTTTCTGGATCGCAATGTCCATCCTGGCCATTGGCATCGTTACCCGCCTTGTGGTGCTGGTACAGAACAGGGATCTCATTATCGACGAGGCCAATATTGCCCGCAATGTCTATGAACGTGGTTTTGCTGCTTTAGCCGCACCGCTCAGCTACGACCAGTTCGCCCCGCCTGTTTTTTTATGGCTGCTTAAGCTGCTTGCCGCTGTCTTCGGCATGGGCGAGCCCATCTTGCGTTTATATCCTTTTCTTTCGGGTGCGGGGGCTATCATCGTTTTTTATTGCATCCTCAGGCATCTTACTTCTCATCGTTCTCTTTGGTACCCCCTGGCCCTTTTTGCCGTAGCACACATGCTCATTCGTTACAGCACTGAGGTAAAACAATATATGCCCGATGTTTTTGTAACGCTCACCCTTATTCTCCTCGCGCTTAAAATAGAAATTAACGGCCGCAAGCTATTTGGCTTTGCCCTTCTCTGGATATTGATAGGCTCGGTTGCCATTTGGGCGTCCATGCCTGCGGTTTTCGTCCTGCTGGGGGTTTTTGCCTATTATTCGTGGAGTTGCCTCTCGCTCAAAAAGTATAAAGCCTTGTTCGTATTAGGCGTTGTAGGGCTTATTTGGCTGGCACAATTCGCCCTGTATTATTATCATGTGCTTCGGCCGGGTATTAAAGACCCGCACTTGCTATCCTACCATGCCGATTATTTTCTTTATCCTATACCGAAAAATTTCAAGCAGGTACAACACAACTGGCATATTTCCAGTGAGTTCATTAAAGAGGCGGGGGGGTACCTGTATGCTGCACTTGTTTTTCACTTGCTGTTGATATTTTCAGCTATTGTGGTGTTAGTCTACCGGCACAGGGCGCAGGCCTTACTATTAGCCCTTCCTTTTGTTGCTGTGTTTGTCGCTGCGGCTTGTTCGCAATTTTCGCTACTGCCACGCGTAGGCCTTTTTATTATGCCCCTTGTATTACTACTTGTGGGGTATGGTTTCGAGTTATTCATGCGCATTCGTTTCGTAACGCTGCGGGTAGTGTTGGTCATCGTCTGCATTGTGTTCATTCACCATCACAATAGTGCCTCAAAGATGATCGCTAAACCGTTCTTAAACGAGGAGATCACCCGGGGCCTTGACTATTTGGCCAAAGAGCAAATGACCGGTGCCGGGCTTTATGTGCACGACGGCGCAATCCCTGCTTTTATTTATTATACGCAGATATATCCTCACAGGCAACGCTGGGCGGGGCTGCAGCCGGCACACCTGCTTAACTGGGATGCCAACTACGACACTATAGCTGCTAATGTACCGGCAGGTCGTGCTGCATTTTTATTTACAGGTGGTGTTACGCCCGAAGATATTGCGCGAATCAGGGGCGCTATAGATGGCCATCTCAGGCTGGTTTCGAGCATGGAACGGCCTGAAGCTAAATGCCGCGTTTACCTGTACGAAAAATAGGCTATTAAATGGGCTGGGGTCACAAGGTCGGGAAGTAGTTAACTATCCACACCAAACTGCCTCAAATGATGCCACGCATGTTTATGTAGCAGTTGCACCGACATATCGTAGTTCAGTTCACCGAAGAAAGGATTGATCACCTTTTTATCCGGCTCGTTCTTAAAGGTCTCGAAGAAATTATTCAGTTCGGCACGCAGTTCTTCAATAGCTGCTTCCTTGCTGCTGTGTTTTAGCTTAGCCGGTATATCGCTCATCAGTGAGTTAGGAGTATTTTCACGGAAAGGTTTTTCCGTTTTCAGGAATTCCTGATATTTAGGCAGGTGCTCTTCCGGCGTTTGCAGGGGCAGCATGTCTTTGCCGCAGCCCACCCGCACATACTCGCTCATGTGTTCTATCATTTGCTGCACATTCATCTTGCCCCACTTGCGTTCGGCATTGGCATCCAGCGCATCAAGCTTTTTAGCGTACTCACTTTTCAGGAATTGTGCTTTTTCAGCTAGTTGTTCCATAGTTATAACAGTTGTCTGATGAGTGTTTCCTGGCCCACGCCCTCTGCTTCTGCCTTGTAGTTGCGTATCACGCGGTGGCGCAGCACGGACAGCGCCATTGCCTGCACATCTTCAATATCGGGCGAGTATTTCCCGTTAAGCAGCGCATGGCATTTAGCTCCCAGCACCAGGTATTGCGACGCACGTGGACCTGCACCATAAGCCACATATTGGTTGGTTACAGTCGCTGCATTGCCGCCACCCGGGCGCGTTTTGTGTACAAGTCCCACGGCATATTCCAGCACATTGTCAGGCACAGGCACTCTGCGCACCAGGTCCTGGAAAGCCAATATTGTTTCTCCGTCCAGCACTTTGCTCAGGTTCACGTTTGTGGCACCGGTTGTATTGCGTACTATTTTCACTTCTTCGGCAAAGCTGGGGTAGTCCAGCGTTATCTGGAACATAAAGCGGTCCAGTTGCGCCTCTGGAAGTGGGTAAGTACCTTCTTGTTCTATCGGGTTCTGCGTGGCAAGTACAAAGAACGGAGCAGGCAGTTTATACAATACACCCCCCGCTGTGAGGCTGCGTTCCTGCATAGCCTCCAGCAGTGCCGCCTGTGTTTTGGGCGGCGTACGGTTGATCTCGTCTGCAAGTATGATGTTGGCAAATACCGGCCCTTTTATGAACCGGAATGTCCTTTGTTCATCCAGTATTTCAGCGCCGGTTATATCGCTCGGCATCAGGTCGGGTGTGAACTGTATGCGCTTGAATGAGAGGTCCAGCACATCGGCCACCGTTTTCACCAGCAGCGTCTTGGCCAGGCCGGGCACACCCACCAGCAGGCTATGACCATTACACAGTATCGATATCAGCAGTTTGTTCACCACGTCCTCTTGTCCCACTATCACCTGTCCTATCGCCGCCCGTATCGCCTCGTATTTTTCTTTCAGTGCTTTCGCTGCATCTATATCATTTGCGTATGCCTGCATTTTTTTTGCTGCTTTGGTTTTAAAGAGGGGGGAAGTTCTGTTATTTTGTGTAAACTAACAAATCTCGCATTCATGGATATTACTATACGCGAAGCCCAGCAAAAGGTCGATGAATGGATACGGACTGTAGGTGTTCGTTATTTCAATGAGTTGACCAACCTCGGAATATTGATGGAGGAGACCGGCGAACTCGCTCGGCTGATGGTTCGCCAATACGGGGAGCAGTCATTTAAAGAAAGTGATAAGGGAAAGGATCTGGCCGATGAAATGGCCGATGTGCTGTGGGTGCTAATCTGCCTCGCCAATCAAACAGGTGTCGATCTGACTGATGCCCTGCAAAAAAATCTGGATAAAAAGTCCCGTCGTGATTCCGACAGGCATAGAGAGAATGAAAAGCTTAAATGACATTAAATTAAAAGCCCCGCTGTTCAGCAGGGCTTTTAATTTGTAAGAACTATTTACATTATTTAGCTACCGTAAATTTGCAAGCAATACCGCTGCCTGCTGTAGTAGTTACAGAGTAGATGTAGCTGCCTGTTGCAAGATCAGATATATCGATGGTCACAGTGTGCTCACCTGCTGACATTTTACCTTGAGGCAGTTTCCTGATCGAGTGGCCTGCCATGTCAGTGATCTCGATATTGACGTCTGCGTTCCTGTCAATAGCAAACCTGATGTTAGTACTGTTCACTGCAGGGTTAGGATAGTTGCCATAGAAAGTGAAGCCATTGTTGCGAAGACCATGAAGACCTACTGTGCTCTGGAATTCGATCAGCGGAACGATAGCCAGGTTTACATTATTGATACCATATTCTACAGCGTCTACCCAGCCCGTAGGTGCTTTCAGACAAGTTTGTGCGAACACGACAGTATCAAGACCTTGCATCTGGTAGAAGCCGGAGCCCCAGCCGCTGCCTATGCGGGTAGAGTGAACACCTATTGTATCACCGCCGGTATTGCCCCATGTATAGGTCATTGAATAACCCAGGTGGAAATTATCTGCTACGCCTGTTACCGTGTTTGCAAAGTACCAGTTCTTAATAGTGTCGGGAGCAGTACCAGCTCCTATACCTAAATTCTTTATCGGAATACTTAAGGTGCCATTAGGATAAGTAGTTGAACTTGGGAAATCTCTGAAGAACGTATGCGTGCTGCGTTGAACGTGTGTAGTATCGTTTTTCCATACGTTCACGGTAATGGTTTTGGTGCTGTTTGGCACTACCGTACCGCCAAATGCGCTCTGGAAGCCCAGTATGCGCAGTGTAGTATCTGTACCATACACACCTTGCCACCAATCAGAGAAAGCAGTGAGGCCCAGTGGGTTCATACCGAAGATAAAACCGCTATCATATACGGCATCGCCGCTCAGGTAATAAAGAAGACCCGCTACCATAACGCTGTCATAGCGAGGCGTAGAAAGTGGGATCAGGGTATCGCTGATAGCGGTTCCTTTTGCTGCATGGGTGTTAACCTTTGTAAAGCCCCCTGCATCCCTCGAGTTGGTAAGCATTGCCTTGATATCCGTCCCCTGGTTCACAGCCGCACCCGTTTGTGCATAGCTGGAAACCCCGATTGCTATCGCAGCGGTAAATAGTAATAATTTTTTCATAAAAGTGGTTTTTTTTAATTCCTGCTAATATATCGATTTTAGCCAATTTGCCAAAGAATTACAGCTATTTAATCATTAAAAAAACATAACAGTTACAATTCCGCGACAAAAAACAGGGCTGCCATCTGGCAGCCCTGGTAATACTTTAGCTTTTTGCCAGGCCTACCTAGCTACGGTAAACTGGCTCGCGATGCCGTCACCTTTGTTTGTGCGCAATACGTAAATATAATTGCCGGCTGCAAACGATGATGTTTCGATATTTACAATGTGCTCGCCTGCAGTAATAGCCCCCTTATCGAGGCTTGTAATCATGCGGCCGCTTGCATCCATGATGTCGATCACAACTTTAGCGTCTTTCTTCAGTGCGAATTTTACATTCGTGCTGCTGGTAGCGGGGTTAGGGTAGCTGCCGAAGAAGGTAAGATCATTCTTGGTGATGCCCTGTACGCTCAGTGTATGGTGCGATACTACATACGCAAACAGGAAGAAGTCGCTTTGTATACCGAAGTTATCTACGGCGTTGTCATGCCAGGTGCCATCCGAGTACATTGTAGCGTTCTTTACATTTACTACGGTATCGCTGCCTTGCATGGTGTATATAGGGGCGGTCCTTTCACCATCTTTGTTCATATACACACCAATGGTATCGCCGTTCAGCTGCGCAAAGTTGTAGTTGATCTGGTAACCCACATAAAAAGTATCCGTCAGGAATGAAGTAGGTGAAGTGAACATCCAGAGTTTTGGCGTGTCGCTCGCTGTTGGCGTGCTTCCCATACCCAGCGTTTTGATCGATACACCGTTCTTTGCTGCTATTTCCGTTCCTGGGAATCCATCATAAAAAGTGTGCGTGCTTACAGATGTTTTTGCGCCTTGGTTCCATGCCTTGAAATCTACCGTTTTAGTGCTGGCTGCGTTGTAAGTACCTCCGAACAATGCAACAACACCTAACACTTCCAGCGAGCTGTCAGCTGCATTCCAGTCGTAACGCTCAGCGTAACCTTTGTCACCATAAGCATCAGTGCCCGATACGATACCACTGTCGAATGGTGAAGCATCTGCATAGTACCACGTAAGGGTATCTGTCGTCAGGTTAATGTTGGTCATAGTAACGGTGTCATCGGCAGCGGTGCTTTTTGCTGCAGCAGCTGGTCCAAACACTACATTCTTACCCGAGTGGGTAGCTTTTCTCTGTGCAAAAGCGCCAAAACATGTGGCTACGGCGATAAATAGTAATACTGTCTTCTTCATAAGAGTTTTGTTTAAAAAAAATCGTCGCTCAAGATACGGCTAATTGTGTCTCAACGCGTACGTTGATTGATAGAATAGACGTAAATTTGACAATTCCTGGAGGTAATTATTTATTCTTGATAAGTGCTGTTTTATAGAGCCTCGGCGTATTTATGATTTTTTCGTCCAAACTGATAGAAGATGCTGTGCAGGAGTTTTCAAAGCTCCCTGGTATAGGTAAGAAAACAGCCCTGCGTATGGTGCTGCAACTCTTGAAGATGCAGCGTGAGGAAGTGGAGATATTTACGGGCGCGCTTGCACGCATGCGCCAGGAGATCCGCTTTTGCAACACTTGCCACAACGTTTCTGACGGTGAGACCTGCGCTATCTGTGCCAACCCCGGCCGCGATCATAGCCAGGTGTGCGTAGTTGAGAATATCCGCGACGTCATCGCTATCGAAAGCACCCGCCAGTACAGCGGCCTTTATCACGTCCTTGGGGGGATACTCTCACCCATCGACGGCATAGGCCCCGATCAGTTGTACATTGAAACGCTGCACAATCGCGTGAAGGAAAATGGGGTAGAGGAGTTGATCATGGCGCTCAGCCCTACTATAGAGGGCGATACTACTGTTTATTATATCGCACGCCAGCTAAAAGATCTGCCTGTTCGTATCACCACCATCGCTCGTGGCATAGCCTTCGGTGGCGAGTTGGAATATGCAGATGAGATGACACTCGCACGCTCCATCGCCAAACGCCTCCCGATAGAGAACTACGTGACGGTCCACAACAAAGTCTGATCAATTACTGGTCCCATTGGGACAAAATATCGGTAGAAAAATAGTACCCCAAACAGTGCAAGTCCCGTATGGGACGATATAATCACAGGAATAACTTCCATTAATCAACTACTATATCACCCTCAAATACAAAATCCGCTGCACCTCTTAACGTTACATCTTCTGCACTGTTCGATGTTGTCTTTGTAAAGGTCACCTGCAAAAGGCCGCCGGGGGTTTGCACCATAATATCGAAATAACCTGTGGCTTCTCCTGTCGACGCAATCGCGCTAGCGGTCACACCTGTGCCGCAACTTAGCGTTTCATTCTCCACACCTCGCTCGTACGTGCGCACCCATATTCCGTTCGCTGTCGGCTGTACAAAGTTCACATTAATGCCATTCGGCTCGAAGTCCTGCCTGCGGCGTATAGTTCTTCCTTCATTGACCACATCTGCATTTGCAACGTCGCCTACTTCCTTTACATAGTGCGGAGATCCTGTATTCAGCAGGCAATACCCGTCAAACCGGTCAATGCCATTTACATTGTTCATGTGCAATGTGATGGTGTCGTTGTCGTTGATTGTTGCTCGATGCTCCCCATCAATAGCTGTGAAGAGTGTATGCGTACTAATTATACCCAGCCGCTGTGCAAATCGCGTGATGCACCTTCCTCCATTACCACACATTGTGCTTTCGTTGCCGTCTGAATTATAATACACCATATGGAAATCATAACCCTTCTTGTGCTCCAGCAGCATTAGCCCATCGGCGCCAATACCCATATGCCTGTCGCAAAGCCAGGCGATCTGTTTGCTGGTCAGGCGAATATTTCCCTTCCTGTTGTCCAGCAATATAAAGTCATTGCCTGTCCCCTGGTATTTATAAAAGCGAAGTTCCATTCTTAACGGTTGCGTATATACTGTTCGGCTTTCGAGTCCGGGTTGCTTTGCCCACTCACGTACAAGATGCTGCGCCAGCCACGGTTGTTGGTTTCTCCGTTCAGCGTCGAGTGCAGCAAGCGGTAGTCATTGATCATGTCGGCAGGCCTGTAAAACAAAAATACACCTTCCTGGTTCAGCTTGCCAAGCGTCCTGTATTCCCATATCTCATATGGCAGGGCGCCCGCTTCATTGTTGACAGGTATGCGCTCATCAGGCGGACCATACTTCAGGTAGATAATACCTCTGTCTGTTTCGTAGCCGCGTGTAGCCGCAGCCCCAAACATCTTATTCACCTCCCGTATCTTGTCAGCATACTTCTTCCACTCTCCTTCAGGGTCTGTTTTGTTTCGTGCCGTCCAAAAGTTGTAGATAAAGTAGCGCATATACATTTCGTCAGGCTTTCTCTGGAAACCTTTTATCGTTTGCTTCTCCAGGGCATCACTTATGGGCCATACCATTTTAAGTATCGCCATCAGTTGTTCCATCGTGAACTTCATCACAAAGGTATTGTTCACGTCAATCATCACCACCTTCTCTACGCCCGTATCAGCTTTTGTTGCAGGTGCTTCTTCCGGGTTTTTATTCTCCCGCTGAAAGAAATAAGTATTCGCCGCCAGCCTTACTCCGGTCTTATCTTCAAGTACTATGTTCAGGTAGTAGTTTCCTGATCCCAGCGTCGTGATTTTGAGATCGCCATATTGCGGCAGTGTGCCATTCCGGCTGATACTGTCCTTCCGCATCAGCCCGTTCAACGGTGCTTCATATTCCTTCTTCGAGATGAATGCCCGCTGCACCAATGGGTAGTTACTCGCATCCATCAGGTCGGGCTGGTAGAGCTCGGCATAATAGTGCAGCATGGTATGGAAATGATCAAGATAGTTGCTGCACAGGGGTATGTTCATCTTGCCATTCTTCACAAATACGTTCCGCTGTGTTGTCGGGTACACTGTGTCAAGCAATTGTATATCGCTATACGACGTTCCCTTTATCTTCTCCACCACGATCGTATCTGTATACCTGAACACATTCTTTGGATACCCCTCTTCCGAGAGTGTTAGTTCCATCACCGCCTTTCCTTCAGGCAGCCTGTAGCGGTGCATGTCGACGATATTCTGCATCTGCGCTTCATACAGTGCGCCGGCTTCAGGTGTGCGCAGGTTTTGATGCTCTTCGGCTATGATGCCTCCCTCATTCCTCAGCACCACATCCACCTTTATTACGGCTCTCCATGAACTGTCCTTGTTGGTATAGTGCAAATCTCCCGGCGCTATTTGCCAGTAGGCCTCCAGGTTGGCGCCATTTTGTTTGCCGGGTTCTGTGCTGTAAAACAGGACATGCGACACCAGCGCACTCATTGCCGTTGCTCTTAATGTCATCAATACAGCTATCAAACAAAGTCCCGTCCGCCGGCCCATTTTTCGTATTTTTCGCAAATTACTTCTTTTGTCCTGATATGGCTGTTGCGTTGTCTTCATATATTCCTTTTCCCTGTGTCTCATGGTGGGCTGCTATTGCGGGCAACGACACTTTGCTGCTCGATGGCTATGAGCATTTCGAAAAGATGACCTATCGCAACCGCTACTATCTCGCCGGCGCCAACGGCCTGCTCACACTCAGCATACCGCTTCAGCATGGCCGAGAGCAGCGTGCCGCGATGAAAGATGTCCGCATCGACAATAAGACCCGCTGGCACACCCAACAATGGCGCACCATAGTGTCAGCATACAGGCGCGCTCCTTACTTCGATCATTACGAGCCTTCACTTGAAAAGCTTTTCACCCAACCCTATGAATACCTCATTGACGCAAATATCGCCTCGATACTTTGGTTTAGGGAACAGCTCCGCCTCAACTTTAACATCGCTTTCACTACGGAATACGTGCCGCAGCATCCCGGTGTTAACATCGACCTGCGCAGGAATATGAAAAGAAAACCACGAGCCAACTTCCCGCAATACTACCAGCTCTTCGCCGACCGTATCGGCTTCCAGCCCGATCTCAGCGTCCTCGACCTGCTCTTCTCCGAGGGCCCGCATACCATGGCCTGGATCAATAAACACCGCGAAATTCTATTGGAAACTCTTTAGACTCCCTTTTAGGGGCAGAGGGGTTAAAACTTCCGCATCTTCCACACGCCATACATCGCTTCTTTCACGATGCCCTTGGTCATCTTCGATACACCTTCCTTCCTGTCTATGAAAGTGATGGGCACTTCCTTTAATTTGAAGCCTGCCTTCCAGGCCCTGTACTTCATCTCTATCTGGAATGCGTAGCCTATAAAGCGCACCTCGTCCAGTGGGATAGCCTTCAGCACTTTTGCCTTATAACACACAAAACCAGCAGTCGGGTCCTGCACCGGCATCCAGGTGATCATCTTAGTGTACATAGCGCCCCCCTTCGAGATAAAGATCCTGTCCCATGGCCAGTTCACCACCTTGCCGCCTTTTGTATAGCGCGATCCTACTGCTACGTCCGCACCATGCACGCAGGCCTCATGCAGCCTGATAAGATCGTTGGGGTTGTGTGAGAAATCCGCATCCATCTCAAAGATGTACTCGTACCCATGCTCCAGCGCCCATTTGAAACCCGCTATGTAAGCAGTGCCCAGGCCCAGCTTGCCGCTACGCTCCACGATAAAGAGCCTGTCGGGATTATTGCGCTGCATTTCCTTTACTATTGCAGCCGTTCCGTCGGGCGACCCGTCGTCTATTACAAGCACATGAAAATTGCCCGCCAGCGATAGCACAGTTGGTACTATCTTACCGATGTTTTCCTTCTCGTTGTATGTGGGTATGATAACAAGTTTGTCCAAGACGGGCAAAAATTGAGGGGGCAAAATACTAAATAATACCAAACAGGGCGTTAAACTTTCTGCCCCAGCTTGCCCAGCTTCATTCTGTTCAGTATCTCCGATATTTTCTGCTTGGTGTGCAGCGCAAAGTCGCCTTGCATCATCCAGTCATAGTATTGCGGCTCTTCGTTAAACACGTCCGTCACTTTCCTGCCTTTATGCTTCCCGAAGTTAAACACCGGGTGGCCATCCTTCATCACTATGCGGCGGGCATAGTCCACATACTGCTCCGTATTGGTAAAGTCGTGCAGTCCTTTCACGTCCCTTGCCAGTGCCTCATAACGGTCCAGTTGCGCTTCCAGCACCTCGATGGTAGCCAGTATATCGGCCTCGGCACTGTGCGCCTGCTGCAGTTCTTTATCGCAGTAGAAGCTGTATGCAGCAGTCAGTGTGCGTGCTTCCATCTTGAAAAATATCTGCTGCGCGTCTACCATCATACGCTCGGTAAAGTCCACATTTACACCCGCCCGCAGGAACTCCTCGGCCAGTAATGGCAGGTCAAATTTGCTGGAGGCATAGCCGCCCAGGTCGCAGTTGTGCATCCACTCATACAGTTCGTGGGCTATGTGCTTAAATAGCGGACTGTCCTTCACATGCTCATCCAGTATGCCATGTATGTCGCTCGATTGCTTTGGGATTGGCATCCCCGGGTTCAGCCGGCGCACATAGCTTTCCCGCTTGCCGTCGGGGTGTATTTTAACCAATGCCAGCTCCACGATGCGGTCTTTGGCATGGTCGGTGCCGGTCGTTTCCAGGTCAAAGAAAACGATGGGGCGTTTTAATGATAATTGGGCCATTTCCTCTGTATGTTATTACTACTGCAAAACTACGCTATTCCAGTCAATACCGTCGAAGGTGCCGGAGCTCATCAGCAGCAGGCACACCGGTTTTTGGCTTCCTGTTAATAAACCTTTCACCCCATCTTCCAGCCTGGCCTTGTCATCGGTTACCTGCAGGTCTTCCCGGGCAAAGTATTTCTTCACTGCTTCCGTCTCCAGTTTGGGCAGTCCCTTCAGCTCTATCGCGTGGTGACTGAAATGCACTATCGCCTTGTCGGCCGAATCCATGCTGTGCCCGTATTCGCTCAGGAACTGTTCATTCAGGCTGCTGTAAGTGTGCAGTTCAAAGCACGCTATGAGCTCCCTGTCAGGATATGCCTCGCGCACTGCGTCCAGGGTTGCTTTCAGTTTGCTCGGTGCATGTGCAAAGTCGCGGTAAGCAACTACCTCAGGTGTTTCCAGTATCTTTTCCAGCCTTTTGGCGGCTCCGGCAAAGCTCGCTATCGCCTTGTAGCAGTCTGCCTTGTCTATACCTAGCTCCACGCACACAGCCACGGCAGCCTCCATGTTCAGCAGGTTGTGCCTGCCGAATACCGATACTTTCACCGGGCCGTTCTCCGTATCCAGCACCGCATCGCCATTTTCATAGTGGAACTTTGGCATCTTATAAGGAACAGCCTTAAGGTGTTGTGCCGATGAGGTTACTACCTTGTTCACCTCTCCGTCCTCGCTATTGTAATACAGGCTTGCCCCCGCCTCCATACCCCTCAGGTAGGTCTCAAACTGCTGCAGGTATATCTCGTAAGTGGGGAACACATTGATATGGTCCCAGGCTATGCCGCTCAGTACACTTATGTGCGGATGGTAGAAGAATATCTTCGGCTTTTTCTCCTCTACCGATGCCGGGTATTCATCGCCCTCCAGTACAATGATCGGCGCCTCGCTCAGCTTCACCGAACTATCGAAGCCCGCCACCTTCGCGCCCACCATATAGTCGAAGTCCACGCCCTGCTCTTTGAGTATATGCATGATCATCGAGGTGATGGTGGTCTTGCCATGACTGCCGGCCACCACCACACGCTTTTTGTTCTTGCTAACCTCATACATGTATTGCGGGAACGAGTAGATCGGTATGCCCAGTTCCTTCGCCCTCAATAGCTCAGGGTTGTCCCCCTTGGCGTGCATACCCAGTACGATTGCGTCCAGGTCGTTTGTTATTTTTTCGGGATACCAGCCATGCGCTTCGGGCAGTATGCCTGCTGCCGCCAGGTTGCTTTTAGCCGGATCGTTTATCTCGTCGTCGCTGCCCGTTATCTTATATCCTTTTTTCTGTAAAGCGATCGCCAACTGGTGCATAATGGCCCCGCCTATTGCAATAAAATGTATGTTGTTCATTAATTTTTCTTATCTTCGTAAAATTAAACCAAGGATTTTTCTTTTTTAAGACTGTTTTAATCATGCAAGTAATGTCAAAACTCCGCCGCTTTGTACCCGCTGTAGCTATCCTGGCACTCGCTTTAATGGCTTCATGCGTGTCCGGTCGTCAGAAATACGGTTGCCCTAACCACCTGCAGTCCTCTTCTTCTGCCGGCTTACGCTAGTCCACCTGAGAAAAAATTTTTTCGACAAAAGGTTGGTAAACTCCCATGTTTATCAACCCTTTGTCGTTTTAATAGCTTCAGGTAGTGTATTTCTATCACTTTTTATGATCTGCTGTTGATACAGCTTAAGTTTTGTTTAACGGTATCGCTTATGAGCGTAACGTGTCCTTCCCGCCACTTCTTGTCAATCCCCTGCCCATAATGTTCCACGAAAAAGGAACAAGCAGTACCAGTACCCTTCGCAGTCTTTTCTGTTTTTCCGATAGGTTAGGGGCGTTATTCACAGCCTTTATTATCCTGAACGCTATGGTAAAATGAATGATCAGCAATAGCGCTATTATTATCACATTCTTCATCGATTATATTTTATAACTGTCACCACTTTCAAGCTGTCATCCTGAACTTGTTTCAGGAAACGTCATCCCGAATTTATTTAGGGACCTCAACCAAACGACCTATCGCACAGCAAATCAACTCAATCAACCCATCCAACCGATCGACCTATCTCGCCCTCCTCACCTCCACCACAGCCAGCCCCTTCAAGTAACGTCTGCCGGTATTATAGTCGCCCAGCGATAGCACCTGTATCCTTCCGTCCATGTCTTTTATGTCCTTACCATCCTGACCGGTGACTATATATAGCTGTTTACCCACGGGCGAGTTATAGATCTCGTTCCACGAATAGACATTCTTATAACCGTCCGATGCCGTGAAGACGAAATAATATTCACTCAGTTCTTTCGGCTTCTCCGCTTGGATGCCTCCCGCACTGTCCAGCAGTTGCATGAGCAGCACCCCCTTTACATGTCGGGCCTTCACCTTCTCCTCGCCCCGATGATTTTTAATAGATATGTCGCCCAGTTCCACCTGCGGGTATTTCATGATATCGGCTATGATCACCGTCCGTTCTTTAGCAATATCGCCTGTGATCCTGAATTCACTTGTAGCCAATACCCCTTGCCGCTGACCATAAGCCAGCCCCGCCACAACACAAAAAAGAAAACTGAAAAAATATCTCATCATAACCTTACTCAAAGCTTTCATCCTGAACTCCTATCAACTTATCAACCCATTCACCCAACTCAATCAACCGGGATCATCCCCGCAGTCTTTGGCAGGTAAGCCTTGAGTTTCGTAACCGGGTGTATCTCCACACCGTTGGGTGCGTAGGCCTTGCTCTTATGGGGCAGACCCCAGAAGGGCACCCCCACCAGGTCCACCTTCACTACATAGCCCCTGTCGTTCCAGCTTTTGATATCGTCGGCCACGTAGCGCGCATCGGCATATTTCCTTTTCAGGTCGGGATAGCGGTTCAGGCTGCTGCAGCGCGGATTGGGAATGAAGGCGCACATCTTCTCGCCCGTGCCGTCCTTATGCACGCTCAGCAGCAGGCGGTACTCCATGTCTTTTTCGTTCACCTTGACATCATATACATAGCAGGTCATCTTTATCTTCCGGCTCTCCAGCGGCTGGCGCTCCAGGTCGCTGTCCTCCAGGTCCATCAGGCGGTAAGGGTCGGGTGTATCCTTATGCTCGCAAAATTCTGCGATCGTTGCCGGCTCCGCCTTTGTTTTGCCCCAGTCTATGCCGCTGCGGTCCAGCAGCAGCTTCACCCTCCAGCGCCAGGTGCCGCACTCGTCCTGCGCGTATAAGCTATGCGATAGCTGTAATACTATGATCAGGAGAAAGATCTTCTTCATAGGGTAAAAATAATTGGATAAGTTGAATGGCAAATCAGTTATTTCCTGTTGCCTGCAAGAAAGTTATTTCCTGTTCCCAATACCGAAAGGCGTATAAGCGATTGAAAATCATTTCGTAGCGTTTTTTGAGTTATTTCTCCTTGTTTCCTGTTGTCTGGGTCCTGAGTAAGCAGATCTAAGGATTTGCAGGAAAAAAACTTCTGATTTACTTCCGATTTACTTCCGGTTTTTGCCGTTTACTTCCGATTGCCTCGTCCTTGCCTCGTCCTGAAATGACTTTACCCCTTGGATAAATAATCCCTGCCCTCGCCGGCAGGCAGGCTGATCTTGTTTTACATGCCGCATAAAAACTGCGCAGGCATACGCAAGTTACGAAATGGAGGGAGGGGTTTCCAAATTTTGGGGATAAGAAGTGATAAATTAAAATTGTTAATAGGTGTGGGTTGAAACAACCTTATGAAAAAAGTCTGTCTACATGAAAATCACTTGATAACCTCCAGCTTCGTTATCGGGTGTATCTCGTTCCAGCCATTATGTGTATCGTCCACCAGGCTGCCGCTCACCCGCACATGATCGCCAACCCTCGGTATCTGGATATGATTGATATAGCCCTGGCAGGTGCTGCCTACTTTTTTAAGCATCACCTTGTTTACACAAACAGCTTCTATCACCAGGTCGCCCTGTTTTTTCTTGTAGTTCCTTTTGGTCAGCAGGTCATCCTGTCCCTTGTCCAGCTTCAGGAGCATGTGCTGGTCGCCGTCTTCATCGGCATTGCTTTCTTCTATCACCCCGGTCACCGTTTTGCAGTAGTCTATCACCTCCAGCCGGTCGGGATTATAAACATAGCGCCACAAAGCAGTGTCGCAGTTAGCGGCTGTGCTCCCGGCCGCCAGTGGGTTATCGGCGCCCTTTACCACCTCTTCCGACCTGTCTTTTTTCTTATGCTTTTTGCCCTTGTGCTCTTTGCAGGCTGAGAGAAGCGGTAAGCTTAAAATGACCGTAGCCAATAGGATCGTACACAATACTTTTTTCATGAAGAGTGCAAGTATTAAAATAATGCCATTGCGAAGGTGGAAATAAAAAAGGTCCCCTGTGGGACCTTATATTAGTAAGCTATAAAGCCGGCTTTGGGTTATTGGATAAGTAATTTACCATTGGCCACCCGGTGGCCGTCGTTTTGTATAGTGTAGAAGTACAAGCCCTACCGCAAATGCGGTATTCTTAGCGTTAACCCTATCCGTGTGCGCTCTTACTACAACCTGAAAAGAATTGCAAGTATGATCCTGTCCTCCGACTGCACAAGATCGGGCGACCAGCCTGCAGGGATGGGCGTAGTGGTATAACCGGTTGGTGAAGTAACCCCGCCGTGCCCTGCGAAATAAGGTACGCTGGTATGCCTGTGCACATACTCGATCCTTACAGTCAGGCTTTGGTTAGGCATCCAGTCGAAATTGGTGGAGCAGTCCCAGCCACTGAATTTATCGCCCGGGTTGGCGCTGTAAGGATGTGTGCCTTCGGTCTTGGTGGGATCCAGCGGGTCGGGTAGCGGGCTGGCATCGCCCGTGGGGTAAAGCACGAGGTAGCGCCCGGGATTGGTCATGAGGCCGCCGCCGATGGTCCAGGCAAATTTGTTTTTGTAAAACCATACGCGGTTGTAGAACATAGCACTCAGGAAATATTGCGCAGGGCCTTTCGCAGTGTCGCTGTTGCTGAAGCCGTTCACGCCACCTCCTGTTTCAAAGCCAAGATCGCCCGTAAGCGAAAAGGCAGCCTGGCTGATGCCACTGTTCTGCGTGTTCTTATAGTAGCGGATGAGTAAGCTGTTGTCGGAGTGAAAACGTTTCCGCTTAGGTATCATTGGTGCGTCTTTGCCATAGTAGTCGTTGGTGAGCAGCTTCAGGTTCTCGTTAGGGCACCAGGTGATATTGGCGCCAAACCCAGGCATACTGTTGAACTTGCCGTAGCTCTGCCAGCCGTTGATGATCCATGGCTCGATCTTCAGTTTGCTGCTTGGGATGATCTGTATCCGCATGCCGTTGAAAAACCATGGGGTGTTATCGGAAGTAAAGGAAGCCTGGTATTCCCAGTTCTCGACCTGGTAATAAGAGTTGAGCCCGATGTAGGACATGAACAGCCCCGCGTCAACATTGATACCGGTGCGGCCGATGTTGAAGTGGTAGCCGCCATATGCCTCGCTCATATAGCGGTAGGCATCGTGCAGGGCATATTGTCCGCGATAGGGACTATAGTCATTGCGCGGTACTATGATGGACCTGTTGCCGAATTGCAGCATGACGCGGCCGCGCGCATTGTGATAGTTAAAATCGCCGCCGAAGCCCACAAAGCTCACCTCCATTTCGTTGTGCCGCGCCATGGCAGTAGACCCTACCACGGTGTTGTCGATGGGATTGTTGAAAGAGTAATTATAATTGCCATCGAACATGAAAGAGCCGGTAAAGTATCTGGTTTGCAACACAGCTTCCGATCTGCGGTCTGAGCCGTTTTGCCATGTCTGGTCCTGGCCATCGAAGAGCACGGCTTCCTTCGCTGTATCAGCCTGTTGCTCATCCTGTGCATATGTAGCGCCTGATAACAGTAATATCGTAGCAGTGAGTTGTAATTGTCGTCTCATATATTCTTGTTTCGCGTTAGTTCTATGTTTTGTGTAGGGTTATATACAAGTGCAGTTTGCTCTACTATCACATCACTCTTATCGAGGCCAAAAGCTTTCTCATCGCTCAGGCCGAGATTTTTTAAGAAGAAATAGGAATTGAGCAGGATGCCTTCCCTGAGGGTAAACTCATTCTCGACAGAAAGAAATTTTTCGATGACCACGAATTTGAAATCAGGCTCTGTATTGTATCTGGTGGAGCCGTCGGGCCGGATGTGGAGGTTCAATTCTTTGTTGGCCACCAG
Organism: Bacteroidota bacterium; assembly: GCA_018267915.1. Taxonomy (GTDB): domain Bacteria; phylum Bacteroidota; class Bacteroidia; order Chitinophagales; family Chitinophagaceae; genus MKUN01. The sequence continues at coordinate 144,429 of JAFDXN010000010.1, read as the reverse complement.
TTCGCGGACGATCTTTTTAAAATGCAGCTCAGTCCTGGGTTGTAGCCTGAAGCCAAGGTGAATGTTTATTTTGATCACTTTGTCGTCAGACAATTCCGATACATCGTATGTGCGGGTATAAGGTTCTTCGGTGCGGTGCACGTGCACAAACCAGTACACATCGGCGCGTTTGGGCTTTTTGGAGAAAATAGACTTCATGATCTTCTCCTCGATATGCACCCTGTTATTGGCCTTGGTAAGGTAAATGAGGTGGGTAGCTGTTTTAGGAATCGAATCATCTTCACTCAGATCCCGCAAGAGTGGAATGTACTTGCCGATATCCACAAACTTCACAAAGCGGTTATTGATCTTTCTTGCATAGTACCATATATACATGGTGGAGAAGATGAAGAGCTCGAAGAAGAGGAACATCCAGCGCTCTTTGATCTTGGCAGTGTTAGCGATGAAAAATGAGATCTCGATAACGGCAAAGATCAGTACAATGCCAGATACCAGGAATTTATTCCACTTCCTGCGGTAAAGCAGGTAATAGCTTAACAGGAATGTTGTCATCATCATGGCTATCGTGATGGAAAATCCATATGCAGCCTCCATATGTGAGGATGTGCGGAAGTAGAGGATCATGAGGATGCAGCCCAGCCAGAGTATGATATTGACGCTGGGAATGTATATCTGGCCTTTGATGTCGGTTGGCTGGCGCACGGTGACGCGCGGCCAGAAGTTGAGATTCATCGCTTCGCTTATCAGCGTAAAGGAGCCGCTGATGAGCGCCTGCGATGCAATGATGGTGGCAGCTGTTGCAATAAGGATGCCGGGCAGGAGGAACCAGCCGGGCACCATTTCGAAGAAAGGGTTTGCACCGTTCAGAACGGGTATGTTCCGGTGCATGATCCATGCTGCTTGTCCGAGGTAGTTGGCCACGAGGCTGATCTTTACGAAGACCCAAGTTATCCGGATGTTTTTTATCCCGCAATGACCAAGATCAGAGTATAGCGCTTCAGCGCCCGTGGTGCAGAGGAATACCGAGCCCAGCAGCCAGAAACCTTTGGGGTATTTTACGATCAGCTCGTAAGCATAGTGGGGGCTTAATGCCTTCAATACGTCTGGATACTTGTAAATATTGATACCACCCACTACCAGGAGCATTGCAAACCATACGGCCATAATAGGGCCAAATGTTTTGCCTATAAGCTGCGTGCCGAAGCGCTGGAAAAAGAAGAGAGCGGAAAGGATGACAATAACAATGCCAGTGGTCATTGCATTGCCGGGAACTATGGTATGCTCAAGGCCTTTGACAGTGTTGAGTCCTTCGATGGCTGATGCAACGGAGATGGGTGGTGTTATGATCCCATCGGCTAACAGCGTAGTGGCGCCTAAAATGGTGGGAATGACGAGGTATTTCCCATAGCGCTTGACAAGAGCATATAACGAGAATACACCACCTTCGCCCTGGTTGTCGGCTTTGAGTGTGAGCCAGATGTACTTGATGGTAGTCTGGAATACCAGCGTCCAGAAGATGCTGGAAACACCGCCGTATACCAGCACCTCGTCAATCGCTCTTTCGCCTACTACGGCACGCAATGCATACAGGGGACTGGTACCGATGTCGCCATAAATAATGCCGAGGGCCACGAGCAATGAGGCAATAGTTACCCTGCTCAAATGCTGTTGATTTGATCTCATTGTAAAAATGTTTTATGTTCTTTGCTGTTATTCCGTGCCTACCAAACGGTAACCAACTCCGGATTCCGTTACCAGGTATTCGGGACGATTGGGGTCATCTTCAATTTTTTTTCTGAGCTGTGCAATAAAAACCCTGAGGTATTGTGACTGGTTGATGAATCCGGGTCCCCAAACCTCGCGTAAGAGGTAATGGTGCGTTAGTACCTTCCCTTCATTTTTCGCGAAGAGCGACAATAATGTGTATTCGGTGCTTGTCAGTTTTATGGACTCGCCATTTTTCTTAACGGTGCGGAGTGCCAGGTCTATCTCCAGGTTGCCAATCACAATAGCCGGTGTTATATCCCCCTGCAAGGTGCTGCGCAGTGCCGAGCGTATGCGTGCTAAAAGCTCACCTGTACGGAAAGGTTTTACCAGGTAGTCGTTAGCGCCGTTATCCAGTGCTTTTATTATGTCTGCTTCATCGCTTTGCACTGAAAGAATGATGATGGGATTGGTGTACCATTCGCGTAGCTGCTTCAGGACTTCATGCCCGTCGAGATCGGGCAGGCCGAGGTCGAGGATGATCATGTCGGGCGGATGATTGGCAGCCATTATCATACCTTCCTTTGCTGTGGCAGCCTGCATGGCGATATAGTCGTTGCTTTGGAGGGTTATCTCCAGCAACTTTCTTATTTGCGCTTCGTCGTCTATTATCAATATACCGGCCCTATTCATTTTTCAGGTTTTTGAGGTAAGAAGTTTCAGCAGGGATCGTTACAGTGAAGCGGGCGCCGCCTGTTGATATGTTTTCAAGACCGACAGCGCCGCCCAGTGCTTCTGTAAACCCTTTTACGATCGACAATCCTAAACCGGTGCCGCCAGTTTGCGTGTTCTTCAGGCGATAGAATTTGTTGAATACCTCGGTGATCTCTTCTTTGGGAAAGCCTTTGCCATTGTCCTGGATCGTTATCTCCAGTATGTCGGCATGTGCGGTGGCTACGATCTCAATGCGACTATGTTGGGGTGTGTATTGGACTGCATTGTTGAGCAGGTTGTAAAGTACCTGTTCCAGCATTCCTTTGTCGGTTTTGAATAGCGGAAGGTCGGGATTGATATTGATGCTGATCTTTTGAGAGATCTTATTTTCTTCTATGCGCTTCACCGTATCATAAACCAGTTCATTGATATCGCACCAGTCCTTTTTGGGTTGTATAAAGCCTGACTCGAGGCGGGACATGTTCAACAGGTTCTCGACCTGCTGATTTAAACGGAAAGAGGCTTTGGCAATTTCTGCGATCAAATCGTACCTGTTTTGCGGGGTTAATTTGGAGCTATTGATTTGCAGGTTGTCTGTAGCGCCGATTATAGCTGATATAGGCGTGCGCAACTCGTGGGAAAGTGAATTCAGCAGGGTATTGTATAGCTTAAAGGTGTTTTCTTTTTCTTCTTTTAATATGGCTGCTTTTTCCATCTTCCTGATCTTGTAGGTTAGCGCTGCATTTACCATTGCTATGACGAAATACATGGATAGCAGGATGGAATCTTCGGTAGAGCTGACCTGTAAAGTGAAATAGGGCGGTATAAAAAAGAAATCCCAGATAAGTGCCGACAGGACGGCTGCCAGCAGCACAGGCAAAATGTCGAAGATCATGGCGACAAGGGAGACGGAAATGAGCAGTATAAAACCGATGACCCTATAGCCGATCAATGAAGACAAGCCGTAGCATACCAGCGATATAACAATGATGCTTGCTATACTCCATATATACTGTTGGCTTTTTTTGATCTTATTGAAACTAATCATTACTGCCCGCTTCAATTGCGTACAAAGGTAAAGCGATGGTTATAAGCATTATGTAAAGATTGGCAGCGGCATATAAAGATTTTATAAAAATCGGGGAGAAGGGGATGTGGATATCTTCTTTACAAGATATCCACATTTTCGAGGCTAAACGCCTGCAAATGCTCACTTTCGCGCTATAACCTATAGCGCATGGCAAGCCCAGCAATAAAGCAAGATGTAATAGCCGGCCTGAAGAAGGAGATACTTTCTTTACAGGGCTATAAGCATGCATGTAACAGTGAACGGCACGTGCGCCTGGGACCTATAGATAATGCTTTTCCCAATCACACTTTTCCTATCGGTGCGGTGCATGAGTTGATAAGCCAATCGGCTACGGACACTGCATAGAGTGGAATAAAGACGATATAGAAGCGCTGGGCTTAGAAAGGAGGGCGCAGATGTCGATATTGCCGAGGCTGAAGCCAAGAGTATTTTATGACCTGGTAATAGAAGTAGGCATTGTGCGGCCGGGACCCACAGGGTGACATGGTGCATCCTTATTTTCGACGGCGCTATGGCATAGAGAAATATGAGATGCCCGAGCAATTGAAAGATATTCTCGGACGTACGAAAGGAATGCCTTTGTTCCAAGAGCAGGCAATGGAAATAGCTATTGTAGCAGCAGGTTTTTCGCCTGCAGAGACAGACCAATTGCGACGGAGCATGACGACCTTCAAAGCAAAAGGAAAGGTGAGCTCTTTTTAGCAGAAGCTTATCAACTGCATGAAGGCAAATGGTTACGATGAAGATTTTGCAAAGCGTGTTTTCAGGCAGTTGGAAGGCTTCGGCAGTTATGAATTCCCGAGAGCCATGCGGCAAGCTTTGCGTTGCTGGTATATGTATCGTTGTGGATCAAATGTTTTCCGGCGTGAGTGTCGAGTAGCTCTTATCGAAAAGCAGCAGGTTGGCAAGCTGATTCATTGGTTCAGATGTCTCCGGGCTGTAGTTAAACAGGCTGCGGATACCGGGAAATTCGTCAGAGAGTGTAATGTGCGGCATAATTGACTTATTGAGAAATAAAGTTAAAAAAGATGGCTTGAATTGGATAAATCCATAAATTAGCTTGTCACCATTTTTGTTTTAAATGAATAAAATATACGACTTTATCATCATTGGATGTGGGCCGGCTGGTTCTACTGCTGCAACCAAACTGGCGAGATTAGGTTATTCGGTATTGGCACTCGAAAAAACAAAATTCCCCCGCATGCACGAAGGCGAATCATTGCTGCCTTTTTGCTATGCCGTTTTTGAGGAATTGGGTGTACTTGAGGAAATGAAAAAGAATTTCGTCCGCAAACCCGGCGCCCGCTTCTCCAGCCACGATGGTACTAAGCATGCTACCTGGTGCTTTAAAACGGTGATACACGATGAAAGCTTTCTCTCCTTTAATGTTGAGCGTGCCAAATTCGATCATATACTGATGAAGAATGCGCGCAGGAATGGCGCTGAAGTGTGGGAAGAGACCAAGGTCGAATCGGTGAACCTTGCAGGCGAAGATAAGATTGCCGAGATAGTGACTGTAAATAAAGCAGGCGAGCGTAACACTTTGCATACAAAGTTTGTTGTTGATGCCAGCGGGCAGGATACTTTTCTTGCAAAGCGTATGGGCACCAAACAAACCTACACGGCGCTCGACAGGGTGGCCTGGCTGGGCCATTGGACAGGAGGAAAAATGATACACGGCCTTGACGTGGGCCTCATTAACATTGTCTACCTCGAAACGAGTAAAAAGGGCTGGTTCGCCTTGCAGTCGATAGGTAAAGACCTGCACAGTGTTACGCTGGTTGTTGACAGGGCCTACATGAAGCAGAGAAAGAAAGAATTGACCGATCAGGGAATTGAAGAATGGCAGCGCGCCTTCTACCTGGAAGAAATAGAAAAATGCGCGCTTGCGAAAGAGGTCCTTGAGGGTGCGGAAATGGAGGATCGTTTCCTGATCGTGTCAGACTATTCTTATTTCGCCGACCACATGTATGGCGACAACTTTGCACTTTTGGGTGATGCATACAAGTACCTCGATCCAATTTTCTCGACTGGTGTGTACCTGGGCATGAAGAGTGCCATGCTATTTGCCGAATCGATCCACGAGAAACTCACGAATAGTGACAAAGCTGTGGGTGAACAAAAGATGAAGGAACTGTACAAAACGATAGATGGCGCATATGGACTGGTGGAGAAATTCATCAACGTGTACTACGATCCGAACTCGCTCAACCTGTCAGAGGTCAGCTCAAAGTCCGACTCTAACTACGAAGGCTATGAGGCGGCATTCGGTTTGATACACTACCTGCTGGCGGGCGATTTTTTCAGGAACTATGATAAGTACGCCGACTTTCTTGATATGATCAGGAAACCGGAACTGTATCAAAAATGGCGTAACCTGGTGCAGGACAGGATGGATCCGGAAGAAGCAACTTGTGGCATGACCTGGGACCAGGTATTCGGCGACATCGTGGATGCGGCGGATGAGATACCGGTAAGCGTTTAATAGTTAAATTACATTGCAATAATTAAAAGTGACCGTTTTATGCAAGCTGATAACAGCAAATTGTACGACTTTATTATCATAGGTGCAGGCCCTGCGGGTTCTACGGCCGCCACCAAACTTGTGCGGAAAGGATATTCCGTATTAGTATTCGAGCGCGCGAAATTTCCGCGGCAGCACGAAGGGGAATCCTTGTTGCCATTCTGCTACCCCATGTTCGAAGAACTGGGTGTATTGGATGAAATGAAGAAACGCTTTGTAAGGAAGCCGGGCGCAAAGTTTACTAATTATGACGGGAAGAGCTCTTCTACATGGTTTTTTAAGGCGGTTATACACGACGACAGCCACTTGTCATTCAACGTGGAACGTGCCTATTTCGACGATATCCTGATGCGCAATGCGCGAAAGAACGGGGCAGTTATTCTCGAGGAAACGAAAGTAGAAGCTGTTAATAAAGATAATCCCGATAAGATCGTGGAGGTTACCACAGTGGATAATATGGGCGACAAACAAACCTGGCGCGCCAGGTTTGTTATTGACGCGAGCGGGCAGGAAACGTTCCTGGCAAAGAGAGCCGGCAGTAAGAATGCCTACAAGGAGCTCGACAGGATAGCATGGCTGGGCCACTGGAAAGGCGCACATTACCTGCATGGGGCAGAACAAGGCCTTATAGATATTGTGTGCATGGCCGAGGGCAAGAAAGGCTGGTTTGCTATTCAGCCGGTTGGTAAAGACCTGGTCAGCCTCACCATGATCGTGGAGCGTCAGTACATGAAAGACCAAAAGAAATTATTAACCGATGCAGGAATCGAGGATTGGCAGCAGGCTTTTTATCTTAAAGAGATAGAAGAATGTCCTGTGACAAGAGAGGTGCTTTCTGATGCAAAGCTCCGTGACAGGTTCGTGATGGTATCCGACTATTCTTACTTCTCTGATGTGATGTACGGGGACAATTTTGCGCTGATAGGTGACTCTTACAAGTTCCTTGATCCCATCTTCTCCACGGGTGTGTACCTGGCCATGAAGAGTGCAGACCTTTTCTCCGAGGCCATCCATGTTAAGCTGACTTCAGATAAAGAGACGGGCGATAAGAAGATTGCTGAGACGTTTAAAACGATCCGGGGTGGTTACGACCTTGTCGAGAAGTTCATCAATATCTATTACGATCCCGCTTCTCTCAACCTTGCGGAGGTAAGCTCATGCGCTGAATCGCAGTACATAGGTTTTGAAAATGCTTTTGCCCTGATCCACTTCCTGCTGGCGGGCGATTTCTTTACCAATTACGAGCGGTACGCACATTTCCTCGACATGATCAAAGATCCTTTGAAGTTTGATCAATGGCAAAACCTCATCACCGGGGATATAGCGCATGCAGATAAGTTTCATTTCAGCCACGAGGAGATATTTGGAGAGATCGAGATCGAGAACGCATATCCCTACGCTTAAGCGAACCGATTGATTGGGTGTATATCCTTGCGCAGCTGATTGTTTTATCAAAAGCCCCGGAATAAATGAGTACAGAAGCGCACATAGTTAAGATATTAAATATCAGCCAGGTAACGCACGATGTAAAATGCTTTCGTCTGGAGAAGCCGGAAGGCTATCACTTTACACCGGGACAAGCCACCGAAGTGTCCGTTAATATGGATGGCTGGCGCGATGAAAAACGGCCTTTCACATTCACTAGCTTGAATAACGACCCATACCTCGAATTTACTATCAAAGGTTACCCCGGCCACCACGGCGTGACGGAAAAGATACACTCGTTAAATGAAGGTGACGAATTGATCATCCGCGACGTGTGGGGCGCCATTGCTTATAAGGGTCCCGGATATTTTATAGCGGGCGGCGCCGGCATCACACCATTTATTGCAATTCTTCGCCAGCTATATGATGAGAACAAACTCGAAGGCAATACCCTCTTTTTCTCAAATAAAACTGAGAGCGATATCATTTACCGGGATGAATTGAAGGCCATGCTGGGCGACGATGCCGTTTTTATGATCACCGAAGAAGAAACGATGCTGTACGAGCAGGCGCGGATAGATGAAGAATTCCTGAAAACGCATGTTGATGACTTCAACAAGCACTTTTACGTTTGCGGACCGGACAAGATGATAAGTGATATCAATGAGGTCCTCAGCCGTCTGCATGCTAAGGCCGACAATGTGGTATTTGAAAAATAGCCCCCCAATGCAGTACATTTAGCACTGCAATGCTCTGGCTATTAGATGATGAATTGTGGTTTCCGCCGGTGGAAGAGGCCATGGAAGATGGTTTGCTTGCTGCCGGCGGCGACCTGGGCACAGACCGTTTGTTGCTGGCTTACCGTAGTGGCATCTTTCCCTGGTACGATGAAGACATCCCACTCTGGTGGTGCCCCGATCCCCGTTTTGTACTGTTGCCTGATGAGCTTTATATCAGCAAAAGCATGAAACAGCTGCTGAAGCGGGATGCATTCGAATTTACCGTCAATAAAGCGTTCGCGGAAGTGATAGAGAACTGCCGCCGTGCCTCCCGCCCCGGCCAGGATGGCACCTGGATCAATGATGACATCATTGATGCTTATACCCGCCTCCATCAGCTTGGTTATGCATGGAGTGCTGAAACATGGCACGATGGAAAGCTGGCGGGTGGACTATACGGCATCAGGATGGGTAAGGTGTTTTTCGGTGAAAGCATGTTCAGCGCGGTGAGCAACGCAAGTAAGTATGCCTTCATCAAATGGGTTAGCCAATTGCAGCAGGAAGGTACAGAGTTGATCGACTGCCAGGTGTTTACAGAACATCTCGAGAGCCTCGGCGCCAGAATGATCCCCCGTGCAGAATTCATTGCTTTACTAAAGCGACTGATACCGTCATAGTTATTATTAATCGTTCTTTACTTTTGACGCAGTGCGGTTTTCATTATATTTATTGCCCAAAGGTTTATGATCACTCAACCCGCAAAACGTGTAGCGTCCATTGATATCCTGCGGGGTATTGTGATGGTGATCATGGCGCTGGACCATGCCCGCGACTTTTTTACGAACTATCCCTACGACCCGCTGGATCTTGACCACACCAGTACAGCGCTATTCTTTACCCGTTGGATCACGCACTTCTGCGCGCCAGTGTTTGTGTTCCTGGCGGGCACGAGCGCCTTTCTTTCGCTAACGAGAGGTAAAACAAAGAAGGAGGCAGCCCTGCTGCTGCTAACACGCGGCATCTGGCTCATCATCGTAGAGCTAACCATAGTGCGCTTCGGATGGGCCTTTAATGTGGACTACCACCTGGTGATAGTGCAGGTAATATGGGCCATCGGCTGGAGCATGATCGTACTGTCTGCGCTTATCTTCCTGCCCATCCGGGTGATCGCAGTGATCGGCCTCGTATTGATATTCGGCCATAATGCACTCGACTCTTTTGACGCTCCTGCTTCGCTTGGCGACAATGCATTCTGGGATATTCTCCATAAGCAGCAACCAGTCACTTTTGGGCAGGGCTACACCTTGTTTGTCATCTACCCGCTGGTGCCCTGGATCGGGGTCATGGCCATGGGATATGTGTTCGGTACGCTGGTGAAGAAGGAAGCGGCGCAACGGAACCGCTGGTTTTACGGCATCGGCATCAGTGCGATACTGCTCTTCATCCTGCTCCGCTGGACCGGCGTGTACGGCGAACCTGTGCCGAGGGAAATTCGCGAGACAGGATGGCGCAGCTTCCTATCGTTTCTCAAGTGCACCAAGTATCCGCCCTCACTGCTATATCTCCTGATGACCTTAGGGCCTGCTATCTTGTCGCTGCCACTGCTTGAAAGACTGAATAATGGCATAGGGAGGTTCTTTACCGTTTACGGCCGCGTGCCCATGTTCTACTATATACTGCACATCTACCTGCTGCATGGCATGGCGCTTATCACAGGTTTGATAATGGGCTTCCCCCTGCACCGCTTTACGGGTAATGATACTTTGTTCCTGCATGATAAATGGGGTTTTTCGCTGATCATAGTTTATGCTTATTGGTTACTGGCTGTATTAATATTGTATTTGCCCTGCCGGTGGTATATGCAGCAAAAGCTGAACAACAAAACGTGGTGGCATAGCTACCTGTAAATGCTCAGCGGCATCACTGCCTTATTAGTTCCCGAACGCAGCTCACAGAAGTAAACGCCTGTAGCCAGATCCTTCACATTTATCGACGTCCCGGGGCAGCCGGTCTTTACACTTGCTTGCTGTATTTTTTGTCCTGCAGTACTGTATATAGTGATCAGGATATCGTTGTCTGAAAATGATTTGTCCCAGCTTAAGTAAAGAATATCACCGGCAGGATTAGGATACGCCTTTACATTCTTTTGACTGCCTGTAAATAAGGGCCCTGCATTGACGGCCACATCCTGCACCTGCTTATAGATAGTGAGGCCCCCCAGCACATTGCCCAGTATCATGTCGTACTTCCCGTCGCCGTCTATGTCTGCAATAGCGGGTGCGCTGCGCTGGCTGATATTTTCAGAATAGCCGGTGTAGCTGGCAAAGGCACTATCGATGAACGAATAGCTGGTATCGATGAGGGGGTAGGGCACCTGGGTGTTACCACCCTGGAAACCATCGTACCTGTACAGCCTGCCGCTGGCGCTGCCGCAGAGTATATAGTCAACACCTGTATTATCCATCTTGCCGATGTATGGTGAGGCGTAAGCATCGAGGTAGCTGGGGTCGATAGTGATATTGCCAAGCTGGCTGTTTTTAAGTTGCAGCTTTAGCTGGCCCGGCGTTGTGCCGGTGTTTTCGTAGTAAACGAGCCTGCCGTACTGATTGCCTATGACAAGGTCCTTCTTCCCATCGCGATTCAGATCATAAATGACGGGCACAGCACTATTGCCGGCATTGATGAGCGCATTATTGTAGTCGCGCAGTTGCGCATGTATAGGCCACTGGGGAGGCTGGGATGCATTGGTGGCCGTGTTGCTGAAAAAAGTAAGCGTGCCATCGCTCTGCCCCAATACCATATCATCCTTCCCGTCGTTATCGAGGTCGCCCACAGCGGGTGCGGCCCCGGCCAGGTTGAGGCCGAAGATATAATTGAAGTCGTCGCTTTGCTGGGCAAAAGAGATATGGCCGGGCGTGCTGGTATTTTTAAAATAGAGCAGCCTGCTTCGCAGCGTACCATTGGCCTGGTGGAAACCATCGGAACCGACTATGAGGTCGGGCTTGCCATCTTTATCGTAGTCGTAGAGCAGGGGATACGAACCTGTGCCCGCATCGATGGTTTGGGTGACCAGGAAGCTATCCGACTGGTAAGTATATACCGGGCTGGCCGCGCTGCCGGTGTTGCGGTAGTATAGAATGCACTTATAGTTCTCGGAGCCACTCTCGCCATGCGGCGAAACGAGTATGTCTTTATTGCCGTCCTGGTCTATATCGAGCCACCAGGCAACGGGGAACTGCGGCATATGCGCCTGCACGCCATTTTTCTGCCATAAGGTATCCTGCGATATCATGCTGTCCACACCGCCGTATTGTGCTTTGCCGTTCTTCAGGAACTGCAGATCGGCGAAGGAGGCGTTGCCATCGAGATAGTCGTAGTCGCCATCGCCATCGTTATCGAAGAGGCACACGCCATTGTTGCCATGACGCAGGCCACCGGTTTGTTTTGGCAACAACGTGCTGTTGTCGGCATCGCAGGAGAACTGCAGGATGTGCGCGCGGTAAATAGTGTTTTGCGAAACCTTTCCCCAACACTTATCGCGCAGCTTCATCATCATCGAATCGGCAGGCAGGCCCATTTCCACCTGGTAGTTTTTGTAGAAGAAGAGGTTATTGCCCAGTGCGGAATAGGAGACGACATCCAGGTCGCCGTCATGGTCAATATCCACTATGGCGGGTATGTCGTTGCTATTCACAAATACGTCGACAGGCGGCACGGTGCTGAGGTCGTTGCTGTATTGCAGTAGCTGCCTGAAGTTGAAGCAGAGCTCGTTACCGGCATTGTAATAGCCTTTATATACGCCCACACCATCGGCGAGGCGGTGCATGAGGTCGGGTATGCCGTCGCGGTCATAGTCTTCCAGCTTCACATAGTTCCTCACTTCAGGAAAGTTGAGCGCATATTTGGGCGCGTACACGTAAACCGGGTTGCCCGGGCTGCCAGTATTGATGAAGGTCTTCACCTGGTAAGAAAAGCGCTCGTAGATGACCAGGTCTTTTTTGCCGTCATTGTTCAGATCGCCCAGGGCGAACTGCGGATTGTTGAAGCCACCGCAGAAGGGCATAGACTTCTGCCCGCTGTAGCCCATAACGGTTGTGCTATCGTTACGGTCGTACACGAGGCCCTGGTATTGTGCCAGGGCAGGCTGCGTCATCGATAAAAGCAGGGCTAAAGTGTAGCAAGACTTCATGTATTAAAGTTAGTTGATCAGGTTGAAAATAAGTTGATATGTTGACAGGTTGATAAGTTGACAGGCTACGGTTTGCGGGCCGCACAGGCTGTTTTCGCGAAAAAATATTATCACATGTCTTCATTGATAGTCAATGGTTTAGGTCGCAAAAATTCCCCAAAAATTACCCACTTTTTTCCCATCGGGCGGGTAATATTTCCCATTGCCGCGGGCAAGGGGTGGGGAGTATCGTAAAGGTACGAAGGCGGAGCGGGCAGCTCCAAAAAATGTGGATAAAGGAATATAAAATTGAAATTGTTAATCGGTTGACCGGGTTAAACCGGCTGACGAAACACTTTTCTCGTTCACTGCGCCATTATTTTACCGGTAGCCACAGGAACATCCTTATCGAAAAGGCGATAGTAATAAAAGCCTCAAGGCAGGTCTTCTCTTTGCAGAATGACGTTATTGCCCTTTATATCATTTAGCTCGCGCAGCAGTGCGCCCTGCATATTGTAGAGCCTGAGGGTATAGCGCTGGTGTGGCCCGGCATCGATACTGATATTGGTGTAGCTGGTGAAGGGATTAGGGTAGGTGTTTACATTAATCGGTTCGGTTTCGAGGCCGGCGATGTAGGCGGCGGTGATGTCAGTGACTGAGATTTCGTCAATGTAGGTATATGCACCACGAGATTCAGGAGTATTAGGGTAATTAAAGGCCAAATGATCAACTGCAGAATGTAAGTCGTCATTAAAATTACCAATCAATATCTGGGTATACGCTGAATCTGCAAAGAATATGTTGTTAGCAACAATCCAATTAGTGGTATCGTTGCCAATTTGAAAGTTATTTCTGATTTGGGGGCTAAAGGGTAGTAATTGATTTGACGATTGGATGTTTTGATTGGTGTAAAAGAATACGCCGGGACAACCACATTCATATTGCATTTTGCTTGAACCTGATAAACGCATTTTTACCCTATACCAATGTCCGGAAATCAAGGTATCCAAATTCCCCTTGATATAACATCTATAATTCGAAAAGTCTTCTTTGTATATATAGATGCCAGCATAAGACTGGCCAGTGAAGGCTAATTGACTGCCGCGGCAGTTATCTGGTACATCTACTTGACAGCCGTTGCAGCAAGAATCAAAAAGATCTGCACCTTGACCAATCGATACCCATTCTAAGGCAAGATTAAAATCATTTGTATCGGAAGGGCAGGTGGTATTCAATTCAAAGCTGGGATTATGTACCAGATTCTGGCTATAAGCTTTAGTGAAAAGCAATAGGAATGATATGGTAAAAATGTACTTCATCACTGCGCCATTATTTTACCTGTAGCTATAGGTATGTCTTTCTCAAAAAGGCGATAGTAATAAAAGCCGGATGGCAGGTCTTCTCTTTGCAGAATGATGTTATTGCCCTTTATATCATTGAGCTCGCGCAGCAATGCGCCCTGCATGTTGTAGAGCCTGAGGGTATAGGGCTGGTGTGGCCCTGCATCGATACTGATATTGGTATAGCTGCTAAAGGGATTGGGGTATGCATTTACATTTATGGGTTGGGTTTCGAGGCCGGCGATGTAGGCGGCGGTGATGTCGACTACCGAAATGCTATCAACATACGTGTAGGCTGCGTGGGCTTCAGGTGTTTGGGGAAATGCAAATGGATTATCATGTATATTGGAGCTTGCATCATCTCTAAAATTACCAATTAGTAATTTAGTGTATGCCGAATCTGCATATACTATTCTGTCCAATGTCACCCAGTTACTAGTATCACCGCCAAATTGAAATACATAATCAAATTGTGGTTCAAAAGACAAAACCTGGTTATTTTGTGGAATTGTGGCATTTATATAAAAAAATACGCCTATGCTATTCCAGCTATATTCCATTTGACTTGAACTACAAAGATGTAATTGTACTCTGAACCAATGCTGTAGAATTAATGGATCTATCGATCCTCTAATATAACCCCTGAGGTTAGGAATACTCTCCTTGTATGTGAAAATGCCTGCGTATGCATGGCCTTGCATATAAGCATTTTGATAACCCATATAGTTTAAGGGAACACTGGCTACCCAATTCGTGCTACAGGAATCAAAAAAATCTGCACCTGCACCTGCGGGAAACCATTCAGATGCGAGACTAATTTGGTTTGTGTCAGTAGGGCAAGCAGTGTTTTGCTCAAAGCTGGGGTTGTGTACGAGGTTTTGGGCATAACCTTCAATAAAAAGTAACAGGGACGATATGGTAAAAATGTACCTCATAGCAAGCGGTATTAAAGATAGCTGTTTTGTTTTTAATGTTAGTCCGGTACATTCCCTCGGCTTTTTATTTAATTTTATATAGTAAAATGCTCGCCTATGCTGAAGAAAAGCCTGCTTTTTGTTTGCTGCTGTATGCTGGTTGCTGCAGCACGGGGCCAAACCAAGGAAGAGTCGGTGAAATGGCTGCTCACGAAGCTGAATGCTTATGGCTACAGGCCTATTGAAAAGGTGACAGAGGGTGTAACAGTGACGCCACTGACGGAGTGGAGCTTCAAGAAGGGCGCCATTGAGATAGCTGTGAAGAAGGTGGACAAGAAACTGACTGTGGTAAAATATGAATACAGCATACCGCTCTATGCAATAGATAGTGTGGACTATAACATAGCAGGCGATGGTGTGACCCGGCCTGCACACTACCTGCGGCTGTACCTGAGCTGCAAATGTGCGGCCTATAAGTATCACGAGATCGTATCGGGCGGGGGCATGCTGGACGAGCACAATGGCAAAACCGACAAGGTGGACATCTTTATGCTGGGCAACGAGGAGAAAGAATTGAAAGACAGGATGAATAAAGCTTTTGCTTACCTGCGGTTGTATTACCCGAAGCCGAATGAAACATTCTAAGTACAAAGCCCCGCCAACGGCGGGGCTTTGTACTTAGAATATCTTTCCAGACTATTTAGAAGGCTTGAAGATGCTTTCGTCAACAGGTTTGTTCACTTCTACTTCTTTGTAAACAATGCTGCCCTGCATTCCGAGGTCTTCTTTCATGGCTATAACAATGCCGCCATCCAGTTTTTTAAAGTCGCTGTAGTTCTTCACTACATCTACGCTCTGTCCCTGCGCTTCTACCTTTGCTTTAACGCACACCAGGTAAAAAGTTTTGCTATCGAAGAACATGGTTTGCTCCTGGTTGTCTTTGTCAACAACTTTTACTTTGAAACACTCTGCATCACCGATCTTTTCCTTACCCTGCAGTTCTGCTTTGGTGGCCATCGACTTGATGTCAATATTGTTCTTCATTTTGACATCCATTTCGTCCTGCGCGTTTTTCAGGTCATCCGCTTTCATAGCTTCAGGCGCCGTCTGGCCCATCATGGGCATGAACGACCAGCCCTCAGTAGGGGTGACGATCTGGTAGCCGGTAGTACCCATTACACTTATATCCGACCTCACAGCCTTTTTGTTAAGAAAGGTATTGGTCATGGTGATCTCCATACCCTGTGTGGTCATGGTGCCTGTCTGCTTCAAGGAGGTTATTTTATCCCATGCACTGCCACCCATAGCATCATAGTGTTTAGTAAAGATCTCATCAGCTGTCTGGGCCTTTACAGTGGCTATACCGGCGATGAGCATTGCGGTGGTCAGGATAGTACTTTTCAGATTTTTCATTTTTATTGTTTTATCTAGTTTACTATACGTTAGCGTTAAGCCAGCAAAGATATTTCAAATTTGTCTACTGGGCTATTTGTTTTTGCTTTATTTAACAATGTTATACGGTCGGGTATTAGCTTATATATTCGCTTAGTTCCAGCCAGCGCAGCTCTTTCTCGTCGAGCAGGTCGCTTACTTCAGCAAAACGCTTGCCAAGGCGCTCCAGTTCATCGTAGGGCAGGCCTGCTTCGGCCATTTTTGCCGATAGATCGGTTTTCTCCATTTCCAGCTCAGCTATTTCTTTGCCAAGGGCCTCATATTCGCGCTTCTCGTTGAAGCTCAGCTTCTTTTTCTCTTTTGACGCTTCGGTTGGCGCGCTGCTTGCTGCCTGCTCGCTCACTTTTTCCTGCGCCATCTTTTTTTCTTCGTCGCGCTGCCACAGGCGGTAGTCGCTGTAGTTCCCGGGGAAATCCCGCACCAGTCCGCCACCCTCGAACACAAAAAGGTGGTCGACAAGGCGGTCCATGAAATACCTGTCGTGCGACACGATGACAAGGCAACCGCTATACTCGCTCAGAAAGTTCTCAAGTACCGAAAGGGTAGGAAGGTCGAGATCGTTGGTGGGCTCATCGAGCACCAGGAAGTTGGGGCTGCGGAAAAGGACACTCAGCAATTGCAGCCGTTTCTTTTCACCGCCGCTCAGCTTGCTGAGGTAAGTGTATTGCTGGTCGGGGGTAAAAAGGAAGAGTTGCAGGAACTGCGCTGCGCTCAGGCTGCCGCCTGAGGCGAGGGGGAAACTTTCGGCAATGTTCTTTACATATTCTATCATCCGCATGTCCTCTTTTATCTCCAGGCCACTCTGGGAAAAATTGCCGAAGACAACGGTATCACCTATGTTGATCTTGCCGCTATCGGCAGGCTCAGTGCCCAGCAATATATTGAGGAAGGTACTTTTGCCCGCGCCGTTCTTGCCCACTACGCCTATCCTGTCGCCTTTCTTGAAGGTGTAGTCGAAACCTTTGAGTATCACCTTATCGCCATAGGACTTGTAGACCTTTTTCAGCTCGGCCACTTTGCCGCCCAGGCGGTTCATCTTCATCTGCAGCTCCACTTTGTGGTCTTCTATGCGCTGCCTGGCGCGGGCTTCCACATCGTAAAAGTTATTGATCCTGCTGCGCGATTTCGTGGTGCGTGCTTTGGGCTGTTTGCGCATCCACTCCAGCTCTTTGCGGTATTCATTGCGTGCTTTGTCGATACTTGCCTGCTGGCTCTCTATACGTGCGGCTTTTTTCTCCAGGTAGTTCTCATAGTCGCCTTTGTATATGTACATGTCGCTGCCGTCTATCTCCCATATCTCTTCGCATACCGCATCGAGAAAGTAGCGATCGTGCGTCACCAGCAACAGGGTCACCTTTTCCTGGTTCAGGTAGTGCTCCAGCCATTCCACCATTTCCACGTCCAGGTGGTTGGTAGGTTCGTCCATTATCAGCAGCACATGTTTGTGCTCGAAGCCTATATCTATCAGGGTCTGCGCCAGGGCCACGCGTTTGCGCTGGCCACCGCTCAGTGTTTTTACGGGCTGTGCAAGCTGGTGTATGTTCAGCTTGCCGAGTATCTGCTTCACCTTGGCCTCGAAGCCCCAGGCGTTCAGCTCATCTATTTTGGCCAGCGCGGCGCCAAGGGCCACGGGGTCTTTCTCCTCATTGTCCAAAAGGCTTTCATACTCGCGCAGGGCTTCCATAACCGGGTGCTTGTAGTGGAAGATGTTTTCTGCCACAGTTTGTTCCTCGTTAAATTTCGGCTCCTGCTCAAATAGGGCTACTGTCACATCCTTATGGATCCATACTTTGCCTTCGTCGGGCACTTCTTTGCCTGCCAATATCTTCAGCAGGGTACTCTTGCCGCTGCCATTCTTGGCCACCAGTGCTATTTTATCCCCTTCGTTGATATGAAAGGTAATTCCACTGAATAGGGGCTTTACTCCATACGATTTACTGATCCCTTCCGCCGTAACGTAATGCATAAGGCTGCGAAGTTAGGTTGATAAGTTGATACGTTGACTGGTTGATCGAGTTGAATAGGTTGATCGGGTTAATTGGGTTAGCCGCCGGCAGATGTATAAAAAGAGGCCGGGACGCACAGCGCGTCCCGGCCTATGATCATTTGGGGATCGTCTTACTGTTTTACTTTTTGCAGGCGCAATACCTCCACCTTGCCATCGCCATGGATGATCCTCAGCGCATACTGACCTTCATTTATGTCGTCAAGATCCAGTTTTATCATATTGCTGCCTTCATTTGCTGTTTTTTCCCAATCGCGCACCGTTCTGCCGTTGATATCGATAAGGGATAAGTGTAACTGTTCATTACCTTCCGCCTGGTAGGCCACTGTGAGGCTGGTGCCCGAAAGTGGGTTAGGGTACAGGGTTGAGCTATTGGTTGCCGTTCCGCAGCTCGATTGTACAGGCAATACGTAGGTGAACTTCGGCTGGTTGTCAGATCCCTTGTAGGCAAAGCGGTAGTAGTGCATCATTTCATCGCCGGTGGCATGTACATAATTGATGTCACCTGTTTCGTTCAGCTTCCAGCCTTGCAGGTTTTCAAAGGTTTTGCCGTCGGTGCTGTGTTGCAGGGTAGCGCTGAGCTGGTCGTGCGTAATGTTGAAGGAGGCTGATATGGTATTGCTGCAATTGCCTGCCCTTGCATTGAAGCTGTTCAGCACTATATCCAGCGGGCCGAACAATGTATCCTTGAGCACTACACGAATCATAGGTGTTTTGGCGAAGCTGGCGCCAAAGGCTTCTAAATTAGCCCAACCACCAAATGGACTGGTGGGCCAGTTGACCCAGGTCCTTCCGCTTGTGAATATATTGTTGGACAATCCTACAGACAATGTGCTGTCGAATTCGATGGCAGTAACGGCATACCTGCCCGGCATCAGCATCGTCACGCCGTCGTGCATGGCTATCTCATAGGTACGTGCTGAATCGTCGGGGTAGGTAAGCGTATCTGTTACTGCTACGATGGTGTCGGGTTTCCCTGTGGTGGTGTCGATATTCCAGATGCAAAGTGCCATGCGCTCACCGGTGTAGCCCCGGGTAACGTGCATGATGAGGCTCTTGACCCTTGCAGTATCGTAAAACCGGAACTCGTTGCCCAGGTAGCCTCCGTTGCCTGCGCCAATGCCTAACTGGGCTGCCACGGTATCATTATCTCGTGCATAAAGCGTATCAGTTATGTGAATATATTGGTACACGGTATCATTAACGGGATTTTGATCGATCTCTGCCTGTATGTTGAAATACTTGATGGTATACATGCCTGAATCGGTCGGCTTCCAGGTACCGGCGCTGAAGCTGTCGGTTACGCCCGGGGCCAGTGTGGCAAGAGGGAAGCTCGCGGTGGTAGCTACCAACTGCGCATTGGCGTCGAGCACTTGTGTTACCATGATCACGTTATGCAAGGTGTCAGTGCCATTGTTTGTGATCCTGCCGTTCAATGACATGGCTGCTGCCTGGGAAAGGGGTATTTGTGTGTACTCTGAGATCGGGTCTGTATTGGCAACAAATGCCTCTGCCGTAAAGTTAGTGTCCACCTCTATATCGTCTATCAGCAATAGGAACTTGTCGGTGGAATTATTCCTGAAGCCTATATAAACGGTTTGTCCTGCGTAGGCACTTAAGTCAGCTGTATGGGTCGTCCATGTACTGTTTTCAGCTGCTGTAGAAAATAATACGGTAGAAGTCAGTTGATTTGCCATGGTGGGCGCAGTGGTCATTATACGCACTTCATACCCGTCCCTGAACAAGGGGTCGTAGGCAACTGCGTTCCACTTCAATACAGTAGGTGCCGACAGCGTTATCGCCGGCGTCCACATCCAGTCGTCGGCCTGGCCGGCCGGTACATACCATGAGGTGCTGAAGGCTGCGGAATCTCCTACATTAAATGCAAAGTCCTCGCGCCGTATCCATGCGTTATTGATATAGGATACCGACGCGGCAGGCGTGAGGGCATCTACGTTGTATAGCGACCAGCCGTTGGGAAAATTTGTTGGTCCTGCGTTGTCAAAAGTCTCTTTGAAGACTACCTGCGAACGTGAACTGAGAGAAAATAAACATAGAAATACCAGGATGGGAAGTACAAATCTTTTCATAGCCACAATTTTATGTGATGGTAAACCACTTAAAAACCGTGCCTTCTGAAGGGGCTATTCTTAATTGACTATGAAAGACTTCATAGACACCGAACCCATATCAAATTGTTCATTAAAGAATTTTATCTCTTCTCTATGCTGCTGCTGACCTATAATGTAGAATAATGGCAGCAAATGGTCGTAAGTAGGGTGGGCCATCTGGGCGGTTTTACCCAGTATTTTTTGATAATCCATTATAGACTTATGGTCGCCGGCCTTTATCCAGTCAGTGAATCGCGTGTCGAATTCTCTGGCCCAATCGTACACATTATTACTGCCGTCCCACTGTATTTCCCTGAGGTTGTGTACCAGGTTGCCACTACCGATGATGAGCACGCCCTTGTCGCGAAGCTTGTTCAACTGTTTACCTATTTCGTAGTGGTAGCTGGGTGGCTGGTAGTAGTCGAGGCTTAGCTGGAATACCGGAATGTCGGCGGCGGGGTACATAGGCAGCAATACACTCCATGTGCCATGGTCCAGCCCCCAGGTGTCATCTCCTTGTATATGTGAGGCGGTTACCAGCTCTTTTGTCAAAGCAGCCATTTCCGGGCTGCCCGGCGCCGGATATTGCTGATCGAATAGCGCCTTTGGGAAACCTCCGAAGTCATGTATCGTTTCCGGATGGGCATTGGTTGCCACTTTAGTGCCTTTCGTGATCCAATGGGCCGATATGGACAAAATGGCCTGCGGACGGGGTAACTGCTTGCCTAGTTCCTGCCAGCTACGGTGCCAGGTATTGTCGGTTATGGCATTCATGGGGCTGCCGTGGCCTATGAACAACGCAGGCATGCGTTGTGTGGCATGCAGGTTATTTTCGAGCGCTTTAAGTGCAGATAGTGCAGACATATTCATTAGTTGAGATGCAGCCAGCAAACCACCCGCTTTAATAAAATTTCTTCTTTGCATTGGCTGTATTTCCATGCAAGTTACTACATCGCGCTTGCTGCGTCCTAATCGAAAAGCTGATAGCAGGATAGGCGCAGATTATAATGCATGTATGTACATGTAAATATGGGCATAAGATGTGTAACTTGAACTATGCTTGCGATTGCCGATATATTACTTAATGTCTTGCACACACTTATTATCCTGTTTTGTCTCGTGGGATGGGCATGGAAAAGGACAAGGGTAGCACATTTTATCCTGGTTGCTTTCATTTTCGCATCCTGGTTCATTCTAGGTATCTGGAAGGGCCTGGGCTACTGCGCCCTTACCGACCTGCAATGGCATATCAAAACACAATTGAGCGAAAAGCACCTGCCGAACTCGTTTATCAAATATGCAGTCGACAAGATATCGGGTGTCGATGTGCCTGCATCATTAGTTGATAAAGTTGCAATGGTTTGCTTCCTGGCGGCAACAGCGGCAGCTGTTGTAAATTTCCTTAGCTTTTGGAAAGCAAAAAGGGCCCTGCGCTGACGCAGGGCCCTTTAATATCGTATTGCCTCTTAGCGTATTGACAGCTTCTTCGTAATGCTGCCCGCATCAGTGTTGATGGTCATGAAGTAAATGCCCGGTGATAAACCTGCGAGATCTACCTGTGTCCGTATTTGCCCAATACCTGTAACATTTCTAACCAGGCGGCCGGTCATATCCGTTACAGTAATCGCATCCAGCTTCAGCACCTTGCTCTGTACGGTTACGGCGGCATCAGCAGGGTTAGGGAATACCTGTACATCATTAGCGTTAAGCGTAAGCTGCTGAACGCCTGCCGGCCACAAAGGCAGTCCGAGGCAACGCTGCAGGCGCGGGTTCAGGTAGTTCATGATGGTGTCGATATATTTCAGGGCCTTGGTTTTGCTCATATCCGGGTTAGTTACGAGTGCATTCCAGTAGATCGAGTCGCAATGCCCCACGGTGTAATTGTAAGGTGCGGCAGTACCTGTTTGTACAGTAGCAGCCGAATCGAACCACTCCCACGGGCTACCTTCAGGACCAACAGTGATGAAGGGGAATAAGCCATCTGCGCCACCGTTTACTGCATTTGCCCTTGCGGTATATGCGTCGGTATAGGCAGGAGGAGGGTTAAAGCAGGCATTATTGCCAAGTTGGTTGGCGCGTGGTATCACCCATCCCCCGCCGAATACATAAACAACCGGCTGGTTGACTACGGGAACGTAAACCATGCCTTGATCAAATGGTGCAAACTGATCGCTGGGACAATGGAAGGAGATCATTGGCGCATCGCCGGCAACCAGCCAGCTACTATCGCCCAGTGCGCCGCCCAGGTTGAAGGCGAATGCCACATTGCTGGTATGGTTCACATTATTGCTGTCGATATTGTAAGCAGGCAAGCCACCATGCCCCTGTACATCGCCCATATGCGAAGTGTTAATGTAGCAATAACCGGCCTGCAGGTCGTAAGTGGCATCGGTACTGGTGCTTATGAACTTCGCGATCTGTAACTGTGCAGAGTCGTGCAGGCATACATAGTTGAGTGCCATGTATCCGCCTGTACCTTGCCCGCCCAGTATTATTTTGGTACTGTCTATCTTATAAACATTCGCTCCCGATTGGTCAGCCTTGAAGTAGCGAACTGCCGCAGCCGCATCTTGTATCGAGCGGTACACCGCCTGAAGCAGGCTGCCGCACCTGATGTCCACAGAGCTGCCGTAGGGATTCCAACCCATACGGTAGTCTATATTAGCTACCACATAGCCGCGGCGTGCAAACTGTTTACACATTTCCACGGTGGCGCTATCGTTGCGGCTACCGGTGGGCGAGCCATTCACCAGTGCAGGTATATAACTGCCCGTGTGCATGAAAATGATCAGTGGTCTTGCAGGCATCGGGTCGGCCGCGCCGCTTGGCTGATATACGTCCATCATCAGGGGGGTAACGCCCGGGGCAGGGAAGATGCCCATGTTCTTACCGTACTGGATGTTAGCGGTCATACTCGCCGACGGAAAGATCTCACTGATAAAGCGCTGGGCATTTGCCAATGAGCTAATGGCCAATGCCACTACCGTTAAGTAGATGTGTCTTCGCATAAGTTGTAATTTTATACATTAAAAATAATAAAAATAATAGTTAAGAAGGCCGATTCATTAAAGAACTTAAATTTTATTTAGCTCCAAAAGCAGTGATACGTACGCTATTCTGCCCACTTTAGGACCGCCGTACACCTCATAGTGCATATTGTTCAGCACATTACTTGCGCCGATCTTGAGGGTTGAATACATGCGGGGGAACCGACGATTCACCTGCACGTCCACAAGCCCATAACTGTCTATATGACCGGTAAACTGCGGCGATCCCTCGAAATCGAAGCCCTGCACCCACTTATAATTAATGTTGAAGCCAAAATTCTTAATGTCCCGGCCATTAAAGCCGATATTGCATTTATGCTCGGGGGTATTGTAAGCCGGTATCAGTGGGTCGGTTGATCCATGTCGGTCGAGCTTATTATAGGAGTAATTCCCGACAACTGCGAAATATTTCCCGATATAGTAGTTGATCCCGATCGCCACCCCCATGGTAGTCACTTTGTCTTCCGAGTTCGTAGCTACACGATAAGCATTCTTGTATACGATGTCGGGTATCAGCCCGTGATGCATGGTGTCGATCGACACACCGACCTTATAACCGATGAAGTCCTTATACCAACTATAGTAGGCACTGCCGTCTATATAGATGCAGTTGAACAATGTACCCCTGTAGCCCACTTCAAGCGTCTTTACTTTCTCCGGCACCACTGGCTTTACATTGAAGTATTTCAGTGAGTCGAAATTCAGGTTAGCATCATAAGCAGCGATTAATGACGGTACTGTTACCAGGTTGTCGAAGCCGTTCCTGTTGCCGATCAGTATCGCGCGGCCAGTCTGGTAATACAGGTATTGGTCGGCGAGTGTCGGGTTGCGTATAGCGCTCGAGAATGATACCCGCACATACTGCTCCTTCGCGGGCTGGTACACCACCGAGGCTGCGGGGGAAACGAGGAACGGAAAGTTCTGGTTCTTATCTACCCTTACGGTCGCATTGGCCTTTAGCTTGTCATTCAGGAATTTTTTCTCCACACCCGCATACAAGCCCAATTCCCAGTTCCTGATCGTTACACCATTAGTGTCTGCGAATATAGTGCCCTGCGAATTGGGAGCATACATGCGGAAGTTGCCACCGGTGGTCACCTCACAAAAATCCCATGGGTTAAATTTATACTCGGCCTGCACATGATACAGCGCTGAATGGTCGTAGAACATAGAGCCTTTCTGCCCGTACGTTTTTCTCGAGGTGATGCCTGCAAAAGCCGTGTCAAAATTGTGTGTGCCCGGCTCGAAGAAGGGCTGGTCAAGCGGAATCCTTTTCAGGTCGCCCACGCTGTTAGCATATGCCTGTGTAGTGGCATGCCACAGCGCCAGCGAATCATAATAATTGTTCAGCGCATAGTTGTTCAGGTCAGACAGCCATTGTATATACGGTGCCCCGAAAACGCTCGGTTGCGGCGGTGCGCCGGGCAATGCCTTTACCCTGTCGAGCGAATAATGCTGGGCCCAGTAGTTCTCGTAATCCTGCACCCAGTCGTTGTTCGATTTAGCCTCGGCCTGCAGTTGCAGGGCAGTGAAATAAGCATCGTACGATTTGCCGGCATCTTCATTGGTGGCATATGCCCTGATGAACCACTTGTTCTCATGCCTAACCTCGATCCGGTTTTGCAGGAACCAGATATCCTTCAGCATATAGCGGTTGTCGCCCTGGTAAATGGTAGTGCCTGTGCCAAGGTTTGACGCGATGATCGCCTCCGTCTTAGGTGTTATCTTGTAATGCATCGCAAGGCCGGCCTTCACATTGTGCATGTCATAGTCTACCAGGTCTTTCTCTTCATAGCCCCTGCGGTAAAAAGTATTCAGCCCAAGGTAAGATCCCGGTGCATTCCTGAAGTCGGTGCCGTTGATGTACTCGTCGCCGTAAGTATTCACCGCATCGTAGCCGCCGGGGTTGTGCTCGCCGTTCAGCGACTGCGGCGTGGCCGACTTGTTATCAGCCGCCCAGTCTTTAGCACGCAGGTAGTAGAGGTTGATCTTATAGCCGAATTTGTCTTCACCTTTCTTGTTCTTCAGCACCTGCGCCCAGCGCAGTGCACCTTCAAACATTTCGCGCTCGCCGGCCTTAAGGCTAACTTCCAGTCCCGGTTTGTCGAAGGGGCTGCGGCTGGTCATGCTTATGACGCCATTGAAGGCATTGGGTCCGTAATAGGCCGAGCTGGCACCCACGATCATCTCCACTTTTTGCACATCCAGCTCTGACGCGCCGAGGAAATTGCCCAGCGAAAAGTTCAGTCCCGGGCTTTGGTTGTCTACCCCATCTATCAACTGCAACGAGCGCACAGGTGATGTGCTGTTAAACCCGCGCGTATTCAATACCTTGAAGCCGAAGCTGGCTGATGTGAGGTCCACGCCCTTGAGCTCGCCCAGCCCATCATAAAAATTCACAGCGGGCGTCTCTTTAATGCCTATCCTGCTCATCGACTCCACGGTGAGTGGCGATTCTT
This sequence comes from Bacteroidota bacterium, assembly GCA_018267915.1. Lineage (GTDB taxonomy): Bacteria > Bacteroidota > Bacteroidia > Chitinophagales > Chitinophagaceae > MKUN01. Next base: position 118,757 of record JAFDXN010000010.1, on the reverse strand, counting down.
TCTGTTTTTCGGTAATGCGGGTACCCACAACGGCCACATCCTTCAGGTTCACTTCGTTGCTCTTCAGCCGCACTGTGATGCGTTTAGCGCTCTTAACTGTTATCTCCTGGCTGCCGTAGCCCAGGTAGCTGATCACCACTGTAAGGGGATAAGCCTCCTTTGTCTTAATGCTGAAAGCGCCCTTATCATCCGTCACAGTACCATTTTGGGTGCCTTTTATCACAACATTCACGCCGGGCAGTGCGTCATTGCTTTGAGCGTCGCGTACTATGCCATTGACTTCCTGCTGTGCGAAGACCGGTAGAGATAAAAATGCCGTAAAAAAGAAAAAAATGGAAAAACAGGTGTATTGTAATACCCTCATATTGTATACCGGTTATACAAACTTATACAAAATAGCTTGTATTTTATAGCGTTGCACATGTAGCGCCCACAAAGGTTTTCCACAGTTTTTGGCAGGCTTATACACACCGGTTTTAATTGTTATGGTAACGCCCGTCCTGATTTGCAAGGACGATGCCGGCATCATCCTCAGCAACATTATCTCTCAACGCAAAATATGGCTTTCCTCCGGCAGCAGCACCTGCCTCCCGAATGCATTATTCAATACGATCCGTACCAGCCCGCTATCTTTATTTATCATCACATCATCATCATAATTGTGCGAAGGGTTAACGACCTCGTACCGGTATACGTTATCGTAATCTTTATTATTTATAGTCGTGCTTACTATTAACGAACGTGTGATTACTGTTTTCCCCACGTCTACATATCCACCCGTGTCGGTACCAGGGACAAATGGCCACCCGTATGTAAATCCCCCCTCAGTGCTGAACGATTTAGATCCCAGGTACGATTCATACAGCCCCTTAAATGCATTCAGTTCAAATAGCCATATCCTGGAACTATCGGTGTTGTTGGTATAGTACTCCTCGATCCTCATCTCGAGCGTTTCGTACTCGTAGTCATCCGAATAACGGTCAAACGTTTTTTTCCCTGTACCGACCAAGTTGCTTGTTACCACGAAGCTGTCCCTGGTTCCCCTAAGGGTATCTTTGAATATCCAATAGCTACCTTTCTGCCAGCCAAAGTAGGCCTTAAGGTCATCAGGCAAGCCATTATATACCACCTTTTTCTTGTGGCAACTGCATAACATTAATAACATGCAGCTGATTGATAGCATCTTCTTCACAGGTCTTGTTTTATACAGATTACAGGATATCCTCAACTTCTATGCCAAGCTAATCAAAACCTTTGAACTGATGGTGAACCTATCAACTTATCATCTAATTTAGCCTTATGCCTGCACCATATTTAGAACAGCTCTCCAAAGATAAAAAGCTCCAGCCCCTCTTAAAGGCCATACCGGAATTCAAGCTCAAAAAGCGTAAGAACGTCTGCCTGCGGCTTTGCGCTTCTATCATGAGCCAGCAGCTATCCACAAAAGTGGCGAAGGTCATCTATGAGCGCTTTCTTGAACTTTACGATGGGGCGGAACCGACACCACAGCAGATCATCGATACGCCTGCGCCCACCTTGCGCGCCATCGGTCTCTCTAACGCCAAAGTAAGCTATGTGCAAAATGTGGCCCGATATGCAATAGAGCACAACATCACCGACAAGATGCTCTATAAGATGAGCAACGATGAGGTCATAGAATTCCTCACACCTATCAAGGGAGTCGGCCGTTGGACGGTAGAAATGCTGTTAATGTTCACATTGGGCCGCGAGGATGTTTTCGCACCCGACGATCTCGGCATACAGCAGGGCATGATCAAAATGTACAAGCTGGATGCTAGCGACAAAAAAGCCTTACGGGAGAAAATGCTGAAGTTATCCGCCAAATGGGCGCCCTATCGCACCTATGCCTGTATGTACATCTGGCGCTACAAAGATGCCGGTCTCTAGGGCGATGGCAATTTGCTTAATTTAGCATGGCCGCATGCGCATCAAAGACCATTATAAGACCTTGGGGATATCGCCCGCAGCCACCCTGCAGGATATCAAAAAGGCATACCGCAAGCTGGCTTTTCAATACCACCCCGACCAGAATCCCGATAATGCTTTTGCGGAGGCTAACTTCAAAGAGATACAGGAAGCCTATTCCATCCTGTCGCATGTCGGCAAGCGGAGACAATACGACGAGGAACGTTGGCTCATGGGCATGGGCAACAAGGCCCGGGAGCAGCAGGCTATTACGCCCCAATGGATATTGGCCGAGTGTCGAAAGCTCGTCCATCATATGTCCGCCATTGATACCTATCGCATGAGCCACCGCTCCCTGCGCGATTATATTTCGCTATTGCTATCAGATGCCCATATTGGTGTGCTTAAAAATCATAATGATACCCTTGCCGATCAAGCCATCATACAGGAAATACTAACCGCAACCCACCACATGCAGTACGATTACATGCTGGATGTATGTGAACGGCTCATACAGATAGCCCCCGACCAACCCACGCGCGACAACATTGCCGGCGAGTTGGAAAAGCATAGGAAGCGCGCGGGTTTCGATAAGTATTTCGCTTTTTTCATACTCATTTCGGCCATCCTGCTTGCCCTCTTCATGTATTTCTACGGCCGCAAGAGGTGAACCCGGCTTGACATTCGCATGAAAATGGCCTATATTGGTCTCTCAATGCATCCTTTTATCAAAGGATATATTATCTTTATGCAGGTTTAAAGAAGAAAAAAACAAATGAAAAAAACATTACTGGTAGTCTGCGCCTTCTCGATGATAGCGTTCTCATGCAAGAAAAAGGAGACTTTTTGCTGGGCTTGTGTGAATACTTACTCATATCCCGATAATCCTCCTTACCAGGCACACACCGAGTTTGACACCACTTACCAGTGCAACCTGACCGAAGACGAAATGATCAACTTCAAGGCCCAGTATCCGGAACAGCATTTCACTACTTACACAAAGTATGCTATGACCTGCACCAAGCAGGATTAAGATATCGTAACCATTACAGGAGATCCCGCTGCACGGCGGGATTTTTTTATTCCGCGAAGCCTGTCTCTTTCTTCAAACGCTCTACCACGTTATACACTATAGGACAGTGGCCATAGTGGAGCAGCGTTCCTAAAAAGCGGGCTTTGAAACCCGGCTTGTGCAGGTGCGGAAAATCGCGGCACTCCCTGAACCGCCCTTCGTAAATGGTGCATTTATTTTCTGAAAGGAAATGGCAGGGTATCGTATTGATAAAACATTGTCCGCCGCTGCTCTCTTCGATGTATTGTGCTCTTACCTTGTCCTCGGCTTGATGCAGATAGCCCGCCAAACCTTTCACCTCCTCCGGTGTTACATTGATGATGAGCTTTTTACAGCAGTTGCCGCAATGGGTGCAGTCTATCGCAGCACTCACCTCATCATTGAGGCTGTGCACCTGCCGGTCGAGAAATTCGCCATCAAGCTTGCTGATGAATAGTCGAAAAAACTCGTTCTCCTCTTCCTTACGTTCACCCTCCATTGCTATGAAAGCAAGGTCGCTGTTATATTGCTCCAAAAGATCTGAATAAGCGGCAAAGCTAAGCTTAATTCATCCTTTTCAGTTCGTCAACTTCACTTTCGTGCTTTGACTTGCCCGTGTTCTTGCCAAATGCATATGCAAGGCTCAGTGCCACCTGGCGTGTATGGAACTGGTAATTGGTATCGCTTACCGTGTTGTCAAACTCGGCATGCTCTTTCGTGCGGTTCAACCTCAATGGATCTCTCAAATGTAATTTTACGGTGCAGGTGTCGTTTAGCAACTTGCGGGATATGAATATGGACAGGTCCTGTCCCGGTTTTGAAGTCCCCACAAGATCGTTCCTGTAACCGCTGTTTACATTATAGTACAGTTCTGCTGTCCACTTGCCCAAAACAAATTGTGTATCCACCGTAATAAAGACACCTCCGCCTTCGGTCTTCAGTAATTGCCCCAGCAGCTTGCCGGCGTATACTGCATAATAACCATCGCCCGATACAGACAGCAGGAACCATTTGTAAAATTCTTTATTGTAATTGATAGATGCGTTCACTGTTTTCCGTGTGCCCATATTCACATCTGTTCTGTGTGTGCCTTTGGTGTTGGCATCGGGCACCACCACGGTGCCCATCATATCCGTGGCATACGATCCGCTTAGGCTGGTGATAAGCTGGTTTTTATAGCTGTGCTTTAGTTCCACATTATTGCTGAATTCGGGCCTCAGTTCAGGGTTGCCAACTGAATAACTGAACTGGTTGATGAACGTGATAAAAGGATTCAATCGTTTATAGTTCGGCCGGTCTATACGCCTGCCATAATTCAGCTCCAACTGGTTATTGTCATTGACCTTGTAAGCTACATATGCTGTTGGGAAGAAGGAGATGTAATTGTTGCTGAAGCTCTTATTGCCCACCAGCTGCAGGCCTTCGAGATTCACCTGCTCCGCCCTCAGTCCCAATTGTACTTGCCACTTTTTGCCCAGCTCTCTTGAGCCGTTAACATAAGCGGCATTTACGTTTTCATGGTAGGCAAAGTCATTGCTCCGGCTGGTGTCGCGGATCCAGGTGCCATTGTCCGGTATCTGGTAGTCTTGCTTGTTTTCTATCGCGACAAGGCTACTCTTAAGTCCCGTTTCCAATTTTGTCTTGCCCAGTGTCCCTGCGTAATCGGCTTTTACGCTATAGGCATTCATGTTGTAAGGCATGTAGCCGTCTAGGTCCAGGCCGGCAGGAGCTATGCCTAATATTGCCTCGTTGGCATTACTGGTGTGTTCTTTGGTTTGCTGGTTATAGTTCACAAAATCCAGGTTCACATCCAGTGTATGCTCCTTCGAAAATTCATGTTTCAGGTAGGCGTTCGCGATCTCGTTGGTGCGTAAGAAGGTATCACGTGTTAAAGCCCCGTTTTTAATGAGACTGCCGGCATTGTAGTCCGCAATATCAGCGGCAGTATAGGTCGATTCATGGTTGGGATGGTAAATGCCGGTAGCTGAAATGCCTATTGTCGTTTTTGAGCTAAGGTCATAGTCGGCCCCCAGTTGCATCTTGTCATTCGAGAAATATTCTTTCGACTCCTGAACCGAGTTGTCATAGCCTGTGACTGCACCGCCCTGCGGATCATAAAAGCTGCGGTTACGGGTTATTTTCACCCAGCCGATAGCGTCAAGCCAGGTGCCGTCGGCAAACAGGTTCAGCTTGTTTTTATGGTAGTTGAGTCGCAACGCTGCGTATCCAATAGGATAGACACCCTGTCCATATTCTGCATCGGTACTTCCGTTAAGCCCGGCTTTGCGCATTTTCTTCAACTTTATATCGATGATGCCTGCATTGCCCGATGCATCGTACTTCGCAGATGGTTGCGTGATCAGCTCCATCCGGGCTACTTCATCTGCCGACATGCCTTTCAGGTAATCAGCCAGCTGGTCTGTGGACAAAAATGTCTCCTTGCCATTAATAAGCAGTAAGACGCCCTGTTTACCTGCCATCGAAATATTGTTGTTGCCATCAACTGTTACGCCAGGCAGCTTGCGTAGCAGGTCCAGCACATTGCTGCCCGTTGCAATACCCGAACCCTCTACATTTACAATGGTCTTTCCCAGGCTGCTCTCAATAAATGATTTTTTGCCCGTTACTGTTACCTCATTCAGCGTTTTGCTCTTTGCCGCTACAGTGACTGCTATATCGTTATCGCCTGCCTTTATCGTCACAACTTGTTTTGCCTGCTCAAAGCCTGCGGCGCTTATGTCCAGGAGGTAGCTGCCAGTAACGATATTTTGCATTGTAAAACCGCCGTCGTCTCCGCTTATCTCAGTATGCACCCACGAGGAGTCGCTTGCTTTCAAAAGGCTGACTGTAGCTGACGCTATAGGTACATTGTTTTTGTCGGTTACTTTGCCTTTGAGTACTGCATTTTGTGCATGGGCATTGAGGAGAACTGCAAATAAAAGGAGGCTGGTGAAGATGACTTTCATGTGTTGCTTTTAGAGGGTACAAGAAAGGTAGACAATAAAAATGTTAACCGCGTTAGTGCCTGCTTTACGTTTTGCACAACTTTAACTTTTTTGCGGGGCGCAACTTAGTTCATGTTGTCAATGTCGAAGTAGAGTCGTACGGAATTTCTTGTCTTGGCGCCAAGACGTTTATAAAAGTCAACTGCGTCGATATTAAAGTCCGGCGTGAAGCACTGCATACCTTTGCAGCCGTTCTCTTTCGCGATCTCAAATAGCTTGCTGATGAATTGTTCGCCAATGCCCCATCCCCTGTACTCCGGCAATACGAAAAGACTGTTCAATCGCATATACTTGTCAGCGAGAAACAATGAGAACTCCATCGAGTAAGTAGCATAGCCGCACACTATGTCCTCAGCTATAGCCAGCAGGCAGGAAATTTTTGGGTCTTCGCAGAACATGTGCTCCTGTAATTGGGCGCTCTTTTCCACCGCATTGAATACGCTCTGCTCATGCTCAGCTATCATCGTCGTGAAGTAGATGATGTGGTGCATATCTGCTGCTTCTGCTTGTCTTATGAGCACGTCCATGAGGTTCAGTCGGGGTATACCCAAATTTAATAAAATCCGTACGAAAAAAAGCCTCCCGGCTCAGCGGGAGGCTAGCATTATTTTTCAGTTATTATTTAGTTCAGGCTTCTGAAATCCACCGGTACCAGCTTGCTCACGCCGGGCTCCTGCATGGTAACGCCGTATATTACGTCCACAGCAGCCATAGTTTGCTTGTTGTGGGTTACGATGATGAACTGCGAGTTGTCTGAGAACTTGCGGATCATCTGGGTAAATTTGCCCACATTAGCATCGTCCAGTGGGGCATCCACCTCATCCAGTATACAGAAGGGCGCCGGCTTGATGAGATATATCGCAAAAAGGAAAGCTGTTGATGTCAGCGTTTTTTCCCCGCCCGATAGCTGGGTAAGCGTGCTCGGCTTTTTGCCCTTTGGTTGTGCATATATTTCTATACCGCTGTCGGCTACGTTTTCAGGGTCTGTGAGGCGCAGGTCGCAGGTGTCTTCTTCCGTGAAGAGGGCCTTGAATACCTGCTTGAAGTTCTCACGTACGTTATCAAATGTTTCGCGGAACTTGGCATTGGCTGTGTTCTCCACTTCCTCTATAGTAGCCAGCAGCGATTCCTTGGCATTCACCAGGTCGGTTTTCTGCTCTACAATGAAGTCGTAGCGCGCTTTCATTTCTGAATAGGCCTCGATAGCGGTCGGGTTGATCTCGCCTATATTCTCCAGGCGTTTCTTCATCCTGTCGCTTTCAGCGGTCAATTCTTCTACAGTTTGTTCTCCTGTTCTTGGCTGGTCCAGTATCTCGTCCAGGTTCACTTTAAATTCCACGCTCAGGCGTTCCTTCATGCCGGCCAGTTGCAGCTTCATGTCATTCAGCTTCTCCCTGATACCGTTCAGCAGCGTCTCGGCATGTTCCTTCTCCCTGCGTTTCTGGTTTAGTTGCCCTTCCAGTGCCGAAATGGTGTTGCGCATTTCATAGTATGCACGGTCCTTTTCGTTCAGTGTGCGTTCGTCGCTTTCTTTGCGGCTCAGCAGTTCATATAGCTCATTGTCGCCGGAGTGCAGCTGCGTTTCAGTTTCTTTTAGCTGTTCGCTCGTTTGCTGCAGCTGCTCACTGTTGCTGGTTATTTGCTTTTGCAGGTCGCTAAGCTGGTTACTGCGGAAGCTCAGTTCCTGCTTCAGGTTCTCAAGCTTGCTCTGCTGCCTGGTGTACTGAATATTTTGTTGGTTGTACTGTTGGGTAGCGGCGTTAAATTCCTGCTCCACTGCCTGGAATTCAGCCTCCGCATTGCGGATATTCTCCTGCAAGGTCTGCATCTGCTGGGTCAGATTCTCCATCTCTTCACGCGCCTCGCTGATGCTTTCGTGCGTTTGGTCGAGTTGGTCTTGCAATTCCTGCAGGCGCTTTTCGCCACTCTGGTTCAGATGCTCGAAGTTCTCGATCCTGTGGCCCAGGTTCACAGTGTGGTTTTGCAGCCTGTTGATCTCCTGCCTTGTTTGCTCTATTGCTTTATCGTTTAGCTCCGCATTAAAGCCACTTATCAGCGTTTGCGTATCACTAATCTGTTGTTTCAGTTGGCTTGTCGTCGTCGTCAGCTCCTCTATTTCTTTGGCCAGTCGCTCCAGGTTCTTGGCACGGCCTATCTTGTTGCCTTCGAAGAGCCCGACAGAGCCACCGCCCAGTATATATTTTCCGCGCACCATCTTGCCTGTCTTCTCCACCAGTACGAAGCCATTCTGCAGGTCGCTGGCCGCTACGTCAGCGCCCTCATTGGCAATGTACACATGGCCCAGCAGGTGCTGTGCCAGCGGCCTGTATTGTTCATCTACATTTATTACGCTGAGCGCAGGTATTGCGTTCTGCGGCTCACCATGCTCTGAAGCACGGTATTGGCCAAACTGGTCCAGGATGAAGAAGTTGGCCTTACCTTTCTTATTGCTATCCAGCAGGTGCACTGCCTTTGCAGCTTCACCTACGTTATTTACTACATAATAGTTGAGGTAATTGTCCAGCACATTTTCCAGCGCAGTACGATATTCATTCTGCACCACGAATACGTCCGATAACAGCGGCGCTGCATTGTTCCATTCTGTATTCTTCTTCAGGAACTTGATACTGTCCGGGTAGCCTTCAAGGCTTTCTACCAGAGATTTCAGCAGGTCGTGCTCATTGCGGCGTGAGTCCAGCTTCCTGTTCTCGTCCACAAGTTGCGCCCGCAGGCTTTCCACCTGCTCCTGGCCCTGTAATATCTTTCCTTTTACCTCTTCATGTCTTGTAACAAGCTGTTGCAGTTCGTCATGCTTATCCTGCAGTTCACCCTCGGCATCCTGCTTCTCTGTACTCAATTGTGCTATCTGCGTAGAGCGCTGAGCCTTCTCTTCCTGCACCTGCTGTATGCTGCGTTGCAGGTTCATGATCGATGTATCTGCCACGGCCACTTTCTTTTCCGCTTCAAACTGGCGGCGCTGCTCTTGCAGGTATGCGCTACGCAATTGTTCTACCACCTGTTTTTTGCCGTCAAAGGCCTCACGCTTCTCGTCCACCAGGCTGCGCAGCGTTTCCAGTTGCCCGCGCAGTTCTTCCAGCACGGCTTCTTCATCTTCTATCTGCTTTCCTGCAAACGCGATCGATTCTTCCAATTGCTTCATCTGCGCACCTGCACCGGCTAAGAATTCGCCCAGGTTCTTTTCACGTTCCTTCAGGTGTTCCAGTCGCTGTGCAGCCAGGCGCTTGTCGCTCTCCAGTTGGCGCACACGGTTTACCAATTCATTGAATTGTTTCTGCAATCCGTTCAGCTCCTGCTCCTTTTCTATCAGCTTCACCTTGTCCTTCTCTACACTTGCCTCTTCGGTAGCTACTATTGCTTCCAGTTGCGTCTTGCGGTCTGTCTCTTTATCGTGTTGTTCGTTCAGTTCTTTATATTGGTCGTTAAAGTGCTCCAGTGACGCCTTAACGAGCTCGATGCTTACTTCTTTGTATTCCCCTTTTATCTGGAAGTAGCGCTCGGCTTTCTTTGCCTGGCTTTCCAGCGTCCTCAGATTGTTGCTGATCTCAAACAGCAGGTCTTCGATACGCGAAAGGTCCTGTTCGGTACCTTCCAGTTTTTGCTTAGCTTCTTTTTTACGTGTTTTATAGATCGATATGCCGGCCGCTTGCTCCAGCATGCGGCGGCGGCTGTTGTCCTTGTCTTTGATGATATCATCCACCATGCCCAGCTCGATGATAGCATAGGAGTCGTTGCTCACACCAGTATCAAGGAACAGGTTATGGATATCCTTCAAACGGCAGGTCACATCGTTCAGGCGGTATTCGCTTTCGCCGTTCTTATAGAACTTACGGCTGATGGTAACTGTGGTGAACTCTGTAGGTAGCAGGTTGCGGGTATTCTCAAAAGTGAGCGATACCTCGGCCATGCCCGATCCGCTCCTGGTCCTGGACCCGTTGAAGATCAGGTCTTCAAGGTTGTCCGAACGCAGCGCCTTGATCTTATGCTCACCTATCACCCAGCGGATCGCATCCACAATGTTGGACTTGCCGCAGCCGTTAGGGCCCACGATGCCGGTAATGGGGTGATCGAGCAACACATGGGTCTTATCGGCGAACGACTTGAACCCTTTAATTTCCAGGGACTTTAAACGCACAACTATAAATTTTTATGGGGAGAACAAAAATAGTCGAAAAAAGGTAGCACGCTTGGGCAAATATCCCCCTCCACGGTGAATGTGGAAATCTTGTTACCAAATTAATCCGCAATATTTTAAATTGTTGTCATGCAATATGTAAATAGCTGGTTAACGGCTGGTAAAACGTCGGTTAATGATGTGGATAATTTATATGCGTAACTCTTTAGTGAGATATTTTTACATCCGAAAAACATCATCGCCACCGCATAAAATACATTAAGAGAGATGAAAAAGCAGATCCCCGGACTCAACGGTTTACGTGCGCTCAGCATATTTATCGTGATCTTCTCCCACCTGAATATCAGGAATTACCATGGCCAACTCGTACCCGGCACCCAGTTCCTCGACGGACAATTCGGTGTCACCATTTTCTTTGTGCTTTCGGGTTTCCTCATCACCACCTTGTTGCTGAACGAGGAAAACAGGCTGGGCGAAATATCGCTCAGAGACTTTTACCTCAAGCGCATCATCCGCATCTTCCCGGTTTACTTCGTGCTGCTGGCGGTTTATAATATCCTGCAGGCCAAGCACGTGCTCCATTTTAGTACGATCTCATGGTTAACGGCTATCACATACACCAAAGATTTCAACTGGAACACTGATTGGGAGATGGCCCACCTTTGGTCGCTATCGGTTGAGGAGCAGTTCTATCTCTTCTGGCCCTTGGTGTTCCTGTTCGCCGGTAAGAGGCGTGTACGTTTTGCTTTCTTCGTAGTCATTCTTGCGCCGATATGCAGAATGATCGCAGCCCGCTATGAGCACCCGGGCTTTGATATGTATAGTATATTCCAGCGCAGCGATGCGTTGATGTGGGGCTGCATCTTTGCCATCTATCATTCACGCATATTGGCATTTATCCAGAGGATGGTGTCCATCAACCGGCTGATGCTGCTTGTGCCCTTCCTGTTGCTTATCGCTGTCGATCAATTTACGCAGCTCAACCATATTTACAACTGGCATCTCGGTATGCTTATCGTGCCATTCGGCAACCTGACTGGTACATTAGGCTGTATATTGATTGCTACTATCATCATTTTCACAGGGCACTATAGCGACAACATCTGGGGCAGGTTCCTCAACACCAAAGTGATGAATTACATTGGTGTGCTGTCGTATAGCCTCTATATCTGGCAGCAATTGTTCTTCTCGCATAAGATCGGCATTTTCTCTTCATGGCCATTGAACATTGTTATGATATTCCTTGTAGCCAATGTTTCTTACTACTTCATTGAGAAGCCGTTCCTGGGCCTCAAGAACCGTATGCCCAAGCGCGGCCCATATCCGGGACCAGAATACAGTGTGCACCAAGATCGCCAGCCCGAAGCTGAAAGTGAAATTTACCAACCTAACATCTTCGACCAGATATGCGCTACAAACTCGCGTTACGACCCTTTGTTGCTGCAAAAGATTGGCTACAGCGAGCATGCATAAGGTGGCGAAATATGGTCTGCTGATCGTATCAGCGCTCATCTTCCTGCCGGTACTCTTCCTGGCGCTACGCGCCGAATGGCAATACGATGAGGCCTGGACCTACCTCAGCATACTTCACTCCCGATACAAAGACATCGCACTTTACAAGGAATTCAGGCTGGCGAATAACCATGTTATCAACTCGCTCTACTTCCACTGGCTGCAGGGGTTGGGCGCCAGGGCCGAGGTGTTTTACAGGCTGGTAAGCTTGCTGAGTTATGCTACCTACTGCGTTTTCATTTATAAGCTGCTGCAATTGCAGCGCTACAAGTGGAGCAACATAAGCTACCTGGTTCTTTTCCTGCTGCCCTATATGGGCTTCTTCGCCTTAGGCAGGGGCTATGCCCCGGCTATTGCCTGCTTTGTAGCAAGTCTCTATTACTACCGGGCTTTCGCAAATTCTAAGACCAATTTCCATTTACTGCTCTTCGTTATTTTCGGCTGCCTCTCGTCCCTTTCGCTTTTCAGCTTCGCTTTCCCTTTTATAGCTATGCTTGTTACTTTAAGCCTCACCAACCTCAACTATGTGCTAAAGCCCCTGCGAATTGTTACACTGCTGCTAGCCTTGCCCGTGATCGCATATGTATTCTATATGGGCCGTATCGTGAACAGCTACGACCAGTACATCATTGGCGGCAACTCATTATTCAGGAACGGCCTGCTATCCAGCATCATCTCATACCTTTCGCTAAGCGATATGGTATCAGCCAGGGTCTTCCTCATCCTGAAAATAATCCTCTGCCTCAACATGGCCGCGGCTGCTATCGTGCTGATGAGGCGAAAGACATTGTGCACAGAACACCTCATAGCCATTGTTACCGTGCTGCTCATGATAGTCAGCCACCTGGCCTTCGGCAGCAAATACCCAATGTTCCGGGGACTTATCTACCTGGTGCTGCTGATGTACCTGCCGCTGGTGTATGCTAACATTAAACAGCACCTCTTGCTCAGCAGCCACCTGCTGGTAGTATGCTGCATTGGTGTGCTGAACCTCGTCATACTTATCGGTAAGAGCGAAAAACACAAGAGCTACGATACGGTCGCATATATGTCACATATGCATAACACCGTGTACGTGGATAATGTCAATCCTAACATGGTGCTGTACAATCACCTGTACTTTGGTGATAGCGTGCGCATTTTGCAGTATGAGATGGAGGAGCCCGAGATATCCGCAGAGTTTATTAAAGCACTGGACACTGCAGCGTATGTAGTAGCCTCACCCTCCGAAATAAATTTGAAAAAGCCCGGCAGCTTTGTAAGGAAATATGAAATGCCCGAAGACAACTTTTACATCAGGCAGAGGCGCTAATCTTTTCCTCCGGCAGCGGGTGCATCGATGCTGAAGTTGTTTTTTCGCGCATATGCCTCCTGTGCCTGGTTCACCTGTGCCAAAAGTGCGTTCTCTTTTTGTGCCTCGGTACTCAGGTTCTGTATAGCTGCCTTTATTTCCTCGTCGGTCGATGTTTCGCCGAAGGATTCCATCGCTGCGAAATAGGTATGCACCATGTTCCGCTCATAGTCGAGAAATGAGAGTACGGCCTTTTTCAAGTCAGCTGAACCGCCTACGTCGCCATCAGCTTTTAGCTCGGCTATTCTGCTGTCTATGTATTGCTCCAGGTCCTTGCGGTAGGGGGCGAGATCGCCAAATTCCTTAATGACCTTCACTTCCCTGAAGGTGCGGCTCCACCGGGTGCCTTTGGCATTCAGGCTATCAGTTATAGTCACCAGCTTGTTATTGTACTGCATGGGCGTTTGCGCGCGCAGCTCTGTCACTGCTATTACCAACATCACAAAAAACAACATCCTCTTATACATCATTATTCGGTTTTCTTAATTATGAAGGTATCATTTATCAGGCATAACACGCACTAAAACAGCCTCTTTTTAGCAGATACCCCTGTACGGGGGTAGCATTGCCGGCCCTTTTTGCTGATATTTGCTTTACAATTCCATTATGCGCAGTTTTATCACATTGCTTGCAGTACTGCTCATTGCCGCTGCTCACTGTTATGGCGCCGACAGCCTTGCGGTGTATTTCCCATTTGGTCAAGCCGGGCTCGATGACCTGGCCACCCGCCGTATCGATGAAATGATCCGCAGGCATGATATCAGGAGAGGTGAAAAGGTTTATATCATAGGTTATTGCGACTATGTGGGTGGTAAGCAGCAGAACAAGGAGCTCTCTTATCAGCGTGCTGAGAACGTTATGGTGTACCTGCTCAGCAAAAATTTTTCGCTGGGCGATATCGAGCTCTGTATAGGTAAGGGCAAAATAGAGCGCAAGGGCATGACCAACATCGATGGCTACCAGGCCGACCGCAAAGTGCTCATCACGACAAAGCAGCCCGAGGCCCCACCGGCACCTGTAGTGAAATCAAAGCCGGTGAAACCTGTGCTACAGCCCAAACCTGAAACACATCAACTGGCGGAAATGAACAAGCTAAAGGTGGACGAACTGGTCTCGCTCAATAATATTTATTTTGAGCCGGGCACCCATGTGTTACTGCCCAGGTCTGTTCCACAGTTGGATACCCTCTACGGCATTTTGAACGATAACCCCAAGATCAAAATAGCCATCGAAGGACATATTTGTTGCCTGCTCAGCTCGCCCGGCGGGCACCCGCATAAAATAAAGGAGAGCGAGCCCGATGGACCCTTGGCGCGCTACGATGTGTTTGAAGGCGAGACCAGCGACCTGCTGTCCTATGCCCGCGCGCGCTGCATAGCTGAATACCTGGTGAAGAAGGGAATAGACAAAAAACGCATCAGCTACAGGGGGCTCGGTTCAAGTCATGAAGAGGCAGCAGCGGAGAATAGCCCTGAACAGGAACAGCGCAACCGCAGGGTGGATATCAGGATCATGGGCAAGTAGCCTGCCATTTAATCGTTTTGCGGCGCTTTGGGGTTCTCTTTCGAGTCGGCCTTCCTGGCGGCAGTGTTCTTTTCTTCTGCAGGGTCAGGCTCTTCGTCCCCTTCACCGGTTTCCTGCTTTTCGTTCACATTATTCAGTTTGCTATTGTCCGAATCCGGTCTTTGAAAGTTGCGATCGGTAGGGTCGTAATTGTCCATGTTATTTTCCGGCTTGTTGGTGATTTCCATATCCGTAGTTTTCTCATCCAGCGAAAAAGCTATGCCAAGGTGGTACATAGACCTAAATTCAGATAATTACTTACTTCCGGTTAAAAAGTTATTTCCTGTTTAAGGACACCATTCCTCATAAGTTGCTGGGAAACAGGTAATAACACGGAAACAGTTATTTCTCGTTATTGCCTGTTTGTCTGAACACGGGTAAAGGATTTGAGGTTACGCAGATTATTTTACTTCTGATTTACTTCCGGGGTTACTTCCAACTCCTTCCGGTAACCGCTCGGACTTCGCAGTGCAAGATCGGTTTACAGTCGATAAGAGAGCAGAATCTATTGATATGTCAGAGCTTTGTGAATGTAAAAATGTGCGAAGACCACATATTGCGGGATAAATCGGGCAACCTGGCAAGGTACTATTTTTAACATGCGGTTTCCAAATTTATTTCCGAGTAGCTAACCACATTATAAATCGTAATAAAATTTGCCGGTGAAACTTTCTCCGGTCTGCCTATCCAGTAATTTGTAAATGTAGAGTCCTGTAGCCGGCAAATGGCCAATAGTTTGTTGCAGCGATTCATGAAAATCCCTATTGACAACTGGTTGTCCTGTAATGTTGAAGATAATTAAGCTGCCATTGCCCATCTTTCGTGGGAAGATAATAAAGCTGTTGGCATCAGCCGGGTTGCTTGTCAATCGAACAGCGCTGTGGGACAAATCAGGATTCTGGGTTTTTAGCACACAACTTGTGGCGTTGTCAAAATAATAATTGAATCGGTAGGCAAAAACAGGTGGTTGCAAGGCCGGCACGCCGTTATTATGGCTAAAGCACGTAAGTAATTGCTCGTCCAACCCGTCGTAAGGACTTGGAATAAACTGCGGGCCAAATATGCAGCCAATGCCTTCGGCCACTACATAGTCATCAGATATAGATAGGTTATTTACTTTTTGAAAATACCACGTTCGGTAGGTTAATCCATTTATTTCAGTTGAGTCGGTCGAAGCTACGACATGCAGAAAAGTATCACATCCTATGTGGGTAACAGTATCTCCAATCTGCAGATTATAATCTAGATATACTTCCTCGTGGCCCTGATTATTACAGTAGCGAAGTAAGTATACTTTGTGAGCATTTGTGTCTTCGCGGAAAAAGCAGTCAGATAAAGCATTTAATCGTTTATACAACTGGGTGTTAATCATTGTATCGATTGTTGCGAAGGAAAACTCGCGGGTTATTGACGATGGTGGCGGACCGCCGTTATAAATGTAGACTGACCATTTATTTGTAGAATCGGTAAAACGGATCTTTTGCCCCAATACATTCAGGAACAGCAAACAGAAACTTACACATGCAAGCCAGGTTTTCATTAAGTGTCTAAATTTTTAGACGCGAACGGACGCTAAAACATTAGAAAAATAAGAAATTTTATTCAGGAGTGCTAGGAATTGCTTTGTTGCTCTTCCGTACAAAGCCTAGGCGGCTCACTCGCAATACCGAGCGGAATATTGATGGGCTTACTTCGCGCTCTTGTCGATGAAGTATTGTTTTTCGCCGTTGGCGAGGAAGACGCGGATGCTGCGCAGGCCGTTCTCGTCGTAGTCCATTACGGCTTGCAGTTGCTCATTGGCGCCCGGCTTGTGGATGTATTCGAGGCCGTCGATCAATACTGTTTTGCTGGTGATGATGATAGAACCTGATTCAGTGCCCTGGATAACATGTTCAGACCCGTCGGTGAGGAAGGAGATGGTTTGGGTGCGCCCGTAGCTGAAGGTCTTGCCGCCGCGGCTCAACATCCTGTAGAGGGCTATTGCTAAACCGGCTGCAATGATCAATAGGACCGTGCGCATGTATCTGAATTAGTTAGTATCATTTCCAAAAATAATAATCCCGGCTCCGCACAGCGAAAACTTATTGTTAAAAAATAATGCGGTAAAAAGCATATATGCCCGGCACCGCACAACCCGTAAAAACAAGATTTCCTCTATGCAATTTTACTACAAAAAAACGGTTTATGGAAATGAGTGCCCTATGACTGTGGGCGAGGTGTGTATAAAGTCTCTTTAATATAAAAGAGCACGATGCCTGAAACGATGATGCCAAAGGCCCCCAGCATGAACTTCCAGTCGCTTGTTAAAAAGATAAACAGCCAGATGATGATGGAGATAATAGCCGGCAAGGGGAACAGGGGCATACGGAAAGGGCGCAGATCGTTCTTCCGGCTATAGTGCCAGGCAATGACGCCCACCGCCTGCGATACGAACTGTATTAGTATGCGCATGATAATGATGGCGGTAATGACGTCCTTGAGCTTGAAGAGCAGGCTGAAAACGAAGGCCACGCCGCCCAGGGCCAGAAGGGAGATGTAAGGAAACTTGTACTTAGGGTGCAGCTTTGCAAAAGCCGGGAAAAAGTTGCCGTCGACAGCGGCAGCATAGGGTACACGAGAGTAGCCGAGGATAACGGCGAAAAGCGATGCCAGCGCTATGCAAAGTATGAGCAGCGTAGCGATCTGGCCTGTGGTGTGCCCGTAAATATGCTCGAAATAGGTGCTGACAATGAAATCGGATTTAGCGACATCCTGCCATGGCAACACACCCAGTATCACAGACTGCATGCCCAGGTAGAGTATAGCGATCAGCGTGATGGATATAAAGATGCTGCGGGGTATGTTGCGCTCCGGGTTTTTTATTTCAGCTCCCAGGTGGCAAACGTTGTAATAGCCAAGGTAAGAGTACACTGCCTTAAGCGAGGCCTGGCCAAGGGCAACGTAAAACAGGGTGCTGAGGTCCCAGGAGCTGGAATGCCAATCGAAAGCCTGCGCAGCATTGAAATGCGGAACGCCGGAGAGTATGAGCCAGAGGATGGTGCCACCTGTGATGACGCCGAAGAAGATGGAGATGCGGCCAATGCTTTTTATGTTGCGATAGAGCAGGGCGACAAGCAATATCACCAGCCCTCCGCTCACCATCTTTTGCTGTATGGCAGTGAGCGGTAAAAGATAAGTAAGGTACTGCGCAAAGCCTATGGCGCCGCTGGCCACTACGAGGGGGGCCTGTATACTGGTTTGCCAGGTGAAAAGAAAGGCCATGAGCCGGCCACGCTTCCCAAACAGCCGCTGCAGGAATACGTAACTGCCACCCGCCTCCGGCCACTTAGATCCCATCTCGGCCCACACCATGCCATCCATATAGGCCAGCAGCGCCCCTAGCAGCCATGCCAGTATGCACATGGGGCCTTTCATGAGGCCAACTATAAACGGTATGGTGACAAAGGGGCCAATGCCCACCATGTCTATCATATTGATAGCCGTGGCTTGTGCGAGCGAAAGGCCGCGTTCCAGCTTTGTATCTGTGTTCAAAAAGCGTATTTGCACACAAAATAAGAAAAGGGTAAAAGGCGGCGCATCATTCTTATTGATAGGGGCCTGATTTTTTTGTAGCCCGGAGCATGAAACGATTACTCTTTCTACTGGCAATTATCTGTTACTCATGCACCGGCGGAGCACAAGTGAAGGCGCTGGGCCTGCGACTGGAAGGTTACGAATATCCCTACCCGGTGCGATATATGCAGGCCACTGTACAGCAAAAGCCGGTGCAGATAGCCTATATGGATGTAAAGCCCCGGCGCGACAATGGCAGGGTAGTATTGCTGCTGCATGGCAAGAACTTTCCTGCGGCATACTGGGAGGGCGTGATAAGGGAACTGACAGAACATGGCTACAGGGTGATAGTGCCGGATGCGCTGGGTTTTGGTAAATCATCGAAGCCGGTGGTGCAGTACAGCTTTTCACTGCTGGCGCTGCTGACCAAACAATTGCTTGACCATTTGGATGTTGATAGCGTGTCGATCGTAGCCCATTCAACAGGCGGTATGCTCGGTGTGCGCTTTGCACTGAGTTATCCGGAGCGGGTAGAGAAGTTGATACTGGAAGACCCCATAGGGCTGGAAGACTGGCGGGAAAAGGGCGCGCCTTACCGAAGTGTAGACACTTGGTATAAAGAGGAGCGGAATGCGAGCTATGAAAAAATAGTGGACTACCAGAAACAATACTATCCTGAATGGAACGAGCGCTACCGCAAATGGGCTGATATACAGTATGCACCGCTGAAAGGGAAAGGTGCCGACCGGTATGCGCTGGTGAGCGCGCTAACCTATGACATGATCTTCACGCAACCCGTTATACACGAGTACAACAAACTGCAAATGCCTGTGCTGCTGATAGTGGGCAAAGAAGACCATACGAAGATAGCGCGCGATGCACCGGAAGAGGTAACCAGGAGGCTAGGCCACGTGAAGCAACTGGCGGAAAAGGCAATAGACCGCGTGCCCGACGGCAGACTGATAGAATATGATGGCGTAGGCCACGTGCCGCACCTGCAGATACCCGAGCGATTTTACCGTGATGTGCTGAGCTTCCTTAGATAAACTTGTTATCCTTGGCGGTCTTTATGGCATCGGCCTTGGAGTGCACATTGAGCTTGTGGTAGATATTCTTGATGTGTGACTTCACTGTTTCAAGGTCGATATAGAGCTCCTGTGCGATACGCTTACGGCTTTTGCCTGTGGCTATCTGTTCCAGTATCTCTGTCTCGCGGCGTGTGAGTGGGGACTGCTCATTGCGCTGGAAAGAATGGATGACCATGCGGGCGATGTGCGCGCTCATCGGTCCGCCGCCCTCCATTACCTCGTGTATAGCGCTGATGATCTTATCGGGTGGGGTGTTCTTAGTGAGGTAGCCTGCGGCACCGTTGCCTAAGGCGCGGAATATCAATAGCTCCTGTTCGTAAACAGTCAGGATAAGGATGTGCGTATCAGGCAGGAGTTTTTTGATCTTGGGTATGGCGTCGATGCCGGAGATGCCGGGCAGTTCCACGTCGAGCAGCAGCACATCGGGGTCGTCGTGCACGAGCTTCTTCGCAGCCTCTTCGAAGGAAGGGTAGGTGCCCGCTATCTTGTAGCCGTCGGCCTGGCCAATGAGGTAAGCATAGCCTTCGCGAATGGTCTCGTCGTCTTCAATGATCGCTACCCGTATATCAAGATCCCTGCTCATATTCAAGAGTTTCTGTAAAGTTCTGCCATAAAGGCTTATACCGGCTCACCCAAATGAGGTTATTTTTTGTTAAATATTGGCTTTGTCCAGTGAATAGCTGCTCTTCGGGGGTATCTTAAAACCAAGGCTGATGACAGTACCCTTGCCCGGGTGTGCATCGATATAAAGACGGGCGTGGATGCGTTTGGCGCGGACGTTCATGTTGTCGATACCATGCCCCTTTTTGGTGTGCTCTATATCGAAGCCATAGCCGTTGTCGGTGAGTACCAAATGCAGCAGGTCATGGTTTTGCAATGTTACTTCGAGCTTCACTACAGTTGCTCCGGAGTACTTAAGGCTATTGTTAAGCGCCTCCTTGAAGATCATGATGAGGTTGCGGCTAAAGTCCATGGGCAGGGTGAAATCTTTCCACTTGTCATCGTTGCCAACGAATTGAAAATCAACCTCGGTGTCCTGGAACAGCTCTGCGCCGAAATCGCGGATACGGTACAGTACCTGGTATAGGTTATCGTTAGATGGCTTGAGCGACCATAGTATGTCTTTAGTGCCGCTGTAGAGCTGGCCTGTATTGTCTTGTATCTGGTCGATGATGCGTTTGGTGTCGGGGGTTAGCTGGATCTTATTCTTCAACACATTGGCCAGCACATTGATGCGCGTGAGCTTATTGCCAACTTCATCGTGAAAATCTTCAGCGGTGCGTTGTCTTACCTTAGCCTGCTCTTCGCGGCGCAGGCTATCCAGCAGTTTGATGCGGTTTTGCTTGCGACGGTTGGCGATGTATTGCAGAGAAACACCGAGCAAGATGCAGGCAGCAAGGATAATGAGCTTGAACCAATTGGTTTTCTGGAACGGTGTGATGATCTCGAAGGAATAAGAGAGTTCTGAAGTGTAGTCGCTATTGCTCATGGTACGGCACTGCACGCGAAGGGTGTACTGGCCGGGAGGCAAGGCAGAGTAAGTAACCGCATTGCTCTGTGACCAGTCGGACCAGGGGGCTTCGAGGCCTTCCATGTGATAGCGGTATAGAAGCTGGTCGCCACCGCCAAGGGAGACTGCCTGGTAGGTAAAGGTGACATTGTTCTTTTTATAAGGCAGCCGCAAACCAAATGGAACTTTGTACCATGCACCGGTGCTGTCGTAAAGGGTGGTGTCTGTTATGTTTTCCCCAAAAACTTTTACGGATTGCAGTACGATGCTGATTGGCCTGGCAGTAATTGCACCGCTATTTGGATTGTAGTGTACAGCGCCATTTGTAGTGCCGAACCATATGCTGCCATCGTGCATTTTATAAATAGCGTTGTGGTTGCTCTCCATGCCCTTCATTCCTTCTTCCTTGCCATAAAACGAGACAGAAGGCTGGTCGCCGTTCATAGATACTTTGTGAATCCCGTATCCTGTGCCTGCCCAGATATTGCCGGCATTGTCGGTAATGATATTGTAAATGAAATCGGACTTAAGGCCATTGTTCTTATTGAGCACAAAGTACTTGCCGCTACGCATGTTGTAGCAAATGAGGCCATTATCACTGGTGCCTACCCAGAGTTGGTTGCCACGCATGGTGAAACATTGCACCTGTGCGCTGTCGATGGCACTATTGGTTTTCAATGGCGTTAATAAGCCGCCGTGATACAATTGCACGCCACTATAGGTGCTGCTGTTGGTAGCGACAAGCGTACTGTCCTGGCCGATCTGTATAAAATCGCCGATGACGGCGCCCTTAAGCGGTACGGTGATGAAGCTGTCTTTGTCGTGGATAGCAAAACCATTGATATAACCTATCCACAGGCGATGAGACGTATCACTGTACAGGCAGGATACAGAATTGAGCAGCAGGCCGGGAGCAAAGCTATGATACCGAAAGGTGCTACTGTAGCTCCACAGGCCATTGCGTGTGCCGATCCATAGTGTATTGTTGAGATAGCGGACTGCAGTGATGGTGGTAGAAGGGATGCTAGGGAAAGGCAGTTTGCCTATGACGCCGTTCTCAAATGAATAGATGCCCGCGTCGTAGGTGCCGAAATACATTCGCCCGGTTTTGTCGGCGGTGATGCCCATGACCTGCGCGCTTGGTAAGCCCATGCTCTCATCAAGTATGCTGAAAGGTGAACCTGAGAAGCGAAAGAGACCTTGACCGTCGCTTGCCATCCATACATTGCCTTCGGCATCAGTCAGGATGTCGCGGAATATATTGTCGCTGAGGCCATTTCGTTTGTTGTAAGCTTCAATGCTATTGTTTGTCATTTTCAGCACACCGCTGCGTGTGCCCAGCCAGTAAGTGCCCGCGCTATCCTGCGTCATGCAGAGCAATGTGGGCAGATCGTCGAGCTGGCGGTTCTGAATGCTGTGCAATACTGCTTTACCATTCTCGAGGCGATAAAGCCCAAGATTGGTGAGCAACCACATCTTGTTACCCCGGTCCTTGTACATTTTGATAGGAACAGGTACGCGTTTATATTTTGCGGACTGCGGCAAAGCAATGCTATCCCATCGGCCGGCAGCCAGGTGAAATATTTTGCCATCGACCCTCGTTGCCCAAAGCTCGTTGCCAACGGGCAGTACCGAAGTAACTATTGTGTCTTGACCGGGCAGCTCGAGTATTTTGTTTTTCCCATTCTGAATATGGTAGATCTTATTCTTATTGCCGCCACCAACGGTACACCATACGCTGCCATCGTTGGCTACCTGCATATCCTGCACATTGTTGGCGAGCGGATTATTCTCTGCAGCCTGGAAAGAGGAATGTTTGAACGTCTGCCCATCGAACTTAGAGACGCCTTTGGATGTGCCTATCCAGATATTACCCTGTGCATCAATGTCGAGGGCATTAATGCTGTTGTCATCCATGCCATCGCGGAGGGTGTAGTTGGTGAAATTCCTGCCATCGAAGCGCGACAAGCCACCGAGGGTGCCGATCCACAGATTGCCATACTTATCCTGTTTAATCGCCTGAACCTGTGATTGTATCAGGCCATTTTCTACACTCAGATTGTAAAAGGGGAAACGCTGGGCGCACCCATTATTCCAGATAATAAAACAGGATAAGAATACGCAGGTGCTACTGATGATATGTCGAACGGTTGGGGTCATTTGCTCCCTTAAAAGTACGAATGAAGGCGGGTAAATCTATGTGCAGGTTATAAATCACCCATGGCGGGTGAAGGTGGAGAATAATGGCGCCGATACATTTGTTCTGTTAAAATGATGATCATGAAGAAGGGCATATTGGGTATAACGGTTTTGCTTCTGTTTCAATCTTTTGCGATAGCGAAGAAAAGCGGCGGAGCGATCTCGGGAGTGGTGACCGATGAGGAGAATAGGCCGGTAGAATCGGTAAACGTGGTGCTGCTGAAGGTGCCCGGCGGCATGCTGGCAAAAGCAGCATTGACCGATGATAAAGGCGCGTACAGCCTAAATGCTGCCGACGACGGCAGGTACATTGTGAAGGCAAACCTTCTGGGCTATCAGCCATATAGCTCGGACACCGTGGAGCTGAACGGCAGCGATATGAAGATGCCTCCCATCAAACTAATGAAGAAGAACGGCACACTTGAAGAAGTAACTGTGCGGACCGAGAAACCGTTCATAGAGGTGAAGGCAGATATGATCGTAGTAAATGTGGAGAACAGTATCGTAAATACCGGTTCATCGGCAATGGAAATACTACAGCGGTCGCCCGGAGTGATCGTGGACCAGAATGATAACATCAGCCTTAAAGGCAAACTAGGCGTAACGATAATGATAGACGGTAAGCTGGTGCCTATAGCGGGGGACAACCTTGCTAACTACCTGAAAAATATGCCTTCCACCTCGATAGAGAAGATCGAGCTGATATCGAACCCCGGTTCGAAGTATGACGCGGCAGGTACGGGTGGCATTATCAATATCCGGACCAAGCGCGATAAAAGGATGGGTTTGAACGGATCTGTAACGGCGAGCTACGGACAAGGTATACATGCACGGACCAATGAGGGGGTTAACCTGAACTACAAGAGCAAGAAAATAAGCGCTTACGCCAGCTATAATTTCATGGAAAGAAAAGGTATTAACGAACTGGTGCTGGACAGGAAGTTCATTGAAGCTGAGACCGGTAAAGTGGATACAGAGTACAAGCAGCATAATAACCTGCTGCTGCCAATGCGTTATCACAATGCCGCCGTGGGTGCGGACTACAATATTTCAAAGCGAACATCTGTGGGTGCGGCCGTTACAGGCACAAGGACAAGATTTGAGCCTAACGGTACCAGCTTCTCTGATGTGTACAACAGCGATGGGGTACAGACTTCGAGATTTATTACCGTTAATGATTCAAAAAATACGCTCGATGATTATTCAGCTAACCTGAACTTCAAGCATACTTTCGACAGCATGGGTACTGAGCTGACGGCCGACGCGGACTATGCCAGGTATGGCTATAATACCTCGCAACATTTTACTAATGAGTTCTTTGATGTAGATGAAAATCCAACACTGCCTAATTATGACCTTATCGGATACCCGAAAGGGGCTACGATAATCAGGTCCTTTAAGTCGGATTTTGTGCATCCGATGAAGCAGAATATGAAAGTGGAGGCAGGTGTGAAGCTGAGCTATGTGACTTCGGAAGACAATTCTCAATACACGGTGTACAACTACGACAGTGCCCGCTATGTAAATGACCCTACGAAAACGAACCATTTTATTTACAATGAAAATATTAACGCCGGGTATCTTAATTTTTCGCAGGACAGGACCAAGTGGAGTTATCAATTGGGTTTAAGGGCAGAGCAGACCGTAGTAAAAGGCGAACAGAAAGCTGCGCCGGCGAGTGTGTTCAACAGGAATTATGTACAGCTATTCCCCAGCCTCGCGGCACAATGGCACATGAGCCAGGCGCATGACCTTGGGGTAACACTGAGCAGGAGAATTGAGCGGCCGAATTATGAACAGCTGAACCCCTTCAAATTCTTCCTGGACCCCAGTAATTATAAGGTGGGCAATCCGAATCTTCAGCCAGCCCTTACTTATTCGGTTGAACTATCGCACACCTACAAACAAAGATTTGTAACATCGGTGAACTACAGCATAACAGACAATGCTATAACCGAAGTGATACAGCCCAGCGAAACGATCAAAAACGAGAGCATACAAACGAATAAGAATATACGCAGGCAGACATCGGTGAGTTTTAATATTGCTTACCCCTTCCAGATATTCAAGTGGTGGAGCAATGTGACCAGCGGCAGCTATTACTACAATTACTTTGACGGTGATGTGGCAGGCACGCCACTGCACAGTGGCAGGGCAGCATATTATTTCAACACTACAAATAACTTCCTGTTGCCGAAAGATTTCTCGGCCGAGCTGAGTATGTTCTACCAGTCGGATATGCTGTATGGGTATATGACATTGAAACCCTTATGGTCGCTGAACGCGGGATTGCAAAAGAACCTGTTTAAGAATAAAGCTACCGTGAAGGTGGCTATTACGGACATTTTCTGGAAAGTGAACCCGGTGGGCCTGACTGCCTTCTCGAACTATAACGAGACCTTTATTGTGAAACGTGATAGCAGAGTGGCTTCCATCGTTTTCACTTACCGTTTCGGCAACCGTGGCGTAGGGCAGGTGAAGAAGAATACAGGTGGTGCGGAAGATGAGAAAAGAAGAGCGCAAAGCAGCGCCGGCTAAGTTTTTATTTCCCTCTCTATACTTTTTAACCAAAGGCGTTGCTATCCTGCAGCAACATTTCGAACCCTCTGCCCCGGTAAACGGATAAACGGCGGAGGGTTTTTCTTTACAAGCTATGTTACTCGCTGACTACAACTATCCCTTGCCAGGATGGTCAGACAGGCGAACCAATAATTTTGGAAGTAAAGGGCTAATGTGTTTTAGCGTGTTTCGAAAAACATCTAAAACAATTATTGTGCATGGTATTGTCGAGGGATTTTGCTGGTAAGGAATGTTTTTGTCAACTACGATCCAGCAATCAAAATTATTTTCCCGGAGTAATTTAAGCAGGGCTCCATTTTTGACGCCGTTCCACTTCATATCACGTACGGTATACACTTCATGCGGTTCATTCGCAAACAAGGTTTTAAAGCGAATGTCTATATTCTCATCGAGTAAAATTTTCATGCTGCAATTTCAGAAAGGATTTTTGTTGCAGCCAATTCAATCACCGCTTCTGCCTGCGCACGGGTAACCGATGGGAAGCCTTTCAGAAATTCCTCCAAAGAGCTTTCCTCAAGGTAATCAAAGAGCGTTTTGACCGTGACGCGAGTACCCTTGAAAACAGGAGCACCTGCCGCCAATTCTTTATCTACAGTAACGTATTGCTCTAAAACGGACATGAAAACACTTTTTACAAAGGTACAAATGTTTTCAATGATGGGTTATTGAAGCCAATCCATTGCATTTTTATAGAGCATTTTCTCTTTTTGCTCAGCGCTGAAACTGTCCATGCTTTCGATGAGCTTGCCGGGGTGGTGCTCGCCAAGGGGAAAGGGGTAGTCGCTGCCCATGCACACTTTGTCGTAGCCCATGAGGTCTACTACAAAATCGAGCGCCTTTTCGTCGTGCACGAGGGCATCGATCCAGAACTTGCCTATATAGTTGCGGGGGTTGATGTTGTTATCGACGGCAACGAGGTCGGGGCGAACGTTGAAACCATGCTCTATGCGGCCAATGGTGAGGGGAAAGCTGCCGCCGCCGTGAGCGAAGGCTACTTTCAGTTTAGGATGGCGTTCGAAAATGCCGCCGAATATCATGGAGCAGATGGCGCGGCTCGTTTCCGCAGGCATGCCTACCAGCCAGGGCAGCCAGTATTTGGCCATGTCTTTTTCGCCCATCATCTCCCATGGGTGAACGAAGATGCTGCAGTTGAGTTCTTCGGCAGCCTGCCAGAAGGGTTCAAATTCTTTATCGCTTAAGTTGAGGCCGTTAATGTTCGAGCCAATCTCGAGCCCCGGCATTTTGAGTTCCTTTATGCAGCGTTCCATCTCTTTGATGGCTGTATCGACATCCTGCATGGGCACTGTTCCGAGACCTATGAAACGATCAGGGTGCTGCTCCACGCATTGGGCGATATGGTCGTTGAAGTAGCGTGATGTTTCCAGTGCGTGCTCAGGTTTGGCGAAGTAGTTGAAGAGGACCGGTATCGTGGACAGTACCTGCTTTGTAACTTCGGTCATATCCATTTCCCTGATACGCACCGTTCCGTCCCAACAGTTCTGCTCTATCTCGCGGAAAAGCTTCCCGGCTTTTATCATGCGGGCGCAGCAGGGCTTGTGGTGTTCCAGTGTGATGAACTCGCCATAGCCAAACTTTTTGAACCAGTCGGGCACATGCTCCGGCATGATGTGGGTGTGGATGTCGATCTTCATTGTCTCAAAAGTTACATCATTTCATAAATGATAGCAGCGCCCTGGCCTACGCCGATGCACATGGTAGCCAGGCCATATTTGGCTTTGCGACGGCGCAACTCGTACAATAATGTTGTTGAAATCCTCGCACCGCTGCAACCGAGGGGATGGCCTAATGCTATGGCACCGCCATTCACATTCACACGCGCTGCTTCAAGGCCAAGGTCACGGATACAGGCTATACTTTGTGAGGCAAAGGCTTCATTTAACTCGATAAGGTCAAGATCGCTCACTTCAAGGCCTGCGCGCTTCAAGGCTTTAAGGGTTGCCGGTACAGGACCCACTCCCATAACTGCCGGGTCTACACCGGCCACGGCCATTGACCTGATCTTTGCGATCGGTTTTAAACTGTATTTCTTAACTGCTTCTTCGGAGGCGAGGAGCAGGGCAGCTGCGCCATCGTTGATGCCGCTTGAGTTGCCCGCTGTTACGGTGCCATTCTTTTTGAAGGCCGGTTTTAGCTCAGCGAGTTTTTCGAGGGGAGACTGGCGGGGATGCTCGTCTACAGCGAAGACATTTGTTTTGCCTTTGCCAAGCTCTACCGTCACGGGCACAATCTCTTCTGCGAATTTGCCGGAAGCTGCTGCGGCTGCGTATTTTTCCTGCGTGTTGTAAGCAAACTGGTCCTGTTCTTCACGGCTGATGTTCCAGCGCTCGGCGACATTCTCCGCTGTTTCGCCCATGGTATATGGGTGGTATAAGGCACTAAGCTTGCTATTGATAAAACGCCAACCCATAGTGGTATCGAAGACCTCTGCCTTTCTTGAAAAGGGTCCGTCGGCCTTCGGCATTACAAAAGGCGCGCGTGTCATACTTTCCACACCGCCTGCTATGTAAAGGTCGCCATCGCCACACATGATGGCGCGCGAGGCATCCATAATGGCTTGCAGGCCGGAAGCGCAAAGCCTGTTCACAGTATTACCTCCTACTGTTACCGGCAGCCCGGCCAGCAATGCTGCCATGCGGGCCACATTGCGGTTGTCCTCGCCCGATTGATTGGCTGCCCCTGCGATCACGTCTTCAATGGCATTGACGTCTATGCCGGGATTGCGCTCCATCAGTGACTTGATGACGTGTGCGAGGAGATCATCAGGGCGGACTGTGGCGAGGCTGCCGCCGTATTTGCCTATCGGCGTACGAACGGCATCAATAACGTATGCTGTCATAATCTAATGAATGAGATTTGTTTCGGATAGAAACTAAATTTGCCGCAAGTTACAATATAAGATGAAGGAATTACTGTTACAGATGGCCAGGTATAATCTATGGGCCAATAAGAGATTGATAGATGTGATGCTGAAGCTGGATGAGGAGGAACTGGACAAGGAGATAGTGAGCAGTTTCTCTTCTATCCGAAGTACTGTATACCACACCTGGGGTGCAGAGTTCATCTGGCTACAGCGGCTTGAATTAACAGAGCAGCCCGTGTGGATCGCAAAAACCTTTAAGGGCACATTCGATGAGGCATGTGGTGAGTGGCAAAGGGTATCGCAGGCATTTATCGATTTTATTGAGCGCCAGTACGATGACAAGGCGCTGGAGCACGTGTTTCAGTACTATAATACGGAGAAAAAATCATTTAAAAGCCCCGTGCACGAGGTGCTGCAACATGTGTTTAACCACAGTACTTATCACCGTGGACAGTTAGTGACGTTATTGCGCCAGCTTGGTGCTGATAAGCTGCCCCAACTTGATCTTATAGCTTTCGTGAGAAGATAATAAGAGGCCTATCTTTCCCTTTTTTTGTTCTTCTTTGTTTTGTCAGAGCTGTTGTTGTGATCCACAAAGCCTGCTTCTTTTTCCTTTCGGCTATCGAGGTTGTCACGTATCTCCGGCTTGGGCAGGTTCACTTTGTTTTGCTTGCTTTGCATGTTGTTCTCGTTTCTTGCGCCTTTCATAGCATTGCTTTTTATCTGCAGTGCAAAAAACTCATGCCGCTGAATGTTAGCAGTAGCATAATTCAATAATAAAAAAGGGCCGAACACAATGTCCGGCCCTTTTTAACTCTATTTACTTTTTATTTTACTTCTTCATATTCAGCGTCGGCTACGTTACCGTCATTGCCGCCGGCATTTTCCTGTGCCTGCTGTGCGCCATCAGCGCCCGGCTGCTGCTGGCTGGCAGCATTGTAGAGGAATTCACTTGCTGCACTCCATGCTGTATTCAGCTCTTCTGCAGCCTTATCGATGCCATCGAGATCTTCTGCCTTGTGGGCTTCTTTCAGCTTGCTCACTGCCGCTTCAATCGGTTCTTTCTTATCAGCAGGGATCTTGTCGCCATAGTCCTTCAACTGTTTTTCAGAGTTGAACACCAGGCCATCGGCCATGTTCAGCTTTTCTACACGCTCACGCACTTTCTTATCGGATTCTTCGTTAGCCTTAGCCTCGTTCTTCATGCGTTCGATCTCTTCCTTGTTCAGACCGCTACCTGCTTCGATGCGTATATTCTGCTGTTTGCCGGTGCCTTTGTCCTTCGCAGTTACATGAAGGATACCGTTAGCATCGATATCGAAGGTCACTTCTACCTGGGGTACACCGCGTGGAGCAGGAGGTATTCCATCGAGTATAAAGCGGCCGAGGGTCTTGTTGTCCTTTGCCATCGGGCGCTCACCCTGCAGCACATTGATCTCAACGCTGGGTTGATTATCGCTGGCTGTCGAGAATGTCTCGCTCTTGCGGGTTGGTATCGTAGTGTTCGATTCGATAAGCCTTGTCATTACGCCGCCCATGGTCTCGATACCGAGCGAAAGGGGGGTAACGTCGAGCAGGAGCACATCTTTCACATCACCTGTAAGTACGCCACCCTGTATTGCAGCCCCTATGGCAACCACTTCGTCAGGGTTCACGCTCCTGTTAGGCTTCTTGCCAAAGAACTTTTCTACCACTTCCTGTATCTTAGGGATACGTGTAGAACCGCCTACCAATATCACTTCGTCAACATCCCCGGGGTTCATGCCGGCATCTTTGAGTGCCTTACGGCATGGTTCGAGCGTGCGTTCAACGAGGCTGTCCGACAGCTGTTCGAATTTAGCACGGCTCAATTTGCGAACCATGTGTTTAGGCACACCATCTACTGCGGTGATATAAGGGAGATTGATCTCTGTTTCCTGTGAAGAAGACAGCTCGATCTTTGCTTTTTCAGCAGCCTCCTTAAGGCGCTGCCATGCCATCGGATCCTTGCGAAGGTCAACGGCTTCATCTTTCCTGAATTCATCGGCCAACCAGTCCATGATAACCTTATCAAAGTCATCACCGCCAAGGTGAGTGTCGCCATTGGTCGATTTCACTTCAAAAACTCCGTCGCCCAGTTCAAGTACCGAGATATCGAATGTGCCGCCACCGAGGTCGAACACAGCGATCTTACTGTCTTTGTGTTGCTTATCAAGTCCATATGCCAGCGCTGCGGCGGTAGGTTCGTTGATGATACGGCGTACGTTGAGGCCCGCGATCTCGCCGGCTTCTTTAGTAGCCTGGCGTTGTGCATCGTTAAAGTAAGCCGGAACGGTGATCACTGCTTCGTTCACTTCCTGGCCAAGGAAGTCTTCAGCCGTCTTCTTCATTTTCTGAAGGATCATGGCCGATATCTCCTGAGGCGTGTACATCCTGCCTTCAATATCCACGCGAGGGGTGTTATTATCACCCTTCACGATTTTGTATGAATTGTGCGTCATCTCATCGGTCACCTCATCGTAGCGGCGGCCCATGTAGCGCTTTATTGACATGATCGTGTTGGCAGGGTTTGTAATAGCCTGGCGCTTAGCGGGATCGCCCACTTTACGCTCACCATTTTTCAAAAATGCCACAACAGAAGGCGTCGTACGGCGGCCCTCATCGTTGGCAATAACCACCGGCTCGTTGCCTTCCATTACGGCAACGCAAGAGTTGGTAGTTCCTAAGTCAATTCCGATTATTTTTCCCATAGTAAAGTATTCTGTTAAATGATCTTATTTTATTACTATTCTATAGACAATCTATGTGCCATAGCAGGATATTCGGCAATATTGGCAGGTATTCTGCCATTCAGAAATGAAAATGCCTTAATGAGCGAACATTAAGGCATTTTAAATGTATTTTTCAGGTTATTTTGTCAAGGGGTAGGTACTGTGAAATTGATAGCACTGGTACGAGGATCTGCCCGTAACGAATCGATAGAGGCCGGCACTACAAACTTAATGGCTTTGCCAACTTTATACGTACGGGTGGTATAGAGACCCAAAACAACGCCGCCTTTTATATTTGAGTAATTTGGCTTTATCTCGCCTCCTGTAAGACTGCTTTGCTGCGCCCCTACTACCTGTTTATAAGTGTAGTAATCGTGACTGCCGGCATAAAGATACAGGTCGCAACTATCGAGCAGACGCCATACACTATGGATATCGGGAGTCGCAGTAATATTCTCCTGGAAGAAGTCGTAAAAAGTGGTATTCTCGAGTGTAAAGTCAAAGCTTGCACTCCTGATAGTGATGGTTGCAGGAACGTTGTTCCACGTAAGCACATGCGATGCGGTCTGATTGGTGTTCGAGTTGCTGTCGCGATAGTAGATCTTCATCAAACACTCCATCGTATAGATGCCGGCAGGTACTGCGTCGGGCTGGGTATTGCCGACAATAGTGCCGCTAAACGCCTGCTTAGCATTGATCCTATGGGAGATATTGATCACATAGGGTTGCGTGGGCGTTTCGATAATAGGTACAAAAAAGTGATTTCCAGAAACCGCGGTATCTATAATAGCCGTTTCGGCGCTGTCCACCTCGTGCGAATCATTGTTAGTGATCACCAAACGGTATTTGTACTGTGGATGCAGTGGCTGTTTGAACTTATAGGCATAGTTAGGGGTATTGAAAAAAGTACCACTGTCTTTAGGATAACCTTCATTATTCATGTCCACCCGCGGAAGGGTGAAGGTATTCACTACTGCGCTAGTGCCGGGATCGATCTCCTTTATTTTCACATCGATATTGGCATAGTAGCTACTGTCGGCAACTTTGGCCATATCGAGACCGCTCTTGTTATTATCAAGAAAGCCTTTCTCGATGCGTATGTAATGGGCGGTGTCGCGTATGTCCATGAAGCCGGTAACGATCGTTACATTTTTATAGGGTGCAGCCACGTCAAATTTTTCTGAACAGCTCGCAAAAATGAATGCCAGTGCGATGCCGGATATATACAATAAGGTCTTTCTCATCTTAGAGATTTACAAAGGAAACAAAGATAGGGCTTTAGCGGACATATTAGGGGTGAGGGTGAAAAATGGTAAAAGTTTTACAAAAGGGGAATTTGCAAAAAGCAAAAGCGCCCCTGTAATCAGGGGCGCGCAGAAAATATGGTTATCTGTTATTCCCTCGAAAAATCGGGACGGGCCGTAATATTATCAGCATCAAAGCCGGTGAGGATAAAGAAGCTTTCCAGCCTGAAGTGCATGTCACATTCGGTATTGAGCGCTACCATCACGTAATCAGGATCTTCTTTGTAAACATTCCAGATAGCGTCGAGTTGTTTTGTAATGCGGGGTGAGAGCATCACTACCATGTCACCTTCATCGTTTTCCTGCTTTACAAAGATGATCTTATCGGCGTCGTTGGAGTGAAACTTGTCGGTAACGGCGCTGATGAAATCGGCCTTGCTGGTAGCTGTTTCCAGCGCCTGGATGATATGCAGCTTCAGGTCTTCGAAGTGATCAAATGCCAGGTTGTAGTGAAACAGCAGGGTAGCTTGCCCGCAGGCTACGTCGTTATCACCATTCACTACGTCAACCGACTCATGACGGATCATTTTCTCGATCTTCATTTTGGTGCCGGTAAGGATGCTGAGCTCAGGGCCATCAACACGGTAACAATCGCACTTGCGTGCCATTTTATACTTGTCATGAGCAAAGGAAGTGCCGATAGACAATGCCAATGCAATGGCAGATAAAAGTATCTTAGACCTCATAATTTTATTTTTGGCCGATGTAGCTAAATTAGGGAACAAAGTACAATTTTAGAATTAAAAAACAAAAATGGCAGTCAGTTGCAAATATTATAAATAATGAATATTGAAGAGCTCAGGACATACGCATTAAGCAAGGCCGACGTGGATGAAAGTTTCCCGTTCGGTGAAGACACACTGGTGTTCAAGTTGGGCGGAAAAATGTTTCTTCTTGCCAGTTTAAGCACGGTGCCGCTTGAATTTAATGTGAAGTGCGATCCCGACAAGGCGGTAGCACTGCGGGAGCAATACGAATGCGTAAAGCCCGGCTACCATATGAACAAAAAGCACTGGAATACCGTGGTAGTGGACGGTACGCTCGGCGACAAGCTCCTCAAGCAGATGGTAGACGAATCGTATGATCTTGTGAGGAAAAAGGCAAAGAAATAGCTTAACCCATCAGGCTTAGCACGTAATCGATCTCTTTGCGGTTCTTGCCTAGTTTTTCCTGCAGGCGTTTCAGTAATTCAGCTTCTTGTCCAATTTCATACACCAGGTCGTTAGCGGAGAGCTGAGGGTATGTCTCCAGCAGTTTGTCACGCAGCTCCGGCCACTTGTCTTTCAGTTGTTTGGTTTCCATGATCTTAGATTATTTATTTTAGGCGATAAAAAATCGTGCCTTACGAGCCAGTATATTTGTAATGTCAAAATACCAACAATAGATGGAGGCAAATTCTTTGGGTATAGGATCGCGGGTTGAGCATCCGCATTTCGGAAAGGGCGTTGTGGTCGATACAGCGACTGAATTTTAC
The DNA here is from genome assembly GCA_018267915.1 of Bacteroidota bacterium. Taxonomy (GTDB): domain Bacteria; phylum Bacteroidota; class Bacteroidia; order Chitinophagales; family Chitinophagaceae; genus MKUN01. The sequence continues at coordinate 84,858 of JAFDXN010000010.1, read as the reverse complement.
GTGATCTGGTTCAAGTCGCAGGCCGGCACTAAGAATATAGGGAAGGACTTTGAGTTGAAAATCATAGAGGCAAAGGAAGGCGGTGAGGGTGGCAGCAATACCATAAGCATAGCCGATATAGAACAAGCGCTGGACAATATACTGGACCGCAGGCTGAATGAAATGCAGATAGTGCCAATGGGCAACCGCTGGAATAATGGCGTCATGATCCTGAAGCCGGGTGACGATTCCCTTCAGCCAAAGGAAGTTCCCATCGAGACCTTCTTTCACAAGATAGTGATGGTGCGTGACCGACTGAGGCTGATAGAGCAAAAGATAAACGCACATAAAGTGCTGACGGACGAAGAGAAGGTGGAACTACAGCAGTATGTGACGGCCATTTACGGCTCACTTACCACATTTAATGTACTGTTTAAAGAGACCCATCACCAGTTCAAAGGGATGGGTGGCAAAGACTAATATACCTGCCCGGAGGCAGGTATATTGGCGTTAAAGCAGAATAATCATAGGATCTGCTTACAGTGATTTCAGCCAGGCGATCACTTCATCCCTTGTCTTACCTAATTTTTGCTGTATCCGTCCTAATGTTTCGTCGTCCTTGCCTTCTTCATACTGTAGATCATCGTCGGTGAGGTCAGCATTGGCCTGTTTGATCTTTCCTTTCCATTCGTTCCACTTGCCCTTAAATTCTAATTTGTCCATAGTTTGCTTTATTTATCTGTGAATACCATAAAAAAGCTGTGCCAAGCAGCAGTAAGGATACAGTATTTCGCAGCTCCGGTAAAATTTGGCCTGTTTTTTGTTTTACACCTGTTAAAGTTTGAAACAGAAATGAAAACAGGAGCCTACAAATGGATAGCAGGCGTGCTACTTTCGGGAATAATATTTACATCCTGCCAGCAGAATAATTACTATAATACGCAGCCCAATAATAACCACCACAATACAGGTTATCAAAATGAATTTTACGATAATTTCAGCAGCGACAGGTATAACTGGGGTTTCGGTTCGCCGAGCGATAGCGCCTATGCCAGTGTGCAGAACGGAGAATTGCTGTTTGTAAATTATGCATTGGGCGGACTTCAAACTGCGGTGGTAAGCACGGGTGCTAATTTCAACGGCGACTTTTCGGTGTCCGCCAGTGTTAAGTCGGACAACCGCATGGGTATCGTGTTCGGTGCTTCAAGCTCGGATTATGGTTATTCTTTTATTGTAGATAATAGCGGCCAATTCGAAGTATATAAAGAGGGTAGCGCCACAGCGGCCGCCACACAGTTACTCGGCTGGACAAATTCAAGCGCCATCACTTCAAATGGATGGAATACGCTTAAAGTCGAGCAAGTAAATAACAGCTGGACAGGGTATATAAATGGTGTGCAGGTATTCCAGATAAGTGCATACGCCACTGCGGGTTCGCGTTGCGGGTTCATCCTGTTGCCGAACACGGCAGGGCATGCCGACGACCTGGATGTTAAATGGTAGTTTGGTTTCGATTATATATAGTTACAGAATAGCGCCTCTTCAGGGGCGCTTTTCGTTTATATTTGTTATTACAAAGCGATGGAAAACAACCAGAATGGCCGGCAAAAGGAGTTTACCCCGGTAGGCTCCAAAAAGGAAGCGTTCTTTCTTGAAGGGCCGAAACCGCGCACTACCGAGACGGTACTGCTGATGCAGATCGTGAGGGAGTTTATAAAAGGCTTTCGCAAGTTGCACTTCGTAGGGCCCTGTATCACAGTTTTTGGATCAGCACGTTTTAAAGAGGGCACGGAGTATTATGAAATGGCCAGGCGGATAGGTGGAGAAATGGTGAACCTCGGCTTCACCATCATGACGGGCGGAGGGCCGGGTATTATGGAGGCGGCCAACCGCGGCGCCAAGGAGGCAGGCGGACGCTCGATAGGTTGTAATATTGTTTTGCCCCGGGAACAGAAGCCGAACCCCTATCTTGACAGTTGGGTGGATATCGACTTCTTTTTTGTAAGAAAAGTATTGCTTTCGAAGTACTCCTACGGCTTCATAGTGATGCCGGGAGGCTATGGAACAATGGATGAGTTTTTTGAAGCAATAACACTGATCCAAACCGGTAAAATTTTAAAATTCCCCGTGGTGCTGGTAGGTACTCAATTCCATAAGAAACTGTATGAGTATATGCAGGGGCTGGTAGAGGCAAAAACCATAGACGCGGCTGATCTTGACCTGTTCTTGTTTACAGATTCCGTAGAGGAAGCTGTAAAGCATATCGAACAGTACGCCATCCTTGGCTTTGGCCTAAAGAAGATGCGCAAGGTGAAACCATTGGGGATCTTCGGTGAACGCAGGCCTAAGGGATTGAAAAAAGACCTTGAAAAGAAGGTAGAGGACTAGCTATCCTTTGTCCAGCAATTGCCTGCCGCGCAGTATGATCTTTATTCCCTGCCTTTTCAAAGATATTGCTTGTTCCACTACTTCAGTCTGATCGCGATGCAGCCTGTATGCAGCGAATATCTGCTTGTGAGAAATGTAGCCTAATACTTTTTTTCCCGCAGCATGCTCAGTAACTGGCAGCATGTCCGTTTCGTACTTGTCCATGATGTCGATAGCTATGCTAAGGCGGTTGTTGCCATATATATAGGGAGTATGTTTCTTAACAAGCGCGGTTATCGGTGCTTCGTCAGCATTGGCTTTGTTAAAGATGTCGTTACGGCTGATGATACCTGCGAGTGAACCATCATTGTGCACAACGATGAAAGTGCCGGTAATTATTTCGGCCGCGTTGTTCTTGATCCATTCACGCGCTTCCTTGATAGTGTTGTCAATTCCCAGTACGCTGCAGTTGTGATCGTATACATCAGCAACTGCTATCTTTTGCAGAATGTCGGGCTCGTAGGAATGCGGGGTGAAGATGCCCCTGCGCTCGATCTTTTCGGTCATAATGCTGCCCTTCATAAGGAAGAATGAAATAAAATAAGATGCCGTGCAGGCGCCAAGGAGTGGCAACAAGCCATGCGGCTGCATCGTACCCTCAAGCGCAAAGACGATGGATGTGAGCAGCGCCCTTGAAGCACCGGCAAACATAGCTGCCATGCCGATCAACGCGCAGGTGGGTATATTGATGCCGCAGTGTGGAGCTGCCAGTAAAATGCCTGTACCGGTAAGCGCACCCAGTGCGCCGCCGATGGTTAAGAGCGGAGCCAGGGTACCGCCTGACGTGCCACTTCCCAAGGAGATGGACCAGGACAAAAATTTGAGCAGCGACAGGGTGAAGAGCATATAAAGCGGGGCAGCGCCGGTGAGCAGCAGCGATATATTATCGTAACCTACACCCAGGGTGTGCGGTGCAAAGTAGCCTACTATGCCTACGGCAACTGCGCCAAGCGCAGGCCACCACATCCAATGGATAGGGAGTTTTTCGAAGAGGTCCTCAATAACATACACTGATTTGGAAACGATAGCCGCCAACACGCCCATAACTATACCCATGCCTGTATATACCACCATTGCCATGCCGGATGGCTCGGGAATGGCAGGCATTGCAAATACAGCTTCGGAACCGAAGAGCGCAAAGTGCAGGGCTGCGCCCGTGGCGCAGGAAAGTGCTACCGGGATAACAGAACGTGGTGAAAACTCGAAGAGCAATAACTCGATAGCCAGCAATACTGCAGCCACAGGTGTGCCGAATATCGCTGCCATACCGGCGCAGGCGCCGGCTGCCAGCATGATCTTCCGCTCATTGGCAGTGATGCGCATGATCTGCCCGGTAACGGATCCGAATGCCCCGCCGGTAGCAATAATAGGCCCTTCGGCGCCGAAGGGGCCACCGGTGCCAATGGATATGGCTGCAGAAATGGGCTTGAGGAAAGTAATAATGGGTTTTATCTTACTGGAGTTAGTCAATACCTGTTCCATAGCCTCGGGTATGCCGTGACCGCGGATAGCCGCCGAACCGAACCTTGCCATGATGCCCACGATCAAAGCGCCGATAACCGGCACGACAATAACGAACAGGCCGAGGTGATTACCAGCGGGGGAACTGCTTGCGAAAGAGAATTTTCCGTAAAAGGAAATGTTGGTGATCAGGGTGATGAGCCCTACCAGCAATTTGGCGATGCAGCCAATGACGATCGCGTTAATAATAGCTTGTATACTTAGAAGGAGTACACGCCCGGTAACCGGGACCCTGCTTTGCTCTAAAATGTCAGGTTCTGTTATGCTGTCTAAAAGTGGAGAGACCGGTATACCATCCGGCTGCCTCGAAGCTATATGATCTGCGGACATGGTGATGCGTAAAAACGCTGCAAAATTATATCGCGATGCGTTGCTGCAAAAAGTAATTTAATGCAGCTATTTAAATAGCACTATTACAGATGCTTAGGCTAGAGGCCGCTCATTTCGTCGGCGTACATAGCTTCGATTTCCTTGCTGTAGTGCTGCTCGATGACCTTGCGTTTCACTTTCAAAGATGGCGTCAATTCGCCATTATCGATCGTCCATTCCTGCGGTAATAAAGTGAACTTCTTTACCTGCTCCGGATGCCCAAAGAGTGGATTGTATTTGTCGAGCTGCCTTTGAATATGTGCTATTACTTCTGGCAGTTTTATAAGATCATCGTTGCCGGGTGGGATAGGTAGTTTAGGATGATTGTCCTGCAGATGCTTGCGGAGCTGAACAAAAGAGGGGACTATCAAGGCGCTCACAAATTTTCTTCCTGCACCGATCACCATCATCTGCTCTATGAAAATGCTCTCTTTCATTTTGTTCTCTATCACCTGCGGTGATACGTATTTGCCACCAGATGTTTTAAAGATCTCTTTTTTGCGGTCTGTTATTTTCAGGAAGCGGTTCTCTACCCATTGGCCAATATCACCGGTGTGCAGCCATCCGTCTATTATCGCTTGTGCTGTGAGGTCAGGCCTTTTATAGTAGCCGATCATAACATTAGGTCCTTTGGTGAGGATCTCTCCATCTTCGGCGATCTTTACTTCCACATTTTGTATCAGAGGACCGATCGTGCCTATTCTCCTGTCTTCGCTTTCGAACCGGTTAACAGATATCACCGGCGATGTCTCGGTAAGGCCGTAACCTTCCATAATGACAATGTTTGCTGCAGTGAATATCCTTATGAGGCGCTCCTGGCAGGCGGCAGAGCCGGTTACGATGGCCTTTACATTATTTCCCAAGGCCTCACGCCATTTGCTGAATACTAGTTTGTTTGCCAGGGCCAATTGCGTTCTGTAGCTAAAGCTGCCATGATTGACATTGTCGTATTTCTTGCCCAGTTCCAGCGCCCAAAAGAACATAGCGCGTTTTACGCCTGTGAGCTCCAGGCCTTTGGCCACGATCCGTTCATATACTTTCTCGAGCAGGCGGGGCACAGTAGTGAACACCATTGGTTTCACCTCACGGAGGTTGTCGCCAATGGTATCCATGCTCTCGGCATAATAGATGGAGATACCGGCACTGAAATAAATGTAAGTGACCATGCGCTCAAAAATGTGATTGAGGGGGAGGAAGCTGAGCGCGCGCTCCTGGTATTTAGCAAAAGTGAAGGCCGGCATCGAGTCGCGCACATTGCTGACGATGTTGGAATGCGTAAGCATAACCCCTTTCGGGTCGCCGGTGGTACCTGAGGTATAGATGATCGTTGCCAATGTGTTGCCAGTGATCCGCTTGATGAGTTCCTCATCGGGCTGGAGGGTTTTGTTCGTTAGCTCCTGCCAATTGCTAACCCCTTGTATCTGCTCGAATGAGTAGATGTATTTGAGCGTTGGTACCTGGGCAAAGGCATCTTTAAAATGATCGTAAAGCTCGTGGTTGGCAACAAAAAGAATGCGGACCGCTGCGTCGTTAAGCACGAAAACGAGGTCGTTAGGACTTACGGTGGGGTAGATGGGCGTGAGCACTGCCCCTGTGAGCTGCACGCCAAGGTCGGTGATCATCCACTCGGGCCGGTTCGGTGAAATGATGGCGATCTTTTCCTGTTGCTCAGGTTCCAGCACTGTGTTGTTAATACCTAATGACAGCAAGCCTCCGCATAGTTTACGGGCCGTTTCCCAGGTCTCTTTGTAGCTGTAAGTCCTCCATTGCCCCTGCTCTTTTGCCGCAAGCATAATGGCATCGGGTTCTTCGGCTGCATTTAAGGCTGCAATATCAAAAAGGCGCTCTATCATACCTAAATTTAATAAAAAGAATGGCAAATAGACCATTGTGCGGGAAGCCTGCCGGAATTGTATAAATTTGAAACGATTTTATGCAGCTATCGCTCAAGCAGATCATTCCCACACCCCTTCGCGAAAGGATCAACGCGTACAATTCCGGCATCTGGAAACAAAGCCTCAATTTTTTTAAAGGTGAGCGTATCTTCCTGCAAGCGCCTTCGGGTACCGGCAAGACCACACTGGTGCATATTCTGTATGGGTTGCGGACCGACTTTGAGGGTATGGTATACTGGGATGCGTATAAGCTACCCGGCTCCGGGGTGGAAGACTTGTCGAAATTGAGGGCCATGTATGTAAGCGTTATTTTCCAGGACCTGCGATTGTTTCCGGAGTTGACCGCCTGGGAGAACCTTGAGATCAAAAGACAGCTAACGGGTACGGTGTCGGAAGCTGATATGGAAGGCTGGATGGCCAGGCTGGGCATAAAGGATAAAAGTGACTCGCCGGCGCGCACTCTTTCGTATGGCGAGCAACAGCGTGTGGCGATCATCCGGGCCTTATTGCAGCCCTTCGAGTGGTTGCTGATGGATGAGCCCTTCAGTCACCTCGATCATGCCAATATTGAAAAGGCTGCGGCACTTATAAACGAAGTGGTGCAGCACAACGGCGCAGGTATGATAATGGCCGATCTGGATGATAACGATCATTTTCCCTACACAAGAAAGATATGGCTGTAAAACAAAGACACCTCAAAAAGCTGTTGCGCAAACTGCTGCTGAGCAGTAAGGGCAATTCGCGCCTATGGGCTGCCTTGCTGGCCTTGTGTATCGGTACTACATTGCTGTTATTGTCGGTAATGATATGGTGGAATTTTCAACAGTTGCTGGAGGGGAAAGCGGACAACGACAGCCTTGGCAGCACATTCATGACCATCAGCAAAAAGGTGACCGATGAGAACATGGCGCAGCCTAAGACCACCTTGTTCACACCGGGAGAAATAGATGCGGTAAAAAATGCACCGCAGGTTAGGGACGTGGGGGCCTTGACGTCTAATCGCTTTCCTGTGTATGCTACGCTCAATGCTTCGTTCGGTTTTGCGACAGAAATGTTCCTGGAGGCGGTGCCGGACAGGTTTATGGACAAAAAGCCGGAGGACTGGTACTGGCAGCCGTCGAGCATGCAAGTGCCTATCATTATTTCGTCCGATTTTCTGAACCTGTATAACTACGGTTTTGCGCTTAGTAAGGGGTTGCCGCAGTTGTCGGAAAATTCGATCCAGTCGCTGGCTTTTGAATTAAAAGTTGGCGCGGGCGAAAACACTGCTACTTATCGTGCACATGTGGCCGGTTTTTCAGATCGCATCACTTCGGTATTGGTGCCGCAGGCATTCATTGACTACTGCAATAAAGCTTACGCTAACCAGGAGTCTGCCCCGCCTTCGCGGCTCATTGTGCGCGTGGCCGACCCATCTGATAAGGCATTCATACAATACCTGCAGGCCAATAACTACACTACCAACTCGGAGCAGCTCAGGTGGAACAGGCTCAGAGGGGTGGTGGAGATAGTAAGCAGTGCGACAGGCTTGCTTGCTTTATTGTTGTTGGGTATCGGAGCACTGGTATTTATACTTTTCATCGAACTCACGATAGCCAGGGCACAGCATTCGCTAAGTTTGTTGTTACAGTTGGGTTATAGTCCACGCTACCTTGGGCGATTTATGATGCAGCATTTCTTTCCCTTGCTGCTACTTACCGCAGCTGTATCTATGGCCATTGCCACACTAGTCCAATCGGCCTGTGCCGACTGGATAAAGCAAATGCACCTCACGCTGCCTGAATATCCGGGCTGGCCTATCTGGGCTGCACTGGCAATAAGTATGCTGATCCTGCTGGTGCTGGTTAGCAGGTCGATCGTGATGGCTATAAGACGAACTGCGCGCTAAAAAGTTTAGTAAATATTCACGACTATGTTGCCTGAGACTACTGTCCAATCTACATGCAGAGTTCCGGAAGAAACGCAACTTGTGGGACTATAAGTCCATGTTGTAGAGCCAGTGCATGGACTTATCCCCACTTCGTTGCCGGCGGGAATAGCCGCAAATGCAAATTTAATTGATTGCCAAGCATATGGATTCACTAAGGTTGGACTACCTTGCCAACCTTGCGCCGCAGCAACGTCAGCAGTTGTGGCGAAGGAAACACTGTTGCCTCCTGCTAAATTTGTATTGACAGATTGTAAGGTACATGCTGAATTTGCAGCATCTCTTGCCCTGATCGAGTAGTTAACAGTGCATGCACTATTATTATTAATAGTTATGCTTGGTTGAGCAATTACCGAATGCATTGTTAATATAAAAATGAGAATAAGTTTGATTCTTTTCATAATTGTTGTTTTAACTTAAAGTAACATTATAAATAAAAATAAGCTTTATTTTGTATAATAAAAAGCATCTTAACTATGAAAACGATATGCTTCGTATTGTCACTATGCATTTGGTCAAATTTTGCAGTTGCTGCCACTTCTGAATATTTTGTTGAAAACAAAGGACAAGTTAAAGATCAGTATGACCGCCCTCGTAATGACATACAATATACACTGCGGCTGAATGGTATTGTGGTACACATTGGGAATGGAGCCCTGCATTACCAGGTCGCTTCGCATGAATTAGCCGTATGTAAAGAACACCAAAATGTAAGAATCTACAGAGCGGATGTTGAATTGATTAATAGTGATAAGTATGCGAAAGTGAGGCCAGTAGAAAAGCAAGCTTACTATGAGACTTATTATACCGGTGATAATAACGGTAACAAGGCAAATGGTTTTTCACGTATTGTTTATCAAAATGTCTACCCCTCTATCGATTGGGTATTGTATATTAAAGATGGCCATCTTGAACAAGACTTTATTGTAAGATCCGGTGGAGATGCGTCCCAAATACACCTTAGATATAGTGGTTTTTCTTCCCTGAAGACAGATAATTTGGGTAATCTTATCGCCAGCACTAAACTTTTAGATATTGTAGAGCGCGCCCCGCAATGCAAGAGCTTTTCCGGTAAACATATCTCCGCCGGGTATGTCGTAAATGGGAATGACGTTCGCTTTAAGGTCGCCCGATCAGATAATGGGATGATAATCGATCCATCCATTGTTTGGGGAACTTATTACGGTATAGACACCGCCCTTACAAGTGCAAATTGCCTTGCAACTCATCAGGGTTCCGTTTACCTGGCAGGTGTTACCTCTTCCGCGGCAAATAACATTGCTACAGTCGGTGCGCACCAGGTGATATATGGCGGTGGTCAGAACGATGCATTTCTCGTAAAGCTTGATACAGATGGCGTAACGCGCCTGTGGGCGACTTACTATGGGGGAACAGGGAATGATGAGGCGCACGGCCTGGCTTGCAATGCAAACGGCGATATTTATATGGCAGGCACCACCTCGAGCCCAAACAATATTGCAACGGCTGGCAGTCAACAGTTCGCTTATGCTGACAGTGCCGATGGCTTCCTGGTAAAGTTCAATTCGGCAGGCTCCAGACAATGGGGCACCTATTGTGGCGGGATGAAAGCTGAGCAGGTAACTTCGGTTTGTGTTGATAATTCGGGCAATATAATTATTGGAGGAATAACCGCCAGTGCTTCGGGAATCGCAACTGCAGTATATCAACCGGCGCTGGCAGGAAACGCTGACGCTTTTCTTGTGAAATACAATAATTCGGGGGCAAGGCTGTGGGGCACCTATTATGGTGGCGCCGCTTATGATATCGGGCAGGCAGTTTGTGTGGATGCTTCAGGAAACATTTATTTATCTGGTGCAACCCAAAGTACAACTAACATTGCTACAGCCGGTGCATACCAGGTCGCCCTGCTTGGTTTGAGTGACGCATTTGTTGCAAAATTCAGTGCTGCTGGTGCGCGGTTGTGGGCTACCTATTATGGTGGCGAACAAGACGATGATGCCATGTCCCTGGCCTGTGATAAAAACAATAATGTTTTTATTTCCGGATACACCAGCAGCACAACCGGCATCGCCTCTCCCCACGCATACCAGACAACGAATGGTGGTGGCTGGACAGATGTATTTCTTGCAAAATTTAATTCTTCGGGTGCCCGTGAGTGGGCTACCTATTATGGTAGTAACGGTGATGAAACACTACAGGAAAATTGTTTGAGTACAGATGATTCAGGTTACGCATACATTTATGGCACCACTAATAGCACCGTCGGCATAGCAACGCCGAATGCCGGACAACCTGCGTTTGGCGGTGATATTTCCGATGGTTTCGTAGCCAGGTTCAATAGCGCGGGTGAGCGTGCCGGTGCTACTTATTATGGTGGAAGTGCGAAGGAAAGTGCTTACGGTTGTATTTTTGATAATGGCTACTTGTATGCAGCGGGCTCCAGTTACAGTGTAAACAATATGACGACTCCCGGTACTTTTAAACCCTCGTTTACCGGAGGTGGTTATCACACCGCCACTTTGGCGAAGTTTAGTTTTGCAGGCGACACTGCCGTGCCAAACGGGGTACATAGTTTAGACTCCCGGGAGACTACATTCCCGGCTTTCGTTTATCCCAATCCAAATAAGGGGATATTCACCCTTAGCGCTAAGATAAATAATGGAAACAAAATGGAAATTGAAGTGCTGAACATATTAGGGGTAGTGTTATTTCGTAGTGAGAAGACAATAACATCACCAAATTTCGAAATGCAGGTGGATCTATCCATGCTCCCGGCGGGCAGATACCTGGCTAAACTACGATCGAATAACAAAAGCAGCTCGATACCCTTTGTGAAGGATTAATTTTTATGGTAAAATAAAAAGTGCCTAAAGCCCGGGTTGTTGCCCGGACGCCCGACACTCAGAAAAGAATTTTTGAATTACATCCACTGCGCAGCGAACTCATTGAACTCCTGCCTGAGTTCATTGATCACTTTTTCTTCGCCGCTGAACTTGTCGTTGAATGCGAAATGCTGGTCTGCAAGATCGCCATCTATATAACCGGCCGATGAATCCTGCAGCTCTTTTTTAATGCTTTTGATGTTCTGCTTAATGTCGTGCGACAGCACCTGTATATTGTCTTTCTGGAGCTTGAACTGGTTTTCGAAGTGCTCCACATTGCGCATTACCTCGCGCCCGGTGTTTTTACTCGCTATTTCCGTGAGGCGGTTCCTGAGGATGCCGATCTCGTCTTTGTAAAAGCTGAGTGCGCGCAGCCAGTCGCTGTGCGCATTGCTCACGTGTGCGATACTGATTTTTTCCAATGTTTCCATTAAGCTTAGTTTTTTAAGAAATGAACTAATATGATTAAACAATGGCCGTTAAAGCACTTCTAATTTACTGCTAAAAAACGGCAAATGCAGCCCTTATATTAAAATTTTCGGGCATGGTTTTTGCGGCCAGAGCGACCTTAGGAAAGCAGGTTTTCGCGTTTGTCTATGAATTTCACCTGCTTGCGGCTGCCGGGTGGGAATTGTATCAATTGCATCTCGGAGCCTGAATGAAAATGTAATAACGGAACGACCCTGAGCTTTGATTGCAATATGGGTTTGATCTTAATTTCACAATCGTCTATGGGTAGCAGGGTATGGAGGTGAAGCCTTAATTCATCCATACCCAGCTCATTGGTAAATACTTCTACAGTGTACTCCTTTATAAAGGTTATGTTATTCAGTATGTCAAAGATGGCAGGTGGGTATAGTGTCGTGCCCTTGTATTTGATCATCTGCAGCTTTCTGCCTAATACCGGGCTTAGCCTTCTCGAATGGCGGCCGCAGCTGCAGCGGCTATCATAAAAGGTACAGATGTCGCCGGTGCGGTAGCGAAGCAAGGGCATCCCTTCCACGCCCAGCGTAGTAATGGTTACCTCTCCATATTCGCCGGCATGCACCGGCCTGTCGTGATCATCGAGCAACTCCATGATGATGAGATCGGGCTGCTGGTGGCCACCCATGCCTGCGGCGCATTCTGTAAATGCAGTCTGCATCTCGGTTGAGGCATAAGTACTATAAAGCTTTATAGGCCACTGCGAATGTATCTTTTCACCCAATGCATTAAGTTCAAAATCGCCATTGCGAAGGCTTTCGCCTATGCAGATCGCCTTCTTTACGGGTGTGTGTTCAAGGTCGATACCATGCTCTTTTGCCCATTCTATCAGCGCCAGCATGAAGGATGGCACTGAAACAATGCTATTGGCCTGCAACCGCGTAATGGTATCCCATTGCATGGCAGGGAGGCCCGGTCCTGTCCTTACCAGCGCTGCGCCCAGCTGCCTGATGCCGTGATAATAAGCGATACCCGCCATGAACTGGCGATCGAGCGTCAGCATGAGCTGATATATGTCTTCCGGTTTGCCATCGGCGCAAAGGAAAGACTGCTGTTCGTTATATGCCAGGCGCTGGAGGTCGTGCTCAGTAAGGGCAATGGTAACAGGTTTGCCCATGGTGCCTGAAGTAGCCGTATATTCTTTGATGTCCTTGTCCTGCACACAAAGAAAATCCCAGTTGTGCTCCTGCATATCGGTCTTCGACGTAGTAGGAATAAAGCTGATATCGTGCAGGCTTTTGATATTGTCGATATCGATATGATGCTGGTGAAACAGCCTCTTGTAATAGGGCGAGTGCTGCTGCAGGTAGGCCAGCAGTTCCTTTAATGCTTTGAACTGGTAGGCATCCTGCGCCGCTAATGGCTCGTATGCAAGACGGGGCTGAAACTGCAAGGGTAAAAATTTTGGCTAATGTACAATTGTTTTAAGATACCCAAGATTTCCTCGCGTTTATACGTCATTATTAGGAATAGCATGAAGAACTATCTTTGCCTCACATTTTTTAAACCTATTTATGACCAAACATATATCCGCACTCTTAGCTCTGCTAACGTTTTTTTCTATAAGCAAGGGACAAATAATAAATACTATAGCCGGAAATGGGACGGCAGGGTATGGGGGGGATAACGGAGTTGCTACCTCTGCCGTCATCAACGCCCCGTCAACCGTGGCGGTGGATGGCACAGGCCGTGTTTACATTGTTGATAAAGAGAATAGCCGTATCCGCATGATTAATACTTCTGGTATCATCACCACTATAGCAGGAACCGGCGTCGCGGGGTACAATGGTGACAACATTCCGGCGATATATGCGCAGTTAAACACGCCATGGGGCATTGCACTCGATAGTTTCGGTAATATATATGTTGGCGACCGGTTTAATTATCGGATTCGGAAAATTGATACCCTGGGTATAATATCAACTATTGCAGGTACAGGAAATCCAAGCAACAACGGAGACGGCGGCCTTGCAACTAATGCCGACGTCGGTGTTCCTATCAGCATATGTTTTGATGCGACAGGAAATCTATATTTCACTACGGATGCCTACGTACGGAAAGTAGCTGTAAATGGAATAATAAGTACTTACGTTAAAGATAGTCTCGATATGCCAGGGGGACTGATTTTTGATGCGTCCGGCAATTTGTACATAGCCGATGGCAGGGTTAATCGTGTTTGGGTAGTTAGTCCTTCTGGTGTAATCAGTACATTCGCTGGCACGGGTGTGGGCACGTTTGGAGGGGATGGTGGCCAAGCGGTGGCGGCGCAGTTGAGAAATCCCGGAGACGTAGCAGTAGATGCAGCCGGAGATATTTTAATTGCAGACATCGCTAATCACAGGATAAGAAAAGTGGACCATGCTGGCATTATCACCACTTTCGCGGGAACCGGCACTCCCGGATTTAGCGGTGATGGTGGATATCCTCTGTCCGCCCAGCTTCAGTATCCAACCGCTGTTTTTTGCAGCCCGGATGCCATATACATCACCGATTGCGAGAACAATAGAATTCGGAAGATCGATGCTACTGCAAAAGTGCAAACAGGCGAGACGACCGCTGGTCTCGTACTCTATCCCAATCCGAACATTGGAAACTTTTGCATAAGAGGCAAGGTGAAGACAAGGTCGAATAGCGCAGATCTAGTTATCATGGACCTTACCGGAAAGGTTCTGCTAAGGGACAAGGTAGCATTAGAGAATGGAAATATTCAAAGAGAAGTAGCTTTTGAACAGAACGTCCCAGCGGGATGCTACGTACTCCAGGTAGTAACCGAACAGGGAACTGAATCGCTTTCGTTTGAAAAAAGGTGACCTATAAGCCTATAGAAAAATCCTGTTTTCGGTTTTTCAATTTGCTGTTATATCTTTGCACATGGCTGCAAAATCTAAATTCTACGGCGAAGGCCTCACATTTGATGATGTACTCCTTGTGCCGGCTTACTCTGAAGTCCATCCCCAGCAGGTAAGCATTTCTACCCAACTGACCAAAGATATCAAGCTGAACCTGCCCATGGTTTCCGCTGCTATGGATACCGTTACAGAAGGTCCGCTGGCTATGGCACTGGCCCGCGAGGGGGGCATAGGTATGCTACACAAAAACATGAGCATCGAGCGCCAGGCCGACCAGGTGCGCAAGGTAAAACGCTCGGAGAGCGGCCTGATCACCGATCCGCTGACCCTGGAACCGGATGCCAGTGTGGGTGATGCGCTGAAGCTGATGCGCGAAAATAAGATAGGCGGCATTCCCATTATAGATAAGGACAGGAAACTGATAGGCATCCTCACCAACCGCGATATGCGTTTTGAGAAGAACACGCGCAAGAAGGTCAGCGAGATCATGACCAAGGACAAGCTTGTAACTGCGCCGGCCGGCACCAGCATGGCCAAGGCTGAGGTGATATTGGAGCAATACAAGATCGAGAAGCTACCAATAGTGGATAAAAAAGGCAAGCTGATCGGGCTTATTACCTTCCGTGATATTATGCACCTTAAGAGTCACCCTAACGCCTGTAAGGATGCTAATGGACGCTTACTCGTAGGTGCGGCTATCGGTGTAACGGGTGACATGCTGCAAAGAGTTGAGGCGCTGATGAATGCCGGTGTTGATATAGTAACGCTTGACAGCTCACATGGCCATTCGAAGGGCGTGATAGATGCCCTGAAGCTGGTAAAAAAGACCTTTAAGAACCTGCAGGTGATCGCAGGCAATATATCGACGGCCGCTGGTGCAAAAGCTCTGGCTGATGCCGGTGCTGATGCTGTGAAGGTGGGCGTAGGTCCGGGCTCTATATGCACTACGCGTATCGTAACCGGTGCGGGTTCGCCACAGCTTACTGCCATTATGGAAGCCGCGCAGGCAGTATCAAAGAGGGGCATCCCTGTTATAGCTGATGGTGGTATCCGCTATACGGGCGATATGGTGAAAGCCCTGGCGGCAGGTGCATCGAGTATCATGGCCGGTTCGATATTTGCGGGCACCGAAGAGAGCCCGGGCGAAACCATCATTTTCGAAGGCCGCAAGTTCAAGTCCTACCGCGGCATGGGTTCGCTGGAAGCTATGCAGGAAGGTTCGAAAGATCGCTACTTCCAGGAGGGCGAGTCGGATACTAAAAAATTGGTGCCTGAGGGCATTGTTGGCCGTGTGCCATATAAAGGCCTGGTGAACGAAGTAGTGCAGCAGTTCGTTGGCGGGCTTCGTGCAGGTATGGGCCTTTGTGGAGCGAAGGACATTAAAGCGTTGCATACGGATGCTCAGTTCATGCGTATCACCTCGGCAAGCATGGCGGAGAGCCACCCGCACGACGTGGTGATCACTAAGGAAGCGCCTAACTATAGCAGAAGATAATTTTAAGAAGATGTGATAACAATAAAGTCCCTCCTGCTGAGGGACTTTATTTATTTCAAGTGGAGGTAGTTGCTCAAATATAGAATTATTTCTTAGTCTTCGGTATCAAAGCCGCTCATTTCCGGTATACCCTTTACTATGCTGTACACACGCGGCGCTTGGTGATAGATGCCGTTGTTGTGTTTATTGCCCAGCACAATGATGGTGAAATTGTCCCGGATAAAGCGGTAGAAGGAGGTGTTATTGCCATGCCACCAGCCATTGTGGTAAATGATCTTGTTGCCATTGGGGAAGCAAAGCATGCGCCAGCCAAGGCCATAGTTCTTCACGCCGGGCTTCTCAAATGAACAGGGCCCATATGCCAGCTCAATAGTTGAGTTATCAAGCAATGTGTTATGGTAGAAAGACTGGTCCCAGCGGTACATGTCCTCCACAGTGCTATAAATGCCTTTATCGCCCCACACCCCATCCGCAAACATATCCGGCTCGCGCGCCCAGTTATACTTGTAACTGATGGTCGCGTTGGAGGGCATGCCCTGCCATGGGTTGTAGATAAAAGTGTGGCTCATGCCCAGCGGACCGAAGATATAACGCTGCATGAAGTCAGGATACTTCATCTCAGTTACTTCCTGTATCAGGTAAGCCAATACAGCGTAGTTCGTATTGCAGTATTTGAATCGCGTGTTAGGTCTGAATTCCAGAGCCGGTTTATAGCGCGCCATCATCTGTATCATTTCCTCATTGCTGATCGGCGTGCGGGTGTCTTTCTTATAATGCTCTACCCATTTGGTATAGTCGGGCAGGCCCGAACGGTGATTGAGCAGGCATTTTATCGTTATGCCGGGATAAGGAAATTCTTTCAGGTAATGCTGCACCGGCTCGTTGATATCGAGATACTTGCGTTGATAAAGATAAAGTATTGCAGCGCCGGTAAATGTTTTGGAAATAGAAGCAAGCTGGCAACCGCTGTTCGGGTTTGACTTCAGGCCACGCTCCCTGTTAGCAAAGCCGAAATACCTTTCGTAGATCACGTTGCCTTTGTAGCCAACCAGTACACTACCATTGAACCCTGCACGTGCCTGCGTTTCGTAGTAGGCATCCAGTTCGCGGATAACGCGTTGACGTTCCGCGCCCAAGGTATCGTAACTAAGCTGTGTGTTTGCCGCCGCCGTGGGGGCGTCGTGAAAGCGGGGAGGGGTTTTGGCGGCCACCTTATCTGTTTTGGAGTGGCAGGCGATGAGGATTATGACGGTTAAAAAACTAGTTAGTGTTTGTGCTGATAAAATTCTACGCATGTCAAAGTCTACAAATCAATTTTTGCAAAAATAGTCCCGGCTAATATACGCTTTACCTGTTTAACTGAATTTTAGCAAAGGTAACTACATCGTCTATAAATTCATAATAACACTGTGCCAACTGGTAATAGTGACCAACAAATATTTCATAGGCTTTTTCTACCGTGGGCATATGCTTCGCTCTGCGGGCCAGGCCGCCTAGTGATCGCTGCATGCCGGGCATGCTCCGGTAGTTATACAGCCAGTTATGTTCTTTCATGTAGGGAAAATATCCTGCAAAAGCCGGGGGGAAATATTCGGCATTTTTTTCAAGCTTTTGATACACGTCCTGCGAAAATGCGAACAGGTGCTTTTCGGATTCGAACATTTTCGGATCATTGGCAAGAAAGTGGTCATACAGGCTGTCCATGATCGCCCCTGCATACAAACCATAATCCTGCCTGAACCAAACCTTAGCGCGCTGAGTAGCAGGGTGATTGTCTGCAAACTCGTCGATCTTCCTGTGCAACATTACCCCTTGTTTTATGCGCTCAGGATAAGCGTCCAGCGCCAGCTTGCCCTTCACATGATCGCCGATCATATTGCCGGTCAGTATATCTGCATTACCGAATGAAAGAAAGGCGTGGCCCAGGTAGTTCATGCCCCGAAGCTACAACAATGCCGCCAACTTACTTTGCCGCAGCCAGTTGCTCCAGCTCATCGTACATCTCCTGTAATTCAAGGATTATCTTGTCGAGCGAAAGGAGCTGGTATTCGGTTAACTGAAATGGACTGTGGTATTTATTGTCGGCTTCGAAGGTGCGTACGTGAGCGTCAATATCGAAATTGTGGATGAGCTGCATATTCCGGTTGAACTGGAACAGGCAATTATCGATCTTCTGCTGTTGCTGGTCGCTTGCGGGTTCGCTGTTTTTCGCTTGTTTATTTTCTTCTTCGAGGTGTATGTTATTCAACTCGCGGGTAATGCGCACATTGTTTGTTATCAGCCGGTAATACAATTTCGACATCTTTTTCGTTCCAGGCTCCTGCATGTATCGGCTAAACGAATCAAATGCGTTACTATTGGTGGCTTCGGTACTGCGCTTGTGCCGTGTCCAGTTAATGGCAGGATTAGGTGAAAAGAACGTAAACAGGAAATAGTCATAATTGTTTTGAATGGCACTCACAAGGTGTTTGGGTAGCCACTTTCTGTCCCAGTGAGGCAAAAGGGCAAATCCTGCCAGCACCGCAAGCCCTGCGCCGCCTATGGTAGATAAAGCGCGGGTTATTATCAACTCGTTCGTGACGGGAGCTTCAAGGTTGAAGAGCAGCACCAGGTTGAGCGTGATGATGAAGGCAGCAATACCATAGTTGCGACGCAGGTAATAAACCATAAAGATAAAGCTCAGGCAGAGCATGATCTCTTTGATATGCAAACCTGTGTGTACATGCAACAGCAAACCTCCCATCAATCCTCCCGCAAGGGTGCCTGCGATACGCTGAATGGCTTTTTTAAATGTAGCTCCGAAGTAAGGCTGCAGTACGATCATAACGCTGAAGGGCAGCCAGTAGCCATGGTCGATCTTGTACCATTTGTATATAAAAAGCGCCACCGTTGCTGCTACTGCTGCACGCAGCGCATAGCGGGTAGTGAAAGTATTAAAGTTGAAAAGCAGTTGCAGGTTCTTTATCCAGTGTTTCGGATGCAATGTGTACACTGTTTTGAACAGCGAATAGGAGCGGAATACAGGCAGGTCATCGCCCATTTCTTTTAGCCGGGCCATGCAGCTTTCAAACAGCTTCATAGTGCGTTCCGACAACTGGATCACCCGCTGTTCAGTAGCATCCAATGCAGCATTGTCCTTCACCTTATACTCCTTCAGCAGCCTCACCAGGTTGTTTAGCCTGCTGATTCGCGATACCAGCAACAACTCTTCTTCAGGTTTCAGGGTCAAAACATAAATAGCCATGCGGTCGGCTGCCTGCTGGAATGCGCTCAGCAGGGCCGATATTTTAAGTTGCAGTGTGGTTTCAATGCTCCTGGTGTTGACGGTTTCGAGTTCGCTGCTTATAGCTATCATGTGCGCACCAATCAGGGCTGTTGCTTTACGCACCTGGGCAAGCTGGTATTCGTGCTTGTCCTTTTTACTAACCTGCTGCACGGTAGCAGTATGGAATGTGAAGGAGCTGTCAATGGTATTACGCAGTTCTTTTTCTTTTACGTATATCTCGCGTATCGTGCTGCGCGGGCCTTTGCCATCCCAGCCTTTGCAGATAGTGCCTACCAGCTCGGAAATATCCCTCCAAATTAGCGCCACTGAGCGTCTGTAAGGTTGCCTGGCAGGCATAAAGGCGGATATGAGCAAGCTGATGATGACGGTCCAGCCAGCGCCCAGGAGCACCAATAAAGACCGGGTCTCAAGCGCCGGGATCGTATCCACGGGATAGGCATTGCATATGATGAACAGCAAATAAACACAGACTGATAACCCACTGCCACGGTCACCAAGATTTTTGAAAAGACTCGAAAGGAATGCCACGCCCAGCATACAAAAAGTGCTAAGCCACAGGCTGGTTCCGGTAACGCTGCCGAGGATCGCGAAGAAAAGTGCCAGGAAGATGCCGCCCATCAGTACGCGCGTGCGTTGTCCGAAGGTGCCCTTCAGTTCCACCCAGCAAATGGCCTCAGCGGTAAGCGCTATCCATGTGGCAGGCTCCATGTGATGGGTTGCCAGTCCCCATATTACCGGCACGGCTGCGGCCAGGGCCATACGCAGGCCCCACGCGAACATCGGCTCGAATGCCTCATTCTGCAGCGCAGCACTTATGCGTTTGTATGGGTTGATCTTTGCCAAACGAGGTTTTTAGTAGCTGAGCTGTTTATCTACAACAGTAGTTATTTCAGCAGCATTGACGGTGCCTTCGTGAAACCACCTGAAATTATTGTGCCCAAGGACAAGCGTCGCAGGTAGCGAACCGGACCATTGCTGCTCAATCTTGGGTATGAATTCGTTGGCGTTCGTTTCGCTGAACCAAAGCACTTCCGGCACTACCTTTTTCTTTTTTATGAACTCTAGTATTTTTTTGGGATAGGCCTCTTTAAAGTCGAAACTGACCAGCAGTACTTTGACAGGTTTGCCGTGATATCTCAACTGTAACGTGTCAAAGCCGGGTAACTCAGCTACGCAAGGCATGCACCAGGTAGCCCAGAAATTGATGATGTAGGTAGTGTCTTTGTTCGATACACGCTTCATCAGGGCGTCCGCGTTATATGAGGGCAGTTTCTGGCCGCTCGAATGCTCGCAGCAAGTAAGCGCCAGCACGGCAATAATTAATAACTTCTTCATTTTTTCAGATGCAAAATTATCATCATTGTGGCAAGGCGCAAGTTATGGCTGTATAAAGGATTGTTACAATTGTACCATAAACCGGTTCAAATGTTTGGCTGTTTTGCCTTAGGTTTGCCTCTTCATTGACTTAGGCTTATATGGACAAAATATCCTTACTGAAAGACAAACAGGAGAAAGCGCTGACGGGTGGCGGGGCAAAACGCATTGAAGCACAGCATGCGAAAGGCAAGTTGACCGCACGCGAAAGGCTGACGTTATTGCTCGATGAAGGTTCTTTCCAGGAGATCGGTATGCTGGTAACGCATCGCAGCAAAGACTTCGGTATGGAAAAGGAAGTGTACCCGGGCGATGGCGTGGTGACAGGCTACGGCACTGTGAATGGCAGGCTGGTATATGTTTTCTCGCAGGATTTTACTGTTTTTGGCGGGAGCCTTTCTGAAACGCATGCCGAGAAGATATGTAAGGTGATGGACCTGGCAATGCAAAACGGTGCGCCCGTGATAGGCCTTAATGATAGCGGCGGTGCCCGCATACAGGAAGGCGTGGTTTCTCTTGGCGGTTATGCCGATATATTTTACAGGAATGTAAAGGCTTCCGGTGTCATACCGCAGTTGTCGGCCATTATGGGGCCTTGTGCCGGCGGTGCGGTTTATTCGCCAGCTATTACCGATTTTATCCTTATGGTAGAACATACATCGTATATGTTCGTCACCGGGCCGAACGTAGTGAAGACAGTTACGCACGAGACGGTAACCAGCGAAGAGTTAGGCGGCGCACATACGCACGCTTCCAAATCGGGGGTTACCCATTTTGCCTGCGCTAATGAAGTGGCCTGTATCGAGAATATCAAGCAGTTGCTGAGCTACATGCCGCAAAACTGTGAAGAGGAAGCGCCTGTCTACGCATACGAGGCCGGCGACGAGGTAAGGGCAAAACTAAATGATATCATTCCTGCCAATCCTAACCAGCCCTATGATATGAAGGAGGTAATAGAGGAAGTGGTGGATGCAGGCTCATTCATGGAAGTACATAAAGATTATGCGGAAAATATCGTTGTAGGCTTTGCACGAATGGCGGGCCGTAGTATCGGTATTGTGGCTAATCAACCCGCCAGCCTGGCGGGCGTGCTCGATATCAACTCGAGCAAAAAGGGTGCGAGGTTTACGCGCTTTTGCGACGCTTTCAATATTCCTTTGCTGGTGCTGGTGGATGTGCCGGGCTTTTTGCCGGGTACCGACCAGGAGTGGAATGGTATCATTATCAATGGCGCTAAGCTGTTGTACGCACTAAGTGAGGCTACTGTGCCGAAAGTAACAGTGATCACACGCAAGGCTTATGGAGGTGCATACGACGTGATGAACTCAAAACACATCGGTGCAGATATGAATTTTGCATGGCCAACCGCCGAGATCGCGGTCATGGGGGCCAAGGGCGCAGCGGAGATCATTTTTAAGAAAGAAATATCAGAGGCTACCGATCATGAGGCTAAACTGAAAGAGAAAGAAACGGAATATCTTGAAAAGTTTGCCAATCCTTATGGCGCTGCTGCAAGGGGTTTTGTGGATGAAGTGATATTACCCGCCGACACACGCAGTAAATTGATAAAGGCATATAAAATGCTGGAAAACAAAGTGGACAGCATGCCTAAGAAAAAGCATGGGAATATCCCGCTGTAGGTAAAATGCCTGGAACTGAAAATTATTTACATAGTACGGCGCTTGCCGTACTTTTGTTTTTAATTGACAGTTAGGGTGCGTTTCATCGAAAGGTTCATTGATTGGGTACTATACACAAGTGTCTTTGCTGCACTATGTTCCACCGGGATGTGCATGGCTACCGAGCGTCTGTTGATAAATTCCATCGCCCCGTTATTCACTCCTCTGCATGCTTTGGTTTTTGGCAGCACCCTGGTGGTGTACAACGTGCACTATACTGTAAAAAGGTCGCGCCCGGGTACGTCCGACCGGCAAGCATGGACCGAGAGAAACCGTTACTGGCATTATATCTTTTTTATTTCAGGGGCTCTGCTTAGCGTGGGCTCCCTGTTTTGGCTCTCCTGGAAAATACTATTGGGCTGCGTTGTCTTAGCGTTTCTTTCTTTTGCTTATTCATTGCCGCTGCTGCCCTTTGCTAACAAGAGGCGCATACGCGACTTTGGATGGGTAAAGATAACGGTGCTGACAGGTGTTTGGACAATCGTAACAAGTGTCTTGCCCATACTTTACCGGGATAGGCAATTAGTAGACTACCCCTTCGAGATACTTATTCGTTTCGTCTTTATGTTCACTCTTTGTGTGGCCTTCGACATTAGGGACATGCAAACCGACCTTGATGCGGAAATATTTACCTTGCCTAATCTCATTGGTCTGAAGAATAGCTACCGGCTGATGGATGGTACAATGTTCCTATTTGTTGCATTGTCGCTCATACAATTCTATCGGTATCCTTCTTCTTCACGCCTCGTTGCCGAGGTTGTAACGGCCGTAGGTACAAAACTGGTGATCGAATACACCAAAAAGCATCCCTCCGACAAGGCATATCTCGGGCTCGTGGACGGCATGATGCTGTTCTATGCGATACTTGTTTTATTGTATTAAAAAAGCTGCCCGTTACGAGCAGCTTTTATTCGACAAGAGCGGGTCATTACTGCTTTACTATCGGGATCACTTTCATATCGGTTCCGTTGGTCACGTGCAAGAGGTAGGTGCCACGCGCCCAGCTGTTTGCATTAAGTGATAAAGCGTAATCTGCGGTATTGATATTGATGTCTTTGTCTTCAATATTCCTTCCGTTGATATCTACTACGGCGAGATGATAGGTTCCCTGTTTTGCATTTTTCACTGAGATATTAAGATTGTCCGTTACCGGGTTGGGGTAGGCGCGCAATGCTATTATTTTTTCTGTATTAGCTGCAGAGGTTGCTGTTTGTTCAGTTAATACAACTGAGGTATTAGCCGATTTATCTGCGGAGTTTTCATTGCCATTACCGTCAACCGCATTCAGTGTGCAGTACATTGTCACGTTACCGGTGCCGGCCGCAGGCGCAGTCCAGGTAAAGGATGCTGTGTAGTAGCCCGCTGCAGCAGCCACTATCGATTGTTTATTTTCGATAAAGGTGAGTGTACCACTTTGTGCAGCTGTAGTTTGGCGGACGCCTGTCGGCAGTACTGCCCCGAACGTGCCTGCATCTGTTTGTGAGGCGCCGGTGCCTTTAACTGCAGTGAACTGAAATCCGAAGTTGGGTAAGGATGAAGTATTGCCACCGTTTATCAAAATGGTGTACGTCATGCCCGGCACATAGCTGGTAACGGGCACATTACCTGTCGAGTCCACTATGATCGCAACTGTAGTATTAGCAGAAGCACCGCCATGGCATCCGCCTCCTCCACAGTTCGTTGTCGAATTCCTGGCCCCGGTACGGTTCTCGCCGTTCAAGCCCGGTCCAGACCTGTAACTGCTTAAGGACATATAAATTAGTCCTGCCGCAGTAGTAAATAGTACGATTTTCTTTTTCATTGCTATCATTTTTGCTTGTTCTCAAATACTGGTTTTTATTCACATGGTAGCAGCAACGAATTAAAATCTCGTTGAATAGTTTATAATTGATTGTAACACAGCACTTTGAAGTGCCACAAATTAGGACGTTAAATAATTATTGCTATTGTTAGGGAGCTGATCAGGGAGTTTTTGCTGATGAAGTGAGAATAATTAGAGACCGTTGGTATTCATTTATTTAAGAAGCGTCATTCCTGTATGAAATGTTGATATAAAGCCTGTTGCTTCATAGTATCTTTGCAGAATGGGTCATAAGAAACTGATCAGGTTCCAGGCAATTGAGACTTTTCCGAACGTACTGCAGCACCCGGAAAACATGAAGGGGAACTGGGGCGATTTTTTTAAGAATAGCAATCCTATTGTGCTTGAGCTGGCTTGCGGAAAGGGAGAATACAGTGTGAACCTGGGCAGGGAAGATAAAGGCAGGAACTTTATTGGTATCGACATAAAAGGCAATCGTATTTACAACGGCGCCAAGATCGCCTTGCAGGAAAAGCTGGATAATGTTGCCTTTATGCGCACGCAGATCGATCACCTCACGAATTACTTTGCGCCCGGGGAAGTCTCGGAAATATGGATCATTTTTCCGGATCCTTTCCTCAGGAGTTCGAGGGCGAAGAACCGCCTTACGCATCCACGTTTCCTTAACCTGTATCAACAGGTATTAAAGCCGGGTGCTAACATTAACTTAAAAACAGATTCAAAAGAATTATACGACTTTACCCTTGAAACGATAGCGGAGCAAGGCTGCACCATACACCAAAACCTGGAAGACATTTATGGTAAAGACCTGGCAAAAGGCCCACTGGCGATTCAGACCTTTTACGAAAAAATGCACCTTGCAGAAGGAAGGAAAATATATTTTCTCTCCTTTACTTTGCCCGAAGGCCGTATAAAGCTACCGGAGCGTTTCCT
This sequence comes from Bacteroidota bacterium, assembly GCA_018267915.1. Classification (GTDB taxonomy): domain Bacteria; phylum Bacteroidota; class Bacteroidia; order Chitinophagales; family Chitinophagaceae; genus MKUN01. The sequence goes on along the minus strand of JAFDXN010000010.1, from coordinate 59,955 downwards.
GAAGCATGAGCAAACAATTGACAGAGGGTAAAGACTATGTTTTGTTGCCGGACGGCAGGCTGGTGTTCACCGCATCTTACCTTACCGAAAGAGGTTATTGCTGTGGCAACGGATGCAGGAATTGCCCTTACGATTATATGAATGTACCGGAACCCAACAGGAGCAAACTGATCGCTGAAAGAAATGAAGAAAAAAGAAGCCAATAAAGAGACAATCTACGACGTTATTTACGACGTGGTGCGTTGTGTGCCAAAAGGTAGGGTAACAAGTTATGGCGCTATTGCAGCAGCCATAGGGGCCAAGTCGGGCGCCAGGGTGGTAGGCTATGCGATGAATTCCTGCTTTGGTGTAAAGCCCAAAGTGCCTGCGCACAGGGTAGTTAACAGAAACGGCCAACTTACCGGTCGCTTTCATTTTGCCACGCCAACGCATATGCAGGAACTGTTGGAGAAAGACGGTGTGAAAGTGAAGGATGATGTGGTGGTTGACTTCAAAAAATTATTTTGGGATCCCATGAAGGAACTGGAGCTGTAAGATTGTTTTTTTATTTATATCTTAACGGCCCCGGTCTGTAAAACAGTGAAATATATGAACGAAAGAGAGGCAAGAGCTTATGTGCTGCCTGATAGTGTTTCTTTAATTGTGATCCTTTTCTGTATATCGTTTTTGATATCATGCAGCAATGGTCATAAAGAGTCGTCAAAAAAAGGGGTTTTTTCATCTCAGTTCCCCGATAAAGAAGAGTTTGCCTCACAGCTTCAGGAGATGCTGAAGCCGGAAGACACTGCGGGTAAAAAGAAAAAAGGAACTACTATAGCAGGCTACCTGCGCCTTGCATACCGGCAAAATGATTACGGACCTTTTTGGTTCGACAAAAACGGATTAACAGATAATGCGACGACATTTCTAAAAGACCTCCGCGAGATCACATGGGACGGTATAGACCAGGAGCGCTATCACCTGGCCGAACTCAATAAACAGGCTGAGCTTTTTGAGAAGAAAAAGAATATTGACATTGCGGCCGTAGTGGCATTTGATACTGCGCTTACATCAACCTATCTCAATGCCTCCCGCGATCTGCTGATGGGCATTGTGCCACCAAAACTGGTTGACTCGCTTTGGTTCCACGGCAATGATACGGTCTGGACTGCCCCTGAACTGCTTGTTGATCAACTGGGTAAAAACGATAGGTACGTTTCGCTCGACAGTTTTAGAAGTAAGATACCTGCCTATGGACTTCTGCGCGAGGAACTCAAGCGGTTCAATAAGTTAATGGTAGACGGAAAACTGGATTCGATGATCAGCATTTTGCACAGTGCAGCTGCTGCCAGGGTGACGGACAGTGCAACACAGTCGGTGATCACAACTGTGATAAAAACGGAACTGCCCTGGGTGCAGACCAGAACCGACGATAGCCTTACAGAGTCGCAACAGCTGCTTGTGGCCTACCAGGATTACCATGGTATTAAGCCGACAGGTAAAGCCGACTCCACGACGATGCGCTATCTGGGCACACCTTTGAGCAATACCACCTCCAAGATAAAAGCCAACCTGGAGCGACTCAGATGGATGCATAGGGACATAGGCGATTTCTATGTGCTGGTCGACGTGCCGCTTATGGAGCTATTTTTCAAACGCAATGGCGAGAACGCTATGCATATGCGCGTAGTAGTGGGCAGGCCAGAGCGCCAGACGCCCAGCCTGGGTGCATCGATGGCCAACATTGTCATTAACCCGCCATGGGGTGTGCCACCAACTATTTTGAAAAAGGATGTGCTGCCCGGCATCACTAAAAATGTAAACTACCTGAAGAAAAAGGGATTGAAAGCATACGACAGGAAGGGGAATGTGGTCGACGCTACGCTGATCAATGCCGGCAACTACCGAAACTATACGTACAAGCAAGCGCCGGGCGATGACAACTCGCTGGGCTACGTTAAGTTCAACCTGCCCAACCCTTGGGATATATATCTACACGACACACCCCACCGCGACGATTTCCCGCTACGCTACCGTGCTAAAAGCTCAGGCTGCGTAAGGGTACAGAAACCGAAGGAAATGGCCGTATATATACTGTCGCAGATCGAAAAACTCAACTTCAACAATGATACCCTTGAGGAAATGATCAAGACCCACAAGACCAACTGGAAGATATTGAAGAACAAGATACCGGTTCATATTGTGTACCTGACGGCTTATCCGGATACTACGGGCAAGCACATACGCCTGATAAGCGATATTTATAAAAGAGACGGCAGGCTGATCTCTTACATCCGATAATAAAAAAGAGGCCAAACGGCCTCTTTTTTATTATGTCAAAGTAGTTTAAAATAACGGTAGCTTAAGCTTGGGCGCCAGCGAAGGAACGATTACTTCGTTGTTACGACTGTCTACGTAGGAATAAACAGTAACTGTATCGCGCTTCTTTGGAAGTGGTTTCATATTCGAGGCAAATCTCATATCGGAAACCATAATATCATTTGGCAGTTGGTCTACTCTCTTATTTAGCCAGAAAGCTGTTTTGAGGTAGTTCTTGTCGGGGTAGTATATGAAAAGGCAGGAACCTTCCTTGATCGTATTGATAATTGGCAAAGACAGGTTAGACGGTACTGCAGGGCAACCCCAACTGCGACCCAATCGGTCATTACCCTTGATGAAATTGCTGCTTACGTAGTCAGCCCCGTGCACTACGATACCGCGGTCATATGCGGCATCGTTGAAGCTTTCATCCATACCCAGCAGTCGGAGCGAGGTACCGTGCTCTCCCTGGTAAGTATCGCCGGTTACATAAAAACCCAGGCTGCTTTGGTGCGATTCTGACCTATTTGAGAAGGCCGTAGCAAACTCCTCGCCCGAACCCTGGCCATGTGCAACATAGGTATTAAAAAGTACCTTCTTTTGCGAGAGGTCTATCACCCACATCCGGTTCTCATTGGATGATTTGGTGAAATCGCATATTGTAATTACAGATTTGCTGTCGTTCAGTTTGCCGGCATTTTTCAGGTTGAAGTAGCCATGGCAGGCCTTAACAAAAACATCGTAAGAGAGACGTTGATTGTCGCAAAAATCAAGGCTGGCATACACATTGTCTATGTAGCGCATAATGGCAGATTCAGCCATCATTGTGGTAGATTCATTCGCTCCTACCGGTTTTGCTACCAGTAATACAGCTATAAGGCATACGTACGTCCCCAGGATCAGTTTCTTCATTGACCTCATTTTGTTTAAAAAAAGATGTAATCTGATGTAACCAAAGTTAGTAATCTTTATGAAACTTCATAAGAAAGAGGGCAAGTATTGGGGTCAATTTAACAAGTTTTGTGGTTTAATAATTCGCCTATAAGCTTGATTTATAATCAAATGCCGCTACCCCGTTTTTTTCTTACATTTGGCGGTCTTTAAAAATATTTTTCTATGAAAGAAGTGTATATCGTATCCGCGGTGCGCACCCCTATAGGCAGTTGGGGCGGCTCGCTGAAGGATTTTTCCGCTACAAAACTGGGAGCGATCGCCATAAAAGGCGCGCTCGAGAAAGCAGGCGTTGATGCAACTGAAGTAAACGAAGTATTGATGGGCTGCGTAATGCAGGCCAACCTGGGCCAGGCGCCTGCCCGCCAGGCAGCCCGCTTTGCAGGCGTGCCCGATAATGTACCCTGTACTACTGTTAATAAAGTATGCGCAAGCGGTATGAAGGCCATCATGCAAGGTGCACAATCTATCATGCTGGGCGACAACGACGTCGTGGTAGCAGGCGGCATGGAAAGCATGAGCAATGTGCCCTTCTATAATGAGAACCTGCGGTGGGGCAACAAATACGGCAACGTTACTGTGATCGACGGTCTGGCCAAAGACGGCCTTACCGACGTGTACAATAACTACGCGATGGGCAACGCCGCCGAGCTTTGCGCTAAGGAGTGTAATATCAGCCGCGAGTCGCAGGACGAGTTCGCTATCGAGAGTTACAAACGCAGCCAGGCATCGGTGAACGAAGGCCGCTTTGAAAGCGAGATAGTGCCCGTAGTGATACCACAGAAGAAAGGTGATCCCATCACTTTCGCAAAAGACGAAGAACCGTTCAACGTTAAGTTCGACAAGATACCTACGCTGAAATCGGCATTTACCAAAGATGGTTCTGTAACTGCAGCCAATGCCAGCACCATGAACGACGGAGCTGCGGCGCTGGTACTCATGAGCAAGGAAAAAGCGGACGCCCTCGGTATCAAACCGATCGCGAAGATCAAAGGTTATGCGGACGCTGAACAGGCCCCTGAATGGTTTACTACAACGCCTTCGGTAGCAGTACCTAAAGCTGTAGCGAAAGCCGGCCTGAAAATGGAAGACATCAATTACTTTGAGCTCAATGAAGCATTCAGCGTAGTAGGCTTGGTAAACATGCAGAAAATGAATCTGAAGCCAGAGCAGGTGAATGCGAATGGCGGCGCAGTATCATTGGGTCACCCATTGGGCGCCAGCGGTGCGCGTATCATTGTAACGCTTATCAATGTACTAAACCAGAAGAACGCTAAATACGGTGCAGCCGGCATCTGCAACGGTGGTGGTGGCGCAAGCGCACTGGTAATCGAGAAGATGTAAACAATCGATGACCATAAAAAGCAAATCCCGCACTTGATGCGGGATTTGCTTTTTATACAATTAACTGCATCTCCTCTGCCTGTACTTTTCCAGGAAGGCTTCGAACTCCGCCAGTGTGAAGCTGCTAAGGTTTTGTTTGGCCGTCAGGCCGCCTTTTTGCGCTGCAATTACACCATAGTAAACATCCTTGTAGCCATTTACCGAGTGCGCGTCTGGATCTATCGAAAGCAGTACACCTTTCTCCACGGCATAGGCTATCCATCTCCAGTCCAGGTCCAGCCGCCGCGGGTGGGCATTGATCTCTATTACCACGTTATATTCCGCGCAGGCATCTATGACAGCCTTGTGGTCAAGCGGATAGCCTGCACGTGAAAGTAGCAGGCGCCCGGTAGGGTGCCCTAATATGGTAGTGAAAGGATTTCGGATTGCGGCCATTACCCTGCTCATAGCCTTCTCCTGGCTCATCTTCAGGTTGCTGTGTACCGATGCGATCACGAGGTCAAATGTTTCTAAAACCTGTGGGCTGTAGTCCAGGCTTCCATCACCCAGGATATCTGCCTCGATGCTCTTGAATATTTTGAAGGGCTTCAGCTTCTCGTTCAGCGCATCTATCTCGATATGCTGGGCGGCTATTTGCTCCGGCTTCAGGCCATCGGCATAGTAGGCTGCCTGCGAGTGGTCGCTGAGCACGAGATATTCATAACCCTTATCTATCGCGGCCCTGGCCATCGCCTCAATGGTATCCTGCCCATCACTCCATTTGGAGTGGGAGTGTATAATGGCCCGTATATCCGATAGCTGAATAACTTCCTTTACCTCGTCGGCAGCAGCAAATTCCAATATGCCCGGCAGCTCGCGTCGCTCTGGACCGATATACTGTAAATTGTTTACACTGAATATCTCTTCTTCGCTATTCAGCGTCGCAGGTATCGAATACCTTGCGTTGAAAGCTTCTAAGAATTCGGCACTGCCCGTGGTGTTGAACAGATTTTGATAGTAGTGCTCTCGACTGGTAAGGTGTATTTTTAATTTAGGCTGCTCGGGTATGTGTATTGTAAGCCAGCCGGTGTCGGTGATCTCTATACCGGGTATGTGTTGCAGCCACGCGATGAGCGTCATTTTATCAGCATCGGTAATGATATCGATATATTCAAGTGTCTCCAGGTGGCGGCGTACCGGGCCTGTAAGGTCGACGCGGGCATCATTAAAATTTTTTCGCAGCTGCGTTACGAAATGGGTAGCAGTCTCTTCCACGGAGGCCCAGAGGTGGAACCCTAAATTTTGCTGGAAGTATTGAATGTTTTGCAGGATGCTCTCCTGGCTTTTGGCGCCGAACCCTTTAAGAGCGGCCAACCGGTTCTCGTTGCATGCATACTCCAGCTCGCCTACCGACTCTATCCCCATCTCCTTCCATACCTGCGCTATCTTTTTAGGGCCCATACCTTTTATCTGCAGCAGGTCCAGAATGCCGGGTGGTGTACTGGCAATAATATTATCCAGCAGGCCGAGCCTGCCTGTGTCCTGTATCTCGCGTATCTTTTTCCCGGTCGATTCACCGATACCCTTTTGGCTGAATAGTTGTGCATCATCCATATCGGCTACCTCACCCGGAAGTCTTTCAATATTGAATGCGGCTATACTATATGACTTGGATTTAAAAGAGTTCTCCCCATGTATGTCCATGAGTTTGGATAGCAGTGAGAAGTGGTCGGCTATTTCGTTATTGGTCATGAATGATAATAATAAACACTACAGAAAAAAATCGATTGACAACAATTTTAGTCGGCCTGGCAAGTTAATAAGTATTTTGAATGGAGGTGTAAAGCAACATTTATGAACAAAGCCTATTTCTTGATCGTGCTCCTATTCACAGTCCCCTTTTTTTCTACTGGTCAGTTGGCTGCTCGTAAAGCCGCAGACGGATTCCGAAAATATTATCCCTTCGCCGATGACAAAAACAAATTACCCACTACCGCTGACATCCTGGAGATAGGTGGCTTATCAACTACCATCACGGAGTATAAAATAACGTCTTTTGTGTTTAGCATGAGGTCATCAAGGGCCGATTATATTGGTCCGATACAGGTATCGGGTGCTGACTTTAACGATGATGTAAAGCAAAAGATAAGGATGTATGCCGGCGTGTCGGGCACTATCTACTTCGAAGATATTAAGGCTATTGGCAAAGACCGCAGACCGCGAAGCCTTGCCTCAGTAATACTTAAGTACAAAAACAATTAGCGCTCTATTTCGCTACCACATTCGTAGCCCTGTCCTTCACCCATTCCAGCACTTTTTCCAGTTGTTCTTCCCGCGTTAAGTTGCTATTGTCCAGTGTTATGGCATCGTCGGCTTTGCGCAGGGGGCTCTCCTCGCGGTTGCTGTCTATATAGTCGCGCAGCTCCAGGTTGTGCCGCACTTCTTCTATGGTTATGTTAGGGTTGTTTGCTACCAGTTCGTCATAGCGGCGCAGCACTCTTATGTCAGGGTCTGCCGTCATGAATACTTTCAGCTCCGCTTCAGGAAATACCACCGTACCTATATCGCGCCCGTCCATCACTATGCCTTTCTTTTTGCCCATTTTCTTTTGCTGCGCCACGGCGAAGGAGCGCACTTCTTTAATAGCCGCTACCTCGCTTACTTTCTCTGCTACTATCAGGTCGCGTATATAGGGCTCTACATCTTCCTCATTCAGGTATATGTCCGATTGTTGCCGCTGTTCGTTAAATACAAACGATAGGTGAATATTGGACAGGGCGTCCAATATCTGCTCGTGGTCGTTGACATGTATGCCATTGCGCAAAAAATACAGGGTTATCGCCCGGTACATAGCTCCGCTGTCTATATAGTTATAGCCCAGCTTGGCAGCCAGTTGCTTTGCCAGCGTACTTTTTCCGCACGATGAGAACCCGTCTATTGCAATAATGATCTTATGCGCCGACATGCTGCAAATTTACATTGCCTGCCCGTATTCCGCACTAATTATTGTGCATATATACCTTGCTTGGCGGCCAGGCACGCGTTGCAATATACGTGACCGTCGCAGCCGTGCACATAATCACAGTGCGTGGAGCAGCTTACGTTAGCGTAATTGCGTTGTAGTTGCACGTTCCAGCAAGAGGCTGAGCTTGAATTTTTCTTGCAAGCGCTGCTTATGCAAAGTGTAAAGGCTGCCACGGTCAGGATGCCGGAGAAAAATGAGGTAAAGATGTTCTTCATATCTGTTGCTTTGTTGATAAATGTAAAAAATACCGTTCAATTTTTATATACGTAATGCTTTAAATAAGCTTTGTTTGGGTAATTAGCCATTTTCCAAATGTTAAAAGAAATGAAAAATCGTTTTTTAAAACGCAGGTAAAACGCCTTTTTGTCTATTTTCGGTAGTGCAATTTGTTATCTGCTTGTTATTAACAAGTTTTTTGCAAAGCGCCACGATCACCAGGATGAACATCAAACTTGCCATATTACTGCCCGTTCTTGCATTCTGCAACCTCACTGTAAAGGCGCAGGGCGGCACCGCAAGTCAGACGGTGCAACTGCAGTTAAATCCTGCTATCGAAATAGCCTCTTACAGCGATATCAGCATGTCTGCCAAAGGCCCGGTGTTCCATATTAAGGCCAATAAAGAGTTTAACGTGAGCGTTAGCGCCGCATCCTCACCTGCGGACCTGCAGCTGGCAGTTGAGCACAATAATACAGGCGGTACAGAAAGCTACATGGCCTATGCGCCTGTTCAGGGCACCAATACCAATATCCTGCACAATTGCAGCTATGGCGCTGATCAGACATTTGCGGTGAACTATAGAACGGCCGGCAATACCGACGCCCTGCTCGTCTACACTGCTACTCAGCCTTAAATTTTCCTAGAATTCAAATTCAGTTACCGCGTCATCGTGGAGAATGGTGTCGATGAAGCTATGGTGCTTGCTTTGTCTGCCCTGTACCAGCCAGCTTCCCTCTATGATATTTCCTTTTTTCACTTGCTGCCTGTTGCGGATGGTAAGGCCATGCTTCTTTAGCACGTCTTCGTATTTGTGCTGGTTATTTTCCTCATACGGGTAAACGATCCTGTAGTTACGCACCTGGTTCACCAGGTCGATATAATACTCCAGGTAGCTGAAAGCAAATAATACAACCACAGCCAGTATGCACGCAGCTATCGAGGTCAAGTAATAGCCGGCGCCGATTCCCATGCCGAGCGCAGCTGTCACCCATACTGAGGAGGCGGTCGTAACACCGTTCACCCGGTTGCCGCTTTTAAAGATGATGCCCGCGCCCACGAAGCCGATGCCCACCACGATATTAGAGGCTATCCTGGAAGGAGAGTCCGTGCCTATGGCTTCTGACAACATTGTAAATAATGTCGCGCCCAGGCATATCAGTATCAGTGTCCTGAAGCCTGCCGACTTACTGCGCAGCTCCCGCTCTATCCCCACCGCGCTGCCTACCAGCACGGCCAACAGCAGCTTTTCTATTATTTCAATGTTAAACATTGCGGTTTCTGATTGAGACATTAATTTTACTGAAATAAAAGTACTCTAATACTCGTACAAATGAAAAAGGGTAAGTTATTTAATGGCATCACGCTGCCGGTAATTATAGTGCTCGCAGCCCTGATGGTCTTCAGGTATAGTCACACTGCTGCTAAGAACAAGAAGGCTAAACATAAGGTGACGAGTACAATGATCGCCGCCGGTAAAGACGATAACCTGGCTCTTGGTAACCCTAGCCATGCGACTACGGATGAGGTCAATAAAGATAATTACTTGCTTGTGAAGGCACAGTATGCCATGTCTTACAACAATTCAAAAGGCATGGCCAATTGGGTGAGCTGGCATCTCAGCACCGCATGGATGGGCAGTGCCGACCGTTGCAACTGTTTTAATGCCGATGATGCACTCCCGGTCGGCTTTACTGTTATCAAAAGCTCCAATTATATTGGCACCGGTTTCGACCGCGGCCATCTTTGTCCATCTGCCGATAGAAGCGCGACACCAGACGACAATGCCGCCACATTTTTAATGACCAATATGTCCCCTCAGTCTCCTGTGCTCAATGAGCAGACATGGGAGCATCTTGAGGCATATTGCAGGCAGCTGGCCATACAGGGCAACGAATTGTACATCATTGCAGGTGCCCACGGTACAGGTGGCATTGGCAAGAAGGGCCACGCTGATACGATCGCCAACGGCAAGATCAATGTACCCTCGCATTTTTACAAGATAGTGGTAGTACTGCCCGTGGGTGATAACGATATAAAAAGGATCACGAATAGCACCCGCGTTATCGCTGTCGATATGCCCAACCGGTACGATGTGAATGCTTACGATTGGGGCCACTACCGCTGCACTGTCGACCAGCTTGAGGCTGAGACTGGCTACGATTTCCTGTCAGCAGTTCCCGTAAAAGTGCAGAAAGCGATCGAGTCGGTTAAAGATGCCGGGCCGGTAAACTAAGTTTCCACCGATATCGTGTGCACCACAAAGCACCCACCTGTTTCAGTGATGCAGGCTATGAAGATATGCACCTGTATCTTACCCGACCGGTATACCTTTACTTCTTTGAAATTATTTTGCAGGTACGTTCTTAATGCCTCATATTGTTTGCCCAGGCTAGCTGCAAATTCGTCGGCGGGGTCAAGGCTGTTTATTGTTTTATCAAAGAATGCATCGCTGGTGACGGTTTCTATCTTATCTGTGCCGCTGAACTGGCTTATTTTTTTATTAATGCCTGTTTCATCAAGCTCTCCCCAGTCCTGTACATCCAGTTCAAAATCACTCTCACTGATGTATACCATTCTTGTTGTTACGCGCTCCAGCTCGTTTTTTATCGTCTCGTTTCCCATTAGCTATTGGTGTATCTTGTATAGGATATCATTGTATTCATCCGGCTTCTTCTCCACTATCGCCTTTACAAAGGGACATACCGGCACTACTTTGATGCCCTGCTCGCGCACCCATGCCGCCAGTTCGCTCAGTAGCTGTGTACCCACGCTTTGGCCTTTCAGCCGTTCATCCACTTCCGTGTGCTCAACGATGATCTTGTCTTTCCCCGACCATATATAGACCATCTGTGCCAGGTACTCGTCGCGCTCCTTAACAAAAAATCGACCACGTGTGCCGTTGTCCTCATGTTCTATTAAGATCATAATCCAAATTTGAAGCAATGTTAATGAAAATAAGGCCATATGCGGCACGCATTCGCGCAGGCACTCTGCCCATGTTATCTTTTCGCAAAAACGTGGCTCTTGGGAAAATAGGGTGTTTTCACGGTGTTTTTTCATTTCCCTATTCTCTATCTTTCTGACTTTAAATTCCTAACCTTTAAATAAAATATTTTATGGAAAAGAAAATGTTTCTTTTTGTGATCTCCGCGTCCATATTCATTTTTTCTTGCACATCTGGTGGCAACCGGACTGCTAATGCAACAGCCGGCAGTGCAGACACCACAGTTGGCACCGGCGACAGCACTATCGGTAGTGGAGAAGACTCTTTCTGCAACTTCATCCCCAAGGATTCAGCGAATAAAATGATCAACAGCTATCTGGGAAGTATCAATTATCCATCCAACGATTCAGACCTGTATTCAATGATCGTTGATGTGCCGAAATTGAACGCTTACCTGAACGTTATGACAACCACGGGCTTAAAAGCCACCAAAATAAAACTGATGTTCGCTCATACCCTCGACTACATCAATAGCGGTGGCCAAAACAGAAATTGCGGCTACAAAAGCGGCAAATTGACACTTGTAATAGCAGCATACGACAGCGCAGGTAACTATATTTACATGAACGGGAATAGGGTGCTTGAGCATTTGCAGCCATGCCCTACAATTTGTCCGAGCAGTGGGACAGCCTCAAATAATACTTTGCAATAGCGAAAAAATGAGCGAAAACACCGAGCTGTATATTGACCTTGTTGTCGTGCTTTCTGCGTTTCTGATTGGGCTATATCGTTATAGCGTTATTGATAGGCCTAGCAGGGTACTTTTGTTACTGCTGTTGATTATTCTTATAGACGAAAGTGTAGGACATATTTTCTCGGAAAGATTTGGCAATAATATGGTGATATATAATTCTTACAGCTTAGTAGAGTTATTCCTGATTTCACTTTATTTCAATTACACGATAAAAAGGTTCAGAAAGCGGAACATTGGATGTTATATAGGAGCACTCGGTTTAATTTTCGGAGTATTGAATTTTTCACTTTTGCAACCGCTCAACAGTTTTAGTACAAGTTATTTACTGTTTGAGGGTTTTTTTATTATCCTGATGTCACTTATCTCGTTTTACTACCTATTGTTGAGTGAAGATGATCTCAAGCTCTATCGACAATCCCACTTTTGGTTTACGTCTGTCTTATTGTTCTTTTGGAGCGTTACCTATGTTGCTTGGGGGATATTCCCATTGATACACTCTAAAACCAACATTAAGCTAATTGAATCTTTGCTTTGGGTTGTAAATATTATTAGCTACTCCAGTATCGCCATTATTTTTCTTCTCTACCCCAAACTGCAGGCTACCAATGAATGAAAACAACATAATGCCCTTTTTTTTAGCAGGCACTTTGCTGCTTGCGCTCTTTGCTTTCTTCCTCATAGCATTCCTGCTTGTGCAGAAACAAAAGCAAAATAAATTCAGACTTGAAAAACAACGGCTGGAGTTTGAAGCAGCTACAGAACTGCTGCGCACCCGGCTCGAGGTTCAGGAGAGCACTATCAACCAGGTAGCCATGGAGCTGCATGATCATATCGTGCAGTTCCTTTCATTGGTCAAGATAAAGATACACGCCGTTTCCCTTTGCCGCGACCAGGCACAGCGCGCCGACCTTTCCGAGGAAACGGTCACTTTACTGGAGAAGGTCATCAGCGAGATAAGGACCATGAGCCATTCGCTCAATACCGACTACATCAAACAGACGGGTCTCGTGCGCGCTGTGGATATGGAACTTGAAAATATCATTGCAGCCAAAGGCCTGAAAGGTGGCTTTAGTATGTCGGGCGAGTACGCACCATTCGATGCCGAGGTCGAGCTGGTGATCTTCCGCATTGTGCAGGAGGCGCTGCAAAATGTATTGAAACACGCGAAAGCGCACATCGTGGAAGTGTTTATCGACAATACCCCGGACTTCTTTTCCCTGAAGATCAAGGACGACGGCATTGGTTTTGATGCTACTAACGAAAAAATGAAGAGTGGGGTAGGATTCATCAATATGCGGCAAAGGGCCGGCTTTATTAAAGGGACAATAAACGTGCAATCTTCCCCTGGAGAAGGCACAACATTATCACTGCTTATCAATAACCATTATGACAAGTAATAGGATACTCATAGCACTTGCCGACGATCACGTGTTGCTGCGCAATGCGCTGAAGGAATTGATCAATACATTTGGCAATTTTAAGGTTATCTTCGAGGCCGACAACGGCAAGCAATTGATCGATAAAATAGAGAGCACTGGCATGCAGCCAAATATTTGTGTGCTGGACGTAAGCATGCCGGTGATGGATGGCTACGCTACACAAGTGGCGATCAGGCGGCGCTGGCCCGAGATCAAAACACTGATCTTGTCGCAGTATGACAACGAGTTTACGATAATTAAACTGCTCAAAGAAGGGGCTAACGGCTACCTGTTGAAGAGTGCCGACCCTGGAGAATTTCGCACAGCGCTTGAGTCCCTGGCTAAACATGGTTACTATCATCCGGAGTTTATCGCTGGCAATATGAAAAAGTATGATCCCGATAGCAAAGAGAATCTTGAGAAAAAACTGACGAAAAATGAAATGATATTTCTCGGACTCTGTTGCGGGGATCTCACTTATAAGGATATCGGAGAAAAGATGGGCGTGAGTGCTCGTACCGTTGACGGTTACCGGGATAGCCTGTTTAAAAAATTAGAAATTCGGTCACGCTCTGGTCTGGTAATGTATGCGCTCACTGCAGGTATCGTACCAATTACCACCTTGCCCGACGACAAGTCTTCGGCCAAAGGCACTAATTAAAAGCTTAATTGATCTCCACGGTACTTTCCACCGCCTCCAGCGACATATCGTCGCCGGCGTCTACCGCAGCCAGTGCAGAGTATTTGCCTTTCTGCAGGTTCGCTGGCAGGTCAAAGATCACATAACGTTTCTGGTCGGGAAATACCGGGAACTCCACGGGATCAAGCTTCGCTTTCTTTCCATCCTTCACGTTGGTCAGCTCCAGGTATGACTTACATTGAAGCATTATCTCGCCCGTGTTCTGGCAGAAAAGCCGGTATTGCTTTGCATTGCCTGGCACCGGTTCCAGCTTGTACACCTTTATTTCTTTTTTGGTGAGGTTAGGTGGTGTTTGATATACGTGGATGCCTATGCGTAGCAGGTTGCGCACCATAGCCTGCGCCTTCTTGCTGTCATTATTTTTCTGCTCCTCTACGGTTTCTACAAAAAGCATAGCCCACTTCATCTGGCTTACGGCGGCCGGCGAATCAGGTACACTCATTTTTACCGTTGCCGTGGTTGAGCCGCCGGGCTCCAGCTCTACGAAGTTTTTATCCAGTGTTATCCACCGCGCGCATGAGCGTGGTTGTGTGTTAGCGTCGTAATATTCATGGCTGCCCGAGCTATCTCTCATCCAGTCATTCATATACAGCTTAAACTGCATCTTGTTGTTCGACCCGTTAGTAAGATATACCACTTGCGATTCGCTTTGACCCGCTGCTACGGCGAACTCAAGTACCGTCGGGTGAGCGCCTACATTCTGTGCACGGCATAGTGCAGGAATAAAGCTTACAAGCGCTATTGCCAGGAATAATCTTATCCGTACCATATATTGTATACAAAAGAACTATTTTTACGGCACAATACAAAAGGCCAACTGGCTGTATATGAGGTACTTTTTAACCATCCTGCTCCTGTGTTCCATGGTAAATGGCTTTGCGGCTAATAACTATATCACTATCCAGGTCAACGGCGGTATGAACTACAACATCAATACCACCACCGGGTTGGAGACTGATCAGACAATTACCAACGCTTTTCAGTTAAAAGTGCTGAATAATTCTAATGCCTGCCACGTTTATGTGCGCCTTTCAGCATGGAATTACCCGGCAGCCTGGGTTCCGGTTAATAACTATCCTTTGCAGGTAATCTGGTCATCCGACGATTCACCGAACGACGCTAACATAGCCAGTACCACGACCGTCAACACCTCCGATCAGCTGCTTTTCACACAGCCCTCCCATGCGGGGGCTACGCCTTACAATTACTATTATAAGCTTAAGCTCCTGGCCCTTGGCTATACCGACTATATCCCCGGCACCTATAACTATACATTTACATTTACAATGACCGAACCTTGAGGCAGATCATAGCAATATTTATTTTATTTCTTTTTACAATAAGCGCTCATGCACAAACCTGGACAAACACGGTGTCCGGTACCATAACCGTAAGCACCGTATTGTCTATAACCCTGTCCAACCAGGCAGCAGCACCTAGCTTTGCCACCTCTTCCGATTACATTAATGGTAAGACCACGCTCAACTATACCCAGGTGGCCATTAAATCGAATGTAAACTGGATCGTGAGTGTACAAGCACAAAGCACTTACTTCACTCCGCAGACACAAGGGGGCTCTACAGATATGCCCGCTACCGTTTTAGGTTTCCGGCTCAATGGTAACGTCTCCTTCACCACGCTGACCACCACCAGCCAGACATTAAAGACAGGCAATAAAGGCAACGCAGCAGTAACCGGCAACACCTACAATGTCGACATGAAGTTCAACCCCGGCTTCAATTACAATGGTGGCCTCTATAGCATAGGCATGGTGTACACCGTGTCCCAGCAATAAAATCTTAAATAACTTCTTTTGCCCAAAAAATTCTGAAAGTCTTAACTCATTATATTGCGGTATCAATTACATTCGCATTCTAATCATACAAAATGGTACAAACTGACTACATACACGTCCCCTACGGCAAAGCAGTTTACGGCGAGGCCGAAATAGAAGCGGTAAATAAAGTATTGCGCAGCAGCACCCAAATGGGCAAGCATGTGCGCGAAATGGAAGACAGGGTAGCGGCACTCTACAATAAAAAATATGGTGTCATGGTCAACAGTGGCTCATCTGCGCTCTACCTCGCCGCCGATCTTATGAACTATGAGCCCGGTACAGAAGTGATCACTCCTGCACTCACTTTCTCTACCACTGTAGCCCCGCAGGTGAAGAAGGGCTGGGTTCCTGCCTTTGTGGACGTGGAAGAGGGTACCTACAATCTGGATGCAAACAAAGTGGAGGAGATGATAACGCCTAAGACAAAGGCGATGATCATCCCTAACCTGATAGGCAACCTGCCCAACTGGCAAATGCTGCGCGAGATAGCCGACAAGCATGGCCTGTTTGTGTTGGAAGACTCAGCTGACACCCTCGGCGCTGAGATCGGTGGTGCTTCCTCTGGTCGCTTTACCGATATGAGCACTACCAGCTTTTATGGCTCGCATATTATCAACTGTGCAGGCAATGGTGGCATGCTCTGCGTGAATACCGAAGCTTTTTACGATCGTGGTCGCCTGTTGCGTAGCTGGGGACGCAGCTCGTCGCTCTTTGTTGAGAGCGAGAAGATCGAGAACCGTTTCAATGTAGAGATCGAAGGTATTCCATACGATGCCAAATTCGTGTTCGAAGAACCGGGCTACAACATCGAACCATCCGAGATGGGTGCAGCCTTCGGCCTCGTTCAGCTCGATAATCTCGCTAATAATATTGACACCCGCACTGCCAATTACGCACGCATGCGCGAGTTCTTCAGTCAATACGAAGAGTATTTCATATTGCCTAACCAGTTGCCCGATTCACGCACAGGCTGGCTGGCATTCGCGGTAACAGTACGTGAGAGTGCGCCATTCATCCGTCGCGATATGCAGATCTTCCTCGAGAAGCGCAACATACAAACGCGTACTGTGTTCACAGGCAACATACTCCGTCAGCCCGGCTTTAAGAATGTGCCTCACAAGGCTGCTAAAGGGGGCTATCCCGAGTCCGATAAGGTGATGCGCGGTGGTATGCTTTTGGCTTGCCACCATGGCCTCAACGAAGCGCAGCTAAGCCATGTGATGGAAAGCATAACTGAGTTCATGAAAAACATTTAGGGCAGCTTTGGATATTATACTTAGTTTCTTTCTCGGTTACCTGAACGCAATACGGGCCAGGCGAAAAGGACAAAAACCTTTTAAGTGGGCACTGTTTACAGTGCTCGCTTTCCTTTTTTTCGAGGTGATGAGCGGCGTTTTTGTAATGATGGCTTTTTATAAAGGAGCAATGACACCGGTTGCCGTGTCCGACTACTTGTTCAATCACCCCATCCATACCGTATTTATGTGGGCTTGTGGCCTGGGTGGCTACCTGCTTATCAGGTACCGACTCGATAAGTTGGGAAATCAGCAGGGCGGTGGTGACCTACCAGCCCAGTAGGGTCTTCAGTTTAGCCATGCCGCTTTTGCTCACGGTCACTTTTGCGCCGCATTTCAGCAGGGCTATGTGGCTCTCTTTCTCATAGGGCTCAATGCGCAGCAACTGGCTCACCGGCACCAGGTAAGAGCGGTGTACCCTTACGAATTGTTGCGGGTCCAGGCTTTGCTCCACATGGCCCAGCGTGCTCTTCTTCAGGTAGTTGCCGTCTTTGGTCACTATTTTAATGTAGTCATCGTTGGCTTCTATGTAAAAGATATCCTGCTCGCCGATGATGCGGATGAGGCCGTTGTCCTTCACCACTATCCGGTGCTGGTAGCCGTCATATATATTGCTTTGCAGCAGCTCGTCCACTTTGGTTGTCTGATGGTTGCCCGCCTGCGCCAGCCACTTCTGCATCGCTTTATCGAAACGCTCTTTGGTGATCGGCTTCAATAAATAATCTATAGCATGCGCTTCGAAAGCTTTGAGCGCATATTCATCAAAGGCTGTGGTAAATATTACTGCCGGCGGATTATCCAGCAGTTCCAGCATTTCAAAACCATTCAGCTTGGGCATCTGTATATCCAGGAATATAAGGTCCGGCTTGTTGTCCTGTATGGCTTTAAAGCCCTCGAAGCCATCGCTGCACTCCGCTATTACCTCTATCTCCTTATAGTCCTTAAGGAAGGCCCTCACCAGTTGCCTGGCCAGCGGTTCATCGTCTATCAATATCACCTTATACATGTGCCTGTGGTATTTTTAGAATGGTAGTAAAGTTATGCTCATCTTTTTGCGTTTCCAGCAGGTCGGCCCTGGCATACAGCAGTTCCAGCCTGCGCCTGATGCCCTGCAGTCCGAAGCCTGTGCCCTTTGGCGCTGCCGTCTGCGGATCGTAAGGGTTCGTGATCGTTATAGTGAGTATGGAGTCGGCCAGCGCTATATGGATGCCGATCGCCACACTGCCCGTATTCCCATAAAGCCCGAACTTGATCGCATTCTCCAGTACAGGTTGTAAAAGGAACGGCGGTAACACAGCATCATCTGTGTACTCCTTTTCAAAGCTCACCTTCAGCCTGTCGCCAAAGCGCACCGATTCTATCGCCAGGTACGATTCTATATAGAGCAGTTCCTCGGCTATCGGTATCGTATCTTGAGCCTCACGCTTTACGGAGCTGCGCAAAAAGTCGCTCAGTTTCCCTATCATCTCCTGCGCTTTCTCAGGCTGTATCATGATCAGGGCGCTTATCGAGTTAAGGCTGTTGTAAAGAAAGTGCGGCTGCAATTGTTGCCTTAGCTTAAAGAGCTCCGCCTCGCGTAGCAGTGTCGACGCATCGCTCTGCTGTTGTAGTTTTTTATCCGTCTCAACCACTTTTTTGCGCAGGGCCGTATAAGTGGCCAGCCACGCGCACACCAGCCAGGTGATGAGAAAACGTATGCCCATCGTTGCCGTTAGCCAGTCCGTATAAGCCTTCTTGTCTTCCAGCCACCACCGCAGCAACTGCACATCGCCGAAAATAAATAGCACGCTCAGTCCGCTTGCTATCAGCAGCGCATACAGGCTAAGCCCCACCTTTGTGGGATACGATTTGATGATGAGCACACAACCCCATACTGCCAGCATCAGCAGCATCGTGGTTAAGATGCCGTCCTTAAACGAAATATTCCAGTCCCAGTTGCACAGGAAGTGCATGAGGTAGATATTCTTCGCCAGCAGGATGCCGCCAATCAGAGGCAGCACCCATCTCATATGTTTACTTGTTGCAGGCAATCTGTCGATTTTTTATGCGTCAGCCCAGAGTGGTTCTACTACAGGGGCTACTTCTTTTACCGAGGAGAAAAGCAATGCGCCTGGCTCCAGCGCCACCGGTTGCAGGTCTTTCACCGCCACCAGTTTCCATGTCACGGTGCGTCCGTGCCTGTCTACAAATGTTGCCTCTTCCGTTTTCGCCATCTTCCTTGCTTCGTCCAGTGCCTCCGTTTCATCGCTTGCCAGCACCAGGCGCCATTGCTGTTCGTATTGCTCGGTAGTTATGTCGCCGCAGGTGATGCTGTAGATCATCTGTGCGATAAATGTTTTCATCGGTATCTCTGCAATAAATACTTTCATCGGGCCATATTTAAAACCCCTGTGCTGTCCGGCACGACAGCACAGGGGTGCCAATTAATAAGACTTGATCTCTATGCTGC
Organism: Bacteroidota bacterium; assembly: GCA_018267915.1. Taxonomy (GTDB): domain Bacteria; phylum Bacteroidota; class Bacteroidia; order Chitinophagales; family Chitinophagaceae; genus MKUN01. Next base: position 40,742 of record JAFDXN010000010.1, on the reverse strand, counting down.
CGAAAGAGCAATTGCCTCTCAGTATAAGGGTCTTTCTTTCCTGGTCTGCTGCAGGTGTGCGGAAGTTGCGGTGGTCTTCCACGCTGCCAAGGGCCGGGTTTATCTCATTCTGCACATCCCAGTGCGAGGGCACTATCAGTTCCACACCGCCAAAGGATACCTTCAGCTCCATCACGATTGTTTGTTCCGTACTGTCCGCCTGCATCAGGTTGATCTCGCAACCCGCGAATGTGGCGCTCACGCTACCTCCTTTAAAATCTTTCGAGGTCACTATTTCTTTCCTTCCGCCAAAGGTCACGTCTATGTTCAGCGTACTATCCGCACTGGTTACCGTATCGGTACGGGCCTCCATCCAGTTGTCTTTTTTTTTACCCGCTCTCAGGATGATGGCCAGGCCAAAGATGATCACCGCTGCCGGCCACACCAGTTGCGTCGACGGTACACCGTGTATGCTGAACACCGGCGTCAGGTTAGCCAGCCCTATCAGCGTCAGTATCCACCAGGCATGGCTGTGGAAGCGGCTTTTTACAGCTATGATCAGGCCTATTATAATAAGCACCACCGGCCACGTAAGCGATACGCTGAATGGGAAATAACCCAGCGTGCGGAACAAAAACAACACACCCACCAGGGCCACTATCAGCCCGAAAAGCACCTTATCGCCGCGCCTGTGCCGGTGATGGTACTTGCGATAATACTGCCTGCGCATCTGCCTGTACTGCTCACGGTCTATATCCCCAAAATCTCTTCTTGACATGTTCTCTGCTATTTTGATGTAAAAGTATAGCGCCCGCAGGCCCTGTGGAAGTCCCATTAGGCCAAAAAGACAGGATAATCGGTAAAGGAGGGGGAAATGTCGGTGAATGATAAAGGCGCAGGTAAAGAAAAGCCGCGGCAACAATTGCCGCGGCCCAATTTCTCAACTGGTTTAAGCTTGTTTAGCTTAAATCTAACCAATAAAACGAAGGGCTGTGCCCGGCAGCACTCCACGGAACCCACAATAGCGAAAATCTGTATTTTTAGCCGATGGCCACACGCTATCGTTTTGGAGATGGAGATTACGCCCATTTCGTAACCTTCGCAGTAGTTAACTGGGTCGATGCGCTCAGTCGGCCACAGTATAAAGATATTTTGGTCGAAAGCATTAAGTATTGCATTGTAAATAAAGGGCTGCAGTTACATGCATGGGTTATTATGAATAACCATGTTCATCTTATAATTAGCAGCGAGGGCAATAAGCTCGAAGACATCATGCGGGATCTCAAACGCCACACTTCTAAAGAACTGCTCGAGGCCATAGACAATAACCTTCAGGAAAGTAGAAGAAACTGGATGATGTGGTTGTTCAGATCAGCTGGTATAGCGAATAGCAATAATAAAAACTACCAGTTCTGGCAGCAGGACAATCACCCTGTTCAATTGACTAATAGTGAAATTATGTTGCAGAAGTTGAACTATATACACAATAATCCGGTGAGGGCTGGTTTTGTTCATGAGCCGCAGCACTACGTGTATAGTAGCGCAGGAGATTATATTGACAACAAGCCGGGTATAATATCCTTAGTCAGACTTTTATAGTGGGATGAAGCTTTTAGAATATAGTTTGCCGGATGCAATCCTTCGTTTTATTGGTTAGATTTAAGTTAAACAAACTTAAACCAGTTACGGGCGCATATGCCGAGGTACAGGCCATGAGCAGGCAAGCAGCGATAGCTTTCTTCATATTGTGTGTGGTTTTAAAATTATAGTAAGCTCCTTCGGGCATTATTGCACTATTATTTTTTGCACTGCACTATATCCTTGCTCATTGACTATTTCTACGAAATACAGACCCCCTATCCAGTTTCTCACATTTATTGTGCTTCGACCATTGGCTTTATATCCTTCGTAAGCTACTCTGCCTGTTATATCTTTTATTGTTATTTTATATGCCCCGCTCTTTTCTGTTGTTATATTGATAATATCCACGGCTGGATTGGGATAAACCAGCAGTTGTTCATTGCCCATCGGCATCTGCATTACTTCTGTTGTCCATGGTGCTAAACGTGCAAGAAACAAATCATAATCACCACCATAAAAAACAGACGGGAATTCCAAACTAGTAGCGTCCACACCATGATAAATTCCACCGGCTAGAATCATGCCATTCGTGAGAGGATAGGCCATCCGCGCCTCATCCTCATGAGATTCTCCAAGTACTTTGCTATTAAGAAAATTACCAACACTGTCCGCATGTACTATCCAGGCGTCACCGGAGCCATAGCTGGCATAAACCTGTCCGGCTATGTTATCCGAATATCCCGCTATCCATATGCTGCCATCTGTACTTTTACAAATTGATTCTGCGGCTTCGTAATCCGTTCCTCCATAACTTTTTTCCCAAACGATATTCCTATTGCTATCAATGTCTATTACCCAATAATCTAAGCCGCCCAAATGCGTATGCACATCACCATCTATAGATTCGGAACCATTCGCAACCAGTATTCCGCCTTTGCCATTTTGACACGCGCCACCATACCATCCGTCCAAATCGCTTCCGCCTAGGCACCGGTGCCAAAGCACATGTCCACTAACGTCGAGCCGCGCGATAAGGACGTCCTGGCCGCCGTGGTTATCGGTGCAATCGCTATCGGTAGATACTGTTGTCCCCATCAGATAGCAACCACCATCTGCCCCGGCCACCACTGTTTTCGCACTTTCTTCATCTGTACCTCCTATCACAGCACTCCATATCTTGTTACCACTACTGTCCAGTTTTATTGCCCAAAGGTCTGTATTGAAAGGGCCGCCATGATGAAACCCCACGTCACCATCACTTGAGTTGCTTTCTCCGAACATGATGTAGCCACCGTCAGCGGTCATTATCATATCCCGCGGCCGCTCATCATTCGATCCTCCGTAATATTTTATCCATATTGTATTACCTGCAGGGTCAATCTTGGAGATATAAAAATCGTAGTTGCGATAACCTCCCACAACGAAGTTCCCATCGCCCGTTGGGAAGAGCCGCATATAGGCATTATCGAAGCACTTTTGCCATTCAAGCACACTACCGTCCGCATTATATTTTCTGAATATGGAGCTCGAATGGCTGGTGTCGCAAAGTATTGGGCCTGTATGCGACGATGTGCCCATGCACAAAATGAACCCTCCATCCGTAGTCGGCACAACGCCCGGCAACACATCATCATATCCATCTCCGCCGGTCCCCTCGATAGAGAGCAAGGTAGGCAGCTGCTGCGCATAACAGACATTAAAAAAGAAGAAAAATAAGATCGCGGTATAAATATGCTTCATAGCGCTCCGGATTCGCGGTTTATTTCAACCAATTTACAAACCTTATATATCATAAGCAAGTAAAATGTTTGTGACATTAGGCACTTACTCTATCAGCACCTTTTCGCAACTCACCCTTTGCACACCATTCTCAACCACAAAGAAATACAGGCCTTGCCCGAGCTGGTATTTCGAAAGATCGATAGCCGCTCCGGGTTTCATATCCATACTCAGCACCTTGCTCCCCGAAATATCATACGCCGATATGTGGTAAGTGTTGCTCGCATTGCCTGCATACTGGTTCAGGTACAGCCTGTCCCTATTGCTAACGGGGTTAGGATACAGCATCGGCATTGCCAAATCATTCCCGCTGATATCCGGTACATCCAGCGCATTTTTTTTGATCATCGAATCGCAGTCGAAATTCCAGTGGTTAGGTTGTTCGTAAAGCCATTGGCTTTTTACCTTATAACAGATCACTAATTTGGTATTGCCGACGAGTGGATAAAATTCTGCGAAGGGATTATCCAGGAAATTATTAATATAGCCCATGCCCTCTATTTGCACAGTATGGGCCTTATCGGCTATGGGGCCAAAGTCGCTTTTTATCCACCAGCGGTAGTGCCACAGGCCGTCCGTCCAGTACACGCTGTCCAACTGGTCTATCCATGCTTTATAGGGATACAATTCGTTAGGGCTAAAGTAAGAGCTATTGGTATCGGTAATGGTATCGCCGGCCTGTAGTGAAAAATCGTATAGCAGTTCCTCCTTATTGGGATGAGATTTATCTCTCATGTACCAGATCTTCTTGACTATTGTGTCCTGTCGTATTAATTGGCCATCTAGTGCATAATGCTGTGCGTAGGGGAATGGAAGATCTGTATTAAACACATCTCCAGCATAACAAGCATACTTTTTTCCGTTCACAATAGTGTCGATGCCATCAAATTGGCCAAACATGTAATAAAAACTATGCGGAGGCGGCGGGTTCTCGCCTTCATGCCAGTCTTCCACTTGTGTCAGCCAAAACGCGCTGTCCGCAGGCACCGGTATATAAGCATGCTGTGCGTAACAGGTATTGGCAGCTACAAGCGCCAACAATAGAATATATTTTTTTAAAGACATAGCAGGGTTGTTTTATTGTTCGTAATATGAACTATCACTCACCAATTTACAAACTTTATATATCATAAGCAAGTAAAATGTGTGTGACATTAAGCACTTACTCTACCAGCACCTTTTCGCCTTTGCAGGTGTTCTTCACCAACAAACCACACATTCATTAACAATTTTAATTTTATCGCTACTTATCCACAATCTCAGGTTTATCCTCAGCGCCATTTTACCTTTGTATCGCCCTGTCAATTTTCTTATCAAAACTTGGCCCGGGCATATAGTTCTTTGACATATTGCCACGGCAAAACAAATAACTTTTAAGCCTTCGTTTCAACGCTGCTGCACACCACTGCTGCCCACTGCCACTAAAATCGGCCCTGTCAGGCAGAGCTTTTCAGCGAAGTAGGGCATTTTTGGGGGCAAAAATGGGGCATTTTTTCAATCTAAATAATTGAAAAAGAAACGATTAACTGGAAAAAGAAATTTTTTTGAAAAATTGGGCATTTGAGACCAGGGGAACTTTGCGATTACCGTTGCGCCCTTGCGTCTTGGCGGTTAAATTTTCTCTTGCGCTTAAAGCTTCCGCGTGGGCCACTTAAGATCAGGAAATTGCTTTTTGCCTCCCGCAAAATAATCCCACACGATACTGCGGTTGTAAATACCCTCCGGGTTGCGCCTGCCGATACGTGCTTTGTTCTCGCGCCTCCGGCTCAGCCACATGCCCAGCTTGCCGTAAAAGTGGAAATGCGCCTTTACTATGGTCGTGGTCTCTTTCCATTTGCCCTTCAGTAGCGCGTGCAGCCCAGCAATGCCGTCCAGCACCAGCCGCACCGGGAAGAGCCAGAGCAATGTGCTGCCCCTCTCGTTCTTCAGCAGCAGCACCAGGCTGTTGCGGAAGTTGTAATATAGCTTCTGCGGGCTGCCATAGCTTATCACGCTGCCACCCACGTGGTACACGGTCGATGAGCCCACATAGCCTATGCGGTAGCCCGCATTCTTAAAGCGCCAGCATAGGTCCACCTCCTCCATATGCGCATATAGCTCAGGGTCCAGTCCACCCATATTGTGGTACAAGTCAGCCCGCACCACAAAGCAGCCACCCGATGCCCAAAACACTTCTATATCGTCGTTATACTGGCCCTCGTCCTTCTCCAGGGTATTGAAGATGCGTCCACGGCAAAAGAGGTAGCCAAGCTTGTCTTTAAAGCCGCCACCCGCTCCTGCATATTCAAAATACTCACGCTCACGCCAATAGCGGATCTTCGGTTGGCAGGCAGCCAGCATAGCATCCGCCTCCATAGCATCATGCAGCGGCTTGAACCAGCCTTCCGTCACCTCGAAATCGGCGCTGAGCAGGATGTAGTATTTGGCCTTTATTTGCTTCAGTCCTTCGGCGTAGCCATTGGCAAAGCCGCGGTTCACAGCTATCTGCACGGTTTGCACCGTAGGCCAGTTATCAACGATGTATTGGTAAGTGTCGTCGGTCGATGCATTATCTACCAGCACCACATCGTAGCCGGTCTTTGCTTCGGATACAATAAGCGGAAGAAACTGCTCATGCCACTTTTTGCCATTGTAGCTCAAAATGACAACGGCGGTATCTTGCACGCATTCGATCATGCCGGGAGGATAGCCCTTGGCTATTTGTACTTAGGCTCGTAGAGGGTATTATCGGGCACTTTCACGTCGTCGTTCTTCTGGAACTTATGCTCCCACAGGTTGTAGCAGCCGGCCCATGCAAAAATGAAAAACCCGAAAAAGCTCAGGAGAAACAGGAAACGCGATTTAGTGGGCTTATTCAGCTCAATATCATATGGGTTCTCTACGTCTTGTATATCCTGGTTGTTGTGTTGAGTGTCCATTGAGGGAAAAATTACCGTCGCAAAAATAATAGTTATTCCCTCAAAATCATAATATTTTTACCTTGATTTCGTTAGTCCTGATATGCGGCAATATATTAATTGGAAGAGTTATTTGATTGTCATCGCCCTGGCTATTGTCACTGCTACGCTGTTCTATACAAACAGGCTGGCGCGCAACCTCGGTATAGAAGAAAAAAGAAGGGTGGAGCAGGTAGTGGCCGGCATCAAGGCCATCAGCAATGCCAGGCCTGACCAGGATGTATCCTTCGCCGGCGCCATCGTAGATCAAAACACTACCATCCCAATGATCATCACCGATGAAGGCGGAAAGATCATCGACAGCAAGAATATTGACACCCGTAACGTAACGGATGTACAAAAACTGCTGAAAAAGAAACTGGAGGAATTCAAAGCCGATCATCCCCCTATTGAGCTCGATTATCAACTGGGAAAGAACTATATCTACTACGGTGAGTCGTTCTTGCTTACGCGGCTCAGGTATTTCCCCTACGTTCAGCTCACCATTATCGTGCTCTTCCTCCTGGTGGTACTGATAGCACTCAGCACAGCGCACCGCTCCATGCAAAACCAGGTATGGGTTGGGCTTTCGAAAGAAACGGCGCATCAGCTCGGCACACCGCTTAGCTCGATCGAGGCATGGATGGAGTTGCTGAAAGAGCATAGCGTAAACGATGAGGCCGTAACCGAAATGCAAAAGGACCTCGACCGCCTGAAGCTGGTGGCAGACCGTTTCAGCAAGGTAGGCAGCTCACCACAGCTGGTGGAAGAGAACCTGGTCGACCGCCTGCAAAACATGGTGGACTATATGCAAAAGCGCGCTCCGCAGAAAGTATCGATATCGCTGCAGACCAACAAGAAGATCATACCCGTAAATATCAGCGGCCCCCTTTTCGACTGGGTGATAGAGAACCTGATACGCAATGCGCTCGACGCCATGGCGGGCAAGGGCGCAATAGAAGTGCGCGTGCTGGATCAGCCCCACACTGTTTATATAGATGTGTGCGACACCGGCAAGGGCATACCCAGACACCAGGTGAAGAAGATATTCAACCCCGGCTACACCACTAAAAAGCGCGGTTGGGGCCTGGGCCTTTCCCTCTCGAAGCGTATTGTCGAAAAATATCACCACGGATCACTTTTCGTAAAACACAGCGAAGTGGATAAGGGCACCACATTCCGCATCATATTGAGAAGATAGCCCTCTGTTAAGACTTGAAATCATAGTTGGCTGTGCTGAATTTTCTATTATCTTTGCACTCCCTCAAATGCGGCGGTGGCGAAATTGGTAGACGCACTACTTTGAGGTGGTAGCGCCTGTAACGGGCGTGGGAGTTCGAATCTCCTCTGCCGCACGGAAACGCGGGCACCACAGTGCCCGCGTTTATTACTATGTTGACTTAATGGAATGCTTTCTGGTATCCTCTTTTAAACGCAGCCTAAACGTATTAGCCCACCGCTACCAACAGGAACCGACATCGTAGGAATTAGCTTATTTTAGCAACGTATGAAAGATAAAGTGCTAAGGCGCGTTCTTATTTTGGTTACCATAGCCATATCCGTTTTATTTCTTGTGAATAATGGTATAAGGCGTGGCTCGTTTTACGGTGATAGCATGGGGTACTACCTATATCTGCCGGCCGTCTTTATATACCATAATTTATCTCGTCCCGATGTGATACCGCAGGACAAAATGGCCCCGGGAGCAAAGGCGGTGCAATGGTATGTTGGTGCTATGTCGAAGGAAAATACTGTAAATGGCAACTTTGTCGATCAATACACATACGGCGTAGCCCTGATGGAGCTTCCTTTTTTTGTTCTGGCCTATACGTATGAAAAGATTACAGGGGTTCAACCGGACGGCTATTCCGATATTTATGACTATGCAATAAAGCTCTCGGCAATAGTGTACTCGTTGCTGGGGCTAATGCTTGTTTACAGGATACTTAGACGATATTTCAATGAGAACCAGTCAATCATTACCATTGTTGCATTGCTTCTCGGTACCAACCTTTTCTGGTTCACGCTATGCCAGGCCGGGATGGCGCATATTCCGTTGTTCTTTTTATATGCCTTGTTAATGCAGTTGTGCATAAAGATGCATGAGCGCCAAAGTTGGTCTACATTTCTCGGAGCCGGATTTGTTGCAGGTTTGTGTGCTGTGATACGTCCCACAGATGTATTATGTCTACTGATACCGCTGCTGTACGGAGTTTATAGCCGGGCCACGTTAAAGGCTAAGCTCGTGTTCATCCGTAATAACATTGGGGGAATCGGATTATTTATCGCCGGATTTATATTGCCGTTAGTGCCACAGTTTATGTATTGGAAAGCATTGACAGGCCAGTGGCTCTATTACAGTTATGGCAGCCAGTCTTTCAACTGGGATAAACCTAGGATTATTGAAGGGCTTTTTTATTTTAAAAACGGGTGGCTACCTTATTCTCTCGTCATGATCTTTTCGCTTTTGGGTTTATTCATTGTCCGGTATTATAAGTCCTGGGCTTTGAGCATCTGGGCGTTGCTACCCGTTTACGTTTATGTTATTTACTCCTGGTATTGCTTCAACTATATCAATGGCCTCGGGTCCAGGCCAATGATACATGTTTATCCACTGTTGGCACTGCCGCTCGCAGCATTTATTAAGTTCATTTCAGACCGGAGGGTATATATAAGGGTAGCTTTTTTTGCAGTAGTCCTGTTCTTTGCTTCTGTCAACATATGCAATAGTATGCAGCAGGCACAGAATACCCTGTTCAGCGAAGATTCGAATATGATGTTCAATTTGCAAACCCTTTACCGGATGCATCTCCGCTACAAAGACTTTGTTTGTATGGATAACGGTATCGTTCAGCCAGATAGTGATAAAATGGAAAAGGTGATTGGGTTGGCATACCAGGGCTTTGAGGACACGTCGGGGGATCACTATGTGAAAGACGCAGACAAGCCCGGGGGGGTTGTATATCATATGCTGCAGGGCCAGGAATACCTACCCAGCGACCTGGAAGTTATTTATGACAAGGCGAGGTTCGGACCTAATAAGTGGCTTAAATGCAGTGGGAATTTCAAATGCACTGTGATACCGGGATACTACGACCATCATCTCCTGGTGTTAGGTGTACTCCACGATGGGAAATTCATAAGCTGGTCGGCGTGCAAGATCGATAATAAGATAGGATTAGTAGAGCGCTCGGGGAACAGACAGGAAATTAATATCTACCATCATGAACTCGATAAGTGGGGGCAAGTATATTTTTTTGTCCCGATCCCAAAGGACATTCAGCAAGGAGATCAGATAAGATTGTCTGTCTGGAATATAGCTAAGCTGGAGATGTACCTGGACGATCTAAGTCTGGACCTATACCGGCAAAAAGATTAAGCCGAAGGTGGATTCATATCGCAGCCACGACGTTTTCATAATTTCTTTAAACAGTTACCTTTTACCTATCCTGTATTTTATTCCGGTGGCGATAGAGCGAGTGAGGAGAGGCCGGTCTGTAACAGCAGTAGCAGCCCGATTGAAATATGCAATGTTCAATAATTACAGTGTGTGGGGCAGTCGTCGGTGATACCCACTTTGCAGCAGGCTTGACCCCGACCAGGCCGGACAGATAAAAAATAAGGTTGCAGGCAAACAAAATTTTTTACTTTCGTATCTATGAGCTTTTACCCTATGTTACAAAAAAACAACTTAAAGATCGCTGCCTATTTATCGTTCGCTGTGTTCATTGTGATGCTTGTGGACGCTGTCTTTTACTATAAAGAGCGGATGCTCTTCGCAGACGCGTCCCATATTGCCTTCCAGGCCATCAATGAACAAAAATTGCAGATACAGCAGTATCGCTTCGGGTCATTTATTACTCAAATAGTGCCTGTTATCGCCGCCAAGATCGGCCTGCCAATTCGGTGGATTTTAATGGCTTATTCGGCCAGTTTCAACGTGTTTTATCTTTTTGTAGCGGCTGTCTTGTTATTTGGATTTAAATCTTATCGTTTCCTTATTTTATATGCTTTCTATTGGGTGTTGGTTACGACGCATTCTTTTTTCTGGCCGAACAACGAGGTTCACCAAGGCGTTGCATATATGTTTCTTTTGCTACCTGCCTTGATAAATTGTGGTGAAAAGCAGCGTCCCTTTGCGCTGCCAGTAGTTTTGCTGACCGTATTAGGCGCCACTGCATTATTTTGTCATCCGCTTGTATTACCCCCGTTTATATTCTTGTGGGTTTATCTTATCTTGGAGAAAGAGCATTGGCATTACAGCAAGAAGCAGACTATAGTTCTCAGTGCGATCGCAGCAATTATTATAGCGGCTAAAGTGTACGTCAGCAAAAAATATGCCGGCTATGACAGCAACTTACTTAAAGGCGTGAGTGATATGCATGCAAATGATGTTCTTAAGGTTTTTTCTTCACCTTTTGCCAAAGAAATATATAGACATGTATCAATGAACTATTGGATACTGCCGATCATTTCGCTACTGGGTATCATCACTTTGCTGTTAAAGAGAAAATTCTTGCTTGCGATATGGACGGCCGGCTGTGCGCTGGTGTATTTTATCCTGGTTTGCATAACATATGCGGGTTACATGGAATTCATCAGTGAAAGTGAATTGATGGCAGGTATAATTATCGCCACCTGTCCCTTTGCATTCCTAACGCTTACTCTCTTTAAGGAAGAAATTGGGATGGTCGTACTGCTATTGATCTTCATGTCAAGGTATTCCAAGGTTGTAGAGTCACGGAGCCAGTTTATATCACGAGTTGATGCGCTTTCGCAAATGTTAGCAAAAATGAAAAGCCGGGGTATCACCAAAGCGGTGTTAGTAAAAAAAGAACCTTATACAGAGTGGCGCTGGATGGTAGAATGGGGTTTCGCGACCGAAACGGCCCTGCTGTCAGCAATGATTTGGGACAAGCCTATCAGGCAGTTCGTTGTACTAAACCCGGGGGATCTGGAAAAAAGAGTTCCAAAAGATAATAAGGGGGTCATGACTTGTTATGATATCTGGCCAATTGGGAAGCTAAACCGACGGTATTTCCCTTTCGACACAACGAGTTCGTACCAGGTGCTTTCTTACGAAGAATTTATTAAGTAAGATATCTGGCCATGGGTTGGTTTTTTGTCAGGCAGCGATTCCCTATTGGATAAAATGAAAAATCTGTTTACACGCGTCATAGTCGGTCTGACTCTCGTTACTTCCGTGGCGTTTTATGCTTTTTTATGGTAAAAACCGTGGGGTGTTTTCCGCCGATAGCATGGGCTACTATATTTATCTGCCGCCCTGTATTATTTATCACGACTTGATGCACATTAACAGACTAGCTAGCGACCGAGGGATACGCAAGGCAGTATTGCAGAACATGGAAGCAAGGGAAAAAGAAGGTCTGCATTCTGCCAAAGGTTTTGCCGTTAACGGGAATACATACGGTGTGGCTCTTATGGAATTGCCATTCTGGATACCGCGGATCCGGTACCGGACCTGCAGAATATTGCCTGTCTAGACACACTGGGCGTGGAGCGTTTTGATGATTCAGTATCAAAAGGCTATGCAAGGGATAAGCTTACAGGCAGAGATTATGTATATCATATGGCAGACGGAGAAGCGTATGGGCCGAGTTAATTAGAATGCTTTATAGCCGACAAAAGTTCAAAGATGCTAAATGGCTAAAGGCTAGCGGCATGTGTAATGTGATAGCTTACGGTGGTTAGGGGTCGTCGCATTTAATGGTTATGGAGATAAAACACAAGGGAAATCTTGTTCTGGACACCATGGAGGATAGATAAAAAGACAGGAATATTGGATAAGTCAAATCCTCTTGAGGAACTGACTATAGAGCGGGTGGCCTTGAATAAATGGAGTCCCGTTTACTTTCCCGTAAATACCTCCTACTATCGAAGATGGTGATGAAATAAATTTAATCAATTGGAGCTTAGGCAAAAAAGATATGTATATCGATGACCTTTGCATGGAGATATACAAATAATATTACAATCCCCAGCTGAACATTTTCATTTCCCTGTTAGCGAACATCGTCGCCATTACCCCATCGGTAAATGGTGTGCAGTATGTCTGGGTTTTGAAGTCAAGCGATTGCAGAAATACACTGTAATCTACTTTAATGTCCAATATCTGCGATTGATAAGCTACCAGGGAAAAAGAGTGTGCGGACATGTTCACCGTCCGCGAGAGATTATCGGTCCCCACCTGGAAGTTGAATCCTACATTTACAGCGGCATTTTGAGCAGCACTGGTATCGGCTTTCCCCTGTACATTCATAAAGATATAGCCCTTACCATCACCAAAGTACATGCTAGGTGTCTGGTAGCCCAGCACATCGCCTGTTTCATATTGGTCGGGGCTTGTTTTATTAGTAGTTGGATCCAGGCCTATAACAAAAGATATAGACTTGTAATTGCCCACGGGAACGCTGTCTATCAGGTATTCTTCCTGGCCCAGGCTGATAAGCGAATGCTTACCGTAAGACTGCCAATCGGTACCATCGGCATTGTGAAAAGTGATCTGCGAAATATAAAAGCGGGCTACGCTGAGCTGGTAGCGCCGACCGGAGTCGTCGAAAGCCACTGTATTGGCCCCCACATGGGTGTCATTAATGTAGTGGTGCATGTGAAAGATGACAGCCGCCCTTTGGGTAGGAACAAAGGTGTTTTTTTTGGTGCAAGAGCTCAAAAAAAACAGCACCCCGGTAGTTAAGACAAATGTTGTAAACAATTTACTCATAAGCGGTTTTATTTATGTGGCCGGCGCAGATGTGTATCGGATAAAAATACAATAGTATGAGCATAAAGATAATTTAATGTGGCAAAGGGCCATAATCGCGGTGTGAATTTTAAAGTTTCTTTAAGATATCCCTGTTGCCGCCTGTGATACCGGTAAACGATTCACTATTCTTTTGATTCCGGCCGTTGTAAATATTAAAACCTATCTCTATCTTAGACTTATGAAATCACGTGTCATCATCACAATACTGGCGCTATCCTGCATAGCAATGCTAAATGCTTGCAGGAAAAATAAGATCACCGGCGGAGGCTGGGGAGGCAATGCTGCAATACACGTCGTGGGCCAGCATAGCGGGCGCGACCTGGATAGTTGCTGGATATTTATCAAATACAATGCTACAGAAGCGCCGAAAACTACCGCTTACGACGATTCGGCCATTGCTGTGGTGAAAGACCTCGGGCGGCCAGTGGCTATGTTCAGTCACCTTACGACCGGCAACTACTATCTGTTTGCGCGGGCGTACGATCCTGTATATCAGCAAGGCGCCACCGGTAGTATGGTATTGACGATAGACCGCGACAAGGAATATGATGTTAACCTGCCAATGGATGTAAAGTAACCGATGTCTTATATGAAAACTTGAGAGCCGCCCGCGATAAGCAGGGCGGCTCCTTATTTATGCAGATATTATACTTTAGCCAGCTGTCCTTTAAGAAAATCGATGACCTTCACTTCAGTCGCGTTTACGTTATGCAGATCCGCAAGGTACAAGGAAACCCAGTCGGTGAGGTGGATGAAGTAAAATATTTTCTCCCAATAGCTTTTACCCTGTGAGTAAAGCTCGATGATATTGGGTGTATATTTTCGAATGATTTTTTTATTGATCTCCATCCGCGTTTGCACCCGGTCATAATCGTCCTCATTGCGTAGTATCAGCACTGCTTTTTTAGCATCTTTATCGCGCCAGCCCACCAGTTCGTTATGGTTCATTTCCGGTATCACGCCATGCCAGGCCAGCATTTTACTGTTTTCATTGATCTGCTGGCGCACCCGGATGGCCAGCCCCTCATAGTCGGAAGATGCATAGATGATCGGGAGTTTGCCATTCAGTTTTTGTGCGATCGTCCTGGCTTTCTTTTGTATCGCCGGGGCGTCGGCTTTCAACATCTTGATTGCCGAATTGGTATTGCGTTTGAAATCGCTGCTGATGAAGCCGAAATGTGCCAGTATAAACAGCACCTGCACCATGGAGTAGCCTATGCATGAGCGAGGTGGCATACCGGCAGGTAAGAGTATACAGTCGATACCCTTCTTTTTCGCCAATTCGGCGATCTTTCCGCCTGATGTAATGCATACAACCGTAGCTTTTGCCTTGATCGCTTGCTGCATAGCCGCTATTGTCTCCTCTGTATTGCCGGAGTACGACGAAACGATAACTAATGATTTCTTACTGACATAGCCGGGAAGGAAGTAGTCTTTATTGACAGAGAAGGGAACCTTCATTTTATCGAACACATAGTTTTGCACGATAGAGCCGCCTATACCACTGCCGCCCAAGCCGGTCAAGATCACATTACTGAAATCTTTGCCGGATGATTGGAAACGGTAACTTTGTCCTATTATCAGTGCTTCATGTAACTGGGCTGGAAAATCTTGTATTAACTCCTTCATGATTCTATAGTATTTCTATGGCCAAACATAACGAAACTGGCATAAAAGGTGAACAAATAGCTGAAAAGTTTTTGGTAAATAAAGACTATGCCATCCTGTATAGTAATTGGCGTTTTGGCCATAAAGAGGTGGACATAATCGCCGAAAAGGATAATGTACTGGTCTTTGTGGAGGTTAAGACCCGCAGCGGCTATAATTTCGGGTTTCCCGAAGAAGCAGTGAACACAAAAAAACAACAGTTTTTAAGATTGGCAGCCGAGGCATTTTTAGAGGCGAACGGGCGTTTCAGCTATGCCCGGTTCGATACGATTAGCATATTACTGGAGGCAGGAATGCCAAAAGAGATACTTCACTTCGAAGATGCATTTTATTAACAACAAGTAATATTTGTATACTTGGTGATTATCATTAAAAAATTGTTATTTTTAGCCTACTCACAAAATACGAGGCTCATGAAAAAAATCTTTTACGCAGTATGGTGTTGCCTGACAATGCTTGCCTTCGAAAATGCAGGTGCGCAATGCACAGGAGGCAGGTATACGGATACTAATACATTCGCGAATGTGACAGTGACGACGGATACCTATTCAACTGTTTACCACCAGGCAGTGGACATTTATCAGCCTGCAGGCGACACTGCTGCACGCCGCCCCCTAATAATACTGGCGCATGGTGGCGCCTTCTATACCGGCACCAAAACCGATGACATCACTATAACACAACTGTGTCACAGGATGGCAAAGAGGGGGTATGTAGTTGCATCGATCGACTATCGCCTTACGAGCCTGGTGAATATGATCGACTCTGCAATGGCAATAGACGAAGTAATAAAAGCCCTTAGTGATGGCAAAGCCGCCGTACGTTACTTCGTGCTGGATGCGAGAGGCGCTAACACTTACCGGATCGATACCAACCTGATATTTGGTGGCGGTAATTCAGCCGGGGCAGTGCTTTATATGCACCTTGGGTACATTAGCAATATCTCCGAGACACCGAACTACATACAGGCTGCGATGAACAGCAATGGCGGTTTTGAAGGTAATAGCGGCAACGCGATACCCGGATATACG
The DNA here is from genome assembly GCA_018267915.1 of Bacteroidota bacterium. GTDB lineage: Bacteria > Bacteroidota > Bacteroidia > Chitinophagales > Chitinophagaceae > MKUN01. The sequence goes on along the minus strand of JAFDXN010000010.1, from coordinate 24,984 downwards.
ACGAAAATAAAGGCCGTGATAAACCTGGCCGGCGCTTTGAACATGAGTTCGTTCATCAATATGTTCGATTGCCCGTCGGTGAATGCACAGGGAACAACGGATAACATCGTCCCTTACAATTGCGGACATGCGCTGAGTGGCTCTTGCCCGGTGACGCTTTGCGGTATGGGCGTGCTAGAGGGTGTTATGACTGCAAAAGATGTTTATCATTCCACCATCATTTTTCCGGGACAAGGACATGTACCATGGTCAGCAGATACCGCCATGTTCAATTCTGTTGACTCGATCGTGACTAAGTTCCTGGCCGAAGGATTCGTTTGTAACAACCTCGCTGCGGTGCCCGGCGTGAAGCACCAGAATGCTGAACTCAACCTGTTCCCCAATCCGGTGAAGGAAATGGTAAAAATAAATTCTTCAGAAACGATCAGCAGCATCACGATCTGTGATGTGACCGGAAAAGTTATTAGGGAATTCAATGGTTTACATACTAACGAGTATACCGTTAACACAGCAAACATGCCGTCCGGCGTTTATCTTGTTAAAACAAGCTTTGTGCAGGGCAGTGATTACATGCCGGTAGTAAGAAGAATTGTTGTTGAGTAAAAAATATCGGATAGATTGTCCCGCAGCTTATATTTGAGCTGCGGGATTTTTTTATTTTAAAACACACGGATATGAGCATTAAAGAGGCATTTGACAAAGCAGTCGCAGACAGTAAAACGATCGGCCAGCGACCTGATAACGACACTCTGTTGAAATTATATAGCTTGTATAAGCAAGCTACTGAGGGCGACGCGCCTGCCGAAGGACCATCAAACCCGTTTGACATAGTTGGCAGAGCGAAGCATCAGGCCTGGGTGGCCATTAATGGTATGAGCGCAGATGATGCCATGCAGCAATATACAGCGCTTGTACAACAATTATTGGCAAAATAAGATCAACTGGCCGTACCGGTGCCTTCACTGAAGGCCGTTCCATTGCTATGTGGATGGTTGAGATCGTTAAGTAATTCGTCGGGTGCACCGCTCTCCCTGGCCATGCTGAGCACGGAGATCTCCCCGTTCTTGTCGGCCTCGCGCCAGGCCCCACTCTTAGTGTTCTTTGACAAGGTCTCGAAGCTTTCGTTCTTGCTTTCACGAATCGCTTCAAAAAGGCACGTGGCCTCGGTTTGGCCGATAAGGCTATCGTCGTAGTGGGCGATAGATACCACGAGGTTCTGTTCGTTGATGTAGAAGTACTCCTTTAAATTGAGGCCGCCATTTTCTTCATCGCTATTGTGGCACAGCTGCAGGTACATGCTGTAGGTATGGAAGGGTACAGCACCGTTTTTCATGGCAATGTAATTGTCCTCCAATATCAGGCTGCCGAAGCGCGAAAGGTGTTTGAGGTCGGCAGCATAAAGGATGGCGAAAAGGCGAAATGGGTCTGATTTACCCCCTAGGCTTTTTAGTATGAACAGAATAACATTAATTGCCTTCTTAGTATCGAATTTCAATGGCATAAGTTTTTCAAGACATCAACTCCCCAAGTACCTGCGGCAGGTCTTATAAAACTGAAATTGCACTACGCTACCTGGATGTCAAACTTAGGGCATAGACCGAACGTATTGTAGGGTTTATCCAGACTTAACAATTTTATAATATATTGAATGTGAAGCATGTTTTATATACAAACGTATTGTACATTGAAATACAAAAAGAAAAGCTACCCCAGGCATAGGGCAGCTTTTAAGAGCGTATTAACCGGCTGTTAGTGGTCTGTTTTCAACTTGCCTTTGAAAACTTTTTTAAATTTATCGAGTTTGGGTTTTACTACCATCATGCAGTAGGGCTGCGCACTATTCTCGTTGTAATAATCCTGGTGATAATCCTCGGCCTTGTAAAAAGCAGTGAACGGGCTGATCTCTGTAACCACGGGCCCATCATATGCTTTTTCATCGTTTAGCTTCCGCTTATATTCCTCTGTTTTTTTCTTTTGCTCTTCGCTGTGATAAAAGACGACCGAACGATACTGCGTGCCTACATCATTGCCCTGCCTGTTTAGCTGGGTCGGGTCATGGCATGTCCAGAAAGCGGCCAGCAACTCGTCGAAGCTGATCTTTGCGGGGTCGTAGTAGATATTGCAAACCTCAGCGTGGCCGGTTGTGCCCGTGCACACTTCTTTATAACTAGGGTTCTTGGTATGGCCGCCGCTAAAGCCCGACTCCACCTTTTCTACGCCTTTGAGTTGCTGAAACTGTGCCTCGGTGCACCAGAAGCAGCCGGCTCCGAAGGTAGCCGTGTCGAGTTTATGCGAAGTTGTTGTTGAATGGGTACTGTTCATTTGTTTGAAGGTTTTTGACTTTTGATAATTTTCGTGCCCATCCTGCGCGCACGCTGAAAACTGCATGCCGAGTAGAAAGAGCAATGATGGGATGAGTGTTCTGTTCATTTGTTCAAATTTACTATTACTTACGCTGGCAGCAACAGGATGGATTTACGCGTATGGCAAAGCGGCTCGTTTTTAACATCATTTTTGAAAATATATAGTTGCCTGTTAAAAAACTTTTGGAAAAACCCCCTACTAGTCTAATTTTGCGCCCGGAGAGATGGCAGAGCGGTCGAATGCGGCGGTCTTGAAAACCGTTGACTGTAAAAGGTCCGGGGGTTCGAATCCCTCTCTCTCCGCACAATTAAAAGAGCTACCTGATGGTAGCTCTTTTTTTATAACTAAATGGCAAATAGTCTTCTTTTTTATAATGTTTTATTATTTTGCTTTTTATCAAAATAACTTTTCATGAAGACCTATGTATTACTGGTGCCGATCTGGCTTCTATCTGTCATCTCTTCGGCGCAGAAGCACGACGCGTTTGCCTCCTTTGCACGCACGCAGGACAGCCTGATGCATATTGCCTTTTACGATAATGATCTCGCTTTGTATAAAAAGCGAATGACCGAATTTATTGGGGGCTATAATAAGCTCAGCGCAAAAGATAAGGAAGCCTACAATGACCAGGTAAAGGAAGAGATATACTTTCTCGCCAAGGCCTATAGCAAGGCCGGTAACAAGGCAGCAGCACTTACGAGCCTTGAGCGTTCCAAATACTACGATTCCGACGACCTTGTTGAAGATACCTTATGGAGGAATATCCGAAACGAAGCCCGGTTCAAAAGCTACCTGAAGGCGGCAAAAACCCAGGTGCCACCCTACAGGGCGATACTGCAATCTGCCGATGCCTACGGTTACTCCGAGAAAACGATGTTGCCGCAGTTCACATACCAGCCGGCTGATGAGCCGCACCTCCGCGCACTGCGGGAGCGCTATGATCTTGATTCTGTAGCGGGCAAAGGAACGGATGTATCGCAGATCATAAACCTGATGGAATGGGTACATTACTTGGTGCCTCACGATGGCAGCAAAGGCAACCCCGATACTAAAAATGCAATGAGCATGATAAGGGAGTGCAAACGCGACGGTAAAACGCTTAATTGCCGCGGACTGGGTATAATGCTGAATGAAGTGTACCTCGCTATGGGATTCAAATCGCGCTATGTGACCTGTTTGCCCAAAGACACTGCCGACCAGGACTGCCATGTAATTACCATGGTATGGGCGCCATCACTCAAAAAGTGGATATGGATGGATCCCACCTTCATGGCCTATGTAATGAATGAAGATGGTGAGCTGCTGAGTATCGAAGAGGTACGTGAACGACTGATACATAGCAAACCGCTTATCCTAAATCCGGACGCCAACCACAATCGCGACGAAATACAAACTAAGAGCGACTACCTGGATAATTACATGGCCAAAAATCTCTACAAGCTCGAGTGTGCTGTTTCCAGCGAGTATGATTATGAAACACCCGCCGACGGAAAGGAACGCACCTATATCCAATTGGTGCCCGGTGCAACACCAGCGCCGCCTGTAACTGCAGGAAATAAGCATGGAGAGGTATCTTACACTTTATTTCGCACCAATAATCCAAAGTGGTTTTGGGCGGCGCCGCCAAATATAAGTGAATCGGCCAGGGATGGCGCCGGCCACAGTCAGCTTGATTATGAAACGGCAATAAAGAAGTGGAAGAAATATTACAATGCCGGTGAACTGGAGCAACTGCAGAGCATCATGCTCGGCGACCACTTCTGGACAAAGGATGTAGATAAAGAAATTAAGAGCCAATATGGCAAAATGGTTTCTTACAGCTATATAGGGATGGAGGCTGACAATAAGTACCAGGATGTGGCGCTTTTTAAAGTGGAGTTCGAGAAGTCAGTGCACTGCATGGGCATTGCACTCGATAAACAAAATAAAATAGCAACTTTCAGGTTCAAGACCTACTCACCCTATATAGACTGGGCGCTGGCAAAAGCAATAGAAAAAAATAATACCGACCGATAGTTTCGAGTCCCGTAACTAAAAGGAGCAGAACCTATCACAGTTCCGCTCCTTACAATTTTTTAAAGTTTCTACTAATCTTTCTTCATTTCCTTCGCTGTCGCCACGAAAGCGTCAGCATATTTTTCGAGCGCTTTCTTCGCGGCGTTTTTATACTGCTCACGGGTAGTTTCTATTACTACAGGATCCATTGCCTTAGCAAACGCGAATGCCCTATTCTTGATCCTTGACGGATCCTGCACCAGCGCAGTATGATACATTACTCCCGATTCCAGGTCCTTTTCCAGGTTCAAAGTTTCGCTTTGCGATTTTTCATTCCACAGCATGGTCAGTTGCTTTGGGTTGGGAATCACTTTAACGTCCGGCTTTGTCGCCGCATGATATTTGTAAGTTGTAGTTACAGTGTAGGGATAGTAGCCTGATGGGTAGTTGGGTGCATCTGATTTGATGTCCACTCCGGACGTAAGGTCGGCGAAGTCGACCACGAGGTGAAAGAAGCCGGCCGGCGCACCAATCTCATCGCAAAACCTCGATGCCCTTTTGATCTTGCCGAAAGCGAAGCCTGCAAAGCCGCCATACATATTGTTGCCATTGTTGGCAAACTTCGTCACCTTCACCAGGTTCTCCTCTTTGTCTGCTTTATCATCATTTTTTTCATCGGCATCTTTGTAGAAATCCGTAGCGGCAATTTTACTCCATGCCACCGTGTCAACGCCATTCGATTTAAGCTTCTTCTGGAAATAAGAAAAGAAATAGTCCGTCACTTCCTGGAAGTCGGCATCTGTAAGTTCGCCGTCTGTCGTCTCAAGGTAAGCCGTGATCCTCGCCCCGGCCATCTTGCCCGCACCCTTACCGATACTCATCTGTGTAGTAGTAAGCTTGTAGGTAACTGAAAGCTGTGCAAGTGCAAATTTCTCGAGGTGCGGCATGATCTTCGGCTTACCAAAAGTGCCGCCGACACCTACTTTAAGCGGACTGTTTTCTTGTGCCCCGCTGTGGGCGTAAATACATGTCGAAAGCACTGCGGTAAAAAGGGCTAATTTTCCTAATTGCATAATGTGGATTTTATCATGCAAATCTACCCGGCATGTTGAGCGGTAACAATGCGTGGACTGTGGTATTTTGTTCTACGTACCACCACTGATATGGTTTAATTGAAAAAGCCGGTCATTACGACCGGCCTCTTGTTTGGGGTAAAAGTATTGCCATAACTATCTGGGCTACTGCTACTGCTTTAGCAGTTGCAGCTTTTGACTTGTTTTGTTTTCGCGGTCATTGAGCTCAATGAAGTATAATCCTGCAGGTATGTCTGAAACCCGGATCGTTTGATAATTACTAACTGTGAGTTCCTTGCATTTTTGCCCCAGCGCATTAAAAAAAGTCAGATCGTAGTAGCTCGTACCAGGTATTTGTATGGTCACAAGATCGGCTGATGGATTGGGGAAAATTTTGGCTGTGCCTGCTGAGACCACCGCAACGTCCAAAGTGTGTTGTGCAACGGAATCTACATTGCCAAGCCAGAAGTTGCGGGTTGGCGAAGACAGGTAGTTGAATGCTCTTATTAGCTGGCCTGTGGTATCGAAACCGGTTGGGTGGGCATTGAACCTGTAAAGGCCTGTAACGCCGTTTATCCGCGCTGGCGCCACTACCCAGTTGCCATTTTTTGTTACTACCAGCGACATGCCAAGCGTGTCGTTGTTAGGCAGGTTGGTGATCTGTTGCATATTACTGCCATCGCGGTGTATGCGGTATATATTATGCAATCTGTACGGTGCGCCGGGATATTGTTTAGCATAGTATATCCATTGTCCGTCGGGCGACCAGTAAGGGCTCAGATCACCGGGTACCGTATTGGGCACAAGGCCATTTGTAGGGCCGGGATACGGCATTGTATAAAGGCCAAAGTTCGGGTTGTGCGACACCACAACCGAATCGACTTTGCATATTCTCGGGTATTCGTCGAAATTGTCGCCGGCACCGGAAGTGTTGTTGAGGGTTTGCCCGTTAGGGTCATTGCTGAGCTGGTTGTAAAAGCCACCCTGCCAATCGAAGATCAGCTTGTCTGTCGAAGGCGAAAAGTCGAAGTTGAACAGGTTGAACTTACTGCCGTTATCGAAATATTGGTAAGGGGCCCCGGTAACATCCTTGAAGTAGATATGGTTCAGGCTGCGGTTGGTATCCGTTCCGTACAAGAACGCTAAATAGGTGCCGGTGGGTGAAAGGCGCGGCCGGCTGCCGTGGGTAATGAACGTGAAGCCCGATCCGTCGGGTTCTAGCGTACAGATGGAATCGGTAGTGGAGTTGGTGCCCGGAAGGCTGAACAATATCTTGCCCGACAGGTTTTGTGCCTGCACTGTATTGACTGTGCCCAGTGCGAATAATGTAGAGAGTAGAATTTTGTTTTTCATTATATAGATTTTATGAACAATTTGGCTCCCGATTTTCTCGTTAAAATCGTTCTGCAAACCTATCTATGGTGATGTTGACGGCATATACCGCAGTGGTAGTAAAAGAGTAGTACTTAGCTTTTGTAAGCTTTCCTTAGTGCCTCCGTCCGGGTATGGACCTGGAGCTTCTCATAAATGTTGCGTATGTGTGTGCGCACGGTCTCGGTGCTGAGCGATAGTGCATCGGCTATCATTTTATATTGCATTCCTTTCCCCAGCAGTTGTAATATCTCTTTTTCGCGCACGGACAGTGAGTCGACAGGTTGTTGCACATGGCTGTCGTTAAATGAATTCAGCACTTTGCGGGCAATGGTGCTGCTCATAGGCGATCCCCCTTTATAAATGTCCGATATGGCTTCCAGTAGCTTCGCAGGTGGCGTTTTCTTCAATATGTATCCACTGGCGCCCGCCTTCAGGCTGTCGAACACGTGTTCATCCTCGTCGTACACGGTGCACATCATGAATTGCGTATCAGGAAGCTGTGGTTTCAACCTGCGCACCACTTCAACGCCATTAATGTAGGGCATGTTGATGTCCATCAATACAACATGGGGTTTATAGACAGGTATCATATCGAGCGCTTCTGAGCCGTTCTTGCACACACAGTCACACACAAAGCCCTCGGTGCTGCTGATTATAAGGTGGAGTCCGCTGCGGATATCTTCAACATCTTCGGCTATCGCTACTTTGATCACTGGTTATATTATTGATTTTACTGCTAAAGTATTGCTTTGCTTATACAAACGGCGTAGTAAAAAAGTGTTAGATAGGGCAGCTGATACCCAGAAAAGTGCCGTTTGCTGACGAGCTTAGGGTTGCCTTACCGCCGATATCAGCGATGCGCTGCTTCATATTGTTAAGCCCGTTTCCCGTACCACCCGAATATACTGTGTCGAAACCGCGACCGTTGTCCGTAAGCGTGATCGTAAACAAGCCCTGTTGCGCTTTCACTTCGATGGTCGCCAGGCTTGCGTGGCTATGCTTTACAGTATTATTTAAAAATTCCTTCGCGGTCATGAATATATTCCGGCGCTTTTCTTCGGTTATGGAAATGGCGGGAATATCGTCGGGCAGCGACACTATGCAATCGATATTTGTTCCTTCCAGGAACCTGTTTGCGTATTCGGCTATGTAGGCAGCGAGTTTATCCAGCGAGTCGTTCTTCGGGTTGAGTGCCCATACCATTTCATCGAGGTTGTCGACAAGCACACGCGCGGTTTCGCTGATCTTGTCCAGCGTTACCGTTGTTTGGCCCGCTTGTGTCTTTGTTACTTCGGTCAGGATAGCTATTTTGGTAAGGCCACTGCCCAATTCATCGTGCATGTCACGGCTGATGCGGTTGCGTTCGCGCTCCACCGCCTGCTCCTTTTCCAGTGTCAGTAACCGTTCCTTAAGGTTCCTCTGCGAAATATATCTTACCGCGTAGAAAAAGCCGGAGCCTATTATCACCAGGCAAAGGCCGCGGAACCATAAGGTTTGCCAGAATGGCGGTTCTACGATCAGGGTAATACTGCTTTCAGGTGTCATTCGCCCATCGGCGTTTGTAGCTTTATAAATGAATGTGTAAGCGCCGGGTGCCAGGTTATTATAGGTGGCAAGCCCTTTGTTACCTGCATATTGCCAGTCCTTATCTACGCCCTTGAGCAGGTAATAATATTGATTGCCCAGCGGGTTTGAAAAACTGGGTGTTGCCCAGCGGAATGCTACATTTTGCTCGTTCCATGCCACATGATAAGCGTCATTAGTGGTATTCTTCGTTACACCTCCCGCAACTAAACGTGTGAAGAGCAAAGACTGGGATTTTTGTTGTCCAGTATTTTTGCCGGGTCAAACCAGGTCAGGTACGTGCTTCCGGCCATAATCATCCGGCCATCATTCAAACATGCGAGGCTGAGGTCGGCGTTGTTGCTGTAAAGGCCATCGCTCTCAGTAAACTGACGAAATGTTTTAGATCGAATATTGAAAGCCAGCAAACCGCCTTTCACGGCAAGCCAGATATTTCCTGCGTTGTCCGGAGCGAAGTCGTAGAGGTATTTGTTGTATTTTTTTGGTAGCAGATAAGTTTCGGCCTTGTCATTTTTTACATCAATGCAATATAATTCGCCCGCTGTGGCTATCCACAATTTGTTGCCGATCAGGTACTCATTGCTTACTCGTCTAGCCGATATTGGGTTGGTAAGTTTGTTTATTCCAGGTTCGTATTTGTACAGGCCGTTCGCATAGTCTGCAAACCATATCGTGCCCTCATCGTCTTCAAGGGCTTTAGCGATATTGGCATCGTGCAGCAAACTATCCTTGCCGGTAACCACCGGTTTGAAAGTTTGTGATTCCAATTGCCATATGCCTTTTTGCCAGGGGAATATCCAGGTCGAACCATCCTTTTTAAAAAGTAACGAGTTGACAAAGTTCCTGGGTAAAGATTTGTTGTCCCCGGGCTTGTGTGTATACTTATGCAATACCCGAAAGCCCGGGTCCGCTTCAAGGATTCCGGTGGTTGAGGATACCCAGTAATTCCTTTTTGTATCTGTCTGGATGAACAGCGTGGCCCCATCGCCATTCGTTATAGTTGACAGGTTGCGAATCACGCGCATCGAATCATTGAATTGCAATAGTCCACTGCTTGCCTGTGCGCCAAGCAAAAAGCCCTTTTGCATAGGCAGCAGTGTAACACCTTGAGTGGTGATCGGAGCACCGTTCGAAAGCACGGCGGTGTGAAAGAACTGCTTTCGGGGGTTGTATATCTTAACGCCTTGTGTCGTTGATATCCACAGCAGCCCGTCACGATCGCAATACATACGGTTCGATGTGGTTATAGCTTCATTTCCCGTTCCTGGGATGTTGAACGCCATGAAGCGATTTTGTTCAGCTTCCAGCCAGCCGGGATAGTTGCTAAGCCAGATATGGTAGCGGCCGGCCTCGTCCACTTGTTCGGTGATCGTGACCACATTGGAATGACTGCCGGGCAAATCCAGGTAGTCTTTCACCTGGCCATTTGTGTCCAGGCGTTTCAGGCCCTTGTTCCATGTGCCGAACCATATATCGCCGGAATGGTCTTCGAATATATCCGTAACGAAACCTTCAAAAAGCTTGTCGTTTTCCGGTGAATCGGCACATCTAAAATGAGCTGTGGCAAGATCGTACCGCCACAGGCCCATTGATGTGGCAAGCCATATGCGGTCTTTGCGGTCCCTGTATACTTTATTGATCTTATTGCTTAGCGCCCCGGACGGATTGTTTAAGAGCCGGAATCTTTTGCTGTTCTTGTTAAATGAAACCAGCCCTTTTTCGCAGGCCAAAAAGATATTATCGCCAGCAATAGTGAGGCTATAGTAGCGATTTAGGACACTGTTATCATTGCTGAAGCGAAATGTGCTGAAGCGCTGTCTCCCTGCATCATACCTGCACAGGCCATTTCCGGTAGCGATCCAGAAGCAATAGCCGGAATCTTCCTTTATATCACTTATTACATTGTCCGGCAGGCTATTGTCCTTCCCGGCAAGATAATTACTGATCTCTGAGCCATCGTAGCTGTTGAGCCCGTAGTTGGTGCCCATCCACATGATGCCGCGACTGTCTTTAAAAAAGCAATTAACTACATTGTCGCTCAGTCCGTCCTTTTCGGATATGGAGTAGAGTAGTGGCTTGTTATCGGCATAGGAAAGCAGAGGCCAGAAAAGTATTAATAGTATGCGCGCTGCTTTGCTCAATGCTTACTCTATTGATCTTTTTCAGCATCAGTCTTTAGTGATGCGCTGAATAAATTTTCCCCCCTTGTCGTCGGCAAGCTCCAGTAAATAGATACCTGTCTTCAACTTGTCAAGCCCGATAGTATTGTGTTTCGGGTCTGCCGTGCCAGATAATACCTCTTTGCCCCCCATGTTCATGACCCGGTATGAGTTTTTACCACCTAATTCTGCGATCGTGATCGTCTTGCCGGCTGGGTTGGGAAACACACTGTATTTAAGCCCGGACTGCACATCCGGCACACTAACCGCCGACAACCAGTTCTTATGCCCGATAAACAGCGAGGCAGGCACGGTAGCAGTTTCATTGGAAACAAAAAACCGATCAGAGGAAATAAATTCTATTCCTTCCGTTTGCCATTCGCTGTTGCCGCCGATCTCTATCCTGCGTTTGTTCCCGGAAAAGAACATATCGCCCTGGTAGTCGTTCAGGAACCAGAGAAATGAATAAGTTTTCAGCAAGGTATAGCCTATCAACACGATCTCGTGTGTCGCTGCATTGTAGCTCGCGCCGGTAATTGCGCCATTTACATTGAAACTGGTGTAGGGGCTGAGCACGTAGCTGCCGGGAGTTTTCGGCATCTTATATACACGTGTTTGCAGGTCGCCACGGTCTTTAGTGAAAATATACAGCGAGTCGCCGATCGAAATAAGCGCCTCGCAATCGTAATTGTTAAGTGGGTTGGAAGCGTGGGAAGCCTGATCGGCATAGGAGAAAGATATCACCTGTGCGGTCACGTTGGCTGTGTCTCCCGTAATGGCTGATTTCGCAACTTTAAGTATCCTCAGGTCCGTCCTGTCGCCGTTGTTATTGCCGAAGTCCCCGATGTATATGTAGTTATCATCTGCTGCTATGTCTTCCCAGTCGATATTACTGTGATTAGTAATGTTCACCTTCTGGATGATGTGCCCGTCATTGGTGTCTATGCTGAAGAAAGACGCAGGATTACTGCTGTCATTATGCGACCATAATTTCCCATTGTCCCAGGCAAGGCCGGAGCTCTCTGTGAGCGCTGCCGGCAGTTGTGCGCGCAGTTGCATAGTGTCGTGGGTCACGGCATAAACACATGAACCATCATTACTGGTCGCGCCTGGGTTATAGTTCGTTGCATAAGGATCCGTGCAGCCCGGCTGTGCATAGCACATGGGGTTTGACAACAATCCTAAACAGCTTATTAATATCAGCTTGAGATTCATACGCTTAGATTGGGTGATGCAAGATGATTTGATGCAACGGCTTAAAATTATAGAATTATTAATTCCCAGGCCGTGGTTTGTTACCTTTAGTAATGAAATGAAAGCGATCACCAGAACCATATGGATACTGTCGATGGTTAGCCTGTTTACAGACATAGCCAGCGAAATGTTATATCCGGTCATGCCCATTTACCTCAAAAGCATCAATTTCTCAGTATTGATGATCGGGGTGCTGGAGGGGGTGGCCGAAGCTATCGCGGGATTAAGCAAGGGTTACTTCGGCAAGCTATCCGATAATAAAGGCCTGCGTGTCCCCTACGTCCGGCTCGGCTATACGTTAAGCGCCATATCCAAACCTATGATGGCTATACTCACCTTCCCCCTCTGGATATTTACCGCCCGTAGCCTCGACCGTATCGGCAAAGGCATCCGCACCGGCGCCCGTGACGCTATGCTCTCCGACGAGGCCACGCCTCAAACCAAGGGTAGGGTATTCGGCTTTCACCGTGCCATGGACACCACCGGGGCATTCCTCGGCCCCACGCTCGCTTTAGTCTTTCTCTATTATTTCCCCGCCCGCTATAAAACACTTTTTTTCATCGCTTTCTTTCCCGGGTTAGTTGCTATTCTGCTCACCTATCTTTTAAAGGAGAGAAAGCGCAGGCCCGATGGCGCAGTACCCAAAACGTACTTTCTCGATTTCTTCCGCTACTGGAAAACAAGCCCCGCTGTATACCGGAAGCTGCTAATAGGCCTGCTTTTCTTTACACTCTTCAACAGTTCCGATGTTTTCCTCCTACTGAAGATCAAAGAGGCGGGCGTTAGCGATTCGGGCACCATAGGCGTGTATATCTTTTACAATGTCATCTACGCAGCAGCCTCCTTTCCCATCGGGATCCTCGCCGACCGTCTGGGCTTGAAGAATGTCTTCGTCTTTGGGCTGCTGGCATTTGCTTTGGTTTATGCAGGCATGGGCCTCGGGCACCATCTGAGTATGTTCTTCGCGATGTTCTTTGTCTACGGTATTTATGCTGCTGCAACGGAGGGTATCGCCAAAGCCTGGATATCTAATATCACCGATGCCAAAGACACCGCGACGGCCATAGGCACCTTCACGGCTTTTCAGAGCATTTTTGCACTTTTAGCCAGTAGTATTAGCGGCTTGCTGTGGATGGAATTTGGGGCCACTGCCACTATGCTCGTTACCGCTACTGCTGCCCTCCTGGCAGCCCTCTATATCATTTTCGCCGTCCGCAGACCGGCCTCAGATACCGTGTAACACGTAGATGCTTCCTTTCTAAAATACCCAGCCGCACGGATAATCTTGCGTTAAATCCGGAAATATTTTTGTGTTGAGAAATTTTAATCATTAAAGACTAAAGCTGACAACATGAAAAAACTGTACTTCTTTATTGCTACACTCCTTTTTAGCCAAATGGCCATGGGGCAGTGGGCGGCTATTCCCCAGCTAATAAGCGGCACAGACACCGCCGCCAACCTGTATTGTTTCAAGGGCTATGGCAACGTTTTGTTTGCCTGTACCAACAAAGGCCTCTTCTCAAGCACTAACGACGGCGACACCTGGACCAACCTGACTTTTACAAAAGCTGTGGTAGGTAATTTGCCTATCAGGGCGGTCTACACCGATGGGGCAGGTAAGATCTACGCCGGCAGCGATTCAACCGTTTACATCAGCACCAATAATGGCAGCTCATGGTCCACCACAGGCATGCCTATGGTAGATAGGATCAACGACATTGAAGCGGTGGGCGATACGATAATGGTGTCGTGGGGTAGCTTCACTAACGGGGGTGTCTATTACTCTACCAACAACATGACCACAGCCACAGCAGCGACAGCCCCTAACCTGCCCATGACCGATTTCCAGTTCGACGGCACTACCATCTTTGTTGGTGGCAAGAACGGGGCATACAAGACCACAGACAACGGCCTCAACTGGACATTGGCCGGTACAGGTCACCCTGCCGGTAAGTATTTGTTTATGACGAAATCGGGGAATAGCCTCTTTGGCGGCGATGCTTTCGGCGATGGTCTTTATAAAAGCACCGACCACGGCGCTACATGGGCTAAGACCGACACCTCGCTATTGCACGGCTTTTGCCAGGTGTTTTCCGTAACTTCCGCAAATGGCATGATACTCATCACTGTCGACGGTGCTACATGTAATTCAGGTGTACCGGTTAAGATCAGCGCCGATGATGGTGTGACTTTCACTCCGTACATCACCGGCCTCCCTACCAGCTACTTCCCCGTGTGTGGTAGGAATGCTTCAGGTTCCTGTTTCTTCGTATGGGATGGCAACGGCAAGACCGCTTATCGCCTATGCAGTGGTACAGCAGTAAGGGAAGAGATCGCACGCAATGCTAAGTTAATGCTGGCCCCTAACCCCGCCAATGACAGGCTGATGGTAACATTGGGTAAAGCTGTTGCAAAAGCCGACGTAAGGATACTGAACACCACAGGTCAATTGGTAGCCAACGCGCAACTGGTATCTGCTGCCAAAACAGAAATGAATGTGACCGCGCTACCCGCCGGCATCTATTTCGTGCAGGTAAGCACAGGCGCCGAAATGTTCACGGCTAAGTTCGTCAAAGAATAAGCAAATCCATTTAAAAAATGAAAAGAGCGCGCCCATCCGGGTGCGCTCTCGTTTTCTCGATTTTATGGTTAGTGGCACTTGAAATGTTCAAACGGCTCTTTACAGCTATTGCACTTGTATAGCGCCTTGCAGGCAGTAGCTCCAAACCTGCTGACGAGTTGTGTATCTGCCGATCCGCATTTGGGACAGGAAACGGAACTCCCTACCGAAAATGCCTGGCTGCACGATGAATGTTCAGGTGGCGAAATGCCGTACTTCCGCATCTTTTCTTTCGCCGCATCTGTTATCCAGTCTGTTGTCCATGCCGGTGCATACACCAGCTTCACTGTTACCGGCCCAACCCCTTTCTCTGCAAGCAGGCGCTCTATATCTTCTTCTATGATCCCCATAGCCGGGCAGCCCGTATAGGTGGGCGTCAATATGATCTCATACCCTTTCTCCGTTATCAGCACATCGCGCAGCATGCCTATCTCCTCTATGGTAAGCACAGGTATCTCGGGGTCCGCTATCTCCGACAGGTAGCCCATGATCTCTTCCCGTGTGTATGCTGTGGTTACCATGTTGCATCAGGATATGCGCGTTGCAGGTATTGCATTTCGCTCAGTATATGTCCCAGGTGTTCTGTATGTATACCCTTGCGGCTGCCCGTCTGCATGTAGCCGTCAGCAGGCACCTGCAGTTTTGCTTCGGTGAGTACCTGGCCGATGTATTCCTGCCATTGTGGGCGCAGGCTGTTCTGGTCAACTGCTATGCCTTCTCTGATAAGTTCAGCATCCACTTCGTCCGCTTCAAATAGCTCGCCGGTGTACATCCACAGTGCGTTCACCGCGTGCTGCATACGCTGGTAGCTTTCTTCCGTTCCATCACCCAGGCGTATCACCCAGTCCTCAGCATGCGCCCTGTGGTATTTCACTTCTTTCAGCGTCTTGGCCGCTATCGCGGCTATGGTTTCATCCTTGCTGTTGCTGAGCGCTTCGAACAGCAGGCACTCAAACGCAGATACTAGCAGTTGTCTTGCCATCGTGAAAGCAAAATCACCATTTGGCAATTCCATTACCAGGTGGTTGTAAAACTGGCGCTCCGCGCGCTTGTAGGCCAGGTCGTCTTCTGTCCTGCCTTTGCCTTCTACCTCGCCCGCATATTTCAGCAGTGCCTGTGCACGGCCTATCATGTCCAGCGAAAAATTGGTCAGCGCCAGGTCTTCTTCGATGAGCGGCGCCCTGCTGCACCATTCCGACAGGCGGTGCGATAATACCAGTGCATTGTCGCCCAGGCGCAACAGGTATTTGAATAGATTGTTTTGGTCGGCCATTTTAAATGTTTTTTGCCCCGTCGGGTATCTTATAAAACGTTGGCAGCCTGTATATCTTATCGCTTGCCGGGTCAAAGAGCATTTCTTTATCGCCGGGGCTCGATGCAAATATTGATTCCGTAGGCACTACCCATATGCTTGTGCCCTCGCTGCGGCGCGAGTAGGTATCTCTCGCGTTTTGCAATGCCATTTTCGCATCGGCAGCATGTATGCTGCCCTGGTGTGTGTAGTTGGCCCCCGGTTTGCTCTGCATGAACACTTCCCACGTTGCCAGCTGTGTATCTGTAGCCATATAAAATGTTTTTTGCGTTTAGTTCTTGTTTGCTTTTTTAGCATGGTATGCAGCCGCCGCCACACGCACCCACTCTCCCTCTGCATGCACTTTTTTATGGTGGTCCAGCCTTTGTTTGTTGCAAGGGCCGTCGCCGTTTATCACGTTGCGGAATTCTTCCCAGTTGATCTCGCCATGGTCGTAGTGCCCCGCGGCTTCGTTCCACTTCAGGTCTGGGTCGGGCACGGTAAGACCTATAACCTCCGCCTGCTGCACTGTTTTGTCTATGAACTTCTGTCGAAGCTCGTCATTGGTATGGCGCTTTATCTTCCAGCGGAATGCGTCACCCGCATGCGGCGACTCCGTATCGTGCGGACCGAACATCATCAGGGCCGGCCACCACCAGCGGTTCATCGCGTCCTGTGCCATTTCTTTTTGGTCTGCTGTTCCCTTCATCATCTGCGCCATTATCTCGTAGCCTTGGCGTTGATGAAAGCTTTCCTCTTTACATATGCGCACCATCGCCCTGCTGTAGGGGCCATACGATGTCCTTTGCAGCGACACCTGGTTCACGATGGCGGCGCCATCCACCAGCCAGCCAATGGCGCCGATATCGGCCCATGTAAGGGCAGGGTAGTTGAATATGTTGGAATATTTCGCTTTGCCGCTGTGCAGCTGCGCTATCATTTCATCGCGGCTGATGCCCAGCGTTTCCGCCGCGCTGTAGAGGTACAGGCCATGTCCGCCTTCGTCCTGTATTTTAGCAAGCAGTATCTGCTTTGCCCTTAGGCTTGGCGCGCGGGTTATCCAGTTGCCTTCAGGCTGCATGCCTATCACTTCCGAGTGGGCGTGCTGCGATATCTGCCTTACCAGGTGCTTCCGGTAATTTTCCGGCATCCAGTCACGCGGCTCCACGGCATCACCGCCCTGCACACGCTCTTCGAACTTCTTTTCGAGCAGTTCGTTCAGTTGTAATTCTAATTCCTGTATCGCTCCCATAGGACTGTTTTTACTGTTTACGTATGTCTCGCCCGCGAATGTTCTTCGCTGCATGCTGCCACTGCGCACTGCCGCTACAGTGTGCCCCTCCGCGCCTGCTCTGCCTCTATCGATTCGAACAAGGCCTGGAAGTTCCCCTTTCCGAAAGACTTAGCACCCTTGCGCTGTATGATCTCGAAGAAAAGGGTAGGGCGGTCTTCCACCGGTTTGGTGAAGATCTGCAGCAGGTATCCTTCCTCATCCCGGTCCACCATAATGCCCAGTCCTTTTAGTTTCTCCAGGTCTTCAGCTATTGTGCCCACGCGATTGGCTACCGTATCATAATAGTCGCCCGGCACATGCAGGAACTCAACTCCGCGTTTCCTCATTTCACTTACCGTGAATAAAATGTCGTCGGTGGCAACTGCGATGTGCTGGCAGCCGGGACCCCTGTAGAAGTCCAGGTATTCTTCCACTTGCGATTTTTTCAGGCCCGGGGCCGGCTCATTGATCGGGAACTTGATGCGGCCATTGCCATTGGTCATCACCTTGCTCATTAGCGCCGTGTATTCGGTCGATATGTCTTTGTCGTCAAAGGTCACCAGGTTGGCAAAGCCCATCACATTGGCGTAGAAGTCGGCCCAGATATTCATAGTGCCCAGCTCCACGTTGCCCACCATATGGTCTATATATTTCAGACCCGTTGATGGCGGATTGTACTCCGACTCCCATTTTACATAGCCCGGCAGGAAGATGCCATTGTAGTTCCTGCGCTCCACGAATATGTGCACGGTCTCGCCATAGGTATGTATGCCCGCCCTTACCACTTCACCGTATTCGTCCTGCTCCACCTGTGGCTCAAAATAGACTTCCGCACCCCTGCTGATGGTTTCTTCAAAAGCTTTGCGTGCATCGTCCACCCATAGGGCTATCACCTTCACACCATCACCATGTTGACGTATATGGTCTGATATGTCGCTATCCGGATCGAAGGGAGTGGTAAGCACCAGCCTTATTTTGTCCTGCTGCAATACATATGATGTGCGGTCTTTTACACCCGTTTCCAGCCCGGCATAGGCCAGCGACTGGAAGCCGAAGGCCGTTTTGTAATAGTGCGCAGCCTGCTTGGCATTGCCCACATATAGTTCCACGTAGTCCGTGCCGTTAATTGGCAGGAAATCCTGTGCCTTATCGAATATCTTTTCGATACCGTAGTCGTAGTTCTCTACTTTTTTAAGATCAGCAGTATCCATATAAATGTTTTTAGTGTTCAAAAAAGTCAATCACAAATCGCAAATCATAAATCACAAATAATCACTGTATCCACGATTTATAATAATCCCCTACCTCAATATCCAATGCATCTTCCGTTATCATCATGGGGTTGAAGGGGTCTATCATCACTGCGAGTTCTTTGGTCTCCTTTTGGCCAATGCTTCTTTCTATGGCGCCGGGGTGTGGCCCGTGCGGTATGCCGCCGGGGTGCAATGTCAGTTGCCCCTTCTGTATATTATTGCGGCTCATAAAGTCACCATCCACGTAATACAGTATCTCGTCCGAATCGATATTGCTATGATGGTAAGGCGCGGGAATGGCCTGTGGATGATAATCGTACAGTCGGGGAACGAAAGAGCAGATCACGAAATTGCGGCACTCGAATGTTTGGTGTATGGGTGGCGGCATATGTATGCGCCCCGTGATCGGTTCAAAATTGAAGATCGAAAAGGTATAGGGGTAGTGATACCCGTCCCACCCCGCCACATCGAATGGGTGGTATAAATAAGTATAAGGGAAGATGCGGTCGCGCTTTTTGATCAGCACGTCAAATTCACCCTGCTCATCGTAGGTCTTCAGTTCCGTAGGGCGCTTAATGTCCCGCTCGCAAAATGGCGAATGTTCCAGCAACTGGCCGAATTCGTTCCTGTAGCGGCGGGGAGTGAATATAGGGTCGTGCGATTCTACATAAAGCAGCCGGTTATCTTTATCGTCAAACTCGAGCTTATATACCGTGCCACGTGGGATGACGATATAGTCCCCATACTTAAAAGGCAGGATGCCGAACATGGTATGCAGTCTGCCGGTTCCCCGGTGTACGAAGAGCATTTCATCTGCGTCCGCATTCTTAAAGAAATATTCATTGCCCTTCGTGGGTGCGGCCAGGCCCACCTTCATTGCGTGGTTGATGAAGAGCGTCTTTCGGCTCTTCAGGTAGTCATCCTCGGGTTTTATGTCAAACCCCATAAAGCTCATCGCATTCAGGCTGTTCTCCATGGCCACTTTGGGCGCTACCGAGTAGGGCTTGCCTTTTTGTTTTACCGCCGTTGGCGGATGCAGGTGGTAGACCAGCGACGATAAACCGCTGAAGCCCTGTGTGCCTACTAACTCTTCCTGGTAAAGATTGTCATTGGGCTGACGGAAAACGATATGACGTTTGTCAGGTATTATTCCGAGACTATGATAAAAAGGCATTTGAAACCCTTGTTTGATCCAAACGCAATTTTAGCAGCTCGTAAAAGCGAATAAGCTGACCGTGGTCAGCTTATTCAATAATTCTCGTCATAAAAATATGCACGGGCAAACTGAGCTGAACTTATTCTTGTCATACTGAGCCAAGTCGAAGTATGACAATGCTCTATGGCATTGCTAGAGTCTATTCCCCCTTGTGCGAAAGCCCTGTGCCTGGCCGGGGGGCAGGGGATGTCGTTCGCAAGCCACCGCACTCCGCTCTCGCACCCGCTCTTGATTTGGGGTGTCGTTCGCGACAAAAAGCTCCCCTCTTTATTTTCAAAGAGGGGTGGCCATTCAAACAGATAGCTTTCCTATTAAAAGAATGGCCGGGGTGATTCTTTTCCCCTTGTGCGGACGCTCCTGTGCTTGGCCGAAGGGGGTGGGGGATGTCGCTCGCAAGCCACCGCACTCCGCTGTCGCACACGCTCTTGATTTGGGGTGCCCTTCGCGAACAAAAAGCTTTATTTACCCATTGAGTCTCTCCCTAGAGGACTCAATGGGCGCTCGGTACAAGCACATCAGCTAATTAGGCAAACTATTCGTCTTTCCCCTTCAAATACAGCATCTGTCCATAATGCCCTGCCAGGTGCACCGCCCTTCCTATCAGCTAATGGGCAATTTCAATTATATGTATCTTTGGCCACGTTTTTAGGTCGGTATAGTACTACGTCGTACTTTATGTGTATCCAGACCCCTCTTTCAATAAAAACGGCATAGATGTTGGGGAGATGAATGCAAAACTCCCGCAAAAAATCGAAGAGCTTACGCTCTACATTGGCCAGCAACAGAAAGAAATAGAAGATTTGAAAAAACAAATAAAAAACAATTAGTCTATGCGAATTACGATAGGCATCCTATTTTCCACACTATGTTTCGTATCCATTATGTCCTGCAGCACAAAAAAGCAAGACACCAAATACTATCATTTACCAGATGGCCTACTGGATTATTTCGACTATCAGGATGGTACTTACTGGCTATTTCGCGATTCTCTAACAGGCGATAATGACAGCCTTATCGCAACAAATTACCGCACAGCAAAAGAAGGTCCGGAAAATGGCCTTTCATGGGATAAGATAAACGTTACGTTGATTGATTATCATATCACAACCGGCCAGAAAGACACATTTGTAATGTCATTATCGTCAGAGGGCGATTTGGACTTTTGCGATTTATACGATAATCAACAACATTTACGATTATATGGAAATCTTACCTACCGGTATCCTTTTTTTGAAACGTCCGGCGCTGTCGAGAGAAAAAATTTTACATCGCTCTTCACAAACAACAATTCTTATGCGAATCCATATAGATATTATTGGCAAATTGACAATGATCATTTTGATGAAATTATCATCAATCACGACAGTGGGTTTATCAGAATAGGTTTCAACGATAGTGCAGCCCATAGAATATTGCAACTACACCACAGTCATATCATTCGTTCGCACTAAAAACTGACCTATAAAATCGAAGTTGCCTCCTTTTACCCATTGAGTCTCTCCCTAGAGGACTCAATGGGCGCTCGGTACAAGCACATGCTAAATAGGCAAACTATTCGTCTTTCCCCTTCAAATACAGCATCTGTCCATAATGCCCTGCCAGGTGCACGGCCCTTCCAATTAGCACATTCAGCTTGTTCCGGTGCGGCTCCTTTTCAAAGTCCTCTTCGCTCACCATCGTATGTCTGCCAAACCATTCTTCAGGCGTGGTCGTGGCAAAATGCTCCTGCAGCAGCTTATTCGATTCTCCCCAGTAAGCTCTCAGTTTGGCGGTTTCCGGCAGTTCTTTAGCCCTGTCGGGATTTGTCAGGAATATCTCATCCAGTTCGGGGTGTTGCCTGTCCTGGAAACCCAGCAGCGGCAGCATGGCATCGTTTACGGCAACCATGTGCCCCAGCAAATACACGCCCCTGTTCCGGCCCGGTGCAGCCTCCTGCATCAGTTGTTCATCACTCAGGCTGTCCAGCACCTTATTAAAGCGGCCCACAGTGCCGTTCCATTGATCGATACCCATTTTTACGAATAGTTGCGGAGTGCTCATGTGCATTTTTGTTTTTACAAACATAGACGTTTCGGTTTTCTTCACCCATAAGACTATATTATCGGTCTATAGAACATATAACGCTAGCGCACTTTTTGTCAAAGGTTTGCCTTTACTGGTTTTCGTACACAATGCGTACTGTTGCTTCCCCACTGCCGTCTGATGGCGCAAAGCGTCCTATGTACACTCCTGGCGCTATATCCAGCCCGATGTGTATTTCTGTCTTTGCATTGGTTATCGGATAGCTTGCTACGAACTGACCTAAAAGGTCGTACAAATAGAAATGCCCCGTGCGTTCAATACCCGTCTCTAAGATTAAGTATCCGGTGTTTGGGTTAGGATATACCTTGACCTCTGCTATATTCCTTTGTGCAATTGTAGTAATTAGCCCATTGTCGCATCCAGGGATAATGCAGCCATTGCTATCTACACTTACTAGCCATATGTCCTTCTGACCTCTCCAGCTAGGCAACGTATCATTGAAGCTGTCCCCAACTAATAGGATACTTCTATCGCTTCGCTCCACCACATCCCACAATTCGTTGTCATAATGTGGATTTAGATAGTAGTTATGGTTCCATACAATCGCACCGGATTGATTAACTTTAGCGCACCAGCCTCTCGACCATCCAAATTCGTCATCGTACGATTCTCCGACCAAAATAAAATTCCCGTCCTGAAGTTGTCGAGCTGTAGAGATGTATCTTTTGCCAGTGGGAGTATCTGTAAAATTGAACCTCGTTATCCACTCAATCTGAAAATTGGTATCGAGGTGTGCGATATAGCCCGGTGCATCCTCCAGTGCACTTGGGTCTTGATTAGGGAAGGAATCTATCCATCCAACATGATAATATCCACCGTTGAAATCTTTCCAAATACTACCCCCGCCCCAATATGGTTCACCGAAGACAGTATCTTTAACCACATTACCCATGCTATCAATGACAAAAAACCAAGGGGCATTGTGTGGAACATAGCCTAGAGGGAAAACAATCAGTGCCGTACTCATTGCTCCTACTAAAATCCGGTTCGCATCAAGCAGCTGCAGGGTATTAATGGTAACAAATTGCGATGGTATTTTTTGATAGCTCTGCGACCACTTTATGTTTCCATTACTGTCGGTGCGTATTATTCGACTAGGATATGATTGTGTCTGGTGGAGCTGATGGGTACTACCAAGCAAATAGTCTCCGTTCGGCAATTCGGTGCAACTGGAGGCATATTCAAAATACAACGAGGTATCGGTATAAGCTTTAACAAATATCGTGTCACCATTCAGGTTGAATTTTGCTAGTCCCGCGGCACTTTGGATAGGGGTTGTTCCCGATTGAACCGTAACTGGGAGCAAATACTCCCCGTTATGTAGCCTCACAGCTTGCCCGGACATCGTCGAGTAAATTTGAGACATATCCGCCGTTAGGGAATGCCTGCTTAATATTGTGCTCCCGTCAAATGAGACCTCCATATTTGATATATAAGCAGGGCCATTGCCATTTATTGCTTCCCCAAATAAAAAATAGTCACCTGTTGGTTCCACAAAAACATGCCAGCCATGATCAGCAGTACTGTCAAAATCAAGCAAATGTGAAAACCCTTGGCCAAAAGATGCCAGTGGCAATATTGCCATTAGCATTGTAAAAATTGCTTTTGAGTTAATATTCTTGATTAAAAGGTTCAATACAGCTATTGGTTTTGATAGATGATTCGCACTTTCGTGTCTGCACTGCCATCAAATGGTTTAAACTGTCCTATGTATACGCCTGGCATAATATCCTGCACCATGTGTATTTCTGTCTTCACCTCGGTTATCGGATAGCTTGCCACTAACTGTCCTAAGAGTGTGTATAGGTAAAAATACCCCTTGTTTTCGGCCCCTGTCTCTAATGTGAAATCCCCTGTCGTTGGATTGGGATATATTTCGATGTTAGTGTTTGGCATGATCTTCTCTATGTCCGCAGCAAATTGACCGAATTTTGCGAGCCATATGTCCGATGACCCATGATTGCCCGAAACGTCCCCGTCATTAGAATACGTGCTGCCGATCGCAATAAAGCCGCCGTCGTTGGTTGGGCAAACCGAGTTAAACGCGTCATTCGCCGACCCGCCGAAGTCTTTTAGCCAGAGGCTGTCGCCGGTCTTTGAAACTCTAAATAAGATTGCCGCCGAAGATGGAAGCAGGCTGCCAGACACTATAAAACTGCTATCACTCAACTGGCTTATGTGATTTACGGTTGAATTGGGAAACGCATATTGCTTGCTCCATTCGATATTACCGCTGACACCGTATTTGTCTATACCGACAATATAGGCATGTCGGGTCAGCAGCCGCACATAGCCTCCGTCTGACGTTGGCGTTACCGACACGATTTGCCCCCGTCCCTCGTTTCCCGGAGAGGCTAACACGCTCCCATTGTTAGCGATATGAACATAACATACCGATGGCGGGCCCGGATCCTGGTTTCCCACCCCTCCCACGATGTAGCTGCCATCCTGTAGTTGTGCAACTGCGTTAGCGACCATGCCACCACCCACGCCAAAGGTGTCGATCCACTCCGTCGCTCCCGCCGGGTTTAACTTTGTAACGGTAGTGACGTTAGGTCTGTAGTTATTGCTCACAACGGCAATATACCCTCCGTCCGTGCTTGGGTGAACAAGCTGCGTGTTGATCGGGGTTTGCCAGTCTACGGCCCCGGAAGCAAAAAGTTTGGTCACCGTCCTTCCGCTTACTATATACCCTCCGTCCACAGTTTGTTCTATATTCCTGTTCAGCGTCGCGCCGCCATAGTAAATTGCCTCTCCCACAAATGTTTGCCACGTGATATTTCTATCGGGACTCAATTTTGCTATCCAGAGACTGTCTCCCGTTGGATGGTTAATTATATCGCCGTCTGTTGATTCCGCGTTGCCAAGCATTATATACCCGCCATCATCTGTTTGTTGAATAGAATAACCAGCTTCAGTAGCCGTTCCGCCGATGCATTTCTGCCATGAAATCGCGGGGATATTTAGCTGACAAAAGGCATCAATTGAAAGCAAAAACAGGAAAGCGAGACTAGGCAATCGATACTTCATAGATAGTTTTCAAAATAACGAATAAAACTATACAATATTGTGGCTGAGCTATCCATGAGCAATTTCAATTTTATGTCTCTTTATCCACATTTTTAGTGCTTACTGATACTGCTTCGTACCTTTATGCGAAATCCAACTCCCCTCTTTATTTTCAAAGAGGGGTGGCCATTCAAACAGATAGCTTTCCTATAAAAAGAATGGCCGGGGTGATTCATTTTAAACTAAACCCTGTTATCATGTATCCAATTCTCGCTCATTCCAGGCAATTTTCATCGGGCATTTCAGGCACTCAATGTCTAGTCCTGCCATAGGTTGACACTAAAAAAGTGTAATATATGGCAAGAAACCATCAAAGACGCAGCTGGCTTTTACGCCGGCAAGTAGTAAAAGAGTACCTGGGGGGTTCCAAAACGCTT